>NZ_JARICI010000010.1 GCF_029257255.1 Sporosarcina sp. | reverse complement strand
TGTATTACAAGCCGCTGGCAGAAAAGTTGATCCTGTGGATACCTTATCCGGGAGCGACGGCGGATGCGAAATTAAGCTGGACATTTGATCATTTAGATTTAGATATGACATTTTATCGCTTAATCGCATTTATTTTTATTTTTGTAGCAGTTAAATTGGCGCTTCAGTTAATTGGCTCGATGTTGGACTTCTTAAAACATTTACCGGTATTAGGCTTTGGTGCCCGTCTATTTGGTGCTGGTTTTGGATTTATTGAATTTTACTTCATCATCTTTTTCTTTTTATCTATCTTGGCGATTTTGCCAATAGAAATTATTCAAAATTCTCTTCGCCATTCATTACTGGCAAAGGCGATGTTTGAACACACACCGATTATTTCATCGGCAATTAAAAATTGGTGGTTTGTGTACGTAGGCTGATGAAAGTACATATGAAACGACAGCTTCCCGTTAGCGTGGAAGCTTTTTTAACAGAGTGAGGAGGATATTGATTTGAATAAAAAGACGATTATCCGTACTTTTGAAAAAATAGCGTTATATATGGAACTGCTTGGAGAAAATCATTTCAAAGTGGCGGCTTTCAGAAAAGCGGCCTCTGTTTTGGAATTGGATACGAGAAGCCTGACTGAAATGGACGATATTCTTTCATTGAAAGGAATCGGAAAAGGAACGGGTGCAGTCATCACAGATTTAATGGAAAACGGTTCATCTGAAGTGCTTAAAGAGCTAGAAGATCAGGTGCCCAAAGGCTTGATTCCGATGCTGAATATTCCTGGATTAGGCGGCAAAAAGATTGCCAAGCTGAGAGAAGCGCTGAATATTGATTCAGTGGAAGCGCTGCGTCAGGCATGTGAAGAGCAAAAAGTGAGTAAAGTGCCGGGCTTCGGTAAAAAGACAGAAGAAAACTTATTAAGAGAAATTGAAGTGCTTGCAGAGCGCTCAGGTAAAACACCAATCTGGCAAGTGGAAAAGGTTGTCGATTTCGTTGAAAAAGAATTGCAGTTAATTGAAGAAATTGAGAAGTTTCATGTGGCAGGCAGTTATCGCAGACGTGAAGAGGAAAGCTCTGACGTTGATTGGATTCTGGTGACGGAACAACCTTCAACGGTTCGTGAAAAAATACTTGCTGCATTGCCGATTGAAAAAGTGATTGCCGGAGGAGATTCAAAACTATCGATCTCACTTGATATGGAAAACGCCATTGATGCAGATTTTCGTTTCGTGACAAATGAACAATTTGCCTCGGCATTGAATCACTTCACTGGGTCTGCGGCACATAATGTCCGAATGCGTCAGCTTGCGAAAAGCCGGAAACTGAAAATCAGTGAATATGGTGTAGAAGACGAATCAGGAGAGGTTCAAACTTTTACTAGCGAAGAAGAGTTTTATGCTTATTTTGATCTGCCTTTCATTCCGCCGAGTATTCGCAAAGACGGAACCGAAATAGACCGGGCAAATGAAATTTCAACGTTGGTATCACCCGAATTAATTACGTCTGATTTGCATATGCACACGACATGGTCCGACGGTGGTTATTCAATAGAAGAAATGGTGGAAGCCTGCCGTGCGAAAGGTTATTCACATATGGTCATCACCGATCATTCCCAATATTTAAAAGTAGCTAACGGATTAACACCTGAAAGGCTGCTGAAACAAATAGAAGAAATCCGTACAGTCAGTGTAAAGTACGATGATATAGAAGTGTTCTGTGGAACTGAAATGGATATTTTACCGGACGGCACATTGGACTTTGATGATGAAATCCTGGAACAACTGGATTTTGTTATTGCATCCATTCATTCGAGTTTCAATCAGCCGCAGGAACAGATTATGGAAAGGCTGCATTCTGCATGCAAAAATCCGTACGTTCATATGATTGCACACCCGACCGGCCGCATTATTGGACAGCGGGAAGGCTATGATCCTGACATGGAGCAGCTGATCAAGTGGGCTAGCGAATACGGGAAAATATTAGAGGTCAATGCCAACCCATACCGTCTGGACTTGCGCACAGAGCATCTACTTATGGCAAAAGAAGCAGGCGTCAATATAGCGATCAATACAGATGCTCATGCTACAGAGCAATTGGATTATATGCCGATTGGCGTAGAATATGCACAAAAAGCATGGCTTCCGGCTGAGCAAGTAATCAATACATGGTCGGTAGAAACATTCATCAAGAACGTTATCCGTAAATGAAAGGAAGTGTAAGACATTGGAAAAACGTGTCTTAAAAACACTTGAATTTGATAAGATTATTGAGCAAGTGGCTGCCCAGTGTACATCGTCAGCAGGACGTTCACATGTGGAGCAGCTAGTTCCATCCCATCAATTAGAGGATGTTCAGCGTTTATTGGAAGAGACAGATGAAGGATTAGCTTTGCTTCGAATACGAGGGAATGTGCCGATGGGTGGCATTCATGATATTCGACCGCATGCAAAGCGAGCACAAATTGGCGGGATGCTCAGCGCGATGGAGTTAGTGGAAATAGCAGACACTATCCGTGCAAGCAGAATCTTGCGACAGTTTTTGGAAGCGGTAACTGCTGAAGGCGAGATTTCGATTCCGCATTTAATTGGCCGTAAAGAAGCGCTGCCCATTCTGACAGGACTTGAACATGAAATCAATGCAGCGATCGATGATAACGGCAGGGTAGTAGACAGTGCATCTGCTGCATTAAGATCTGTTCGGCAGGGCCTTCGTATACAGGAAAGCCGGGTCAGAGAAAGACTGGAAAGTTACACGCGAGGGAAAAACGCCTCCAAAATGCTTTCAGATGCCATAGTCACCATGCGGAATGACCGATATGTGATTCCGGTAAAAGCGGAATACCGTTCCCATTACGGCGGCGTGATCCATGATATGTCTTCTTCTGGCCAGACACTTTTCATTGAACCCGATGCGGTAGTTCAGGCAAATAATGAAATCCGCAGTTTGAAAGTGAAGGAGCAGGAAGAAATCGAAAAAATTCTTCTTGCCCTTTCTGCAGAGGTTCAAGCAGTTGCGCATGATTTATTTACGTTGGTACAGCTATTGGCCGAAGTAGATGTTATTTTAGCGAAAGCGAAATATGGAACTGCAAATAAATGTACGAAGCCCGAAGTGAATCAGAATGGTTATATGCGTCTTGCCAAAGCGCGCCACCCGCTATTGCCGATCGAAGAAGCGGTTGCCAATACGATTGAATTTGGTGACGAGATTACAACGATCGTTATTACGGGACCAAATACAGGCGGTAAGACGGTAACACTAAAAACGGTAGGACTCTGTACACTGATGGCACAGGCCGGACTACCGATTCCTGTGTTGGATGGTTCAGAAATTGCTGTGTTCGATTCGATTTACGCTGATATAGGGGACGAGCAGTCGATTGAGCAAAGTCTGAGTACGTTCTCCTCTCATATGGTTAATATAGTGGATATTCTGAAGAAATTCGATGATCGTTCATTATTATTATTTGATGAATTAGGTTCAGGTACTGATCCGCAAGAAGGGGCTGCTTTGGCAATCTCGATCTTGGATGAAGTTCATGGCAGCGGGGCGCGTGTCATGGCGACGACTCATTACCCAGAATTAAAAGCTTACGGCTATAACCGTCCCGGAGTGGCGAATGCCAGTGTGGAATTTGATATTGATACGCTGAGTCCGACGTATCGCCTGTTAATCGGCGTGCCAGGACGAAGTAATGCGTTTGAGATTTCAAAGCGACTCGGTTTGCATAACCATATTATTGACCGGGCAAAAAGTTTTACCGGAGAGAACCGCGGAGAAGTAGATTCCATGATTGCTTCATTGGAAACCAGTCGTGTGCAGTCGGAAAAAGATGCGGAACGGACTCATGATGTGTTACTGGAAACAGAGCAGCTGAGAAAAGAATTAAATGCCAAGCTTGCAGAATTTGAAGAGCAGAAGGATCGCTTAACAGATGCGGCAAAAGAACGTGCGAAGAAAATCGTGGAACAGGCAAAAATAGAATCAGAAGCTGTCATTTCGGATTTGCGTGCACTGCGTATGACTGCTGGGGCGAGTGTTAAAGAACATGAACTGATCGAAGCGAAGAAGCGTCTTGAAGGGGCTGCTCCTGCAGAAAAGAAAAAGAAAGCGATCAAGGCGAAAGCAGCTCCTCGTCCACTTCAGCCTGGTGATGAAGTCAGAGTTCTGGCATACGGGCAAAAAGGCGTTTTGGTCGAAAAAGTTTCTGAAAAAGAATGGGTCGTTGAAATCGGTATTTTAAAAATGAAACTACCCGAGACGGGACTTGAATACATTAAACCTGAAAAAGAGAAGAGACAAGTGGTATCTGCAGCAGTCAGAGGCCGTTCGGGACATGTGAAACTAGAGCTGGATCTGCGGGGCGAACGTTATGAAGATGCAATTGCACGCACTGAAAAGTATTTGGATGATGCACTGCTGTCCAACTATCATCAAGTTTCCATCATTCACGGCAAGGGGACAGGTGCCTTGCAAAAAGGTGTCCAGCAATATTTGAAAAAGCACTCCCGCGTAAATTCTTACCGCTTTGGCGAGGCCGGTGAAGGCGGTTCCGGGGTAACAATCGTTGAATTGAAATAAAATGAAACTTTTCGGCACTATCAATCGTAAGACAAGCAAGAGAATATAAAGAGGGTGCCGAAATTATGAATTATACGGGATTTTGGAGTCATCCGTTAGTTGAAACTGCAGGGTATTTTAGTGTGGTAACACTTTGTCTGATCGTCTCCATGGTATTATTTGAGGTTGTAACAAAATATAAAAACTGGGAAGAAATTCGTAAGGGCAATCTGGCCGTGGCGATGGCAACAGGCGGTAAGATTTTTGGTGTCGCAAATATTTTCCGCTATTCCATTGAACAGCACAACAGTCTTCCGCAGATGATGGGATGGGGATTGTTTGGCTTCACGTTGCTCGTCTTTGCCTACCTGCTTTTTGAATTCCTGACCCCGAAGTTTAAAGTGGATGATGAAATACAGGCGGATAATCGTTCCGTCGGTTTCATTTCTCTTTGTATTTCGGTTGGTCTGTCCTTCGTTATAGGAGCCAGTATTTCATAGGGGATAGCGTATTATGGAAAGATTAATTAAAATTTTAATTGCGGTCTGTATATTATTCGTTTTGGTCGGAGTATACTGGCTCTTCACAAACACACCTTGACTTCTGTCGGGTGTGTTTTTAGATTCAGGAGGTATTAATTATTTGAAGACGCATATTATTCTATGGGCAGACATCTAATAGATTAATTCCGATATTGCGACTGTCGAATCTAGTAAAGCGCTTTCATATTTATCTTGTAAACTAAATGGTTTATCGATATACTAATGAACAAGGAATATTCAAATAATTAATTACAAGTGAAGGAGTTGTGAAGATGACACAGAAACCTTGGTTATCAACCTACCCCCCTGAAATTCCGACTACGTTGGAATACGATCAAATTCCATTGCAGGAATACTTAACGAGATCAGGGAAAAAGTATCCGGACCAAACTGCAATTCATTTTATGGGAAAGGATATTTCGTTTAGAGAGTTCCATGAGTCTGCTTTAAAGTTTGCAACGTATCTGCAGAAGTTGGGTGTCGAAAAGGGTGACCGTGTAGCAATTATGCTTCCAAATTGTCCTCAGGGCGCCATCGCATACTTCGGTATCCTCTATGCAGGCGGCATTGTCGTACAGACGAACCCGCTGTATACAGAACGTGAGTTGTCTTATCAAATGTCAGATTCTGGGGCAAAAGCTATTATTTCATTAGACATCTTATTCCCGAGAATCTCAAAAGTTGTGAAATCTACTTCATTGGAACATGTAATCATTACAAGTATTAAAGACTATCTGCCGTTCCCTAAGAATCTGATCTATCCGTTTATTCAAAAGAAAGAACACGGTGTTACGGTAAAAGTTGAACACAGGGGAATGCATCATTTATATACTGAAATAATGAAGTCCACAAAGCCAAAGCCTGTTCATGTTTCGTATGAAAAAGGCGATATTGCACTTCTGCAATATACGGGCGGAACAACTGGACCTCCTAAGGGAGTGGAATTAACACATTCCAATTTAATAAGCAACACAGAAATGTGTAGTGCATGGCTTTATAAAACAGAAGAAGGTAAAGAAACAATTATGGGAATTCTGCCGTTCTTCCATGTGTATGGGATGACAACTGTGCTGATTTATGCTGTAATGAAAGGGCACAAAATGGTGCTGATTCCGAAATTTGATTTCAAAACAGCATTAAAAGATATTGACAAGCAGAAACCTACTCTGTTCCCGGGTGCGCCGACTATTTACATCGGACTTTTAAATCATCCTGACTTGAATAAATATGATCTTTCATCCATCAAAGCATGTATCAGCGGTTCCGCTGCACTGCCTGTTGAGGTGAAAGAGAAATTTGAGGAAATCACCGGTGGAAAATTGGTTGAAGGATATGGACTTACAGAGACTTCTCCTGTAGCACTGGCGAACTTTGTCTGGGATGGACTGGAGAAACGAGGATCTATCGGTGTGCCTTGGCCAGATACAGATGCATGCATTCTCGGTCCTGGATCAACTGCATCACTTCCTGTCGGGGAAATAGGGGAAATTGCTGTGAAAGGTCCTCAAGTTATGAGAGGATATTGGAACAGGCCGGACGATACGGCAGAAACGTTCCGTGATGGCTGGTTCCTGACTGGTGATTTAGGTTATATGGATGAAGACGGCTATTTCTATATTGTGGATCGTAAAAAAGATATGATTATTGCAAGTGGTTTTAATGTTTATCCGCGAGAAATT
The DNA here is from genome assembly GCF_029257255.1 of Sporosarcina sp. Lineage (GTDB taxonomy): Bacteria > Bacillota > Bacilli > Bacillales_A > Planococcaceae > Sporosarcina. The sequence continues at coordinate 14,106 of NZ_JARICI010000010.1, read as the reverse complement.
GAAGAAGTGCTGTATGAGCATCCTGATATCCAAGAATGTATCGTAGCGGGCGTGCCTGATCCATACCGCGGTGAAACAGTAAAAGCTTATATTGTATTAAAAGACGGTCATTCCGTAACAGAGAAAGAATTGGATAAGTACTGCAGGAAGCAGCTGGCGGCATTTAAGGTTCCTAAGAAGTATGAATTCCGCGATGATCTGCCGAAAACAGCAGTTGGTAAAATTCTTCGCCGCTCGCTTGTGGACGAAGAACGAAAGAGATTAACTGAGAGCAATGATACGCTAAAAACTTCTTAACAAAAAACTTGACTACAACTAAAAAGTCTATTAATATGAAAATATGAATGAATCATCATTCATATTTTCTTTTTTGGTGGTGAAAGATATTGAAACGGACAAAACCTAAGTATAAACAAATTGTGGATGCTGCAGTTATCGTAATTGCGGAAAATGGATACCACCAAGCTCAAGTCTCGAAGATCGCTAAAGAAGCGGGAGTGGCTGATGGAACAATCTATCTTTATTTTAAGAATAAAGAAGATATTCTCATTTCTGTCTTCCGGGAGAAAATGACGATTTTTGTAGAGAACGTTAAAGAAATATTAACTAAAGATCTTTCCACCTCAGAGAAATTAGGAAAAGTTGTAGAAAACCATTTCAGAGTGCTGCAGGATGATCCTCATTTAGCTATTGTCACCCAGCTGGAGCTTAGACAGTCCAATAAAGATCTGCGTTTCCAAATTAATAATGTATTAAAGGAATATTTGATCTTGCTGGATAATCTACTTGACACAGGGGTAAAGAATGAAGAATTTGCAGTTGATTTGGATTTACGTCTGGCCCGGCAAATGCTATTCGGAACTATGGATGAAACGATCACTTCATGGGTTATGAATGAACAGAAGTATGATTTAGTTAGTCTAGCTCCAAAAGTTAGCAAGATGTTACTGCATGGATTTCAGCAAAAATAACTGTATAATATCAAAGGGGATGTAGTAGATGTCATTGATTAAGATGGAAAAGGACGGTCATATCGCATTGGCGAAAATCGATCACCCTCCAGCAAATGCACTTTCATCAAAATTAATTGAAGAAGTGGATCAACTCTTGACCAATGTAGAGAACGACAATGAAATTCGAGTCGTCGTTCTCTATGGGGAAGGCAGATTCTTCTCAGCGGGAGCAGATATTAAAGAATTTACGACAGTCAATACAGGTGATGCGTTTTCGAAGCTTTCGGGGAAGGGCCAGGAAGTATTTGAGCGTTTAGAAAATTTTCAGAAACCTGTAATCGCTTCCATTCATGGAGCTGCACTTGGCGGAGGATTGGAACTGGCTATGGCATGTCATATTAGGCTTGTTACGAAGTCTGCAAAACTAGGTTTGCCTGAACTGCAATTAGGACTCATTCCCGGATTTGCCGGAACGCAACGTCTGCCGCGTCTGGTCGGAGTCGCTAAAGCAGCAGAAATGATGCTGACAAGTGACCCGATTTCAGGTGAAGATGCTGTTCGATGGGGGCTTGCCAATCATGCGTATGCAGACGAAGAGCTAATGGATGCGACGTTGAAGCTGGCAAAGAAAATCAGTTATAAGAGTCCGATTGCTGTGAAGCATGCATTACATATGCTGTCATTCACGAAAGACCAGTCCTTCCATGATGGTGTGGAAGCGGAAGCAAAGTCGTTTGGTGAAGTCTTTATTTCTGAAGATGCAAAAGAAGGAATTCAGGCATTTATTGAAAAGCGTCAACCTACATTTACCGGAAAGTAATTATTGAATAGGAGGTTTTATTAATGAACATTTATGCATTAGTAAAAAGAACATTTGACACGGAAGAAAAAATCTCAATCTCAAACGGGGCTATTTCAGAAGATGGCGCAGAATTCATCATCAACCCTTATGATGAGTACGCTGTAGAAGAGGCAATTCAACTGCGCGATGAGCATGGTGGTGAAGTAACGGTCCTGTCAATCGGTGAGGAAGATACTGAAAAGCAATTGCGCACAGCTTTGGCAATGGGTGCAGATAAAGCAGTTCTGATTGATGTGGAAGATGACATTGATGAAATGGATGAATTCACTTCTGCTAAAATTATTGCAGATTACTTGAAAGATAAAGAGGTAGATATCATTCTAGCAGGTAACGTAGCAATCGACGGCGGATCCGGACAAGTCGGCCCTCGTGTTGCTGAGTTGCTAGGCATCAACTATGTAACAACAATTACTGACCTTAAAATTGATGGGACTACTGTAACAGTTGTTCGTGATGTTGAAGGTGACTCTGAAACGATTGAAACGTCTCTACCATTGCTTGTGACAGCACAGCAGGGATTGAACGAACCGCGTTATCCATCTCTTCCAGGAATCATGAAGGCCAAGAAAAAGCCCTTAGAAGAGCTGGAATTTGATGATTTAGATCTTGAAGAAGATGATGTGGAAGCGAAAACTGAAACAATCGATGTATTCCTTCCTCCAGCAAAAGCAGCTGGCCGACTAATTGACGGGGAACCTGCAGACCAAGCAACTGAGCTGGTAAAATTATTGCACTCTGAAGCGAAAGTAATTTAATTCATATAGAACCGTAATAGGAGGGACTACATTATGTCAAAGAAAATTTTAGTTTTAGGTGAAGCTCGCGAAGGCGAATTACGTAACGTGTCTTTTGAGACAGTTGCAGCAGCGAAAACGATTTCAGGCGGCGGGGAAGTTGTCGCTGTTCTAATTGGAGATCAAGTCCAGTCATTAGGTGAAGAAATGATTCATTACGGCGCTGACCGTGTCGTAACAGTTGAACATCCTCATTTGAAGCATTATACACCGGACGGCTTTGGCCAGGCATTCATGGCTGTTTTTGAAGACGAGTCTCCGGAAGGTATCGTTTTTGGACACACAGCAATGGGGAAAGATCTTTCTCCAAAAGTGGCTAGTAAACTATCAGCAGGTCTAATTTCAGATGTAACAAAAATTGAAGGAGAAGGCGATGATGCAGAATTCATCCGCCCAATCTATTCAGGTAAAGCGTTTGAAAAAGTAGAAATCAAGGACGGCTTGCAGTTTATCACTATTCGTCCAAACAACATTGAACCGCTTGCGCACGATGCTGGCCGTTCGGGAGAAGTCACTTCAAAAACAGTTGAAATCACTAACCTGCGTTCAGTAATTAAAGATGTAGTTAGAAAGTCAACAGAGGGTGTAGACCTATCTGAAGCGAAAGTAATCGTCGCTGGAGGACGCGGAGTTAAAGGGCCAGAAGGTTTCGAACCTCTTAAAGAATTGGCTAACCTTCTCGGTGGAGCAGTCGGTGCTTCCCGTGGTGCATGTGACGCGGACTACTGTGATTATTCATTACAGATCGGTCAGACAGGCAAAGTCGTAACACCAGATCTTTATATTGCAGCGGGTATCTCAGGTGCGATCCAGCACGTTGCAGGTATGTCGAACTCTAAAGTAATTGTTGCGATCAACAAAGACCCAGAAGCGAATATCTTCAAGATTGCAGACTACGGTATCGTAGGAGACATTTTTGAGATTATTCCAGTTATGATTGAAGAAATCAAAAAAATTAAGTAAGCGAACTGAGCTGTAAGCATTTTTTTAGCCCCAGTGAAACCTCCATGATATAATGCGATATAGTTGTAGATTAAAGGAGGCAATTACTGATGGCAATTATTAATGCAACAGATGCGAACTTTGCTGAAAATGTAAAAGAAGGCGTGGTACTTGTAGATTTTTGGGCACCTTGGTGCGGACCATGTAAAATGATCGCTCCCGTGCTTGAAGAACTTTCAGGCGAGGTAGAAGGTAAAGCAAATATCGTCAAAGTTAACGTCGATGATAACCAGGCAACAGCTAGTCAGTTTGGAATCATGTCCATCCCAACACTTCTTCTATTTAAAGATGGAGAAGTTGCGGAAAAGGTTGTTGGATTCCAACCGAAAGAAGCACTTGCACAATTAGTTGAAAAACACGCGTAAATACAAGAGACCGGGAGCTATCGTAGCCACCCGGTCTTTTAGTAGGTGAAAATAATGAATGAAATTATTGAACATAAATTATCGATCCTCCCCGAACTACCAGGCTGCTATTTAATGAAGGATCGTCAGGGTACTGTGATTTACGTAGGAAAAGCAAAAGTACTGAAAAATCGCGTCCGAAGCTATTTCACAGGATCTCATGATGGTAAAACACAGCGGCTTGTTGGTGAAATTGAGGATTTTGAATATATCATCACCAATTCAGAAATCGAGGCACTTATCCTCGAATTGAATATGATCAAGAAATATGATCCGAAATATAATATTATGCTGAAGGATGACAAAACGTATCCTTATTTGAAAATCACCAATGAGCGACATCCAAAACTCATCATTACAAGAAAAGTAAATAAGAAATCAGGAAAATATTTCGGACCCTATCCGAATGCGACAGCAGCACATGAAACGAAAAAGCTGTTGGATCGCTTGTATCCTTATCGTAAGTGTCAAACCCTACCATCCCGTGCCTGCCTTTATTATCATATCGGGCAATGTCTAGCACCTTGTATTAAAGAAGTACCTGCAGAAGCCTATACCGAAATGATTGCAGATATCAGCCGTTTTTTGAACGGTGGCTATAAAGAAGTGAAGAAAGATTTGCAGGACAAGATGCAAAAAGCGGCAGAAGAGCTGGAATTCGAACGCGCAAAGGAATACCGCGATCAGATCACAAACATTGAAACGGTCATGGAAAAGCAAAATATGAATGCCAACGACTTTACCGACCGTGATATTTTTGGATATGCAGTTGATAAAGGCTGGATGTGTGTTCAAGTATTTTTTGTGCGGCAAGGTAAGATGATTGAACGTGATGTATCCATTTTCCCTGCCTATCAAGATCCGGAAGATGAACTGCTAACGTTCTTAGGACGGTTTTATGGTGAAGCACAGCATCTGCTACCGAAAGAAATTCATCTTCCTGAAAGCGCAGACTTAGAACTTGCTCAGCAATTACTTAATACGAATATTTATGTGCCACAAAGAGGAAAGAAAAAAGATCTGGTTAAGCTGGCGAATAAAAATGCAGAAATAGCGCTAAGTGCGAAGTTCCAGCTGATTGAACGGCAGGAAGAGCGCACAATCGGAGCGTGCGAAGAGTTGGGACGGGCAATGTCCATCAGTACCCCTCTGCGAATTGAAGCATTTGATAACTCTCATACACACGGAGTAGAACCTGTATCTGCAATGATTTCATTTATTGACGGCAGGCCAAACCGTAAAGATTATCGGAAGTATAAGACGAAGACTGCTGCGGCACATGATGACTATGGAGCAATGCGTGAAGTGATCAGACGCCGGTATACCCGTGTGTTGAAGGATCAACTGCCTTTGCCTGATTTGATTGTCATTGATGGCGGTAAAGGGCAGATGGAGATTGCGAGAGAAGTTTTGGAAGACGAGTTAGGTTTAGAGATACCGATCGCAGGTCTTGCGAAAGACGATAAGCATAATACAGCACAACTTCTTTATGGGAATCCCGCTGAAATTGTTCCGTTGAAGAAAACAAGCGAAGCATTTTATTTATTGCAGCGCGTACAGGATGAAGTGCACAGATTTGCGATTACGTTCCATCGTCAGCGCAGAGGCGCATCTTCGCTAACGTCTTCATTGGATGGAATTGAAGGGATTGGCCCTAAACGAAAGCAGCAGCTTCTGAAACATTTCAAAACGGTCAAGGCCATCCGACAGGCTACAGAAGAACAATTGAAGGAAGCTGGGTTACCTGCGAAAGTGGCTGGAGAGCTGATTGCCCATTTTAATGAACCGAAAGAGGAAGAAACCCCCTAACCTTAGTCGAGGGGGTTTCATAGTGTCGATTTTGGATCACCTTTAACAATAAAATAAATGAATGATTCCTTCGACATTTTTTCTCCGTAACATTCTGTAACATAACCATTCACTTTTTGATGCTGTTCTGCTAAAAATCCCGCTTCCAATGAGCAGGAACCTCCGGAAAGATCAAGCAGACTGCTGTTATGTAAGGTGTAGTGTGTTTCTTGTTTCACTGTTTTTTCTAACGTCAGATTACCCCAGCCTGCTTCAGTAAAAAAAGCTGGCAGTTCATCGAGCGAAAGTACTGGGAATTTTCTGGCCATATCTTTACCGAGCCAATAGAGTATATCGTCTTCGTGTTTGCCTAGTAAAGTGGGTAATAGATGATCCCGCATCAGGTTATAACCAAAGTTCGTGGCTTGTGTCTGTTGAGTATTCAATGATTGACAATCCTTTCAGAAAAAAATCATACAAGATTAGAGTAATTTTTAGAAAAATCGCAATAAAGTATAAAAAGTTGACAGCATCTTGACCTGCCACATACAGAGGAGTACAATGTACATGTTATCATATTGTACCACGAAGTGAGATACCGAGGAAGTGCAGCTAAATAGAGAATCTGCATTCATTGAGGATGATCTCAGAAATAAGGGAGGGTAAAAGACTTGTCGAAAGAATCAGATTTTTTCTTACGCCGTCTACATTCGTTGCTCGGGGTTATTCCAGTCGGACTATTTGTTGCCCAACACTTAGTTATCAACCACTTTGCAACACGCGGTGAAGAAGCATTTAACAATGCATCTAACTTCATGGGGAACTTGCCGTTTGTATCATTTTTGGAATGGTTCATTATCTATATACCATTAATGTTCCATGCTTTTTACGGGGTGTACATAGCTTTTTCTGCGAAATACAATGTGAATCATTATGGTACTTTCCGTAACTGGATGTTTACGCTTCAGCGTTTCACTGGTGTATTCCTTGTCATCTTTATCGCATGGCATGTATACGAAACACGTATTCAAAAAGCACTTGGTGCAACAGTAGATTATAACATGATGGCGGATATCTTATCGAATCCACTTATGCTTGTATTCTACATCGTTGGAATCCTATCTGCGACTTTCCACTTGGCGAACGGACTTTGGTCTTTCTGTGTCACTTGGGGTATCGCACAATCACCAAACGCACAAAAAATCGTTTCTTATATTACAATGATCGTATTCTTAGTGCTGTCAGTTATCGGAATTCAGGCACTTCTAGCATTTGTTTAATCAACTAACTAATGAAATCATGAATATTTGAGGAGTGAAACAATAATGGCAAAAGGCAGATTGATTGTCGTCGGTGGAGGGTTAGCTGGTTTAATGGCTACCATCAAGTCAGCAGAAGCTGGCACACCGGTTGACTTGTTCTCGCTAGTACCAGTGAAACGTTCCCACTCCGTATGTGCCCAAGGCGGCATTAACGGTGCTGTAAACACGAAAGGTGAAGGCGACTCGGTCGACATTCACTTTGACGATACAGTATACGGCGGAGACTTTCTAGCGAATCAAAAACCAGTGCAAGCGATGACGGCAGCAGCTCCTGGAATCATCCACTTACTCGACCGTATGGGCGTTATGTTTAACCGTACACCAGAAGGTCTATTGGATTTCCGTCGTTTTGGAGGTACACTTCATCACCGTACAGCGTATGCAGGTGCGACAACTGGACAGCAATTACTTTATGCTCTAGATGAGCAGGTGCGTTCTCATGAAGTTGCGGGATTAGTTCAGAAATATGAGCACTGGGAATTCCTCGGAATCATTAAAGATGAAGAGGGAGTTTGTCGTGGGATCAAAGCACAAAACTTGAAGACAATGGAAATCCAAGCATTTAAAGCAGATGCTGTCATCATGGCTACCGGCGGACCTGGAATCATTTTCGGAAAATCTACGAACTCTGTTATTAACACTGGTTCAGCAGCTTCAATTGTGTATCAGCAAGGTGCGAGTTATGCGAACGGAGAATTCATTCAAATTCACCCGACAGCGATTCCTGGAGACGATAAGCTTCGTCTGATGAGTGAATCTGCACGTGGTGAAGGTGGACGTATTTGGACGTATAAAGACGGAAAACCTTGGTACTTCTTAGAAGAAAAATATCCGGACTACGGTAACCTGGTGCCACGTGACATTGCGACACGTGAAATTTTTGACGTCTGTGTAAATCAAAAATTGGGTATCAATGGTGAAAACATGGTGTACTTAGATCTTTCTCATAAAGATCCTCATGAATTAGACGTCAAGCTTGGCGGAATCATTGAGATTTATGAGAAGTTCACAGGGGACGATCCTCGTAAAGTACCAATGAAAATCTTCCCAGCAGTTCACTACTCAATGGGTGGACTATGGGTTGATGATCATCAGCAGACAAGTATTCCTGGATTATTTGCTGCTGGAGAATGTGATTTCTCTCAGCACGGTGCGAACCGTCTGGGTGCAAACTCATTGCTTTCTGCAATCTACGGCGGTATGGTCGCTGGACCGAACGCAATTGATTATATGAAGCATCTTAAGCGTACAGCTGATGAACTGCCAAATGATATCTATGATGCGGCAATTCAAGAAGAGCAGCAGAAATGGGAAGACCTGCTTAAAATGGACGGTACGGAAAATGCGTATGTCATCCATAGAGAGCTTGGCGAATTAATGACTGAAAACGTAACAGTGGTACGTTTCAACGATAAGCTGAAAGCGACAGACGAAAAAATTGTTGAGTTGCTTAAGCGTTATGAAAATATCAGCATGACAGATACACAACAATGGTCTAACCAGGGAGCTATGTTTACACGTCAGTTGAAAAACATGCTGTACCTTGCACGCGTAATTACGATCGGCGCATTAATGCGTGATGAGAGCCGTGGCGCGCACTATAAGCCTGACTTCCCGAATCGTGACGATGAGAATTTCTTGAAGACGACTATGGCGAAATTTGACGGAGTATCTGCACCGATCATCACGTATGAAGAAGTAGATACTTCTCTTATTCCTCCACGTATACGCGATTATTCAGCGAAGAAAGGAGATTGACAAAAGTGAGTGAACAACAAACAGCGACGGCAACTAAAACAGTTGTGTTTGATATTCAGCGCCAAGACACTGCTACTTCTAAACCATATACAGAACGTTTTGAAGTTCCATACCGTCCGAACATGAACGTTATTTCGGCACTTATGGAAATCAGACGAAACCCTGTAAATGCTAAAGGTGAGAAAACAACGCCTGTGAACTGGGATATGAACTGTCTGGAAGAAGTATGTGGTGCTTGTTCTATGGTAATCAACGGACGTCCGCGCCAGTCTTGTACAGCGCTGGTAGATCAATTGACACAGCCGATCAAACTTGAGCCTATGCGTACGTTCCCTGTCGTCCGCGACTTGATTGTAGATCGCGAATTCATGTTTGATTCATTGAAGCGAATTAAAGCATGGGTTCCGATTGACGGAACATATGATTTAGGTGAAGGACCTCGTATGCCTGAGCGTAAGCGTCAGTGGGCTTATGAATTGTCTAAATGTATGACTTGCGGTGTATGTTTGGAAGCATGTCCAAACGTAAACGACAAGACGAATTTCATGGGACCTGCATTAATGTCTCAAGTACGTCTTTTCAATACACACCCAACTGGTGCTATGAACAAAGACGAGCGTTTGGCAACGGTGATGTCTGACGGAGGAATCACGGAGTGCGGTAACTCACAAAACTGTGTAGTGGCATGTCCAAAAGGAATTCCTTTGACAACATCCATCGGTGCGATTGGAAGAGCTACAACAATTCAAATGTTCAAGAACTTCTTCGGAAGTGATCATCAAGTAGACTGATTGCAGTCAAAAACGGCTTACCTTTATGGTGAGCCGTTTTTATGTTTTAGAAAAGTTTGTAGACTTCAATTTTAGAAAAAGTCCGTGTCAGCGGTTCTTGTGCAAGCGTTGACGAACATCTTTTTTTTGATATAATAAAAGAATGAATGTTCATTCATTTTGAAAAGGGGATGTTAGTATGAAAGCAAATTACATTGAGGACTTACAAAATTGGGAGAGCGAATTCTCTTTCTATACAGAAATACCTGTGCGTTTTTCAGACACTGATATGTTTGGTCATTTAAACAATACAAAAGTTTTCGTTTATTTTGAAGACGCTCGGATACAATATCTGCAAACTCTTACTAAAGTAATGGAAAAAGCTGAGCAAAATCCCGATATGATTCCGGTTGTTGCTGATTTGCAATGTGACTTCGTTAAACAAATATTCTTTGATGAGAAGTTAAAAGTTTATGTAAAAGCGAATTCATTAGGGACTACATCTGTAGATCTTCATTATATGGGGAAAAATGAAAAGAATGAAATAGTCTTTACAGGCAGAGGAACAGTTGTTCAGATTAATAAAAGAACAGGTAGACCGGTCGCTTGGTCTGAAGAAGAAAAGAAAGTGTTCCTGCAATACGCTTAAAAAGCCTACACAGACGCGCCCTCGCTCACATATCTTAAGATGAAAGCGTAAAGAGGAGGGGCGCACCTTGGATGAAATGCAGAATCGTTCTTTATTGACGAATCGAGAACGTCAGATTTTCACATTGCTCGTTGATGATTTTACGACCAAAGAAATTGCAGGACAGCTGACGATCAGTGAAAAGACTGTTCGGAATCATATATCCAATACGATTCAGAAGCTGGGTGTATCAGGCAGAGCACAAGCTATTGTAGAACTGCTGCGGTTAGGAGAATTAAAGCTTAATTAAGTGAATAACTATATTACGCCGAGGCGTGATTGAATGACAATAGGTGACAGCGAACCCTCTACTCTCAGAATAAAACATGTAAAAGTATTGCGTTCATCAATGAAAAAGGTACAATATAAAGACAGGAATCATTTCAGGGAGCTGATTTTTTGTCGAACGAACAAAAAAGCCTTTTATGCGAGATTGCGCTAATGGAAAAAGATTTGCGTCATATTGCAGCAATTATAAAAGAGCAAGGACGTAAAATCCTAAAAAATTATACGATTACACCTCCTCAATTCAGTGCTCTTCAATGGCTGCTGGAACATGGCGATATGACAATCGGTGATTTATCCAATAAAATGTTTTTGGCATTCAGTACGACGACGGACTTAGTTGACCGAATGGAAAGCAGTCAGTTGGTCAAACGTTTACGGGATGACAAAGACCGGCGAGTTGTTCGTGTTCATTTATTGCCTGAAGGTGAACGCATTATTGAGGAAGTCATAAAAAAGAGGCAACATTACTTGCAAGATGTCCTTAAAAACTATGATGAAGAAGAAATTCATCAGTTTACGACATTGCTTGCTAAGTTACATGAAGAGATGAAAAGAGATTGAGGGATTACAGTGAACGCACCTATTGGAGTTATTGATTCGGGTGTCGGCGGATTGACGGTCGTAAGAGAATTGCGAAAGTATCTGCCGAATGAACCCATTATTTACATTGGCGATGACGCACGTTGTCCTTATGGGCCGCGGACAGCAGAAGAAGTTTTACAGTTTACGCTGGAAATGGTCAGCAGTCTGGCAGAAATGGGTGTTAAAATGCTGGTTATTGCATGCAACACTGCGACAGCCGTTGCATTGGACAAAGTGCAAAGCTTATTTTCATTTCCGGTAATCGGCGTCATACAGCCGGGTGCACGTGCTGCTGTAAAAGCGTCATCGACGGGAGAAGTCGCTGTGCTTGGAACACTCGGTACAGTGAACAGCAGAGCGTATGATCAGGCGCTTCAGCAACTTACACCTGAAGCTGTGGTACATTCATTAGCCTGTCCGGAATTCGTACCGATTGTAGAAAGCGGCGAATACCGTTCGGCTGCTGCAAGAACAATAGTGGATCGGACTCTTCAGCCATTACATGCCAGCTCTTTTGATACGGTAATTCTTGGCTGTACGCATTTTCCACTGCTACAAGAACATATAGAAGAACATTTTCATGGGCAAAAACATATTATTTCATCTGCGGTGGAAACGGTCATTGATGTCGACAGAATTCTGCGTGAACAGCAGATTGAATCCTCTGCAGCGCAACTGCCTGTTTTTTATACAACAGGCTCTGTTGAGAAGTTCCGTTCGATTGTTGCAGACTGGTTAAGCATTCCATTTCCTGATGTACGTTCCATAACATTCAAATGAAATTAGAACCCGAAAACGTAAGTTGTTTTCGGGTTTTACTGTTGGTATGGTAAGATGGGTTGAATGTTTTTTTGATGAAGAGGTAATATACAATAAAAACTGTACTTTAATGGAGGATATATTATGAGACATGACGGCAGAGCAATTGAGGATATTCGGACAGTAACGATTGAGAAGGATTATTTAATTCACCCTGAAGGATCCGTACTAATTTCGGTTGGCAATACGAAGGTGATTTGTACGGCAACGATTGAAGACCGTGTGCCTCCTTTTCTTCGCGGGAGTGGAAAAGGCTGGATTTCGGCTGAGTATTCTATGTTGCCTCGTGCGACTGGACAGCGAACAATCCGTGAATCTTCAAGAGGTAAAGTCGGCGGACGCACGATGGAAATCCAGCGTTTGATTGGACGAGCACTGCGTGCGGTAGTTGATTTGGATGCGATTGGTGAGCGGACGATCTGGATCGACTGTGATGTGATTCAAGCGGACGGAGGGACTCGTACGTCTTCTATTACAGGTGCGTTTGTCGCATTAGTAATTGCTGCGAATAAATTGCAGATCGAAAAGAAACTACCGATATTCCCGGTGCGCGATTTTCTTGCTGCAACAAGTGTAGGCAAGTTGCCGGATGGACAGCTTATTACCGATCTGGACTATGTTGAGGATTCTTCAGCAGATGTTGATATGAATGTTGTCATGACAGGAGAAGGCCAATTTGTTGAGCTGCAGGGAACAGGAGAAGAAGCGACATTTTCCCGTGCAGAAATGAATGATTTACTGACGTTGGCAGAGCAGGGAATCGAGCGGTTGATCGCGATTCAAAAAGAAACGTTAGGAGAACTGGCGAATAAAGTCGGACAGCAGGCAGGCGCTGCACAATGAAAGAAATACTGATTGCGACGAACAATAAAGGCAAAGCAAAAGATTTTGAAGCATTATTTCAACCGCTTGGCATTTCAGTTCTGACATTGAAAGATTTAGAAGTGGGTATTGATGTAGAAGAGACTGGAACAAGTTTTGTAGAAAATGCTATTTTAAAGGCAGAGACCGTCTCGAAGTTGTTAAATAAAACAGTGATTGCAGACGACAGCGGCTTAGAAGTATATGCATTGAACGGAGAGCCGGGCGTCTATTCTGCACGCTATGCAGGCGAGCCGACCAGCGACGAAGCAAATATTGATAAACTGCTTAGCAACCTGAACGACGTCCCTTCAGCGAAGCGTCAGGCACGTTTTTGCTGTGTGTTGGCAATTGCGGGGCCGACAATTGAGACTATCACTTTTTCAGGAAGTTGTGAAGGGATTATTGCTGCAGAGCGACAAGGGGCAAACGGCTTTGGATATGATCCAATCTTTTATGTGCCCGAAAAGGAGCGGACGATGGCTGAATTGTCAGCTGAAGAAAAAGGTGCTATTTCCCATCGAGGCGCTGCTTTGAGGCAGCTAAAAGAAAAGCTGCCAGAGCTTTTAAAAACAGTGGGAGAAGATAAATGAAATTCATCGTACTAAGCGATTCACATGGAGATACGACTACTGTCGAAGAAATTATTTCATTGCCGGCTGATGCCGTTTTTCACTGCGGAGATAGCGAATTGCCGGCAGATCACCCCTTGCTTGCCAATTTACATATTGTAAGAGGCAATTGTGACCTAGATACCCATCTGCCAGCCATATTTTCTGTACAGGCCGGTGATGAAAAAGTTATGGTTGTACATGGTCACGAACATGGCGTAAAGAACTCGTTGCTGGCTCTTTCCTATGCTGCTGCAGAACAGCAGGCGACCATTACGCTATTTGGCCACTCTCATCTGTACGGTGCCGAAATGATTGATGGTATCCTATTCGTCAATCCGGGAAGTACTACGCAGCCACGGGGCCTCAGAGAAGCGACGTATGCAGTCATTGAGACCAATAATGAAGAGTATCTCGTCAGCTTTTATAATATGCAGCATAAATTAGTGGAACAGACAATTTGTTAGAATAATTAAATATAAAATATAGTGTTGACTTTTAATTGTGTCATGCCTATAATAGTTCTTGTGCCTGTGTTAGCAGGTATTTGTCTCAGTAGCTCAGCTGGATAGAGCAATGCCCTTCTAAGGCATCGGTCGGGGGT
>NZ_JARICI010000042.1 GCF_029257255.1 Sporosarcina sp. | reverse complement strand
AGCTGCAAGCGCCAGCCTCTCGGGTCACTTCAGGCTTAAAGGAAAGGCAAAGAGCGCCTTTCTTTTAAGCCCTACAGTGCCTGTCGAGGCTAGACGGCGCTTTCCGCTTTTAGTATAAGCACTATATTTCATTCGGGTTCCGAATTGTTTTATACTGTTTACTATACAATTAAATAAAGGTGGTCCAGCTTTTGAGTAGACATAAAAAGAATTTTATTATCATCTGGGTGACCAATTTTCTGGTAGCGGGCACTATGACGATGATTATGCCTTTTCTTTCGCTATATATCGATACATTTGGTAATTATTCGGAGGAATACGTTCAAAAATGGGCGGGGTTGATTTTTGGCGGTACCTTTATTACCGCACTGATCATGTCGCCTGTTTGGGGACGTTTTGCCGATCGTTATGGCTTTAAGCCTATCTTATTGATCAACGGATTTGGTATTGCCATTTCCGTGTTTTTAATGGGTTTTGTTAATTCGGTTGAGGTATTTTTTGTTTTACGCTTATTGAATGGATTGGTAACAGGTTTTTTACCGACTTCGTTGGCATTCATTTCTTCTCAGACACCTCGTGAACAAGCTGGTAAAATGCTAGGGACACTGCAGATGGGTGGTGTAGCTGGTATGCTATTCGGCCCGATTTTAGGTGGTATTATGGCTGACAGCTTTGGGTTCAGTTATACATTCATCATCACTTCTGTTTCTGTTGTCATCGCAGCACTCCTCGTGTTAGTTGGAATTAAAGAAGAACATCGCGTGAAAGCACGCAAAGTCGTTACGTATTCCAGGAAAGTTATTTTAGGTGGTTTGTTCAAACACCGTTTAATGTTTAACGTTATGATTGTGACCACTTTGATTCAAGTGGGGAACTTTAGTATTCAGCCGCTGCTTTCACTTTATGTGGCTGACCTCACCCACGCTGCTACGAATGTAGCATTTCTAGCAGGTCTGACCTTCAGTGCGACGGGGCTCGGGAACTTATTGTTCGCTCGGGTCTGGGGGAAATTGGGCGATGATCTGGGCTACGAGAAAATACTTGGAGTTTTGCTAATTCTGTCATTCATCTTCATTATTCCACAGGCGTTTGTCACTTCTCTTTGGCAGCTCGTTTTACTGCGTTTCTTATTCGGAATCTCAACCGGCGGTATGATTCCCATTACGACAGCGCTCGTCCGGCGGGAAGCTCCCATTGAAGTACAGGGTGAAGTCATGGGATATAATACCAGTTTCCGTTTCCTTGGTAATATTATCGGACCCATGTTCGGCGGTATCGTCAGTGGTTATATCGGCATCCCTGCAGTATTCATTGTGACCGGTGTACTGTTCGTCATAGGTTATGGATTCTTAACCTTGGCAACTAGGAGACCAACACAGGATTTCGAGCATTACCTGGAAGACAGGCAAGTAGAAGCCAATGGGAAAATATAAATTCAGCCCCGTATATCGCACAGGATATACGGGGCTTGTTTCTGTTTTCTTATAAGTTCGCACTATTCTGTACTCATTCACTCTTGCGTAATATATGTTATATTTTTCTAAAGAGCTATTCGGATTTTATTGGGAGGGGCTGATGGAGGTTTGAGACAGTTATTCGGCTTAATCATTACATTAGTCTGCATTCCACTGCTGTTATTTATTCAGAATCAAATACAAGCGGAAACCGTCCAGACGGAAGTTTTACACGAATCGATCCGGGATGCAGTGCAGCTGGAGGCGCCCGTGATCGAAGCGCCAGTGCAAATGAAAGACCGAAACGGCGAGATGTTTGCGGAAGAATACGTCGAATGGCGACGCCCTGTCGTCTTGAAAGACATGACCTATTTTACTCGCCAGGTATTCCTGAAGAGTGAAGACAGGACGTTTTACGAACACCGTGGCTATGACATTGCAGCGATTATTCGGGCTTTCACCATCAATACCGCTACAGATGATGTACGCCAGGGGGCTTCCACGATCACCCAGCAAGTTGTAAGAATGCGCTATCTATCTACCGAAAAAACATATGAACGAAAATTTAAGGAACTGTTTCTAGCAGCTGAACTGGAAAAACAGTCTTCTAAAGACGATATTTTAGAAATGTATCTGAATGAAATGTATTTCGGCAATCGAGTTTACGGAATCGGCGGTGCGGCTACCTATTACTTCAGTAAGCCGCTAGATAAATTGAATGAAGCAGAAATCGCTTTTCTCGCAGCTATTCCAAACAACCCTTCTCTTTACGATCCGTTGAAACATTTCGACCGGACGAAAGAACGCCAGGTACGCCTGTTGAATGTCCTTGTGAATCAGCAAGTCATTACGCCTGAACAAGCAGCTGAATATACAGAATTGCCGATCGTACTCCATGTGAAGAAAAAGGAACAGGATTTTCCTATGTACAGCTCTTACGTCCTAGAAGAATTAAAACAGCTAATTGCGCGTTCTGAAGGCCTGGATGCCTCTCTTGTGAAAGCCAAAACACCGGAGGAACGTCTGCGCTGGCAGAATGAAATCAACCGGCGTGCAGGCGAAGTGATTCGTCAGGGGTTAGTCATCGAAACTGCTCTTAACCCTTCAAAGCAGCAGCATGATGAAAATCGGCTCTCTGCTTTAATCGGTACAGGCGGTGTTCAGGCAGGTGCGGCTGTGATCGATAATGAAACACGTGAAATCATCAGTCTCTATGCAGGATCAGGTTATAAAAAGACAGATTTCAACCGTGCATATCAGGCAGTACGGCAGCCAGGATCAGCGATCAAGCCCCTGCTTGTCTATGCGCCGTTTTTCGAAAGCGGACCCTATCATGCTGATACACCTGTCAACAGCAGCAATATTTGCATATATAGCTATTGCCCTCGGAACTTTGGAGGCTATTCATTCGGCACGACTTCCGTTCGCGAAGCATTCCGCAACAGTTATAATACGACGGCTGTACGCTTACTGCAGCGTGTGGGAATTGACAACGCCTTTGCGTATATGGATTCTTTTGATTTTCAGCATATATCGCAAGCGGATCACAGCTATCCTGCCGCACTCGGTGGCTTCTCTAAAGGGGTAACCCCTCTTGAACTGGCGGGGGCTACAACCAGCTTTATCGATGGAAGTTATCAAACTCCCCATGCGATTCGCACCGTTAAGGATTTTCAAGGGAATACTTTATATAAATGGAAGGAAACCCAAAAACCAATTTGGTCCCCTTCTACTGTAAAAAGCATTCGGTCTCTCATGGAAGAAGTTGTTGTCAACGGTACAGGCAAAGGAGTTTCGTACACAACCAGCTACACGGGGGCAAAAACAGGAACGACGGATGCCTATAAAGATTTATGGGTGCTTGGTTTGAATGACCGCTATACCTCGGCAGTCTGGATCGGTTATGATACGCCCACATCAATACCGGGACTGCGTGATCAAAAAATAAATCTTCGTGCATTCTCTGCAACAATGAGAGATTAAAACCCTGTTGATCCGGAAACGATCGGATCAACAGGGTTTATTTAATGGGATTCGATAACGGAATACTTGCAAGAAGGCCGTTATAAAGCCTTATGATAATAAAGACCAGCACAGCAAGCAGGACACACCAAACGACGATTTGGAAGAAAATCAGACCAACTGTATTTGTCAATGTCATAAAAGGGCTTAGTTTGTAGACGACATATATGAAATAGACGAATGTTGTGAGGATAAAAATCAGGACTAGTGCGATCCATGACTGAATTCCAAAAGCTGAAATTAGTGCGCCTATAAAATAAATAACTGCACCTGACCTGGATGCACTATAAGACGCATCTGCTTCTTCCTTCAGGAAAAATAATAAAGCCGTTTCATGAATGGTTGTCGCAATTAATTTTAATGCAGCGAACACCATGAAGAACAATAACGTATACATTGTCAGCAAAAAGATCCGCAGTTGAAAATCAGAAAGGAACTCACGCATTCCCTGATACAGTCCTATTTCTTTAAAAAAGATAATGGATTCGCCAACACCGTAGACACCGAACGTTAAACTGAAGAGCACGACCGTGACAAATGGCAGATAACCGAACAAATATGGATTTTTCATAAGACACCCCAAAAAATATTTTTTCTCCCTCCTAATAATATAAGAAGGAAGTCGAATAAAGCAATAATTGGTCAATTGTTGTCTATGCAATTTGAAATGTTTTGCGCTATACTAACAATTACGTCCACGCATAAGCTGTCGGACTATTATTACTACGATGAATACTGAATATGGACGGAAGGAGGATTCACTTGGAATTCGTGTTATTGATTTTTTTACCTGTGATCTTCGCATTACTTATTCCTTTTGCTTATAAATATGTAAAAGGAATTCATACAGGCTGGTTCGTTCTTCTAGTTCCGCTTGTACTGTTCGCCTACTACCTGAGCTTTATTCCTCTGACGATGGATGGCGGTCATGCTATTTCTGAAATAAAATGGATTCCAACGCTTGGGATAACGTTTACTTCATACATAGATGGACTTAGTTTATTATTTACGCTATTAATTACCGGCATCGGTTCGTTAGTTGTACTATACTCTGTCTTTTACATGGACAGGCATAAAGAGGATCTTGGCAGCTTTTACGTTTATCTGCTGATCTTTATGACTGCTATGCTCGGAGTAGTACAGTCGGACAATACGATGACGCTTTATTTATTTTGGGAGTTAACATCCATTTCTTCATTCCTGCTGATTGGATTCTGGTACACAAAAGATCGATCACGTTTTGGCGCGTTGAAGTCAATGATGATAACAGTGTTTGGCGGATTAATGATGCTCGGAGGCTTTATCCTCCTCAGTATAATGGGTGAGACATTTTCCATCCGCGAATTAATTGCGCAGGCACCTGAGCTAGTGAATCAGCCTTATTTCACTTTAGCCCTGGTATTACTCTTACTCGGTGCATTTACGAAATCGGCCCAATTCCCGTTTTACATCTGGCTGCCGGATGCAATGGAAGCACCTACTCCGGTCAGTGCATACCTTCACTCCGCCACAATGGTGAAGGCAGGGATTTACTTAGTGGCACGTTTCACACCGATTTTTGGCGCTTCATCCACATGGATCTGGCTCGTTACCGGTATCGGTTTACTGACACTTTTCTGGGGTTCATTTTTCGCAGTAAAACAGACTGATTTGAAAGCAATACTGGCATTTTCAACAGTCAGTCAGCTTGGATTGATCATGTCTCTTCTTGGAGCAGGTGCGATTACCTATCATACAACGCAGGATATCTTTACATTTGCTACGTATGCAGCCATCTTCCACTTGATTAACCATGCGACGTTTAAAGGCGGTCTCTTTATGATCGCAGGTATCATTGATCATGAAACAGGCACACGGGATATCCGGAAGCTCGGCGGTTTGATGAGTTTGATGCCGATAAGCTTTACGGTTGCACTGATCGGTTCACTTTCAATGGCCGGCTTGCCTCCGTTTAACGGTTTCCTGAGTAAAGAGATGTTCTTACAGTCAATGCTCGCTATTCAGCACTTTGAATTATACAACTTTGATACATGGGGCATTCTATTCCCTGTTATTGCCTGGGTTGCAAGCGTATTCACATTTACTTACAGCCTGTACTTTGTACTGAAGACATTTATGGGGCAAGTTAAAACGGACCAGTTGCCAAAGAAACCGCACGAAGCGCCGATGGGCATGCTCGCTGCGCCGGTGATGTTAGCAAGTCTGGTGATCATCATTTTCTTCATTCCGAATCTGGTTGGTAAATGGCTGATCAAACCGGCTGTTATGGCAGTTCAGCCTACTTTGTACAGCAGTCCTTCAGCGGTAGACATTCACGTTTTAGCATGGCACGGTTTTAAATCTGTAGAGCTTTGGCTGACCGTGGCAATCGTCATCTTGGGTACTCTGTTATACGTAACGATTCCAAAATGGCAACCGCTGTACCGTATGCAGCCGGCAAAGTTATCGCTCAATGAAGGCTATAATGCGTTAATGCGCGGCAGTGAAAGAGGAATGAATCGCTTGTCACGTCTTTATATGACAGGTATTATCCGGACTTACTTGCTGTATATGTTCGCATTCCTGTCTGTTACAGTTATCGCATTGCTCTTTATTAAAGATGCTTTCGTGTTCGACATGAACAGCTTTGCGGCTATTTCTGTATACGCAGTATTAAACGGTTTAATTCTACTTCTATCTATTGGATTCGTGGTGTTTGCGAAGTCCCGTCTGGCTGCGATTATCGCACTCGGAGGTGTCGGTTATTCCGTCGCGTTGTTCTTCGTTATATTTAAAGCACCCGATCTGGCTTTGACGCAGCTCGTAATCGAGACTGTTTCCGTCGCGTTGTTCCTACTGGCATTCAAGCACTTGCCGGCACTGAATAATCATGGCGAAACAACAAAAAACAAAGTGGTCAATTTAATTATTTCCTTGAGTGTCGGTGTCATGGTAACGCTTGTTGCCCTGTCCAGTCACTCTCAAAAATTAATACCTTCTATTTCACAGTACTATAAAGATACGGTAGCGACAAAAGCGGGCGGCGGAAATATCGTCAACGTCATTCTCGTAGATTACCGTGGATTTGATACATTATTTGAAATTGCCGTACTGGCGATTGCAGGTATTTCGGTACTCGGCATGATTCGCCTGCGTGTATCGAGAAAGGAGACAACCGATGAAAACGAATGACGTGATTTTACAGACTACAGCCAAAGTAGTGTTTTTCATCATCTTCCTGTTCTCTATTCACATTTTCTTTGCAGGTCACTACGCACCGGGTGGAGGTTTTGTTGGCGGTCTTCTGTCGACAGGCGCCATCATACTCTTGTTGCTGGCATTTGACTTAAAGACGATTCAGCAGATCTTGCCGTTTAACTTCACCATTGTTACGGCCGTCGGTTTATTGCTGGCCGTGGCAACAGCGGCTGGTTCGATCTTCTTTAATGTTCCATTTTTCACGCATACATTTGATTACTTTGACTTACCGCTGTTTGGAAAAACTTCTCTTCATACAGCGATGCTGTTTGACAGTGGTGTCTATCTAGTCGTTGTCGGTTCCGCCATCACGATTATTCAATCGATTGGAGGCGACAGCTGATGGAATTAATTCTTTCTGTACTAATAGGTGTATTGTTTACAGCAGCCGTCTATTTGATTCTTTCAAGAAGTCTTCTGAAAGTCATTTTAGGTACCGGCCTGCTGAGTCATGGAGCACACTTACTTCTCTTAACGATGGGTGGTCTTGAAGGCTCTGCCCCGCCAGTCCTCATTGACGGAGTATCGGATTTCGCAGACCCTCTGCCGCAGGCGCTGATCTTAACAGCGATCGTCATCAGTTTTGGTGTGACGGCAGTTATGCTTGTCATGGCGTATCGGATGTATGCGGTGCACAAGACTGATAATATGAATGAATTGAGAGGGAATGATGAACATGATTAATCTTCTTCTATTTCCGATCATTATTCCTTTCTTTTTCGCGATGATTTTATTGTTTTTCAAAGAGCAGGTAGTCATCCAGAGAGTTTTGACATTGATCGGATTGGCTCTTAGTTTGATAGCTTCCCTTTGGCTTGTCGCCACTGTGAAAGCTGATGGAATCCAAACTGTGACACTCGGAAGCTGGCCTGCACCGTTTGGTATCACCATGGTGTCAGATATGCTTTCCGCACTGCTCGTCACTACAACTATTTTGATTACGTTCTTTGTCGTGCTGTACAGTTTCCAATCTATAGGAATTGAGCGCGAGCGTTTCTTCTATTATCCGGCCATTCTTTTCATGATTACCGGAATTAACGGTGCGTTCACAACAGGCGATATATTCAACATGTTCGTATTCTTTGAAGTATTGCTGATCGCTTCCTATCTGCTGATCGTCTTGGGCGGAGAAAAGAGGCAGCTGCGTGAATCCATCAAGTATATTTTGGTGAACGTCATATCTTCTGCACTATTTGTCATCACTGTCGGTTATTTGTACTCCATCATCGGAACATTGAATATGGCCGACATTTCAGTGAAAATTGCAGAAATTAATCAGCCCGGAATCATTTCCGTTATCGCCATTCTCTTCTTGATTGTGTTCGGAATCAAAGGAGCCATTTTTCCTTTGTATTTTTGGTTGCCAGGATCCTATGCAGCACCGCCGATTCCAGTACTTGCGCTGTTTGGTGCACTGCTGACAAAAGTCGGAATTTATGCCATTACACGTACATATACGCTGTTCTTCGTTCATGATATCGGCTTTACGCATGAATTCCTGATGATCCTCGCATTACTGACGATCGTCGCCGGCTGTATCGGGGCACTTGCTTACTTCGATCTGAAACAAATCATCATTTACAATATCATTATTGCAGTCGGTGTGATTTTATTCGGAGTGGCTCAGATGAACCAGCCTGGTTTAGAAGGTGCTGTCTATTATCTACTACACGACATGCTGATTAAGGGTGCATTATTTGTCCTGATCGGAATCATCATCTATGTCACTGGTACTTCGAATTTACGTAAGATGGGCGGTCTTATCAAGACGTACCCTGCACTTGGCTGGACTTATTTAGTTGCAGCATTCGGCTTGGCCGGGATTCCGCCGTTGAGCGGATTTATCGGTAAGCTGCTAATTGTCCAGGGCGGCTTTGAAGCAGAGAATGTATTCGGAAGTATTGTCATTCTGGCTTCCAGTTTAGTCGTGCTGCTATCTGTTATTCGGATTTTCATTTACGCATTTTGGGGATCCCCTTCACAAGTCACATTACCTGTCATTCATCAGTCGAAGTACCGTCAGATGATGGTGCCTGCTGTGTTGCTGGTAGTAGTTACAGTTGCTTACGGAGTGGGAACGGAATGGCTGATGCCTTATATGTCGGATGCAGCCGATGTACTGCGTGATCCTTCCATCTATATAAATGCGGTGTTAAAGGAGTAGAGGTCAATGGCTTTTCAGATACTTTTAAATTTCTTCATTGCAGTCGTTTGGATGTTCATGAATAGTTCATTGACACCTTCTACGTTTGTTATTGGATATATCATCGGACTTCTCATGATTATCATGACACGGCGCTATTTCAGAGACAGGCTATACATTTGGCGGATCTGGGCAGCAATTAAACTGACGCTGATTTTCCTGAAAGAATTGGTCATGTCAAATATTTCTGTGCTGATGCTCGTGATCAAACCGGATCTATCAACTGTACGTCCGATGATATTCGCTTTGCCGACTGAACTTGAGCATGACTGGGAAATTACCCTGCTGTCCAGTTTGATTACACTGACACCTGGAACAATTGTACTTCACGTTTCAGATGATCAGCGGACACTGTACATTCATGCGATTGATGTAAACGATGTCGATGAAGCAATTGACTCAATCAAAAATACGTTCGAGAAAGCGATCATGGAGGTGCGTCGGGGATGAACATATTTTATTCTGTTTGTTTAGTACTGGTCATCCTGTCTATGCTTGGCCTGCTGTATCGAGTATGGAAAGGACCCTCAGTGCCAGACAGACTCATTGCACTTGATGCAATCGGTGTCATGCTGATTTCTGCTATTGCATTGCTGTCCATCCTGTTTGACACGCCTTTCTTTATCGACGTAATTTTATTAATTGCGATTATGTCATTTATTGGCACCGTGTCCTTCTCGAAATTTATTGAGAGAGGAGAGATTATCGATCGTGGATCTGATAGCTGATATTATTATCATCGCTCTAGTCGTCGTGGGAATCATCTTTACGATTGTCACTGTCATCGGTATCTTACGGCTTCCAGACGTCTATATGCGCGCGCACGCTGCGTCTAAGAGTGCTACGCTTGGCGTCATGAGCCTGCTACTCGGCGTGTTCTTTCATTTCTGGTGGAATGAAGGCCACTTCAGTATCTCGCTCATATTAGGAATCGCCTTCTTGTTCATCACTTCACCTATCGGCGGCCACTTGATGAGTCGTGCTGCTTATATGTCTGGTGTGAAACCGACTGAATTGACAGTTGGGGATGATCTGAAAACAGCAATGGATAAGAAACGTGCTGAACTAGCAAAAAACACGCATGAGGAGTAAAATCCTCTGCGTGTTTTTTTATTAATAATAATAGGGATAATAAGGGTTATAGTACGGCGGGTAGTATGGATAAGGTTGCGGATAATATCCTCCACCGTAACCTCCGCCATAACCTCCGCCGCCATAGCCATAACCTGGGAAAATTGCGTTACCTAAAAATCCACCTACTAAACCGCCGAGGAACGGACCGCCGAATCCAAAGCCACCGCCAAACCCATCTCCAAACCCTCCGCCGTATCCACCTCTGCCGCCTCCATGGCCACCTCTGTAACTATTTCTTGGCATATTTATGCTCCCCCTTTCCCTTTATCCTATGCCCATCATAAGAAGGGAGTTGGGGAAAGCGCCTACTGCTAATTATTCCTGTTCTTCTGCTCCAAGACGTTCAACAAAAGTAGCCAGTGTCCGTACCATGACACCTGTAGCTCCTTTAGGCCCGAGAACATGCGGGCTTGCCGCGTCAGAAGTTCCTGCGATATCCAGGTGGATCCAAGGTGTATCCTCTGCAAACTCCCCTACAAAACCGCCGCCAAAAATCATATGGCCGTCTCGTCCAGGCGAGTTATTCAAATCTGCTACATCACTCTTGCGAATCCGTTTCCGATCACTTTCCGTCAACGGCAGACGCCAAATGAATTCTCCTGTTTCTTCCGCTGCTTCTTCAAACTGCCGATAAAATTCTTCATTGTTTGTCAACGTACCGGTCTTGTCATTCCCGAGTGCTACAATAACGCCGCCGGTCAATGTCGCTACGTCAATCAAGTATTCTGCACCGGCCTGCTTTGCATACGTCACTGCGTCAGCAAGCACGAGACGACCCTCTGCATCCGTATTCAGCACTTCAATCGTTTTGCCACTTAATGACGTAATCACATCATCCGGTTTGAAAGCTGTTGCAGAAACCATATTATCTGTAGAAGCAATCACTGCAATAACATTCTTCTTTGGTCGGGACTCTCCTATAATGCATATAGCGCCCAATACAGCGGCCGCACCGCCCATGTCTCCCTTCATACCAACCATACCTTCACGCGGCTTCAGCGAGTAGCCACCCGTGTCATAGGTGACGCCCTTGCCTACTAAGCCAATGACATCTTTCCATTCCTCTGTCGCTTGGTATTTCAAGACAATCAGCTGCGGTTCTTCGACAGAACCTTGATTGACCGCAAGGATCGCGCCCATGCCAAGCTCTTCCATCTCCGCTCTGCCTAACACATCAATCTCTAGATCATAGCTTTCAGCCAATTCTCTTGCATAGTCAGCCATTTTAGTAGGTGTCAGGATGTTTGGCGGGATATTGACGAGTGTCCGCGCTTCATTGACCGCATGCGCATTGATCATCCCGACTTCCCCTGCCGCTGTAACACTTTGCTCATCCGCTTTCGTAATGTACGTTACGGAACTTAGCGGCACGTCGACTTCATTGGAAGTAGTTTTGAATCCTTCATATTCATATGCACCCATGCTAATGCCTTCTGATGCCAAATAGGCAATGTCTTCACACGTCAGCTCTTCATTGACGAAAGGAGCCGTCCAGACAGCTGCCGTTTTCACACGGTCTTGATGCAGCTGTTTACCGACTGCCGCAAATAATTCCCGCACCTGCTGCTCAGCAAGATCCTTTTGCTTACCCACTCCAATGAAATAGACACGCTTATACGTTTGCTCAGACAGCGCTGGCATCTTCGTCAACTTTTTAAAATCCTGTTGAATATCATGTGATTTAATCCATTCCGGCACGGACGGATGAAATGCTTTCACGAATGTGTCCCAGCCTTCTATATTCTCCGGATGAGCCGGTACACCGATAACAAGTACATCCACCTCTTGCTGATCGAATGATGTTGCGGTTTCAATTGAAATCATAAGTTGTTGTCCTCCCTTTTCTATACATGCCACTCTTTTAGTATAGACTAGTGAGTTTGGTGGTTCCAATGTCAAGTATTGTGAATATTCATCACGTTCTGTTACGATTATGGTATACTTGTTCTCAATAAACTGATCGAAAGGGAGTGGAATTACTTGGCTATTTTTGAAAACATACCGCTCCTTGCAGCGCTGTTCGCCATCCTATTTGCTCAATTCGTAAAAATTCCTATTCATTTCTTATTAACGCGTAAACTGGACTTCGGTTTAATGACTTCGACTGGCGGCATGCCAAGTTCTCACTCTGCAGCTGTTACCGCATTGACAACTGCAATTGCTTTTGAAGCAGGACTGCAATCACCGCTATTTGCCGTATCTGCAATTTTCGCTGTTATCGTGATGTTTGATGCAACAGGAATCCGTTATCAAGCAGGTCAGCAAGCGATTATTATTAATCAAATGCGCGCTGATTTCCAAATGTTCGTCGGTGATCTGAAAGATTGGCCAAAGAAAGATAATGAGACAAAAATGCAAGAGTTAAAAACATTGCTGGGACATAAACCGAATGAAGTGTTCTTTGGTGCATTGACCGGCATCTTGATATCGATCCTGACGTACACGGTCATTTTATGAAAACGAAAACACCAGCGTGGCACAATGCCCTGCTGGTGTTTTTTAGTCGTCTCTCTACTTTAAAACATTTGATACCCTTGTTTACGCAAGATCTTCATGACAAAGCCTGCAATAATCGATCCAACCATTCCGCTGGCTAGAATGACAATGTCTACCGCGTGGAGAGACATAATATTCGATCCCAGCTCACTAAACGCAAAGCCTGGCTTAGTAATGTATTGATACATGGGAACATCATCAATAATGAAAATGACTACAATCGGATAAATGATGGCCATGAGCCATGTCATACGCAACAGCATATTCAGCAAAAAGCCGATGCCGAAGAACATAACAATAAATATCAAGATCGATAGCATCACTTGTGCTATAGATATCGTTTGCATTGTCGCTAACCTCCAGTTCATCACTCCACATTTTACAGGATGAGGCGGCCGCTTTCAATAGTATGAGACAGAGAACAGTAAATGGTGTGAACAGTTGTCATAGTTTCTTAAAATATTAGGGGTCTGTAGGCTGTTGATGGGCTTTGGAAATTTGACTTGGCGGTGTAATTAGTGAGCAAGACTTCATGTGCAGTTCGGGATTTCCGCTGCAGACGGGACGCTTTTCGGAGGGCGTGGCTTGAGCCAATCAAACTACGAAGTGTACAATTGACCAAAGGGTCTCAAGGCGCACACTGATCCTCCCGGAGTCACCCGTCTTACGCTACATGGATAGTGAATTTATACAGTTATGTAATTGATAGTAAAAGTTAATTGCCAGATAGTGTACCAAAGATATACCCGTCCATAATCCGTGCCTGAAGTTCGTATTTTCTGTTAAAACATTTTACATTTTTACATACAAAAGCACCCACAATTGTGAGTGCTTTTGCTTTGTTACTTATAGGATATTGAATTTACCTTTTTTGATTGTCAAGCCTACGCCGCCAACCATATAGAGCGCGCGGTTGTCGATCATTTTCTTCATGAATGATGCTTTTGCACCTGTCAATTTCTTATCGAACACAACACCGATTGCATCAGAATCACCTAGGGAGCAGACGCTTCCTTTTAGATCAGGTACAAACTCTGCTGTTGGTTTATTTTGAATTAATGCAATGATATTATTTGCACACATATCACCCTGCTGCATCGCAATTTGTGCAGTTGGCGGGAATGGACGGTTGATTGCTTCATTGATCATCAATGAACAGTCACCGATTACAAACACATCTTCAAAACCTGGTGCACGCAAATCTTTGTCGACTTTTACGCGAGCACGCATGTTTTCAATGCCTGACTCTTCGATTAGGCGGTTGCCTCGAACTCCGGCAGCCCACACTACAGTGCCTGCTTTAATGAATTCGAACTCGTCTTCGCCTTTTTTAATCTTCACGCCTTCAGGAGTTGCTTCTACAACTGGAGTACCAATTGAGAATTCTATACCTTTCGCGCCAAGTTGACGTACTGCATATTCAACCAGCTCCGGATCGAAACCTGGTAATACCATTGGTGCTGCTTCCACACATAGAATGCGTACTTTTTCAGCTGGTACGTCATATTCTTTACAAAGTTCAGGAACGCGGTTACCCAGTTCTCCAAGATATTCGATACCTGTGAAGCCTGCTCCGCCGACTACGATTGTCAGACGGCTGTCATCCTTTTCTTCTTCAAGAGACCAAGTGGCAAATTGATATTCCATATGATCACGGATCTGACGTGCTGCTTTGACGTTTGCAATGGAAAGTGCATATTTATCCAACCCAGGAATTCCGAATGTTTCGCCTTCGAAACCAAGTGCAATTACCAGGTAGTCATATGTATGTGATCCAATGTTCGTCGTGACGTTCTTGTTAGCTACATCGATTCCTGTAACTTCTGCCTTAATGAATTTAGTTTTATTGCTGTTAATTACACTTGAAATATCATAGCGTACATCTTCAGGGCTTAATGTTCCAGCCGCTGCTTCGTGAAGCCATGTGGACTCGTAATGATAATCATTTTTGTTGATGAGAATAACATCCGCTTCATCTGCACCTAATGACTTTTGCAAATTGACAACGGTCATCAAACCACCGTAACCTGCGCCCAATACTAAGATTGTCGGTCTTTTCACGTAAATCGAAACCACCTTTAAGTTTATTAAATGCCAAGTACGGGTAAAATCGAACTATCTATGGTTTTACGCAGTACCGGAATTTAGATTTGATTTGAAATAGCTTTACCTACTTATAGTAGCCCTTTTAGACAAGCTTTTCAACCGTATTCTAATTGTGCAAATAATCAATTACGACTACGATAAACAAGGAGTTTATTAAAGAGCTTTTTTAGGCTGAAATCAACGTTTGTAGATATTGTAAAGGATGATAAATCACAATTTAAATTGTGTATATCACTACTTCTATTGTAGCCTAAAGAATGGTTATTATCCATTAGAAAGCACAAGTTAAAGCTTTCCTTTTAATACCATTTTATCAAGGTGTTGATGGCTCTCACAAACAATGTAAACAGGCATTTCACAACGGTGCTACCTGACGCGCAGCGTATCAGATTAATCGCCAGTAATACTATTCAATTAAAATGTTATGACAAACCTTCTATTGAAGGTGGCAGCCTTTTGTTAATTAGTTTGTCAATACAAAACGAAAAACCCCGACCAACCGTAAAGGGAGTTCGGGGGTTGAAAATGGGGTTAAATTAGTACGCTGACCAGCCGTTATCCGCTTCAATAATAACGCCGTTTACGTAAGATGATTCGTCAGAACCTAAAAATAATGCGATATTCGCGATTTCTTCTTTCGTACCTGGGCGGCTCATTAAATTAACGCCGCGCATTGCTTGTTGCATACCGTGTTTATCTGGTTGCACTAGGCTGTTTGTAATATTTGTCGGAATTTGTGCCGGGGCGATAGCATTACAACGAATATTCATATGACCGTATTGGGATGCTACGTTTTTCGTCATCCCTGCCACCGCATGTTTAGATGCTGTGTAAGCGAGACCGCCGCGACCGCCTGTTACAGCAGCGATTGATGCCATATTAACGATAACGCCGTATTGTTTCTCTTCGAAGACTGAAAGTGCTTTACGCATGGCACGCATCACACCAGTAGTATTGATTGCTAACACTTTATCCCAAACTTCATCTGTTACTGTTCCAGCTGCAAACATATTGTCCATAATCCCCGCATTGTTAACAAGGATATCTAGGGTACCGAATGTTTCAACGGCTGTATCAATCATAGCTTGTACATCTTCTTCAACTGTGACATTTGTTTTCACAGCAAGTGCTTCTCCGCCGTTCGCTTTAATGGATTGAACGGTTTCTTCTGCACCATCCATATTCATATCTGCAATAACAATTTTCGCGCCTTCGCTAGCATATAATTGCGCGATTTCTCTACCAATACCAGATCCTGCACCTGTTACTACTGCCACTTTATTTTCCAATCGTTTCATAAAGGCTTACCTCCATTTTTTATACACTAGTAGTATAATGTTTTATTAGGTAATATGACAGATATCAGCTTGTAAATAGCAAAAATCGTTATATCTATACAACCACTTGTTCAAGAGTTGATTACTGAAGATCTACCAATTCTAATCGTATCCTCAGGAATATAACAACACCACATCGTCACATGAATGCTACACATATAATCATATTTAGAGTCTGTATTTAATTGATATCACGTCACTTTTTAATGGTCATATATCATACATATTATCTATATCTAAACTAGATCATTAGGAATAGTTACTGTCATTCTAATAAAACAATTAAAGAGTATTTTTTTTGATATATAAACTTTGTTTTGTAATACTGAGATTAGCAACTCTTTTAGAGGAGGTATTGTATGGTAAAGGAAGCTTTTAGTATTGAACTAAATGGTAAAATATCAGCAAATATAGCACACACTAAATCACTCTTAGGTGATTTAGAAGATTCAAGGGCATTCGAATGTATAGATACGGAGTGTAAAATTCAATTAACTTGTACAAAATGGAAAGATATAAATGGTAAACGCATCTACTTTACCCCAACTTCCAGAGATCATCTTCATATCGCAGGTTGTAAGGCTTCTGGAGAGTTGGAGGAAATTCAACGTACAACGTTCGAGGAAAAGGAAGCAAGAAAATCAATTAAAAAAAATGGGAATATTGTATTAACAAGGATTTCAGAGCAAAGTAATTATAATAATACTTCAGATAAATTGAATGACACTGCAGGTAATAATACTAATAAATTTAATAACAACAATAACGAGAATAAAAGTACATCTGAGAGGAGTAGCGTTACATCAATCATGACACTTATTAAATTGATGAGTGATCCCTCTTTTGATAAAGATAAAGCTTATTTACAATTACCTAATAATGAAAAGATTTCTATTAATGAATTATTCATGGATTTAGACAAAGCCACATTAATCAAGAAAAACACACTAAGGATTTTCTATGGAAAAGTTAAAGTTTCAACTTATAAAAAAACCGCTTTAAAAATTGATTTTGTAGCTTCTTCTCCTGCTCCCTTATTATTTACAAATAAAAGTCTGATGCTTGATAGACATTATGGAAAACAAGCCAAAAAGTACATAGATAGAAACAAGGAAATCTATGTTTTCTTTAGAGGTTATCTTTCCAGTGATAACAAGTGGAAGGCTTATAACAAGGATTTCTACAAAGATCTTTATTTCTCTTTAGAAAAGTCTATTTAAGCTAATAATTTTTCACTATACTTTTAATAACATTCTTGGGGACGCTGCGGTTTTTGAATTGTTCTATTTCCCGCTACGCTCCCTTCAATTCGAAAAACACACTTTTCGTCCGTCCCCAAACCCCTGGACAAATATTATCTGGTCAATTTTGTTGTCCCTGTATAATACCTGTCACAACATTTCTATCTTCACCTTTCGAATCCAAACATGCGCAGACTTCCATAAAGAAGCCTTTAGATAACGGCTGATCTGCAAGTAGGTTCGCTTACTTTTTGTCCGTAACTGTGCCAGCACATTAAAGCAGTAGACGATCATCGCCAGATACATCTGGTTGTGTACACCTTGCTGACTTTGGGCTAAGACCTTCTGCTCTTTGCTGATACTACTAGGTCAATCGCTTGTTCAAAGGTAATCTTTGGATATTCCTTATCTAATGACATTTTTCCAATCGCTGTGCGCTTTCTTTTCTTTAATGACATAAAAAAGCCTTCTCAATTTGTTATGTTTTAGCAACATACAAATCATAAAGGCTTGGTATTCACAACCCTAAATACATCATTTTAGGGTTGTGTTTACACTTTTCAGGGATTGTGTACACATCAATTCTAACCGTTAGTTACAATCCTCATTCAACATTTACAAAAGAGCCAAATCACTCACAATCAGCAGGTGCACCAGCCTTTTGAGCTGTACGGAAACTCGTTCCGCACCCACGGTTCGCAATCGCGTTCGGGTTGTCAATGGTGAAACCGCCGCCCATGAGGGATTCTTTGTAAATGTTGTTAAATTAACGTTTGTCGGTGTTTTGAGGGGTTGAAAATCACAGTCAGGATTGTGTATCCCTTACCTGCATGATTAT
>NZ_JARICI010000084.1 GCF_029257255.1 Sporosarcina sp. | reverse complement strand
CCTACTTTTGCGTCCTTGCGACCCTATAGTCGCGCCAGTGATGAATAAGTGTTCCGAAAAACATCTGCAGAACGCCATGTTGTTGTGTCCAGATAAGTTATCAATCTCAATTCCTTAGTATACAGTTAAATGATCACACTGTCAATAGCCTATTTTTCGAATCCGACTGGCAAAGTTT
This sequence comes from Sporosarcina sp., assembly GCF_029257255.1. Lineage (GTDB taxonomy): Bacteria > Bacillota > Bacilli > Bacillales_A > Planococcaceae > Sporosarcina. Next base: position 3,591 of record NZ_JARICI010000084.1, on the reverse strand, counting down.
ACAACTAGTTGAAAAGGGAAGCAGTACACTAGAGCCTGCGATTTTACATAGCAGGAAATTATAACTGGAGGGATTAGGATGAACGTAGAGATTGTTAACGAATTTCCACATGAATTTTTAATGGAGCAAGCAGAACCCTGCATCTCCATTTATCAGCCGACCCACCGCCATAGACCAGAAAATCAGCAAGATCCGATACGTTTTAAAAACTTATTGCAACAAGTTCAACTAGAATTATCTAAAATATACCCCGGGAATGAAATCAAAAGTCTGCTAGCGCCACTGGAAAAGTTACAGGGCGAGCGGCCGTTCTGGGCGCATGCAGGGGACGGACTCGCTTTATTCGCAACGAAAGATCGCTGCATTATATACAGGCTGCAGCGACCTGTGCCTGAATTGGCGATTGTATCAAACAGCTTCCATATTAAACCGCTCATTCGCGTGTTCCAATCAGCTGACCGTTATCACTTGCTTGGCGTTAACCGACAGAAGTTCAAACTGTTTGAAGGGAATCGTTATGGAATTGAGGAAGTTGAAATTCCTGAAGAACTGGCAAAAACAAAAGCTGAAGCGATTGGCGATCAAGTCACTGAAGCTTACGTAGGCTCAGGAGACTCAGGCGGAGCAACGGGGACAGCTATGATGCACGGATATGGAGGCAAAAAGGATGAAATTGAAATAGATATTGAACGTTATTTCCGATATGTCGACCGTACGGTTTCTGAACACTTCTCTAAACCGAGCGGACTGCCATTGTATTTAGTAACGCTAACTGAATATCATACACCTTTTAAAGAGCTGAGTCATAACCCGTATCTGCAGGACCAAGGAATTAAATCAGATTTTGAAGCATTGAATCTTGAGCAGTTAAGAGAAATGGCATGGCAGATAATTGAACCTAATTATTTGGATAAGACCAAAAATCTTGTGGAGAGTTTTGAAAACTCACAAGCCAATGGTCTGGGATCGCAGAAGATAGAGGACGTTGTTCAAGCAGTGAGTGAAAACAGAATCAGCCGGCTGATGCTTGAAGACGGCCGTGTGTATCCGGGTAAGATTGATTTGGATACCGGAGAAATCCAGACGAAAAATCTGCAGCAAACAGCAGTGGATGATGTAATGGACGATCTGGCTGAACTTGTCTTTAAAAGCGGCGGAGAAGTTGTCGTTCTTCCTGAAGAGCGTATGCCTGTTGATACAGGAGTCGCAGCTATCTATAGATGGTAACGAAAAAGCCGTTCATCGTGAACGGCTTTTTCGTTTTATTCATTTTCAAGCAGTTCTTTAGCGGCCATCAATGCATTTTGAACACGCGGGAAGCCAACATATGGGATTAACTGCATAATGGATTCAACAATTTCCGTTTTTGTTAATCCAACAGTTAATCCTCTCTGTACATGTGTTTTAATTTGCGGAATAGTACCTTGCGTGACTAATGAAGAAATCGTCACCAGCTGCCGCTGCTTGTTGTCAAGGCCGGGTCTTGAGTATATTTCACCATAGCCAAATTCGACGATATACTTTCGTAAGTCAGGTGCCAGATCTTTCAATGTATCGGCGGTCATCATCCGTTCGGCTTCTTCTTCACTGACATATTCTTTGATTTTTTTTAAACCAGCTTCTAAACGTTCAACAGTCATGAAAACCCCTCCAGTAATTTATTAATTCTGAATTTACTATAGCACAATAAAGATGAGATATGACGAATAAAACATATATTTCCATCAATAAACACATTGAAATCACTAGTTTAAAAAAGCGCAATAGTTCTAAAGTTGTTAATTATTGATGTAAAGTTTGAAAAGTACTATGAATAGGTATAGTTGAATAGAGCGGAAAACAACTACTTGGAGGGATTTACAAATGGAAAAGTTTTTCTTAGAAAATGCAGTGCAAGCTAAAAAGAAGATTGAAGAATTGGTAGCACAAGGCTACACACACGATCAGATTTATATCTTTGCACATAGCGAAGACCGTGAAGATAAAATTGCAGATGCACTAGATTCAGAACAAGTTGGGATGAGCGAAATGGGCTTCCTCGATAAAATGAAAAATATGTTCACTTCACGTGGAGATACATTGCGCAGTGAAATGCAGTCTGTCGGATTGACTGAAGCAGAGGCTTCAGAAGGTGAAAGTGAATTGGATAAAGGAAGACTATTACTCGTTGCAAAACGATAACTAGCAAAAAACCGGCAAAGGACTTGATCCTTTGCCGGTTTTTCATTGTTTCTTTACATATTTTCGATTTCATCATAATAAGCATCGATTGGTATGAATAACCCTACTTTGCCGTGCTGTTCTTCGTTCAGCGTAGCGAAGATCACACCGATTACTTCGCCTTTCGCGTTAATAACGGGACTGCCGCTATTCCCTCTGTAGACAGGCGCTTTGATCATAACTACTGGACGTTCCCAATCAGGAAGCTGGATATAATTCAATACATGTCCTTTATTCGCAATACCTGAAAAACTCAGCGGATTCCCAATAAACGTAATCGGCTCATGGTCAGTGAAGTGGGTGCGGTCTGCCAACTTCAGATGGGGTAGATGTTCATCTCTCACTTCTACTACTGCTAAGTCGATGTTTCGAAAGGTGCGGGTAACAGTTCCTTTGTACATATCTCCTTCTGGAAATGAAATCATGACCGTTTCATTGCCCTCAATGACATGATAATTCGTTAGAATGGTTCCACTTTCGTTGATTGAAAATCCTGTACCTTTACTGTCGCCTGTCGAAACGACGACTACTGCTTCTTTATATAGTGCAACTTGCGGGTTTTTAGACAATTCCGAGGATGTTTTTAAAAACTCGATAGCAGGAATTGAAAAGATTTGAAAAATAATAGCGAATGTACTGAGAGCCAGTGTGATAGCCATTACCCAAAATGTCCATCTGGGAAAAGGCCGGTAAGTACGAGGATGATTTTTTTCTTCAGCAGCTTTGGCGAGGGCTTCACGCTGAGCTTCTAATACTAATTCCTGCAGTTCCTCATCATCGAGGTCTTCTTGAAAAGAATCTTTGGTTTCCACTCAACACACCTCTTTCTACTAAATAGTTTACCAGAAACGCAATAAAAGAGTTGAGTAAGGTATAAAAGATAGGTAAATAATAGTCAGAAAACACAGATAGAGTAGCCAAAAAAATCTCTATCTTGATATAAATTGTGTGAAGATAAAGATCTGCTTTATTGGGAAATGAGATGAAGTCAAGGTTGATCATAATAAAGGCTGAAACGATAGAAAGCTGTACGGATTTGTGATGGACTGTTGGAGACTCATTTTAACAAGCAAAGTTATCTGATCGTCAGTCCTTCTGCAAGTACGAAGGTAATCATTAATGAGGAGATACTATTTCACAGCACTAATCTGTCACGGAACATTTAGCTGCACAGTTCGTTATACAGGTAGTAGAAAACGATTATTTGCCAAAGTTTATGTGATACCAAAAGGTAATGCATACATTGGTGAATTGATCTTGGGAAGTGGTTTTAAATATCCAAACAGTAGAGGACATTGTACAGCCAACGGTAAAAAGCAGAAAAGAAGAGACGAAAGCATCTATTTTTCTCCAAAATATATGCCTAATTGA
>NZ_JARICI010000032.1 GCF_029257255.1 Sporosarcina sp. | reverse complement strand
AAACCCATAAGGCTGTTTCCATCGTAGGTACTACATCTAATAATGCAGCCCAATCTTTCACCTCTACCCAATCGGACACCATACTGTAATCTGCAACAATCGTTAGTGCTGTAAATGATAATCCCATCGCCATTGCCAATTTATAATCTTTACCTCTTCCATACATATAAAGATTTATACAAGTTGCTATTATTGCCATGAGACCGAATATTACCCACATAATGATATCTCCATTCACATTGAAATCTCTTATTAATCAAGACGGAACGAGGTAGTAAATGGTTCCGTAACTGCAACTAAATGACCGTAAATAGGGCTCTTCTAAAAATCGAATAATTATCGACTTTTAGAAGAGCCCTGTAAATTATTCCACAATCATGTCCTGTTACGTTGACCATGTCTATTATGATCCCATTTTTGCAGAAAACCTTAGGCAACAGGCGTACCGTTCTTAACGGGTTGTTCAGGTTGTAAAAGTACCACGTCATCTTCACCTAGAACTCCACCGATTACCAAGACTTCGGACTTAAATCCTGCGATACGTCTCGGTGGAAAGTTGACTATGGCTACTACTTGATTTCCTACCAGCTGTTCGGTCTCATATCTCTGCGTAATTTGGGCTGAAGAATGTTTAATGCCTAGTTCACCAAAATCAATTTCCAACTTCATTGCAGGCTTTTTTGCTTCTGGGAATGGTTCTGCTTTCAACACAGTGCCCACACGAATATCCAATCTTAAAAAATCCTCAATTGAAGCCAATACCATCACCTCCTATTTTTATTTTATTTATATGCTGTTAATCAATTTGGCACGTTTAAGACACTAACTTTCTGCCGTTAAAGCACTCGATTGTGATAATGAGTCTATTCCTACAGGAGTTTCAATACACAAACAAGCCAGAAGTTTACAATATAAATTCCTGCGGCTCGTTTCCAGGAGCCGTTAAAATTATCTTATTGAACTTGGGGACGTAAGAAACTGTATGTAAAGTGCCAAAGAAATTTTCATAATCCGTATAAAAGACAGGAGATGTTTGATCACTAAACCATTTATGAACCTCTCTAACAGGTCTTTGAGACTTGGACATATGAGATAATGCTTTCACCCTATCCAATGAAGAGTCAACGTTTGCTTGGTTATAGCATTTCATCTTGTCAGTATGAAACATATTCACACAAGAAAGTGATTCTTTTTCACGGTGAACGTTCGTCTTGTCTGGAGATGCTTCAAAAACAGCAAAATTACCATTACGGTCAACTAATGAATAATTGTAGCTAGCTGCATGCGGTAATTCTTTCAATAAATCAATCGCTTCTTCCACGTTTTTGCACATTTCTAATACAATTCTCACTATTGTACTCCCGATAAATCCTTTCTTGTGTAGATCATTGTTAACAAAATGCAACCCGCAAGTTAAGCCATTATGGTTCATCCCGTCTAACATACCAACCATAAGCTCCGCATTTCCACAAGTCCAATTGTCTTTATTATGTCTTTGAATGACGAAGCTTCCGTCGTAGATTAACGGACTGAAATCATAATTACGTACGTAATAATCGCTAGTGATAAAACTTGTACAACCCATTTCTAAAATTGGCATGTCATAACCACCAAACAACCTTAAAACTTCGTCCTCCGAATAATTCATACCTTCTCGAAGACCATTTAATTGATCTAACAGCTTCGGACAAAAATAATTTAACGTACTTTTGATCTCGTTCGTATTTTGTTCTAAATTCAAATTTTCTTTAATACCCGAAAGCATATTGTGATAATGCTTTGAGTTGGTTAGCATCCGTCCTTGTGCAAAACCAATATTATAATACCCTCCATTAAACTCTAATACGTCTATTTTTTTCATAATCTTTCCCTCCCTACTCTATGAATTATTTTAAATCTAGTTATTCCACTTCAATAAATTACCTCATAGCCGTTATGCATTAATTACCGCAATTGAGAAAGATGATTTCATTAAAATTTATCGGTAATCATCGTGATTAGGTATAAATAAATTTTCACTCACATTTCTAACCACCGAAAAATTATCAACATTGTAATGTCCATGGAGGACTTCATTATGATGGTTAATAATTTGCTCGGCGGTTATAGAGTGGGAATCTGTTGTGGAGTGACCATCTCCAACTAAGGTCACGTCAAACCCATTTACTGTTGCAGTTCTAACTGCTGTATCAATACAATGCTCTGTCTTGCAACCCGTAACAACCAAGTGTTCAACCATGTTATCTTGTAAAAAGTCCAATAATGGAGTGCCGTAAAACGAATTTGTAGCCTCTTTATCAAATATCTTTGCTTCTTTAGGTATATCAATATCGGGATGAATCTCGAATCCTTTACCCTGGCCTTCTGCAACATCTTTATCTCTCATGAAAACAACAAAACTATTTGCGTCTAATGCCTTTTTCAACACTGAATTAATATTATCCAACAGATTATCTTTATTAAAGACACTTTTCTCTTTTTCATTACCGTCGATTAATTCTTGTTGTGCATCAATGACTAGTAGAGCTTGTTTCAATAAAAAACTCCCTTTGAATTTAGTATAAAATTTTCGTTGTTCGTTGAAAACTGAATAGATAATATTCTACTGCTACTATATCATATTTACCATGAAAATCCTTTTTTGAAATGAAAGTACCGCTAATTGCGATGCTGATTCACTGTTATTCGGCTTGCCTGCCAGAAATATTCTACTTGATAAATAAGCTTTGCTTAAATTTGGAAGACGTTGATATCGAGCATTTAAACACGAAAAAACACTCGTTTTGACAACGAGTGTTTCAACAGTTTTAAGATAACCATTTTGGTGGTGTGTTTTTGGACCAGTAAATATCACCCAGTGTATGATGCGCGCTAAATCCGTCTTTAGCAGTGTGGTAATGGAAATTGTAAAAATAGCCGTCTATCGGACGCTTCTCTGTTCGCACATGGAAACGGATAACATCTTGTTCTGCTGTTTTGTCATAGACATGGAAGATTTTTTCGGCATAATCTCCTGAAGGCTGTTCAGTAATCGCGAGCCGGCGTTCTGATGCATTATGTAAGGTCGTCTGGATGACTGCTTCGATTCGCGGGAAAATTTCCGTATCAAATTCATTCTGGATCACGGGACCGATTCGCTCACCAAACTTTTCGTAAGACAGCGAACGTGCCGTGTCCAGCAGCAAATCTTCTTCCGAAAGCGTCGGATAAGCATGTGGTGTCAGCAAATCCTTAGGTGAGTCACCTAAATCAAGTGAATAATGCCTTTCCTGTGCCGTGGAATCGGTTTCATTCGGTTCGTCTTTATCTTGAAAGTTCAGCCAGATTTCATGGCTCGGCGTGATTGCGCCAAGCGTCAATACTGCGACAGAGGCAATCATAAACCGCTGCAGCCATTGCTTCATATTCTCCACTCCCTTCAAAATTTCGTCATACATCTTACTAAGTCATACGAAAAGAACGACAAAAGGTTTCTTCTTTCTCTAATTCATTGTACAATAAAGTCAAACTTGTATCATTCTTTTCACAAAAAGTTCGCTGATTGCAAGTTAAGCGGAATTCAACCAACCGAATCGCTGGATAAAAGGAGGTCGCAACAATGGACGTTAACATGCTGCTTGGAATCGGAATGCTAGTATTGACTCTATACCTGAGCTCCCTTAATTTCACTCATTAATTAATCAAAAGCGTAAGACGCCGTTTAGCCTCGACAGGCGTTGGAGGGCTTAAAATAAAGGCGCTTTTTGCCTTTGTTTTTTAGACTGAAACGTCCCGAAGCCTGGCGCTCGAAGCCGGATGAAAACCATTGCAAAAAGACTATGCTCACTGAGTAAATCAGCAGGCATAGTCTTTTTTGTGTGGATTTATATGCAGTAAAGGATTTTCACTTCAGCCTGGGACGCTTCCTTCACTGCGTTCAGTCCAGGGTCTCAGACTCACGCTGATCCTCGGCTTCCGTTACAATCCTACATAGCTAAATGAAGGGACATACAATGTTCTTTGTAAAAGTTATATGAAGCAGTATGAATAGTAAACTGGTCATCAATCAATGATCATTTCTCCAACACACCATAATGCACCTTCGTATTCAGGCGAATCTGCTGTCTAAAGCCAAAACGTTCGAACATCGGTGACTGGAAATGATCTTTCAATACTACCCGCCGCCTGCACACCCGCAGCGCTTCTGTCACCCACTCTTCCGTTAAGGAGTCCGCTACACCGATGTCACGTAAACTTTCAAAGTTTGAGGATTCTTCAATGGGCGTTGTAAACATCGGATCCAAAAATACAACATCATAGGATTGATCCGGACAACTTTCCAGAAACTGAATAGCATCAGAATGAATAACTTGTACCCTTCCCATCGCTTCCTGCAACAATGGGAACTCAATAGGAAAGCTACGCAGTCCAATATCGGTTAAAAAAGAGATAACAGGATCAGCCTCCACTCCTATGACACTGCCTTCCATGCCGACTCTGCTGGCGGCAATAATTGCGTCAGAACCAAGGCCGAGCGTGCAGTCCAGGAAAGAATCGCCAGCTTTTAAACCTGTTGCTTCTAGTAAAGGATCCTGTTCGCCTTTTTGCAGACGTCTTAAACGATATGTAGCAGAATTCGGATGAAAGAAAAATGGTTCATCGCTGCCTCTCTTATAAAACGAATAGCGGTCCTTCCCCGCTACGAGTACATCAGATTGATAGATGTCCTGCATTTTGGAAATGGACCGCTTTTTTCGTTCAACGACAGGAGCCTGCAAACGAACTGCTGCTTGTTCTATGAATGCAGCTGACTGTTCATCAGGGCGTCCTGCCGTTGTAATGATCAGGCTCACTGACCGACAACATTCGTCAGTACATCGACGAGGTGATCTTTGATTTGTTCTTTCTCAAAGTTCTCGATTTGTTCACGGGGAACGAAATAGGCAAGTTTGCCCTGGTTCCAAATTGCAATCGATGGAGAGCTTGGCGGAATTTCAGGGAAGTGCGCACGCATTGCTTCTGTCGCTTCCTTATCCTGTCCTGCAAACACTGTCAATAAATGATCCGGCTTCACTTGCTCCACTGCCTCACGTACTGCGGGGCGTGCCAAACCAGCTGCACAGCCGCAAACCGAGTTGATCACAATAATTGCTGAACCTTCTAAGTCTTTTAATGTATCTTCTACTGCCTCAGCTGTCGTTAGTTCAGTAAATCCTGCAGTTGTCAATTCTTCGCGCATCGGGGTAACAATCCCGCGCATGTATTCATCGTATGCGTTCATAATTTCTCCACCTTTCATTCTTCTTCATATGCTTATAGCATCTAACTATATGGTAACCCATATTTCGTGTACTTTCACGTTATTACTATTTCTTGGTGATTTTTTATTAGATATCAGTTTTTGTCTTTACCTACTATTGAATGATCATGGTTTTTTTATTTTTGGACACATGAAAACCCTTCTTTATGGGCACACTAGAAGTGAATACGCATAAGGAGGAAAGTAAATGAAAAAAACAAGTTTTTTAATGATTGTTCTTTTGCTTGCACTGGTCGTGATGGGTTGTGGAACAAAAAAGGATAACACAACTCCCGTTGACGAAAATACTACTACGAATGAAACATCAAATGGTACCGTCAACGAAAATGCTCCTACCCCTAGTACGAATGTGACCAAGGTAGAGACTGCTGATGAAGCTGCAGAAAAAATCACTGAACTGACAGAGGTCGATAGTGCCACTGTACTGGTTACTGATCATAACGCTTATGTTGCTGTTGTCCTAAAGGATACGGCAGTGAAAGAAGCGACAAAAGAGCTGGAGAATAAAGTTGCTGAGAAAGTCCGATCTTCTAATTCTGCTATTGAAAATGTCTACGTTTCCCTTAATCCAGATTTCGTAGAAAGAATGACCGGTTATAGGGAAAAAGTTAGCGCAGGAGAGCCAGTGGAAGGATTCTTTGATGAGTTTTCGGAAGCTATGAAGCGAGTATTCCCTGATGCACGTTAATATCTCAACGATACTGAAAAAGACTCAACTTTCTAAAATGGGTTTTTATTCCTTTTTATAAATCTTGAAAATCCGGATTTACAACCATGCCGCCCAACGTAAATTGGTATTCGAGATAGTCCTGAAAGTGTTTATTAAATTTATTATCTTTAAAAATCCCTTCAATGTTATCTGCTAATTCATCATCGTCAATGTTAATTTCACAACGTTCATTAAAAATTAGTGTTGCCATTTCTTGAGTAAGTACTTTCGGCATGTTCAATGTCGCCATGCGCCGTTGCTTCGGTCCGTTGATTGTTTGATCATTGTTATCAGCTCTGCTTATTTGAATTCCTAGCAGATGCATTTCTTCACGCAATGACTTACACGCCGGGTGGACAAATACTTCTGTATAACGCATTTCAAACTTTTCAACGGACCACTTCATGAATTTATTGATTTCCTTAGTATAAATAGACATAGCCTTGGTCTGTCCGGTATCAGAGCCGCTATAATAATAGTTCGCCGTAACAGACGGAACTTGCCTTCAAACCTGACAACCATGTTGCAGCTGCATGACGTAGCATCTGACTGCCCACCATCCGCCACAAAGTATATTTCATACCTCTTACCACGAATCGCCGGAAGACTATTCACATTCAAATCAAACACGGAATAGATCACCCCTTGCGGCATAACTCGTTCTCCAAACCAGTCACGTCGCAACAAATACGGATTCTTCTTTAGAATCTCGTGTATCTCTTACTTTCGTCTGTGATAATTGGATTGTCTTGAATGGTCCAATGCAGCCAGTTTGTATTCTGCACTTCGAACACTTCTTTGATTACTGGATGGAATGGAGCCGGTGGGTTCAACTCAACCAAATGATACCGATCCTGAGCGGCAAACGTACGTCTAAAACATTCCTGAATCATGGACATATGCAGAAGGTTAATCTCACAAAAAACTACACTACCCAAGGACATCCCTGTGATAGCGCCGACACTGTTCGATTTCCCCCACCTTTGTAATACACCTTTTTAATTCTGTTCGGCGTATGCACTTCTAGGTGCGATCCGTGTTCATCATGTTTTATTTCACATAAGTTACCGAAAATATGCATAAGGCCAGTGCCGTCACCATCTATAAATAGGCGAAAGGCTTGCTCCTGGTTGTAAGCGACAATCAGATGGTTTGTGTCTCTGCTCCACGTTAGGTAATCAGCATAACGGAAGTGACCCGCTGTCGTCTTACCTGAACGGGGCGTGCCTTCGAAGACATCAAACGTATGGTCATATGGATGATAGATTGTTTCTTGCTGTTTAGAAGAAAACTTAATCTTTGTTTTGCTCATAAAGCTTCCGCCCCTCTAAGAATGCATCCAGTAAACCAGTGTCTTTCGTAGTTCCTCTAATTAGTTTAGTTCGTTCTTCGATGAACTCAGTTTCAGCTTTTACTTTAGCAATCTGCACTTCAGTCATGTTTAACTGTCTATTTAATTTAGGATCAAACATACCAATATGTTTTCCAATCAATTCAGTTACCTTGTTAGCTCCTGTACTGTCAAATTCATATTCTCCTGTTTCCACTAAGCATTGTTCAGCTTGGTCATACTCCATAACTGGAACAGCTTGCATGGATCTGTCCGATATATCTTTCAAACGTTTAAGGACCCAGTAGGCATCCAGTTCCAATTCATCTACTCGTTTAGACTTCAGTTCCTTTACACGCGCGAGAATGTCAACATTGGTCAACAATCTCTGCCCTTGTGATCGTGCCGTCCTCTCACTGTAACCCGCTCTAATAGCTTGTGTAGCGATCAGATCAATGAGAAATTCCTTGCAGAACACTTCCTGCCTTGCATTCTGTTTCACTACACATCACCACCCCCATCTTTGCTACTCTTATTTTTAGGCATATAAAAAGCATCCCAGATGGAATGCAATAATGAATTAGTAATATTTATAGTCTTTTTCCAAAGTTTTAACTCGCATATTTATTTTCTGTACAATCTTCTTTACATCTTTTATGTTTTCAGGTATTTTTTTGGTTGCAAATTTTTTGTTATATTCGTCTGTTCCATTAGCTTGCTCGAAGTTAAGAATCAACCAACCATATTCATAGATTAAATTTCTGCCCTCTTGATAAATGCTTATATCTAATCCAGATATTGAATTGATTAAATCTTCTCCTTCACTTTCGATTTTCTTAAAAGTATTTAAAAACTTTATATCGGCTTTCTCGGTGAATAGAGCCATATTCTCTAATTTTTCTACCCACTCCACAAACTTATCCAACTGCCTTTTGTGTGAAATATATCTTAAATATAAGGAATATTTCCTTTCATGGTTAATACCAATATACACTCCGCCCAAAGTTAAGATTCCCGAGATGATGCCACCAAAAAACGATCCCCAAAATCCTAGCCAAGAATTAAAATCGCCAGAGGATCCTTTAAAAATATCATTAGTTGCTAATAAATTCACACATACCGGTATAACAGAAATTAATAGTATGCCAATTATAATAACAGTTGCTGTAAACCTATGTTTTTTTAATAGATTCATCAAAATCACTTCACCTCCCCTAATGATAATATCAGGAGGAACGAACTAAGACAATCACTCGTTATGTATGGGGCTGTAGGTAGTCGTTCAATCGCTCGAAAGCAGCCCTCCTTTAATGGTTCCCCTCACTAACATAGACTTTGTACGTCTTCCGTACGTCATGAAACATTTTTCTCGACTCTTTCACTTACTTTTTGCCTTGCCCGTTCAATGTACTGTTGAACAGTTCTCTTCTTCAACCCAGCCTCATCAGCAATTCTTCCCATGCTCATCCCTTGTCTTTCATGAAGTACATAACACTGTCTTTCGCGATGTGACATAGATGCGAAGATGTCCGCTAGTATCAACCTTGCTTCCTTGCTGATAAACAGATGTTTGTGGTCCTCTTCCAGCTGCTCTGCAATATCTGGAATCGTCTCCATGCTATCGATATATTGTATTTGATAGACCGCACGCTTTTCAGCCCCTCGATATGTTCCTGGTTGCCGTCCGGTTGCCATCCAGTCGATAGAGAAGGCCATACTTTCCATCATACTGTTAATCTGCGTTAAATCATCCATATTCGAACGGCTATTTCTATCCAATGCCTTCGCTCGATTTTCCAGTTCCAGTTGCCCCATTGTGTATTCTTCAATCATGTCGTTTGCCCAATCCCGCATGATGATTCCCCCTTATTTCTGTCTAAAAGCTCCAACTTTTGCCCGTCTCTTGCAATGTCCTCATATCCTCACTTCCTTTTCTGAAATAAAAAAAGAGGACAACAAATGACTCAGCGTAATGCTGCAATCAAATGTTGTCCTCTGGATGGCCAGGGGGACTTATTCTATTGATTAGGATCTTCCGGCACTTCCATTTCGTTCAGTTTGCAACTTTTAATAATTTCTTCTCTTACAACTTTTCGTGATATTTCCGCCTGTTCAATATACTTTCCTTTATAAACTGTATCCCAGTAATATATTTTTTCTGAAATCACATACTTTTGTTCAGCTACTAATTCCTCTATTTTTATATTGTGTATTTTCAGATGAATCTCATCTGTTTCACTTCTCTTTTTCTTGTTATTTAATTTTTTAACTTCGATTTTTATTAAATCAATCTCATCTTTTGTACTCCATATAGATTTTCCAATTATATCAATAAGTTTATCATATTCTTCTTGTAACAATTGTAATCGTAGTTTTATCTCATCATCCATTAGCTTATCTATGCGATTCCAAATCAATGGGTTAGTTTTTTGTTCCTTAGAAACAGCATCATATCTAGTGCCGTCAGTAATAAACACATAATCAATTGCTTGCTCTTTGAGCTTTTTCAGAGTGTTTCTAATTTTAATAACTTCAAATTCAAATCGACGTAAAAAGTAAATTTGATTCTTATAGTTTTCTCTCTCAACCCTAGTAGCTTCTTCATGTTGTTGTTGCTTCCAGAAAATTAATTGATTATTAAAGTTCTCTTCCTGTTGCTCTATTCTGAACTTCAAATCTCTTTCAAAATTAACTTTTTGTTGATTCACCTGGACTTTAGAAACATATATAGCTATGAGGGCACCTATTATCCCTCCGATAAATGATCCAGAATAACTTCCAAAAAATCCAATCCAATCATTATCGACAACAACTGGTATAATGTTTTGACTAAAAATAACAATAAAGTTGATTGCCAAGGGAATTAGCAAAAAAATAGCTATACCAAATAATACAACAAACTTATTTTTTTTAAGAAAAACCTTCAAAATGCCTCCTCCTTTTCTTCTTGCGTACACCTTTCTGTTTCCGGAATAAATATTAATCATAAGAAAAAACATAATAAGAAAAGGCATCCAAATAACTTTAGAGACATTAGTATTACTAAATGAAAGAAACATTAACATTGAGTAAATTATAAGAACACATAAAAATAACTCGATCAGAATTCCTCGCCCTCTTTCCTCCGCATTGAAGGATGCGTCACAATTCGATATTACCCATGTTCCATTTGGGACAACAAATGACGCAGCGGAATGCTGCAATCAAATGTTATTCTCTGGTTGGCCAGGAGGACTTATTTTAAATTAACTCTGTTCCGCAAAATGTTTTTCCCCGTGTCTGTTATGTTTCCAAATTCATCTATCATCTCCGTCTCGAAAAGGTTATCCAATATCGTCTTTGAAATGTTTCCTTCCGCAAGATCTTCTTGAATAGTTTTTGTTAAAACTGAGTAATCTATCTCCCCATTATTAACCAAATCTAAGGTCCATATAGTTGCGAGTAGATAATTAACGCTTGAAGCTTTCATAAGTTTTCGGGTGTGAATTTTTTTCTTTAAAGACTCATTCTCACGTTGCAAATCTGAAAATATCTTCTCATATCTTTGTAGTTCTTCTCTTGACACTTCTCCAGCTTTCATTTTTTGTATCAGTTCGTTCATATTTTCATCTACCTTTTTCAAAATATCATTTTGTGTCCCTGCAGTTGCTAAAGGTAAATTATCAAATCGCTTATTAATCCTGTCACTATAATTTTCTATATTTCTTAACGCTTCACCAAATTTCCCTTCCATCGCTGATAATGTTTTCGCTATATCACGAGTATGACTAAACGACCTGTCATAAAACTGGTTACTTTGTTCAGTAGCTTTAAAATAAAAAGTCGCAGCTAAGTATATTGAGAAAAACGCCAATAAAGTGGTTAATATAGTAGCTGTATCGATATTGGTACTCTCATTGTTAATGATAAACCTATAAAATACCACGGCAAAGATTAATACAGTGAACATCACTCCGACAAATACCAACAACCAACTATTTCTATTTTTTATTTTCTCCTGAATAGAGTAATCCTCTTTTTTCAAAACGTTATAGTTAATAATGGTATTTTCATCATTATCTGAAAGTGTTATTTTATTCCTTCTACGCTCTTTCATTTGCCTTAAATACGATAAACTCACTAAAACTCTTCCCCCTCTTCCCTTCGCATCCTACGAACTTTCCCCCTGGTGCGTCACAATCTTGTATTCACCGTGCTCTGGTAATTCCCACAACTTCGCAACCCCATCCTAAATTACCACAACATAGTTAGTATCTAGATCTATTATATCACTCTATAATTTACCATCACAGTTATTCACTACAAAAAAAGACAACAAATGACGCAGCGCAATGCTGCAATCAAATGTTGTCCTCCAGTTGGCTGGGGAGACTAAATCTATTTAATTTA
Organism: Sporosarcina sp.; assembly: GCF_029257255.1. GTDB lineage: Bacteria > Bacillota > Bacilli > Bacillales_A > Planococcaceae > Sporosarcina. The sequence continues at coordinate 4,719 of NZ_JARICI010000032.1, read as the reverse complement.
AAATAGGATAGGCTGTAAATCAGATTTTAAATAAAGTGGATGTCTTGGATGAATCTTGTTCTTAGTTTTTTTAATACAATAAAGGTCATAACTTCTCATCATTTCTTTAATCTCAGTATCTCGGTTCCTTATGGAACCGTGTTTCTCGCCCCAAGCTAGAATAACCTTACTAGAATTCTTTACTGCTTCTAATATATATCTGTCATTTTCTTCTCCACTGGTTCAACGTGATTTAACAATTTATCTGGATCAGTAGAGATATGAGCAAATAAATTAACAATTTTCATTCCGCCGTATCCCCAAGACTTTGAAAACTCTACACATCTATTTAATGTCGGATCACAAATCTCATAATCAGCTATGCTTGGATTTAGCAATAAGAAAGTAACTTTATCTTGTTCATTATCCCAATTACATTCCAGTAAGTAACGATATTTTTCATTCTGTTCTCTAGAAAAAACCACTCTAACACTTTCATTCGCTCCCCAATATCTATGTCTTGGTTTCAGTGTCAAAAACATTCGTTCCCTTCTCTTTGTGAACCCTTGCCTTTTCACTACGAAAACAATAAATGACGCAGCACAATGCCGCAATCAAATGTTGTCATCTGGTTGGCCAGGGGGAAACAAAACTATTTCATTCGATATTTAAGTCTTACGTTAGTTTCAAATAATACCTTCTTACTATTTAATTCGTAGTAACTGTATATAGTCTTAGTGGCTTCAACAAGGGAGCGTGTACTCACTAAAACAGGCAACAATGAATCTTCAATTTTTTGTTTTTTTATATGGACATAAGCAGGAGCTGAACCATCATTTTTTTCCTCTTTGAGATTTAAATCCTCAATTTCTTGAATATCAAAAAGGCTCATTACATCACTTGAGTGCACCTCGCGCGAAAACATCCTGTATACCAAGTTATATTCTCCTTCAAGGTTTAATTCGTTACACAATTGTTCAATATTCGTGATAGATTTATTTTGATTTAAATCATACCATTTGCTTTTCTCCTTTCTTAACATCAATACATCAGAAAAAACAGACAGACGGATATCAAAATTTATTTTACTTTCATCAAAAGTGGCCGCAATATCACTTTCATTCATCCCTATAAAACTTCTAACTTTTCGACCGACTTTTCCTCTTTCGGTTAATAGGCTATACAACTTGTTTTCATCTGTCCTTGCAGATAAAGCAAAAGATCTCCCTCTAATTCTGGTGTCTTCTTTTAAGATGTAACTTAGGTAAATGAAATTTTCAAATATACTTCGTGTAATAGATTGTAATGAAAAGTAATGATTATTCTCAATTAATATTAGTAAAGAATTAATCTTTCCCAGCATATCTTCGAACAAACAGATAATTGCTTTGTCCTCGAATTCAAGAACTTTCTGTTCGGTTGCAAAAACTTCTTCAATTACATCATTGGATAACCTATCTGTATGTCTAAGAATATACTTAAGATCGTTTATAGCCTTCAAAACTCTTCCCCTTCTTCCCTCCGCATCCGTCTGACTTTCCCCTGATGCGTCAAAATCTTATATTCACCATGCTCTGGTAATTCCCTCACTTTCGCCTTACCCTCCGAAATTACCACAACACAGTTGATCGGTAGTTCCATTATATCAATATTTAGCATTCCTTGGTCATTTATCGACAAATTTTCCATATTCACCAGGACCCCTCCCATGTGTTACAATATTGTCAGCTACGACGGGGAGAGATCTCTGTCTTTTTTATTTGCTCAAATTGCAACCAATCAGCGATACTTACTTTCTGCAGCACACAGTTCAGGAAGAATTGCTCTCACCAAGTGTTCTGCAAAAGGTGGTGGAATCGAATTCCCACATCTAGCAACCTGTGCAGATTTCGGATATCTGTTACCCATATCGTCTTAATCAATGATGTACTCTGCCGGAAAACCCTGTGCATTAAATAGTTCTCTCGGCTGCAACATACGCATTCCGATATCTGCAATGCGATATTCTTTGCCATGGACCGTCACTAGACCGAATCTGTCCTTTGTCGGAATTGTATGGAGCGGCATATCCAATGTCTGTCCAATTCCAGATCCGTAGTATTTAGTGAGAAATGCAGCTATCAAACCAAATCGATTGGCCGTTGTAGGGGTTCGCATAGTCTGCTCCCTCTTACCTCACTGCCTTGATGCGTGTAATAATGCTGAATAAAATACGCATTATCATCAACAGCGCATTCATTCTTCGAAAAAAGCAGACTGTTAAAGAAATTGAAAGTGAAGTAGTAGCGAGATGTATTTGGAGATTCGTGAATTGAAGGTATTTTTAATCGAAGTGGACCGTTACGGAAATTTCGTCTAAATTGTGCTGATCTATCTAATTGCATTTACTGGCATGCGTTCCGGTGAAGCAATTGCTCTCCGTGAAACTGATGTGTGTTTTAAAACTTCACAAATCAGTATAACGAAAACACTCTATGGAGAAACACGATAAATAGAGAGCTATGATATTATGCCCCCTTAAACAGTCACTAGTGTTCGCGAGGTGGATGTCGATCGGAAATTCATAGACATGTTGCAAAGGCTGATTGAACATAAAAAAACAACGCGAGTGTACAGAAAGTGATTTTTTGATTTCGACAAAAGACGGCCACCTTCCTACTGTCGATTTGCTACGTCAAGTCGTGAGACGCATAGGAGAAAAAGCAAGTCTAACTAAAGGAATATACACGTACTGCTGCGGCATACCCATATTAGTATGTTGGCTGAAGGTGCTTTGATAGTGAGAATTAAAATATACCTGTGCAGAAGACAATCGTGTGTTTACACATTCACGATTGTTTCCCGTACAGGTACTTTTTTACGTCAAGTGCTTATGAAGCGGCTGAAACTTAATTGCTTTCTGAAGTCTCGGAATCAAAACAAGCGACAGAATGGTAACTCCGATATCCAGCGGTAAATAAGCAACCATCCATGACCAAGCAATCAGGTAACTAAAGCCTGCTGGTGCTTCCACCCAGTACATATAAGCAAAATACATATAATTTGTGCCAATAAGATAATTGACGGCTATTGCGAGAAAACCTGCCCCTACATAACTGAACCATTTCTGCTTGTGCTCAAAAAACTTCCCTACGATATACGCTACGAAGATGAAAGAAATAATGTAGCCGAACGTCGGACTGATAAAACTGCCGAGTCCCCCTTTAAATTGAGCGAATATCGGAGCACCAGCTAGTCCAATAAATAAATAGGCAAACATCGACAGAGCCCCTAATCTACTGCCGAGTAATCCCCCTGCCAATATCGCAAATAATAACTGAAGAGTGACTGGTACTCCCCCGATTGTCAACAACGGAGCAATGTTCGCTCCAACCCCCATTAGCGCAGCAAATAATGCGCAGACTACAATTTCTCTTGCTTTCATTTTCCCATCTCCCATTTTTATATTGTTGTCACTGAAATTATATGTTAACATAATTTTATATTTAGTTAACATATATTTTTAAAAAGGAGCTAAATTATGTCTGTATTATTTATTACCGGCACAGATACCGATGCAGGAAAAACCGTTGCGACAGTATTAATCAGTGAATTTTTAGCTGATAATGGTCTGAATTTCATTCCTTTCAAACCTGTACAAACAGGTGCAGTCCTACATAACGGCAGCTTATCGGCACCGGATATTATGACGTATGAACTTTCATTGGGCATAAAACAGCCTGTTGCGGAATTTTTATTCACCACTCCTTGCTCACCCCATTTGGCAGCCAAGTTGGACCATGTACAGATCGATACAAACAAATTGACTCTATCCGTGAATAAATTAACCAGAAATCATCAAGGGGTCATGGTGGAAGGTGCAGGAGGACTCTTTGTGCCGCTCACTTCGGAAGGTTATTGCATGATCGACTGGATGGAAGAATTGAAAGCACCCGTTGTATTAGTGGCACGCGCGGGTGTCGGGACAATCAACCATACGCTGCTTTCGATCGAAGCGATGAAAAATAGGGGGATTCAAATTGCAGGACTTCTATTCAATGATTTGGCGCAGGATGAACCAGAAATAATCGCAGACAACATTCAGATGATCACTAAAATGAGCGGTGTTTCTGCGATCGGGATGATTCCCTATCAGCAAGATATTCAACAGACCTTACTTGATCGGGAAAAGAAAAAGAAGTGCTATGAGAAATGGGATTACACAATTTTAGAGGAGGCGTTACAAATTGGAAGCAAATCAGCTGTTGGAGAAAAGTAAGCAATACATGTGGCTGCCGTTTACACAGATGTCGGATTACGAGAAAGACCCGCTCATCATTGCAAGCGGTGAAGGCGTGACGGTTACGGATATACATGGCAACACGTATTTGGACGGGTATTCATCTTTGTGGCTGAATGTACACGGCCACCGTAAAAAAGAGTTGGATGAAGCAATTCAAACTCAATTGCAGTCCATTGCCCATTCGACGTTGCTCGGCGCGGCAAATATTCCTTCGATCTTGCTGGCGGAGAAGTTAGTGAAGTTAGTGCCAGAAAAGTTAACAAGGGTATTTTATTCAGATAGTGGTGCGACGTCAGTCGAGATCGCTGTAAAAATGGCTTATCAATATTGGCAGAATAAAGGGCTGGAGAAGAAGTCTCGATTTGTAACGCTTAGTAATGGATACCATGGCGATACAGTCGGTACGATGAGTGTCGGTTCCATCGAACTCTATCACAAAGTCTATACTTCCCTATTAT
>NZ_JARICI010000024.1 GCF_029257255.1 Sporosarcina sp. | reverse complement strand
AACAATATGTTGGGTCTGTTCTGCGAGAGTCAGGATTTTCTGAATATCCTTTTTCCCATTCAAATTAAGAGGAATATCCTTGACTTTGAAATACTCTATCGGAATCATATACTCTGGAAGTTTCTCTTTTAGCATTTCCCGATAAAATTCACTCTTCCTTTCAAGATATTCATTTTCCTCCACCAGCACAGCTCCTACGATTTCTTTAAGATCAGATTGTTTTAGGAAAACGACTGCTTTTGTCACACCCTGGATGTTCAGCAATGCAGATTCAATTTCTCCAAGCTCCACTCGATAACCATTTATTTTCACCTGCTGGTCTTCTCTTCCTAAAAATTGAATGTTGCCGTCACCCCAGTATCTTCCCAAATCGCCAGTATCGTATACTCGTTCCTTGTGAACCTGCGAAAATACAAACTTTTCTTCAGTTCTCATCCTATCATTCAAATATCCCTGTGCAACTCCTTCTCCTGCAATATAAAGTTTCCCCGGCACCCAATCGGGGCAGTCCTCCATATTCTCATCAAGAATATAATAACGTTGATTTGACAGGGGCTTTCCATAAGGAATACTAATCCAGTCCTCTGGTACTTCTGCCGGAATATCGAAGGCATTAGACCAGATACTGGCTTCTGTCGCCCCTCCTAACGCTACGACTGTAGCAGTATCAAAAATAGCTCTTATTCTTCTCGGAAGCGTAACAGGAATCCAATCTCCACTTAATAGAATGACTCTAAGCATATAAACATTTAACTTTTTCTGATACTCCTCATATTCTACCAGCATCTCCATGAATGCCGGCACACTATTCCAGATAGTTACACCTTCCTGGTTCATTAAATATATCCAATGTTCCGGATTTTTTATCTGTTTAGGGTCTGGTAAGATAAGTTTTCCACCAGCGCCCAATACTCCAAAGATGTCATATACAGATAAATCAAAATGCAGATTCGAGACACCGAATACCACATCTTTTTCAGTTATCTGATACTTACTGTTAATATCCAGAATGGTATTTACTGCATTACGATGGCTTATCATAACGCCCTTTGGCATACCTGTTGTACCAGATGTATAGATTACATACGCCAAGTCTTCTGGTACATTCTTTACACGCTGGACTGGTTTCCCGAATTTCTGCTCGCAGACCGGAATCGTCTTCCATTCTTTCAGCCATCCCATCTGTTTTTCCGCATCTTGCTGTGTAAGGATAACCTCAGTACTGCTGTCATGGAGGATTTTTTCTATGCGCTCCTGCGGATTATGGATATCGACCGGGAGATAGGCTGCTCCAGCGAATAAAATTCCATATACTGCTGTAACCTGCTCCCATCCTTTTTCCATCAAGACAGCCACTGTTTCTCCTCTGCCAATACCTTCTTTTTGTAGCTGTCCACAGATACTAAGTGCCTCTTCTTTCAGCTCTCGGTACGTCATTCTTCTTTGCGCCGATACTACAGCTTCTTTATCTGGGAACCTTTCTGCCGCTTCACAGAACAGTTCGTCTAGGGTCTTATCCTCAAATATTTTTTCTGTCTCGTTTGCTGTCTGGCGCTCCTCTGAGATTTCGGCTTTTACTAACGTATTTCTTTCTTCCTCCACAACTGCTGGATTTTCAGCAATATTTCTAAGCAAGCTTGTATATACATGGAACATATCGTCCAGCATTCCCGGATAGAACAGTTCCTCTACAGCATCCCAAAAAAGGCAGAGGCATCCATCCATCTCCACCACCTGATGGTCCAGCCATACCTGCGGCGTTTGGGAAATATTATAATTCAGTTTTCCAAGCCATTTTCCTTCGTTCCATTGCTCTACACCCAGCCCGCTGGTAAATACGACCGGCATGATTGCCCCCTGCATATTACCCTTCCTTTTCTTCAGCTCGCGTTCAAACTCTATCGCACTGTAGACAGAATGCTCCATATCCTCTGTAAGCTGCCGCTGAATTGCTTTCGTCCGGTTCGCAAAGCTTCCTCCTTTTTTCTCACATACTTCTAGCAGCGTCAGCGTGGTAAAATCCCCTACTAGCGCATTCACCTCCGGATGTACTGGTTTCCGGTCAAATTGGGTAAGGTTAATGGTAAAGTCTTTATTACTACTCCATAAACGAAGCGTCTCCGCATATGCACTGATCAGAAAGACCGAAGGCGTTACCCCTATCTTTCCTGCAACAGCTTTGACAGAATCCCATTCCTCCCGTGATAGTTTTGCAGTTCGTCTCCGGAATTTCTGGTCTGTGATTTGTTTTTCATTCTTTGCTATTGGCAGTTTCGGCGCATCGGCAAAGTTTTCCAGCCTATCCTCCCAGTATTTCTTATCCACTTCATAAACAGGCAGTTCTTTCAGCTTTTCTAATCCCAGCACATAATCCCTGAAAGACAGCGTAATCGGTTCTCCGATCTTCTGGCTTCTGTATACCTCTGCCCATTCATTCAGGATATGGAACATACTCCAGCCGTCAAACGTAATGTTGTCAAAGCTGATATGGATTCTCTGCCTATCTTCTTCTATCATTGTTATTTGTACATCAAATAATGGCCATCGCTCTGTCTGGATAACCTGATGGGACATCTTTTCTCGTTTTTCTTCCAAGGCAGATTCTTTCTCATCTTTCCCTGATTCCCGTATATCGCTTACTACAATCTTGTATCTGGGAACCTGTTTCAGTATCTGCTGTTTTCCATCCGGTTGGATAAAAACGCGCATCATGCCATGGCGCTGGATTAGCAGGTTCCATGCTTCTTCTGCCCTTTCAATATCTAAGTTCTTGGCATCCAGTTCAAAATAACAGTGTGTTGCTACATTTCCCAAGTCATACACGCCGCTTCTTCCCATCCAATAAGCATACTGCACGTCTGTTAGCGGAAATGCTTCGTTTTCGTTTTCTGTATCCGGGTGTAACTCTAGCAACTCCTGTTCTTTCTTTTCAGACTGTTCAATAGCCTTTGCCAGTGCCCTCACGGTCAGCGTTTCGAAAACCGTGCCAATGGATATTTTACACCTAAAGGCTTTCTGTACTTCGGATATCAGCTTTGTAGCCAAGAGAGAATCTCCACCTAACGTGAAATAATTATCATCTATACCTAGAACCTTATATCCAAACAGTTTTTTCCAGATTTCCAGCAGTTTCCTTTCTATTTCCGTATTCGCTCCTGAGACCCGAATCGTAGCCGTCTCCCCTTTGAATTCTTCTTTTAATTGCTTTCTGTTGATTTTACCATTTGAGAGGGAGGGAATAATTTCCATAAAATGGTAATTCTGCGGGACCATGTACTCTGGCAATTTTCCTAACAAGTATTCGCGTAAAGCATCTTCACTGTATTCCAAAACTTTTTCTTCTTGTCTGGCGCAGAAAATTCCCCTTCCGTATTTCTCTCCACACTCCAGCCGCTCTCCCATACCTGCTTTTAAGAAATATTTTTTCCACAGAGAAACATCTGGCGTGGCAAGCCCTCTCTCTTTTCTTTCATCCTGAACATCCGCAAAGCCGTTTTCCAAAAATGCTGCGGTAATATCCTGCAGGTATGTTTTTACTAACAGTTCAGACATCAGGAAGATTCCGTTCGGTTTTAATAATTCTGCTATTTTCTTGACTGCCTTTTCCGCATTATGGTTTCTGTGCAGAGCGTTCACTGCGATAATAACATCATAACAATGTGGCATAATCTGCTGTTTATCCAGACTGTCGTCCAAAGTGAACAATTCAAATTTGATTTCCTCAAACTCTGAAAGTTCCTGCCTTGCTTCTTCCAGAAAATACTTGGATGAGTCCGCATAAGTATATGCCACCGTTACATCTTCCAGCGCACACAGCAACTCTCTTGTGATTTCTGTGTCTCTGGTGCCGATTTCAAGAATCTGCAACGGGGCTTTCTGACGGTTTTCTGCCAATTCTTTCAAGGCTTCCGACAGTTCTCGGATTGTCTCGTGATGTCCTGGAATCCTGCTTAAAAGCCTGTTCGGTGCCAAATCCGCTTCTTTTTGATAGAATACCTCCAAAGATTTCTCTTTGCCTGTAAGCATGGCTTCTAGATATGGCTGCAGCTTTCCAAAATATGCATCCATACTTTCTTCTACTTCTAGCAGGCCGGCATGTTCCGTTCCAAGATTTTTTTCTTCTTTCTCTTCCTGTAAGATGCCTTCCTCATTTAATATTTCCAGCCATCGTGAAACAGTCGCTTTCTGTTCCACCACTATTTTATTTTCTGCTGCAGGCACCCTGGCAAAGCCTCCGCTTGTTTGCCGGAACAGGATTCCGATCTGCTCCAGTGTTGCCAACATAAGCTGGAGACACTTTCGGTCGGCATAGGCAAGGAATTTCTCATACCGCTGTTCTTGCTTTGCGTCTGCAAGCGTTGCCCAATCAGAAACGGATTCTTTCATCTTCTTCCATGCGGGATCCAAAGAACCGTCTCCGTATTTCCATTCGGTCACTTCGGAACCCTCTTTCTGTTCCGCTTCGATATAAGCTACCAAGGATTTATTTCCATATCCATCACTAAAGGTATCTACAATCGCATTCCCAACTTCCCTGAAGCCCTGTATTGCATGTTCAATCTCTCCGAGTTCAATCCTGTGTCCGCGAATCTTTACCTGATGGTCTTTCCTCCCTAGAAATTCTATGGTCTCATCCCTCCAGAAACGTCCCAAATCCCCGGTACGATACCAACGACCAGTCTCATCTATTATAAATTTCTTTTCCGTAAGCTCTGAATCTCCGCGATAGCCTTTCGCCACGCCGTATCCTCCGATCCAGAGTTCTCCTTCTGTCCAGTAAGGGAAATC
>NZ_JARICI010000013.1 GCF_029257255.1 Sporosarcina sp. | reverse complement strand
TACGTCAGTTGTACGGAAGTAGAACTGAGGACGGTAGTTTGAGAAGAATGGAGTGTGACGTCCACCTTCTTCTTTTGATAGTACATACACTTCAGATTTGAACTGAGTGTGTGGCGTGATTGTTCCTGGCTTAGCAAGAACTTGACCACGTTCGATATCTTCACGAGCTACCCCACGAAGAAGTGCACCGATGTTGTCTCCAGCTTCAGCATAATCAAGAAGCTTACGGAACATTTCTACACCTGTAACAGTAGTAGATTTTGGTTCTTCAGAAAGACCGATGATGTCAATAACATCTCCGACTTTAACTACTCCACGCTCAACACGTCCAGTAGCAACAGTACCACGACCTGTGATTGAGAACACGTCCTCAACAGGCATCATGAACGGCTTGTCAGTATCACGTTCCGGAGTTGGAATGTACTCGTCAACAGCTTTCATTAGTTCAATAATTTTCTCTTCCCACTCTGGCTCTCCTTCAAGAGCTTTAAGAGCAGATCCTTGGATAACAGGAATGTCATCACCAGGGAAGTCATATTCAGATAGAAGTTCACGGATTTCCATTTCTACTAATTCAAGTAGTTCTTCGTCGTCTACCATGTCACATTTGTTCATGAAGACAACTAGGTAAGGAACACCTACTTGACGAGAAAGAAGGATGTGCTCACGAGTTTGTGGCATTGGGCCGTCAGCAGCAGATACTACTAGGATTCCACCGTCCATTTGTGCAGCACCAGTGATCATGTTCTTAACATAGTCAGCGTGACCCGGGCAGTCAACGTGTGCATAGTGACGCTTTTCAGTTTCGTACTCAACGTGTGAAGTACTGATTGTAATTCCACGCTCTTTTTCTTCAGGTGCGTTATCAACGTCAGCGTATGATTTCGCTTCTCCACCCATAGCTTTAGATAGAACTGTTGCGATAGCAGCAGTCAAAGTTGTTTTACCATGGTCAACGTGACCAATTGTTCCTACGTTTGCGTGCTCCTTGGAGCGGTCGAATTTTTCTTTACCCATTTTAGAGGTCCTCCCTTTAATTGAAAAGTTTAGTTTTTTATAGTATGGAAGTCGAAAGCGTACCCTCGACTATCCATATCTTACAAGCATTTACTTCAGGAAACAAGGATGAACCTTATTATTCACCTTTGTTTTTCTTGATTACTTCTTCAGCAATGGACTTTGGTAGTTCTTCATAGTGATCGAACACCATGGAGAATACACCGCGACCTTGCGTGTTTGAACGTAGAGATGTTGCATATCCGAACATTTCAGCAAGTGGAACCATTGCACGAACTACTTGTGCATTACCACGAGCTTCCATACCTTCTACACGGCCACGGCGTGATGTAATATCACCCATGATATCGCCCATGTATTCTTCCGGAATGATAACTTCTACTCTCATTGTTGGCTCTAGGATTACTGGAGCACATTTTGATGCAGCATTTTTCAAAGCCATTGACGCAGCGATCTTAAATGCCATTTCGTTGGAGTCAACGTCATGGTAAGATCCGTCAAACAAGCGTGCTTTGACATCGATTAATGGATATCCAGCCAAAATACCGTTGTTTAATGAATCACGAATTCCCGCTTCAACTGCTGGGATGTATTCACGAGGAACAGTACCACCAACAACATTGTTAACGAATTCGAATCCTTTTCCTTCTTCGTTTGGACCAAATTCGATCCATACGTGACCGAACTGTCCACGTCCGCCTGATTGACGAACGAATTTACCTTCGACTTCAGCTGACTGACGGAATGTCTCGCGGTAAGAAACTTGTGGCGCGCCCACGTTTGCTTCCACTTTGAATTCACGTCTTAGACGGTCAACAATGATGTCCAAGTGAAGTTCACCCATACCTGCAATGATTACTTCGCCTGTTTCCTGGTCTGTATGTGCACGGAACGTAGGATCTTCTTCTTGTAACTTACCAAGGGCTTGACCCATTTTATCTTGGTCTGCTTTTGTTTTAGGTTCGATAGCTACAGAGATAACTGGCTCAGGGAATTCCATTGATTCAAGGATGATCAATGACTTCTCATCACATAGTGTGTCACCAGTTGTTGTATCTTTCAAACCAACAGCAGCAGCGATTTCACCCGCATGCACTTCAGAAATCTCTTCACGGCTGTTTGCGTGCATCTGTAGGATACGACCTACGCGCTCACGCTTGCCTTTTGTAGAGTTTGTAACATAAGAACCTGCCTGAAGTATACCAGAGTAAATACGGAAGAATGTAAGTTTACCTACATAAGGGTCCGTCATTACTTTAAATGCTAGTGCAGAGAATGGCTCTTCATCGCTAGAATGACGCTCTTCCTCTTCTTCAGTATCAGGGTTAACTCCTACCATTGGAGGAATATCAAGAGGTGATGGCAAGAAGTCAATTACTGCATCCAATACCAACTGTACCCCTTTATTTTTGAAAGCTGTACCGCAGACTACAGGATAGAACTCAACTGCTAAAGTCGCTTTACGAATAGCTGTTTTAATTTCTTCTACTGTAAGCTCTTCGCCGCCAAGATACTTTTCCATTAAATCTTCATCAAAGTCTACAATTGCTTCGATTAACTTTTCACGGTATTCATTCGCTAGTTCCAGATGTTCAGCAGGGATATCTCCCTCTGTTGTATCAGTACCTAGATCGTTTGGATACATTGTTGCCTTCATTTCGATTAAGTCGATAATTCCAGAGAAGTTATCTTCCGAACCGATTGGCAATTGGATAGGGTGTGCGTTCGCTTGTAGGCGTTCACGTAGTGTACCTACTGAATAAAGGAAGTCAGCACCTGTTTTATCCATTTTGTTTACGAATACAAGACGCGGTACTTTGTAGTTTGTCGCCTGGCGCCAAACTGTTTCTGTTTGCGGCTCTACACCCGACTGAGCGTCAAGTACCGTAACAGCTCCATCCAATACACGCAATGAACGTTCAACTTCTACTGTGAAGTCTACGTGTCCTGGTGTATCGATGATATTTACGCGGTGGCCTTTCCACGCAGCTGTTGTAGCAGCTGATGTAATCGTGATTCCACGTTCTTGCTCTTGCTCCATCCAGTCCATTTGTGAAGCACCTTCGTGCGTTTCACCAATTTTGTGGATTTTACCTGTGTAAAAAAGGATCCGCTCAGTTGTCGTTGTTTTACCAGCGTCGATGTGAGCCATGATACCAATGTTACGAGTATTCTCTAAGGAGAAATCTCTACCCATTTTGTAAACTCCTTCCGTTTCGGATTACTCTTGTAGTGTATCCGGACTTACCAACGATAGTGAGCGAATGCTCTGTTGGCTTCAGCCATTTTATGCATTTCTTCACGGCGTTTAACAGAAGCACCCGTGTTGTTAGAAGCATCAAGAATTTCGTTTGCAAGGCGTTCTTCCATTGTTTTTTCTCCACGTGTACGTGAATAGTTAACAAGGTAACGAAGACCTAGCGTTGAACGACGCTCAGGACGCACTTCAACCGGTACCTGATAGTTAGCTCCACCCACACGGCGAGCACGTACTTCAAGAACTGGCATTACATTATTTAGAGCTGCTTCAAATACTTCTAGTGGCTCTTTTCCAGAACGTTCTTTTACAATTTCGAACGCTCCATAAAGAATTTTTTGAGAAGTACCTTTTTTACCGTCTACCATCATTTTATTGATAAGGCGGCTTACAAGCTTGGAATTATAAATCGGATCGGGTAACACATCGCGTTTTGCAACTGGACCTTTACGAGGCATAATTAGTTCCTCCTTTCGATATCATTAGTTTATATTATTTCTTTTCTTTTGGCTTTTTAGCACCATACATTGAACGACTTTGCATACGGCCAGTAACTCCAGCTGTATCAAGCGCTCCACGTACGATATGGTAACGAACACCCGGTAAGTCTTTTACACGTCCTCCGCGGATTAGTACCACACTGTGTTCTTGCAAGTTGTGGCCTTCACCTGGGATATACGCGTTAACTTCCAACGTGTTTGTCAAACGAACACGAGCATATTTACGTAACGCCGAGTTCGGCTTCTTAGGAGTCATTGTACCAACACGTGTACAAACACCTCTTTTTTGTGGTGAGTTAACGTTAGTCATTGACTTTTTAAAGCTGTTATAGCTTTTTCCTAGAGCCGGTGATTTAGAATTCTCCGATTTCGACTTACGAGGATTTCGGACTAATTGATTGATTGTAGGCATCAGGTTGTTCCTCCTTCCGAGCTTTTTGTAATACCACACATCCAGGTGGTTCATTTTTAAGTAAAAACAATGTCTTTGTGCGTGCACACACAAAAACGAAATTCAGTAATCCCAGAGATCTCTGTTCACTGTTTTTTATATGATGATTGCTTCTCGTCGTGACTTATAAAAGTTCCGGCCGACAACTATCAACCTTTTGTATATTATCATCTGCAAGAAGACTTGTCAACAAGTTTAACTAAAATCATGTGAAGCCAATTATTGAATTCCCTTTGTCTTGCTCAAAAACTTCATTTGAATAGTTTTCATATCCACAAGAATTATCTGTATTCATCAGGTGTTTAACCACCCAATGAATACAGATAAACGGGAACGATGTCCCGTTTATTCTTATTCTACCGTAACTGTTTCTTCTTCTATCTCTTCGTGTTGCATTTTAATTTGACGATATCTTTGCATTCCAGTACCCGCAGGCACCAGTTTACCGATAATGACATTTTCTTTCAAACCAAGCAATTCATCAGTTTTACCTTTGATTGCTGCGTCAGTAAGAACTCGTGTCGTCTCTTGGAAGGATGCGGCTGACAAGAAGGATTCAGTCTCAAGCGATGCTTTTGTAATACCCAAAATAACTGGGCGTGATGTAGCCGGCGCTTTTCCTGCCTTCAATACTTTTGCATTCGCTTCTGAAAACTGATGAATATCTAGTAAAGAGCCAGGTAGAAGATCTGTATCTCCCGCCTCGATTACTCGGACTTTACGGAGCATTTGACGAACCATTACTTCAACGTGTTTATCGCCAATTTCAACACCTTGCATCCGGTAAACTTTCTGTACCTCTTTCAAAAGATATTCTTGTACAGTTGCTACGTCTTTGACTACAATCAATTCTTTAGGATCAATAGAACCTTCTGTAATACTTTGACCACGTTCAATCTTATCGCCTTCTTCAACTTTCAATCGGCCATTGTACGGAGCCAGGTATTTACGTGTTTCTACTTCTCCCTCAATTGTAATCTCTTTCTGGCCTTCACGGATTTCATCAATTTCGATTACTGTACCGGCGATTTCCGAAATAACCGCTTGCCCTTTCGGATTACGGGATTCGAAAATTTCCTGAATACGCGGAAGACCCTGTGTAATATCGTCTCCGGCAACACCACCTGTGTGGAACGTACGCATCGTTAACTGTGTACCAGGTTCACCGATAGATTGAGCTGCAATAATACCTACTGCCTCTCCTACTTCTACCGCTTCTCCTGTAGCTAAGTTGATACCGTAACATTTTTTACACACACCGTGCTTTGTATTACAAGTAAATGCAGAACGGATTGTTACTTTCTCAATACCAGCATTGATAATGATATTGCCGATATCAGCCGTGATCAGTCCATTCTTCTGAAGAATCACTTCGCCTGTTTCCGGGTGAGTAATTGTCTTTTTAGTATGGCGGCCTTCAATACGCTCCTGCAATGTTTCAATCATTTCATTTCCTTCAGTTAGAGCAGCGATTTCGAGACCACGGTCTGTTCCGCAATCATCTTCGCGAACGATAACATCTTGTGCTACGTCTACAAGACGGCGAGTCAGGTAACCTGAGTCAGCTGTCTTCAGTGCTGTATCGGCAAGACCTTTACGTGCACCGTGAGTGGAAATAAAGTACTCGAGTACAGTCAGTCCTTCACGGAAGGAAGACTTGATTGGCAGTTCAATAATTCGTCCGGCCGGGTTGGCCATCAGACCCCGCATACCTGCGAGCTGTGTAAAGTTAGATGCGTTACCACGCGCTCCGGAGTCACTCATCATGTAAATTGGGTTTTCACTGTCCAATGAATCCATCAATTTATTCTGAATGACATCTTTCGCATGACTCCAATAAGAAATAACACGGTCATAGCGTTCTTCTTCGGTAATTAAACCGCGTCTGAACTGCTGTGTAACTTTATCTACTTTATCTTGTGCTTCATGTAAAATATCTGCTTTATTTGGCAGCACGACGATATCAGAAATACCGATCGTAATTCCTGCACGAGTAGAATATTTAAATCCAAGATTTTTCATCCGATCCAGCATACGTGACGTTTCTGTAATATGGAATCGTTTAAAGATTTCCGCGATGACGTTACCTAAAATTCCCTTTTTGAAAGGCGTTATAAGTTCAGTATCTTTCAAGTGTTCTTTTATATTTACTGTACCGTCCACGAAATACTTGGCAGGTGTTTCCACTTGCAAGTTATTCATTGTAGGTTCGTTAATATAAGGGAATGACTCCGGCAGAATTTCGTTGAAGATAATCTTTCCTACTGTTGTCAGAAGAAGCTTTTTGTTCTGCTCTTCTGTGAACGTTGGATTATTAATGCTTCCAGCTTGAATCGCAATACGGGAGTGCAAGTGAACATGGCCTGTCTGATAAGCAATCAATGCCTCATTCGGATCACTGAACACAGCGCCTTCACCAGCAGCATTTTTACGTTCAACAGTTAAATAATAGTTACCAAGAACCATATCCTGTGAAGGCGTTACAACTGGCTTTCCGTCTTTCGGGTTCAAGATGTTTTGTGCAGCAAGCATCAATAAGCGCGCTTCTGCCTGTGCTTCTGCAGAAAGCGGAACGTGTACAGCCATTTGGTCACCGTCAAAGTCTGCGTTATAAGCGGTACAGACAAGCGGATGCAAAGTGATGGCACGCCCTTCTACCAACATCGGTTCAAACGCCTGGATTCCCAAACGGTGAAGTGTAGGTGCTCGGTTTAGCAATACCGGGTGCTCTTTAATTACATCTTCAAGAACATCCCATACTTCAGAATGAAGACGTTCAATTTTACGTTTCGCACTCTTAATGTTGTGCGCCAGGTTACGTTCTACCAACTCTTTCATAACAAACGGCTTAAATAGCTCAATTGCCATTTCCTTTGGCAGTCCGCACTGATACATCTTAAGATTTGGACCTACTACAATAACGGAACGACCAGAGTAGTCAACACGTTTTCCAAGTAAGTTTTGACGGAAACGACCCTGCTTCCCTTTCAGCATATGAGAAAGAGATTTCAACGGACGGTTACCTGGACCAGTTACTGGTCTTCCACGGCGTCCATTATCTACTAATGCATCTACCGCTTCCTGCAGCATACGTTTTTCGTTCTGTACGATGATGCCAGGTGCACCCAGATCCAATAGTCGCTTCAAACGGTTATTCCGGTTAATAACCCGACGGTACAAGTCATTCAAGTCGGATGTAGCGAAACGTCCGCCGTCTAACTGCACCATTGGTCGTAATTCAGGTGGAATGACAGGAAGTACTTCTAATACCATCCACTCCGGACGATTGCCCGAGTTACGGAATGATTCAACTACTTCCAGACGTCTGATCGCACGTGTACGACGCTGACCCTGAACCGTCTTCAACTCTTCTTTCAAAGAATCTGTTTCTTTGTCCAAATCAATTGCCCGAAGCAACTGTTCAATTGCTTCCGCACCCATAGCTGCCTGGAATTTAGAACCGTACTTTTCACGATATAGTCGGTATTCCTTTTCCGAAAGCAATTGTTTGCGCTCAAGCGGTGTATCAGCCGGTTCAACTACTACGTAGGAAGCAAAGTAAATAATTTCTTCCAATGCACGCGGTGTCATATCTAAAATCAAGCCCATTCGGCTAGGGATTCCTTTGAAATACCAAATATGTGTAACAGGTGCCGCCAATTCAATATGCCCCATACGTTCCCGGCGCACTTTTTGACGCGTAACTTCTACGCCGCAACGATCACAGACGACGCCTTTGTAACGAACCCGTTTGTACTTTCCGCAGTGACATTCCCAGTCTTTTGTAGGTCCGAAAATTCTTTCACAGAACAATCCGTCCTTTTCTGGTTTTAACGTACGGTAGTTGATAGTTTCAGGTTTTTTTACTTCTCCATATGACCAAGAACGGATCTTGTCTGGTGAAGCAAGGCCAATTTTCATATACTCAAAATTATTAACATCGATCAAGGAGCCTACCTCCCTTTTGTCTAATCGCCGCAACGGCTCGTCAGGCAACTTTACTTGTAATAGTGCATTCAGTCAAAAGTGTTTCTTAAACTGAATAGAATAGAAGAGGGTGCTCGAAGCCCTCTTCTATTCAGTTGTAGAGTTCTTATTTATGTTATTTCAGATCGGCGCTTTCCGCTTTAGCTTTCATCCAGCTGCAAGCGCCAGCCTCTCGGGTCGTTTCGGTCTTAAAGATAAAGGCAAAGGACGCCTTTGTTTTTAAGACCTCCAACGCCTGTCGAGGCTAGACGGCGCTTTCCGCTTTAGCTTTCATCCAGCTGCGACGACTAGAGGCTCGGGTCATAAGTCAAAGTTGCTGTGTGGCAAACTACGCCACTTCGTAACTCCGCCTTATGCCTGCCGCCTCTGAACAGCCGTCTCCGCTTTAGCTTTAGGCTATTGGCTGATCTTCTTTCATGAGGTTCAATGCGTCGGTTGGCTGCAAGTCTTCTTCGTCGTCCAGATCACGCAGCTCGATTTCTTCCAGGTCTTCCGTAAGCATTTTGACGTCCAATCCAAGACTCTGAAGTTCTTTGATTAGTACTTTAAATGATTCTGGTACACCTGGCTGAGGTACGCTGTCGCCTTTGACGATCGCTTCGTATGTTTTCACACGACCTACGACGTCATCGGACTTGACTGTTAAGATTTCCTGCAATGTATAAGCCGCACCGTACGCTTCAAGTGCCCATACCTCCATCTCACCGAAACGCTGTCCGCCGAACTGTGCTTTACCGCCCAGTGGCTGCTGTGTAACGAGTGAGTATGGTCCAGTAGAACGTGCGTGAAGCTTATCATCTACCATGTGCGCAAGTTTGATCAGGTACATGACACCGACAGATACACGGTTATCGAACGGCTCACCTGAACGTCCGTCGTATAACATAGTTTTACCGTCTCGGTTCATCCCTGCTTCTTCCATAGTGGACCAAACGTCTTCTTCATTCGCACCATCAAATACAGGTGACGCTGTATGAATGCCAAGACTGCGCGCTGCCATTCCAAGGTGCATTTCAAGAACCTGTCCGATGTTCATACGTGATGGAACCCCTAGTGGATTCAACATGACATCAATCGGTGTGCCATCTGGTAGATAAGGCATTTCAGATTCAGGCAAGATTCTAGAAATTACCCCTTTGTTTCCGTGACGTCCAGCCATTTTATCTCCGACAGAGATTTTACGCTTCTGTACAATGTACACACGCACTAACTGGTTAACGCCAGGAGATAGTTCATCGCCGTCTTCACGGTTAAACACTTTCACGTCCAGTACGATTCCACCTGCTCCGTGAGGAACTTTCAATGACGTATCTCGGACTTCACGTGCCTTTTCTCCAAAGATCGCATGTAAAAGTCGTTCTTCAGCAGTCAATTCTGTTACCCCTTTAGGAGTTACTTTACCAACTAAGATATCGCCGTCACGAACTTCTGCACCCACCCGAATAATTCCTCTGTCGTCCAGATTGCGCAACGCATCTTCTCCGACGTTTGGAATATCACGCGTGATTTCTTCAGGTCCAAGCTTTGTATCACGTGCTTCTGACTCATATTCTTCAATATGGACAGATGTGAACACATCATCTTTCACGAGACGCTCACTCATAATGATCGCATCCTCGTAGTTATAACCATCCCATGTCATGAACGCTGTCAGAACGTTACGGCCAAGCGCAAGTTCCCCTTGCTCCATTGACGGACCGTCCGCTAAAATATCAAGCGGTTTAACACGGTCTCCAACTTTCACGATCGGACGTTGGTTATAGCAAGTTCCTTGGTTGGAACGAATGAATTTCGCCAGACGATAAATTACAAGGTCACCCTTCACTTCTTTACCGTCTACTTCTTCAATACGGCGGATACGGACTTCTCTCGCTTCCACGTGCTCAACGATACCAAGATGTTTAGAAACAACAGCAGCGCCTGAGTCACGTGCGGAGATATGCTCCATACCTGTCCCAACTAGCGGTGATTCCGGGTTCAATAGAGGAACTGCTTGTCGTTGCATGTTCGCTCCCATTAGCGCACGGTTAGAGTCATCGTTTTCCAAGAACGGAATACAAGCAGTCGCCGCAGATACAACTTGCTTAGGAGAAACGTCCATGTAGTCAATTTGATCACGTCTGAAGACCGTGTTGTCCCCCTGGAAACGCCCTACTACTTCTTCATTGACGAATGAACCATCGTCGCCTAACACTGCGTTTGCTTGCGCGACAACGTAGTTATCTTCAATATCTGCTGTCAGATAATCAATTTGTGCCGTTACGCGACCTGTTTCAGGATCAACTTTACGGTAAGGTGTTTCGATGAAACCGAAACGATTCACTTTTGCAAAAGTAGATAGTGAGTTGATCAGTCCGATGTTCGGACCCTCTGGCGTTTCGATCGGACACATACGGCCATAGTGAGAGTAGTGAACGTCTCGAACTTCCATACCGGCACGCTCACGTGTTAATCCACCTGGTCCTAATGCAGACAGACGGCGTTTGTGTGTCAGTTCAGCCAGTGGATTTGTTTGGTCCATGAACTGAGAAAGCTGAGAACTACCGAAGAACTCTTTAATCGATGCAATTACAGGGCGTATATTGATCAACTGCTGAGGTACGATAGATTGTGTGTCATTGATTGACATACGCTCTTTTACTACACGCTCCATACGTGAAAGACCGATACGGAATTGATTTTGCAGCAATTCACCAACAGAACGTAAACGACGGTTCCCAAGGTGATCTATATCATCTGTATTTCCCACACCATGTAACAGGTTAAAGAAATAACTAACGGAAGCAACAATATCTGAAGGGGTGATGTGTTTGACAGACTCGTCTACTTCAGCATTTGAAATAACGTTGATTACTTGTTTCTCTTCACTTTTCGGCGCATAAATTTTCAGCACCTGAATCGTCATCGGCTCATCTAAAACAGTTCCCGCATGTTCGATCGATTGTGAATTGATACCAGCCGTCAAAAACGGAAGTAATCTGTCGAGTGTACGACGGTCAATCAGCTGATCTTTTTCCACTAGAATTTCTCCTGTTTCCGGATCAACTAGTGTCTCGGCAGCCGTTTGATTGAATAAGCGGTTTTGCAAATGCAATTTCTTATTCATTTTATAGCGCCCAACATTCGCTAAATCATAGCGTTTCGGGTCAAAGAAGCGTGAATACAACAGACTTCTCGCGCTATCCAGCGTTGGCGGTTCACCCGGACGCAGACGCTCATAAATTTCAAGCATCGCTTTTTCGGTAGTTTCAGTATTATCTTTTTCAAGTGAATTACGTAAATACTCGTTATCACCAATTAAATCGATAATCTCTTGATCCGTCGAAAAGCCTAAAGCACGAAGTAAAACAGTGATTGGCAATTTACGTGTCCGATCAATCCGTACGTGTACAACGTCTTTTGCATCCGTTTCATACTCAAGCCACGCACCGCGGTTCGGTATTACTGTAGCGCCGAAGCCACGCTTACCATTTTTGTCTGTTTTATCATTGTAATAAACACTTGGAGAACGGACGAGCTGAGAAACGATAACCCGCTCTGCTCCATTAATAATGAATGTACCGTTTTCTGTCATTAGCGGGAAATCTCCCATGAAAACGTCTTGTTCTTTGACATCGCCAGTTTCTTTGTTATGAAGACGTACTTTTACACGAAGTGGTGCTGCGTATGTCACATCGCGCTCTTTTGATTCGTCCACTGGATATTTCGGCTCACCCAGCTGGTAGTCGATAAATTCCAAAGAAAGATTTCCAGTGAAGTCTTGGATAGGAGAAATATCACGGAACATTTCCCGTAATCCTTCTTCCAAGAACCACTCATACGATGCCGTTTGAATTTCAATCAAATTTGGCAGATCGAGCACTTCGTTGATTCGCGCGAAACTCCTGCGCTGACGATGTTGACCATACTGAACTAAATGACCTGTCAACTCATTCACCCCTCATTAAGACAATATTAGTTTTTGCAAAATCAGAAATTCAGCTGCGACTTCGAAAAAACAAAAAGAAAACGAGTTCCGACTAGAGCTCATTTTCGATTTCACAATCTTTTATCCAAACATCAGTATGCCTTTTCTTCTTATGTTTCAGGCAAAAGGGCATACAGCTGCAATATAATTATTTATGCATTTAATAATGCTACTACAATCACATCTCACTGTCAACCTTTTTTTGATAGCAGAATAAAATACCCTTTTCTCTTAGCGGCCGTTTCGACATTCCCAAACAGCTTTTTCAAGTATTCGATAGTAGAAGGCGCACCTTGTTTCTTCTGGATTACGACCCACAGCTCTCCGCCTTGGGCAAGTTTCTCAAAAGCCCCTTGATAAAATGAAAAAACGGTTTGTTTACCCGCGCGTATCGGCGGATTTGTCACAACAGCCGCAAACTGACCGACATCCACTTGTTCAACACCGCTACTTTCATAGACCTTCACATTACGAATACCGTTAATTTCAGCGTTCGTTTTAGAAAGAGCAAGAGCGCGTTCATTGACATCAACCATATGAACGAATCGCTCAGGATAAGAGGCGGCAATCGAAAGAGCAACCGGTCCATAGCCACAGCCAATTTCCAAGAAGTCTCCCCCTATCGCCGGTTCTTTAAACGTTTCGGCCAATAATTGCGATCCTTCGTCAATACCGTTTTTACTGAACACACCTGCATCTGTCGTAAAAGTAAATGACTGATTGCGAATTTCTACTTTCCATCTCTTCGGTGCACTGGAGACCTGAGGGTTTTTTGAGTAATAATGTTCGCCCATATTCGCACCTCCTTGAGTAAAGTTAAATTAATCACACCGCTTAATGAAGCAGCAGATTCCCGCTGAATTCACAAAAATAACTGTAGATGAAGAAAAAAAGCCCGTCAAATAGACGGGCTTTTCTCCAATAAGCAGAAATTACTTAACTTCTACAGATGCGCCAACTTCTTCAAGTTTAGCTTTCATTTCTTCAGCTTCTTCTTTAGTTACGCCTTCTTTAAGAGCTTTAGGAGCTTCGTCTACTAGAGCTTTAGCTTCTTTCAAGCCTAATCCAGTGATTTCACGAACAGCTTTGATTACTTTAATCTTTTCAGCGCCAGCGCCTGCAAGGATTACGTCAAATTCTGTTTGCTCTTCAGCTGCGTCTCCGCCGCCTGCTGCAGCTGCTGCAACTGGTGCTGCTGCTGTTACGCCGAATTCATCTTCAATTGCTGTAACAAGTTCGTTTAGTTCAAGAACTGTCATTTCTTTAATTGCGTCTAGGATTTGTTCTTTAGTCATTTTAAGTTCCTCCTGGAATGTTGTATTAGCCGGTATGTATGATCCGGCGGTCATTAAGATGCAGTATTATGCACCTTGTTCTTCTTTTTGTTCCGCAACTGCTTTTGTAGCAAGTGCGAAGTTGCGCACTGGTGCTTGAAGTACGCTGAGTAGCATAGACAATAGACCTTCGCGTGATGGCAAAGTAGCCAATGCTTTAACGTCAGCTTCTGATGCGACTGTTCCTTCGATCACACCTGCTTTAATTTCAAGCTTTTCGTTCTTTTTCGCGAAATCGTTAAGAATTTTCGCTGGAGCTACTACGTCTTCATTGGAGAAGGCAATAGCGTTCGGGCCTGTAAGGTGTTCATTCAAGCCTTCTAGTCCCGCTGCTTCTGCTGCACGGCGAGCCATTGAGTTTTTGTAAACTTTAAATTCAACGCCTGCATCACGAAGTTGTTTACGCAATTCTGTAACTTGTGAAACCGTAAGACCACGGTAGTCCACAACGACTACAGAAGCTGCTTCTTTCAACTTATCAGCGATTTCTGTTACAACCGCCTGTTTAGCTTCTAAAATTTTGCTCATGTTGACACCTCCTGAAAATTAGGGTCACTTATACCGATATAAAAAGCCCTCACGTCTAAGACATGAGGGCTGAAAGTCGTCATCTTTTAAAAAGAGCGTCTTGTCCTCGGCAGGAACATTAAGTGGCAAGCCACACCTGCTGTCTTCGGTACAAATGGTTATATCATAACAAGCGTAATCTTAACAGATCACTCGCCGCCTGTCAATGAATTATTTTACAGATACGCTAGACGGATCAACTTTTACAGCTGGACCCATAGTTGACGTAACGTTTACTGATTTCATGAAAGTTCCTTTTGATGAAGCAGGTTTTGCTTTTTGAACCGTATCAAAGATTGTCAAGAAGTTCTCTTCAAGCTTCTCGTTATCGAAAGATGCTTTTCCGATTGGCGCGTGGATGATTCCAGCTTTGTCCGCACGGTACTCAACTTTACCAGCTTTGATTTCTTCAACAGCTTTTGTTACGTCAAACGTAACTGTACCTGTCTTCGGGTTCGGCATAAGACCTTTTGGTCCTAGTACACGTCCGATTTTACCAACTTCACCCATCATGTCAGGTGTAGCTACGATTACATCAAAATCGAACCAGCCTTGTTGAATTTTAGCGATATATTCTGCATCGCCTACATAGTCTGCTCCTGCAGCTTCTGCTTCTTTCAACTTTTCACCTTTAGCGAATACCAATACGCGCTGAGTTTTACCAGTTCCGTTTGGAAGCACTACTGCTCCACGGATTTGCTGATCATTTTTACGTGTATCAATACCAAGACGGAACGCTACTTCAACTGTTGCGTCAAAGTTTGTTGTTGTTGTTTTCTTAACAAGTTCAATTGCTTCTTTCACAGCGTATGTAGCTGTACGATCGACAAGCTTCGCTGCTTCTGTGAACTTTTTACCTCTTTTAGCCATGTGAATTTTCCTCCTTCTGTGGTTTTAACGGATTAAACCTCCCACTTAATGAAGGCTGCGAATCTCATTTGACCGCAGCCTTCATCTTTAAACCTTCGCTTTATTAAGAAGACACAAAATTAGTCTTCGATTTTGAATCCCATACTGCGAGCAGTACCTTCGACCATTGCCATCGCCGCTTCTACTGACGCCGCGTTTAAGTCTGGCATCTTTTGTTCAGCAATTTCTCTAACTTTATCACGTTTAACTGTAGCAACTTTGTTCTTATTCGGCTCACCAGAACCCTTCTGAACGTTTGCTGCAACCTTTAGCAATACTGCTGCGGGTGGAGTTTTTGTGATGAATGTAAATGAACGGTCCTCAAATACAGAAATTTCAACAGGAATAATCAAACCTGCTTGATCAGCTGTACGAGCGTTAAATTCTTTACAGAATCCCATGATATTAACACCTGCTTGACCTAATGCCGGCCCTACTGGTGGTGCTGGATTTGCTTTACCAGCTGGAATTTGCAATTTCACTACTTTAGTAACTTTTTTAGCCACGAGACACACCTCCTTAAGTCCGTGAT
>NZ_JARICI010000011.1 GCF_029257255.1 Sporosarcina sp. | reverse complement strand
CAATAATTTTAGCAGTAGATGTAGAAGTTAGTATTGTCTCAATAAAATCAATTTCTGTATGAGATAACCCTTTATCTCCCATCCATTTACTAGCAGTTTTGTGCGTCATATCATCGCCTCTTTTTGGATGTAGATCTTAATCAATGTGGCCCGAATATAGAAATAGAGTACAAATCCTTTTTACAGAATTGCACCCGATTACGGAAGTTCAATAAGAACCCTTTATTTCTATTCATCATTCGATCCTCTACAATTGTTTGGATTTTTTTATTTCTTCCTAAAATCATAGGTATCGTCAATAGCAATTTCTATATCATTAACAACAATATTTTCATTATTTACCCATCGTACTTCTTTAACATTTGGCATCACTAGAAAAATGTTCTTTCTTAAACCAGTGTTAGTATCTTCAAGCACTCCCACATAGGTTAAATCGTTACCGAATATTAGCCCACCGTTAAAATAAACCGTTATAATTTTCTCTCCGTCTGGTGAGATGTAAGTTCCTTCTTCATTTTCCTCATTCACTTCAATGCTACTTAGTTTTGGGTTTAATAACTGATAAATAAATATTATGCCAAACAAAATTGTGACTGCAAAGACCATTAGTAAAAGCTTTATTAACTTACTCATTCTTCTCAAACCTTTCCATAAAATCATTCTTACTTATAATATTTTATGGACGAAATCGGTGCAAAGAAGTTCGAATTTTCTTTTCACTTAGAATAATTAGGTTTTTAATATTCCTTATTCGATTATTTTGACCGTTTATTGAATAAGCACTCTACTCACAATCAATTTTAACACAAAATCCTTTTCTTACATAAAGTATCCATTTATTTCAGGTACATCTTTTATACAATGACCATTCAGTTAAATAAGTAACAATGTCCTTAACAAAGTCAAATAAAATGTATGTGAAGGTGTAAATCACTCACCGATAGTAGTGCGAATTCCTTCTGATAAGTGTCTTACACATGGATAGCACAATAAAATAAGGGACACCGATTCATATGCGAATTGTGTCCCCGAATGCTGTGTTATTTCATGTTTTCTCCCGGTCAACCTACCTCGTTAACAAATTCTAACGGTTAATCAGTTTTTTATTTCAACTACTAATTCTTCACTCACATTCACTAATTGTATCGAATAGTTGTCGTCCACAATAAGCTCTTGTATCTCCGGCAACGCCAAATACTTACGAATCGCTAGTTCAATTTCTTCCAATGTTTCGTTAGACGTCTGCTGCTCCAGTTCGGTTTCGATATACACATAGGAACGCCCTTCTTTTACCTTATATGATATCCCCGCCATTTTATAAATGGATCTTCCTTCCAGCGCCGCATTTATGTCTGATACAATATAAGCCCAGCGATTATCCTGCTGACGATGTTTTAGATTGAATGGAGTCACTTCAATTTTTTTCACCTTCAACTTTTGTGTCTTAATTTCATTTTCGATATCTGCGACAATTTCGTCATTCTCTTTAATATGATCGGGCATCTCCAGTGTGACAGCATTTGAAAATAACGTGGTTTTCAATCCTGCCAGTTCATAATCTGCTTCTTTCGCATATCCATACGATGTAAATACCTCTTTGACAATTTCGCGTACCTGATCATAAAGATCAGTATTTTTAGCGAAACGATCCGGTAAAACTTCATCATTTGCTTTCAGAATTTTTATTGTGTAACTGTCATAACCATTTTCATAGAGAAAGTTCATGATTATCGGTTCCAGTTGCTGTTCCGCCTGATGCAATGACAATTCATTTAGCACCAATGAAATTTCAATTGTATCAGGAGAAGGCAATACCCCTACAGAACTCACCTCATACCCTTCCCCTTCCACTAACTTATACAAACGAGATGTTAGACTAGAGGTATCTTCACTGTCTGAAATACTTGGTGTAATCGATATCGGATAAATTTTAGCAGTCAAATTCGCCATTGTAGCCGAATAGAATGGGGACATGATGAAGACAGCCATGCATATTGCTGCTGCAGCCCATAGATACGGTTTCGGTTTATGCTGTTTGCGACTATGTACGCTATTCATAATTTTATTTCGTAACTCACTTTTAGATGGCTCCGTTATTTTAAGTTCTTCCTGCAGGTCACTAAGTTTTTCATCCAATAAATCTTTCATATGAAAATCCCCCCTTCACCAGTTCAGCCTTCAACTCTGTTAATGCCCTTTTCAATGTCATTTTGACTTTACTTTCAGACCATCTTAAAATGTCCGCTGTTTCTGCTGTAGAAAATTCTTTTAGTTTCCGCAATATGATGACATGCCGGTAAGATGGCTTTAATTGTTGAATAGTCCGATACAGCTGTTCCGTTTGATCATGCATGGCTGCAATCTGTTCAGGCAACGGCCTATAATCTTTCTCCGACATCGTTAATCCTAGGTAATATTGCAACGGATGCTTTTTTCTAAAATGATCCTGTGTCACATTGTAGGCAATCGAGAACAGCCATGTTTTCACAGACGATCTGTTTTCGAATGAATGATGATTCTTATA
Source organism: Sporosarcina sp. (assembly GCF_029257255.1). Taxonomy (GTDB): domain Bacteria; phylum Bacillota; class Bacilli; order Bacillales_A; family Planococcaceae; genus Sporosarcina. The sequence continues at coordinate 45,495 of NZ_JARICI010000011.1, read as the reverse complement.
AGCTTTTAGAAATGTTTCCTGTGTTAAATCCTCTGCTTGCTGATAATCTCTCACCATCAAGAGTATGTAGCTTAAAATGGATTCCCCGTATTCATCAAACCATATACTCAGCACTTCTTCTTCCAAGATGTTCACCTCTTTCTTACTACTTAGACGTAAACAAAAAAAGATCCGTCACGTTTTTCACTACACATTTTCCTGACGTGGAAATAAATTTCTTTTGCTATAGTTTTACGATAAACTAAACAAAAGCGTTTGAGGAGATGAAATATGAATGCTGCGTTGAAATTATGTATCGCAATTATATGTGCATTCCTTTTAACCGCATGTTTTGGGGAGAATTATGACTTTTCACCACCTACTGTTCTAGTAATGGATCCGAGCAGTTTAGAAGATGAAGAATTGACCGAAACGAATATTGATTGGGATTCTGATGAGCATTATAAAAAGACGACCGATGATTACGTTACGTTCGCCAACAGTCTGGAAGCCCTGCAGTATGAAGCGGAACAGCAACTAACTATTGAATTCGACAGCCAGGATTTTGCTATTAGTGAACTGCTAGTGTCTGTCTGGAAAAATGGCGAAAAGACCGAATTGGAATTGCGTGATGACCGCAGCTTCCATTTGCCGGCAGAACCAGGTGAATATATATTGGAAGTAGAATTGGTATCCGATACAGGGGAAGCACAATACGTAGGGAATATTTTATTGAAATAATTTTTCTATGAGGAGTGATTGTTTTGAAGAAATATCTTTTGGTATGGTTGACAATGTGTCTGTTGTTCCTGGCAGGATGCACAGAAAAGCCCCAGGTAAAACAAGTAAAAGCGGATTACTTCGATATTGGCTTAGGACAGGAACTTTTTGAGGCGCGTGAAAATGTGCACCAGAAAACCATTCAGTCACTTGTCGATGCATATAACCAGATTGAGTATACCGGACAAACTGATGAACCGCTCGACAATGATCAATCGATCTTCATAAATTTCATTCATAATGACCAATTTTCAGGTCATATACAAATTGACAAGACGGGTAAGTTTACTTTAGGCGTCGCAGATGAAACGTACGAAATTGATCGTGAAAGTGACTTTTATGACAAGGCTCTTGTGGTTTACCAAGAGGTAAAAAAACAATACTAAATGCGTTTATTGCAGGAAGAGAGAATACTATTGATCAAACATATTGATATCACAAATAAAAAGTTGGCTGAAGATGTATTGCGTGTTCAGCTGGTTTCTTATCAAGTAGAGGCAGAGTTAATAGACAGCTATGAAATTCACCGTTAAAAGACACTGTTAATAAGCTAAGACAATGCGGGGAACAATTCTATGGCTATTACTCAGATGGAATGCTAGGCGGAGTTATTTCATTTAAAGTAGATCATGACTTACTGGATATTCATCGGTTGATGGTGCATCCTGATTATTTCAGACAAGGCATCGCTCAGATACTACTTGATTTTGTTGAAGCCGAAAATACAGATTGTGAAACATTGATCGTCTCGACAGGCTCACGTAATGCACCCGCTGTACGTTTTTACGAGAAGAACGGATTCGTTACAACTGACGAAATATCTTTGTCAGAAGGTATATTGATCACTTCATTCAAAAAACACCATAGGAGGTGAATGTATGAGAAAGTTTCTGGCAGCACTGTGCGCAGCCGTTGTTTTTGCCGCTATCTATTCTTCTATTTCTTATGTACCTGTTTCCCGACAAGAATCAAATGTGTATTATTTCGGATTCTTTGAGACTTTCGCTTTTGTATTATTGTATTCGGGACCCGTATATTTTCTATTAGGAATTCCTCTGTCGATAATGATTGAAAAGTTAGCGGAAAGCAGCAGTACTATTTTGAATAAAAGGCTTTATTTAAAAAAACTTGCATATTATGCAGTTGCAGGACTGATCGTAGGTGCAGCATTTATACTGATACTCATGCCTGTCTCCCACTCTGCAACATTTATTCTTTCCTATGCATTAATAGGTTTGCTGGCATCAATTATTTATTACCATTCCCTGTTGTTATTCGATCGGGGCAAACAGTTGCAAACAAAAGTGAGTTCTACAGAAACACCCTTTTTCAAACCGGCAGTCGCCGTTGCAACAGTCCTAGCCATCATCGGTGTGATCTATTTTTCGGTAAACTATCATCAAGATGGAGTAGATCAAACTTATATTTTGCCTGAAAACTTCACCGGATGTGTGACGATTTATTACAATAAGAAAGACGCGCCTCCGCTAGAAATAAAAGACAATGAAATCGTTTATTACGTTCCGGATGACGGAATAATTGAAACATCATCTCCCGCGGAGTTCGGATGGACCAATAAAAAATCCTCTGGCGCCTATCAATTAACAGCCTACTATGTAGACGAGGAAGGCAAGAAGATTAGAGAACTGAGCCATGAGGAGATGCCATACGGCGGAACTGGTTCTATGCAAGACGAAAAATCGTCACAAGATTATTCCTATCAGGCTTTTGGTACTGATGAAGCAGAGCACGGAACCTGCCCTTAATTTTCCCAATGAACTTCATAATACAATTAGGAACAAAAAAGGACCGTCGCGGATGTGTAGCTTACCGGACGGTCCTGAATTTATCTTATTTACTGACGGAAACTGTGTAATCCGCCAGCAATCGTGCACCATAGCCAGTTGCGGATTTCGTATAATAACCTTTTGATTTCTGCTTATCCATGACGCCTGCCATATCGACATGGAGCCAGTTTTTCTTTGGAGCGAATTTACGCAAGAACAGACCTGCTGTAATCGAACCTGCTACTGACATTGAGCTGATATTGTTGATGTCTGCATATGCGCTGTCGAGTGACTCTTCATATACGTCCACTAACGGAAGCGGCCAGATAAAGTCTCCGTTGTGATCACCGATTTTCTTCATTTTATACGCCAGATCCTCATCTCCGAAGACTCCGCCGACTTCTGTTCCAAGTGCGCTTACTACCGCACCTGTAAGTGTGGCGATATCGACTGTGTATTCAGCGCCTAATTCCTCTGCGCGAATCAATCCGTCAGCTAGAATTAAACGACCTTCTGCATCGGTATTCCCTACTTGTACGCTAATGCCGTTCTTATACTGAATCACTTCACCCGGCATGACTGCGTCCGGTCCCGGTGTATTTTCAACCATTGGAATTAATGCGACAACATTTACCTTCGCATCAGAATATGCAAGAAGTGACATCGCACCGCTGACAGCAGCCGAGCCGCCCATATCCATACGCATGTCGCTGTCGTCACGGCCGCCTTTTAAACTGATACCGCCTGAATCATATGTTACGCCTTTTCCTACTAAAGCAACCAGTGGTTTAGAAGCATCAGTCTGCAATGTCATTTCGACGAATGATGGCTCATACTTACTGCCGCGGCAAACCGTCAGAACGCCATTCATTTGACGTTCCTCAATTTCTTTCTTGCCAAGCACTTCTACTTTCACTTTCGTACCTTTGAAATAATCTTTCAGAACGTCAGGATATGTTTCAGGATTCAGGACGTCAGACAATTCATTCATCAGATCACGTGAAAATTTCATCGCTTCTGCACGAACAGATCCAGACTTCACGCTGTTTTGATCTGCACCCTTCACTTCCAGCTTCGTTACAGGATTTGCTTTTTTAGATTGATAGCGGTCGAAGTGATAAGCTCCGAGTTGCCAGCCTTCCACAAATGCTGTCACTGCTTCGTCAGCTGAAGACCATTTTTGACCTAATTGATCTGCTTTGATTGTTGCAGTTTCAACTTTACGTGCCGCTAAGTCGCGTGAAATTTCGCCCGCAATGCTGCGGATTTCTTCTAATGACTTATAGGTCTTATCTTTAATGACAACAACTTGTTTACCGTCGAGAATAAATGTAGAATGTCCTCCGGTTTGGTTGTCCGTAAATTGTTTCACCAGTTGATTTTTAGTGATCTGGCCATCGTTTGAGAATAAAATTTCTGCATTCATTTGCATGTGTTAGTTGCTCCCCTCACTATTTCGGTTTCCTAAATAGTTTATCACTTTTTATCGAAGAGTGCTAAAATTAGCGTTGCGATTGGGCCAAGCAATAAAGATATCAAGAACCAGTTCAGTCCACTTCGATTCTTTCCCTGTGCCAAGACCGCATTGATCAAAGCCAAAGTTCCCCACCCTACAAAATACCCTTCATTCATGATCATTCACTCCATTATTTTCTTATTATACTATTTATACGGAATCAAATTAAAAATAGTTTCATTTTCAGCACAAAAAAGGAACATCCAGGATGCTCCTCGTGACTACATTATTCGTTTCATTAGCTGTTAATAGAAGTCGGTGCATTGTCATCATTCGCATTTTCATAGTTCTGGTCGCCGACTTTCGCTCTGATTTCCTCTTCTGTTAAAGGCGGTGGAATTTCATGCTCAGCCAGTGCTCTTGTTTCAGCCGGTACTTCGGTATTTTCCATTGCAGCATTTCGCGCATCGACTGCACGACCATATTGCTCACGCTGTTCGGCAGTCGTCCTGTCGTTTTTCGGTAAATCAGCCATTATGTCACCTCAGTCTCCTGTTTTCACTTACCATACCCGAAATTTGCTATACTAAACCTACTAAGATGAATGGAGAGGAGACGAAATCGTGACGACAATTTTAGTGGACGCTGACGGCTGTCCAGTTATTAACGAAACCATTGCGATTGCAAATGAATTCGAAATGCCATGCGTACTGATCTGCGATACAGCGCATGAAATGCATCGGGACGGTGCAGAGACAATTACCGTATCTAAAGGCGCTGATGCAGTAGATTTTGTACTTGTGAACCGAATTAAAAAAGGGGATATTGTCGTAACGCAGGATTATGGACTAGCAGCAATGGCATTAGCAAAACAAGGCCTGCCAATCGACCAAAACGGCAGATGGTATACGAATGATAATATCGACCAATTACTTTATGCAAGACACCAGGCACAGAAGATCCGGCGTGCTGGTGGTCGTTTGCGCGGTCCGAAGAAACGCACGGCTGAGCAATCGGAAGGATTTATTGAAAGTCTGCGAAAGCTGTGCAGCACACTTTAATAATTTCGTGCATACAGGTCTTGTATGCACGCGCTACATCATAAAGGCAGCAATATAAATATAGACAAAGTAGACGACAGGGACGAAAGTGATCACTAATCCTATCATTTTTGTTCTTTCGTTAAACTGCAGAACAAAGCCAAACGCCCAGACTGCTATCCAAATGAGAAAGATCAGTTTGTTTGTCGATCCTTCTCCTATCCCACTGATCCCATAAGCGACTAAGCTATTTAAAACAGTAAAACAACCCGTAAGTATATTGAGGATTATGATTGCAGTCTTTTTCATTGGCCTTCCTTCAAGAGAGAATAGATATACGTATCGTGAGCCTGCCCATTCTGATACATATAATTCCGCAAGATCCCTTCCCTTTCAAATCCTAATTTCATTAATAAATGATTCGAAGCATCATTTTTCAGGAATACGACCGCAGCTATCCTCGTCAATTCCATAACATCAAATCCATAGGAAGCCGCTGCACTTACTGCTTCAGAAGCATATCCTTTCCCCCAATATTGAGGATGAAGCTCATAGCCGATTTCTGCCCGTCTATGTCTCGATGACATCTGATGGAAGCCAATCGTTCCAATCAATTCATTTGTCTCTTTGGATTCTATTCCCCAGCGAATCCCTTTCTTTTCTTCATAGCTCGCCGCAAAAATCCCAATCAAATCTTCTGCCTGCTTTACACTAGTAAATGCATCTTGACCATAATACTGATTTACTTCGTCTTTTGAAAAATAAGCATAGATTTGTTCAGCATCATCCAACTGTATTTTTCTCAAACGCAGTCTGTCCGTTTCAAGTTGTGGAAACATTTATTAGCCCCCTTATAAGTACATGAACTACTTATTCTATTTTCACAGCGTTATTCCTTTAATTTTACTTTCAATATTAGATGAGTAAAATAATTTGCTTCTTCCTTAGGCACGTTGACGTAAGCTAATTTGCTGCTATGCTAAAAACTAAATTCATCATATATAACTCTGAATTTCTTCCATACAAAAAGCCAATCACGACTATACGCAATTGGCCTGTAATTTACTCAATCTGTATTCACAGCAAAAGCCGTTACTTACTTTTGAATCTTCATTACGACTACATCCGAATCTTCCAATGCATGAAGACTGTGCTTTTCTAGCGGCGCCATATGCAGAATATTCTCAGGTGTCACTTCTACTTGTTCACCCTCTACAGTAAAGCGTACTTTACCTCTTCTGACGATAATGAAAACTTCTCTGTCTGCATCATGCTCAGCAATTTCTTGGCCTTTGCGCAGCTGAATATTTAGCACATCAGCATTTTCTACACTTGCGATCTTTCCTACATGCTTTTCCTTCTCCGCCAATTGAAGCTTCGTGTCATTCAATTTCATTACAATTCTCCTTTCAGAATTTCATTCGCAATCAGTTCATACGACTTCAGCTTATCATGAAAGTCGTAGGTAATCGAAACAAGCATAATTTCTTCCGCTTGAAAATCTTCCGCCAGCTGTTCTAGCTGCTGACGAACAGATTCCGGTGTCCCGACAATCATCCGTTCACGGTTCAGTTGGACGAGTTCCCATTCTAGCTGACTGTATGAATACGCTGCCGCCTGCTCTGGACTCGGCGTGCCGTCAACCGGCATTCCCTGCTGCTGCTTAATTAATAACAAATCTAATGAAGACGCTACACGGTCTGCTTCTTCTTCTGATTCTGCACATATACAGAACACCGCCACGCCTTGCTGGGACTTCGAATTATAAACCGATAGCTGAAAACGATCCGCATAATGTCTCGCTGCATTCTTACCGCCTTCATTGTTAATAAATTGAGCAAACATATAGGGCAGTCCCTTTTCTGCTGCCAGTCTGGCGGAACCTTCACTCGTACCTAAAATCCACACAGGCGGCGCGCTCTCCGTAACCGGCGTAGCCTTCAAACCTTCATACAGATGATCTTCAGGCAATGTGTCATTGAGATACATCAGCAATTCATCGACTTGATTCGGAAATTGATCTTTGTTCTGGTACTTTCCGTTATTCAGCGCATACGTAGCACGCGGCATACCCGCTGGCGCACGCCCCATTCCCGCATCAATCCGTCCCGGAAATAATGCTTCCAGCACTTTAAAGTTTTCTGCCACTTTATAAGGGGAATAGTGAGGTAACATGACTCCGCCGGACCCGATTCGAATTGTAGAAGTCACAGTGGCCAAATGTGCCATCAATACTTCAGGAGATGACCCTGCCAACGTGACTGCATCATGATGTTCCGACACCCAGAATCGCGTATACCCCCATCCCTCCGCTTTTTCTGCCAGGATGGCGGTTTGTTGAAGTGCTTCACGTGCATCGCTTCCTGATGTAATAGGAGATTGATCTAGTATACTTAATTTATACTTCAAGACAAGTCCTCCTTCCCTGTTGCATATAGTTTACAAGAAGCCGTTGCATAACTCACGACTCGAGCTCACTACTATTTTTACGGAGGTTGCCTATGCCAACTATTCATTCTGTCAGTACAGTCAGTCCGCCTGTTGAGATCAAACAGGTAGACGCCATGTCTTTCGCGCGTTCCTTATTTTCGGATTCATTCAAAGATATCGACCGCCTGTTAAAAGTATTCCGAAACGGCGAAATCGAGACCCGGCAAGTATGCATGCCAATTGAATGGTATGCGGGAACACATGATTTTGAAACAAAAAACGATTTATACATCAAACACACAGTAGAATTAAGCAAAACAGCGGTCGAACAGTGCCTGAATGATACTTCAACGCTGGAACGCTCTGTGGACCCGGCAGAGATTGACGCTATTTTTTTCATTTCCAGCAGTGGTATTGCCACACCTAGTATTGATGCACGCCTTATTAATCAATTACCGTTTCGTCATGATGTCAAACGTATTCCCATTTGGGGACTTGGCTGTGCGGGTGGCGCAGCCGGTATGAGCCGTGCGTTTGATTACTGTAAAGCCTATCCTGAATCAAACGTTCTCGTGATAGCCGCCGAACTTTGCAGTCTGACGTTCCAGCGAAATGATGTGTCAAAAAGTAATTTAGTCGGCGTATCGCTATTTTCAGACGGTGTCGCCTGTGCTCTTATTTCAGGAGAGCAGTCAACAATTAAAAGCACGAGACCCATGCCTGCAATTCGTGCCACTTCTTCACGCTTCATGCCTGATTCAGAAGATGTCATGGGTTGGAACATCAAAAATGACGGCCTTCACGTGGTATTTTCCAAAAGCATCCCGACAGTCATCACAAATTGGCTTGGGCCATTTGTGCATCAGTTTGTCAAAGAACAGGAACTAACGATGTCTGATATGGATCATTTTGTTGCCCATCCGGGTGGCAAAAAAGTGCTGCAGGCATACGAAAAGGCACTTACGATGGAAGAAAATCAAACCGCCGTCTCGAAAAAAGTGCTGCAGCACCACGGCAATATGTCTTCCCCAACCATTTTGTTTGTGCTGAAAGAATTTATTGATCAGCAGCCGGCTGCGGGTGAATACGGTTTAATGGCGGCACTTGGTCCGGGATTCTGCGGGGAACTTCTACTGCTGGAGTGGCAGTGAGATGAACAGTTTATTTCTGTTTGTTTTCACAATCGTTGTCATTCAACGATTGGTTGAACTCGTCATCGCGCAGCGCAATGAAAATTGGATACGCAGTCAGGGCGCAATTGAGGTCGGCGCTTCACATTATAAATGGATGGTCCTGATGCACACTGCGTTTTTTGTTTCACTACTTACGGAAGTACTGTTTTTCAATCGGTATCTTCCTGCTTTATGGAGTGTCCTTCTAGCAATCTTTCTTGTGATGCAAGTACTGCGTGTTTGGTGTCTTTCATCGCTGGGAAGGTTCTGGAACACAAAAATTCTGATCTTGCCGGGTGCAGACGTTCAGAAAAAGGGACCTTACAAATGGATCCGTCACCCAAACTACGTCATTGTGACAACAGAGCTGCTTGTACTCCCCCTTATGTTCAGCGCCTATTTCACTGCAGGCCTATTCTGCATTTTGAATATATGGATGTTGTCAGTCAGGATTCCTGCAGAGGAAAAGGCTTTGCGGGAACTTACGAATTATAATGAGGTGTTTCGGTAAACGAAAAGGCCATTCGCAAAGAATGGCCTTTTACTAGAATACGACTTATTTTTCATCTTCCCTCTCCAAATCCTTAATTAGCTGTTTCATCTCTTTAATTTCTCTTTTCTGCGCCTCAATAATTCCATCTGCCAGATCTCTGACACGGGGATCCGTAATATTTGCTCGCTCACTCGTCAATATAGCAATAGAATGATGAGGAATCATCGCTTTCATCCAAGAGGTCTCATCTACAGTTGTCTGACTGCGCACTAAAAATAGAGATAATGCAAAAACGAGTACACTTGCGCCTAGAATACAGCTAATGTGCTTTATCGCCCATTAGCTGTTCGTTTTGCAACAAGTACTGCAAAGCTTATTCCACTTTAATCTGTCCCATCATACCATTATCTTCGTGCTCAAGAATATGACAGTGATACATGTACACACCTTTATGTTTAAATTGTATGGCGATTTTTACTTTCTCATCTGGTGCTACTGAAATACTGTCCTTCCATCCAAGCTCATTTTCTGGAGGGGCTTCTCCATTCCTGGATATGATTTTAAATTGTGTACCGTGAATATGGAATGGGTGAATCATGCCTCCCATCATGTCAGGTTTATTATAAATCTCCCACACTTCCGTAACTCCTTGCTTTTGCGTGAGATCAATTCGATCCGGATTAAATTTCTTTCCATTTATCGTAACCATATCCATCATACCAAAAAGCTCTATTTTTTTAGTGACAGGTAAAGCTTTTTCTTCTTCTGTAAGCGCAAACTGATTCATGCTTTCAGGAACCTCTGTATCTGCCTCAACTTCTCCAGAAAACACGAAAGGTAACAGAACACTGCCCTCATCATCCACTAATTCAAAATCATTTTCTGTATTCAGCTTTGAAAAATCAATTATTATTTCCGCTCTCTCTGAAGGAGTAAGCGTAACTTCTGTCAGTGAAACTGGTGCATTCAAAAAGCCGCCATCTGTTGCTACTTGAACAAAAGAGTCCCCTGTGTTCAATTTAAATTTGTAATTCCTTGCGTTAGATCCGTTCAAAAGACGAAGACGTATTTTTTCCTTCTTTACTGTCAGCTTCGGATTTACCGTCCCATTAATTAAGAGAGTATCTCCGATTGTTCCGTCATCATTCCTGGCTGTGCTGTAATTTAACTGGTTTGCATCATCAAACGACCGGTCTTGAAATATCAAAGGGATATCGTTTTGTCCGTACTCATCCGGCAATCTCAAATCTGTAGAATTCTGATCTTCAATATAGATCAAGCCCGCCATCCCTTTATAAACCTGTTCCGCCGTCTTCCCCTCTGGATGAGGATGAAACCATAATGTCGATGCTTCCTGATCGACTTTAAATTCAATTACTTTTTCTTCACCTGGCTTAAGGACAGCATGCGGACCGCCATCTCCTTCTCCTGGCACCTCTAATCCATGCCAATGAAACGTCGTATCTTCATCTAATTCATTGATCGTTCTGATCTTAACAGTCTCGCCTCGTTCAAAACGCAGCATGGGCCCTAAAAAAGAACCATTGTACCCGAACGTTTCAGATTCAGCTCCTTCAATTATTTCAGTCTTGCCTTCTTGCGCACGAACTGTATAAAGCGCTTCGGAATCCGCATTACGTTCCAGAACTGGGGGTAATTTCAATTCATTTGTTCCTGTGGAATCATTTAACCGAACTTCTTGATCATGGCTCATATGACCTTCCATCATGTCTGAGTGATCCATGCCTTCCATCATATGATGTTTAGGTGATTCTTCCACCGCTTTGTCAGGAGCAGAATTATTCGTACTGCATCCGCCAATTACGAATAGGCTCAACGCAAGTATCGGTAGCTTAATTCTTCTCATTTTCAATCCCTCTCTTCTTGAGTATCTCGTTATTAGTGTAACAAGAAAATATGAAAAAATTATGCACTTCATTTCGAGAATTATTAAACATTTCGCACGATAACAAAACAACATGATTAAAGCTGCCCTCAAAGCCATTTTCCAAAAATTTAAATTCCCCAATACGTCACAGTATCTGCTATACCAATTACAATTAGAAGAACTCCTGCTACTCGCTGAACAATCCTTCCCACCTTCATGCTCGCCTTCATAATCAAACGCTTTCCATCAAAAAACCAAATTAATAGAAATAAAAGGATCAGCGGTATCGAAGTAGCAATTCCAAAAATGACAGGTAAAATTAAACCGTATGATGAAGTAACTACCATAGGCATCAGCCAAAGAAAGTACAGAACAAACATGGTAGGACAAAACGCTAAAGAAAAACTTGCCCCTAGCATAAATGAACCAACTTTTCCTTTTTGTAATGGCTTCGGAACGTATCTTGTAAGTCTTTGCAGTAATCGAAGCTTGAGAATACCTAATAACACCAGACCAGAGAAGATAATGATTGGTCCAATCATTTTACGGAAAAGAGGAAAATACCCTGTGATAGCGGACTCAAATGATTCACCGAAAATCCAGGTAAGAAGCCCGATAGAACCAAACACTGCAACTTTTCCTGCGATAAAAGAACTAATCTCTCCTATAGTGTTCTTCTTTTGAATCGATCGATTTCCATATAAAGTGATCGCGCTCATATTACCTGTCAGCTGACAAGGTGCCACGGCTCCGATCAATCCCAATAAAAATGCGGCAATCCAAGAATGATTTCCAAATGAATCAATTAAAACAGATACCGGCTCAGTAATTGCTGTACTGATTACCGACATTAATTCATACATCTACTCACTCCATTTTCACTTTAGCAATTCACCTTTGTCTGCAAGTTTAATCCATTCAGATCCTTTATCGCTCGTTAGATACAAATCATTTGTATGTGTAGCAAAAACCAATTCTTTCTCATCATCTGGATTACTAGCGATGTAAACAATCGGATCCACGTTCTCATTTGGTAAAGGAATATCTATAACTTGATCACCAGTAAATGAAAACGATTTTAGCTGCACTTTTTCATCAACAACACTGGAATAGTATCCTCCATCGTTCGTCAACGTCACGTAAGGAACCATTATTTCCTCACCGAACGGCTCAAATGTGTTGCCGTAATCTTTCGAAAGAAACATCCCTTGCTCACTACCGATTACAAGCATTTCTTCCTGTTTAGGATGAACTGCAATATTGGAAATAAACTCCGAGTCAAATCCGCTCATTGCAGACTTTTCCCACGCTTCACCTTCATCGAGAGAATAATGGAGTCCAGCAGACATCTCATTTATAGGCATTTCATTTAATACATAAATAGCGTTGGATTCATAACCAGCTCCAAGATAATGAAAATCAATCTCTCCATAGAATGCCAACTGATCGAAACTAGCCCCTTTGTTGTTACTCTTGACCAAACCTAGGGGATTTTTATAGTCTGATCCAGGCGCAGGATGTCCGCTGGAGAAAAATCCTTCACGAGTGGCCTGAAAGCCCATATAATCATGCTTTTCACTAACAGCCTCTTTCCATCCCTCTTCATAGCTATAGAGTCCGTCATGAGTGGCTATCACAATGCCTGGTCCCCCGCTCACATAACCTAATCCATGCATATGTTCAAACTTCTGATTTTTGACCTCTTGGAATGAATACTCTTCCTCCTCTTGATTGCCACACCCAGCTATCATCCCCGTAGCCGCTAGTAATGCAAATACAAGTCCTCTTTTTTTCATCATAATCCTGCTCCTCTACATCCACTTATATCCGATACCCCAAACTGTTTTGAGAATTTCCTCTACCGGAAAGCCATTTGTTTTTAATTTGTCTCTTAAATTCCGAATATGAGAATCGATTGTCCTAATATCCGTATAGGTATTAAAATCCCATGCAACATGCAATAATTCTTCTCTAGTGAAAGTCTTTTTAGGTCGAGTAATCAAAGCTTCTACTAAATAAAACTCTTTTAATGTCAGCTGTATATGTAACTCGAAGTATTGCAAAGAATAGGTTTCACGATCCAAAATAAAGTCGCCGTTTACAATCGCATGATTTTCATTTTCTTCGTTCGGCATTCGACGCAACATCGCATGTACTCTTGCTACCAGTTCTCTCTCATCAAAAGGCTTTGTAATGTAATCATCAGCACCGGTTTCCAAACCTTTTACAAGGTCCGGTTTAGTAGATCTTGCTGTCAGCATAATAATCGGAACATCCGTAAACTGACGGGCTTTTTCACAAACTTCCCACCCATTCATGCCGGGCATCATCACGTCTAATAAAACTAAGCTAATTTTTCCTGTACGGATAATATCTAACGCTTTCTCGCCATCTGTTTCTTTAATACATCTATAGCCATGCGGAATGAGGAAAAGCTCAATGAGATCCAGCATCCTCTGTTCATCATCAACAAGTAAAATTGTTCGCATACTACTATCCGTCCTCCTTGTTCACAAAATAACTATAAATGTACTGCCTTGTCCTACTGTACTTTTCACTTCGATTTCCCCACCATGAGCGTCGACAAGTTCTTTCACCACAGCGAGTCCTATTCCCGAACCTCCTGATGTACGAGAACGTGATTTTTCTACACGGTACAATTTATCAAAAATCAATTCGATTTCTTCTTCTGGTATCCCGATTCCAACATCGGTAACTGCTATAAGAGCATTTTCCCTCTCCTTGCGTGCTGTAAGAGTTACGGTTGTATTTTCAGTGGAGTATTTTAATGCATTGTCCAGCAGATTAAGAATGATTTGCTCCAGTCGTAATGGGTCTGCGTGAATTTCAAGATCCTCCTCGCAATCAAAATCCAACTTCAAATTTTTATAATCAAAAGATGGTTTGACCAGTTTACAGACACTTTCCAGAAATGGTTTTGCTTCAAAATACTCTTTTGAAACCGTAAAAGCAGGTTCATCCATTTTCGCCAAATCCAAAAGATTCCTCACTAGCTCTTTCATCTTTTCAGATTCTTCTTCTATGATTTCAAGATAATGTATACGTTCGGTTTCATCAATTTCTTTTCTCATCGCTACTTTGGAATAACCAATTAAATATGTCAAAGGTGTGCTCAATTCATGTGCGATGGATGCAAAGAACTCATTGCGCTCATTTTTCAGACGTTCCAAATCTTTTGCAAGACTTTGAATCGATACAGAGAGTTCACCTAACTCGTCTTTTCCTATAAAAGGAAGACGGACATCAAATTCACCTTTACTCAATTGCTCAGTTGCCTCTTTCATTCGTATCAATGGTCGTGTCAGGAATTTTGAGAGAATAACATAAGCAATTAATAAAGCCACTGCACTCGTCACACCTGCTAATCCAAAATGCATATTTAGTTTACTGACCAATTGCTCAATTGGCTTGGTGCTCTGAAACATTACAAGATATCCTGCGGTTTCAGCATCTACTTGATAGGGATGTGCGCTAATGATATAAGGAGAAGTCTTCCAATCAGAAACAACGATTTCATCCGTATCTACTTCAACTTCATCTAACGGCGGAAGATTCTCCACTGAACTTTTATCAGAACTAAGAATCACGTTACCCCGGCTATCCATAATGACGACACCGCGTTCTTCATCTTTTTCCATCAACACAATATGTTTTAATGTGGTATCTGAATAGTTTTCCAAAAGTACGTCCCGATGGTTGGAGCCCGTAGCCATCAACCTGGAGAATTCTTCATCTATCCTTGAATGAATAATTGCTTGGTGAAGATAAATCATTAAAGATGCTTCCATTATTAGCACGGCAATAAAAAAATAAGATGTTAATTTCGTTGAGATTTTATTCAATGAATCTCCCTCTCCTCCTGTAAGTGATTATAAAGAACATATATGAAGAAAATATGCAGAACCTTTAATTCCAGTATACTTTGTTTTCAATTATGTCTTCTTGATGATTGTGAATTCCTAATGCATTTTAGAAGTTTATTGAAATAAAAAACTGTCCGTTACAGTCATTGTATATGACCATAACGGACAGTTTGTTGTTAACTGCTGTATTAATTTTAAATGGTCTTACAGCATATCGTCATTTCGCATGTAAGACGGCTATGACAAGAATCATCTACACGTTTTACTTATTCTCCTGTGTTAGCAAAATGTTCAATTCTCGCACCCATTTCATCGCGTACACGCTCAAAGACTGCCCACTTCTCTTGCTCTGTTCCTTGAGCTTTAGCAGGGTCATCAAAACCCCAGTGAGCACGTTTGATATGAGGTGGCGTTACCGGGCATTTGTCAGCAGCATCCCCGCAAAGTGTGACGACAAAATCAGCATTACGTAAGATTTGTAAATCAATAACATCAGAAGTTTGATTTGAAATATCAACACCAGCTTCATTCATCACTTTAACAGCATTTGGATTGAGGCCATGTGCTTCAATTCCTGAGTTCTCTTGCCACAACCTTCAGCCATTTGGCTACGGCAGGAGTTACCTGTACATAAGAAATAGAGTATCTTTTTAGACAAAATGAAAATCCCCTTTACTGCTTATTGGATAAACGACAACCATGCATATAGCCCGATTAGTGTAATGAGAAGCGTCGGGACGGTTAAAAGTATACCGATTTTAAAATAACTACCCCAAGATATTTTTACGCCTTTTTGAGAAAGCACATGCAGCCATAACAAAGTAGCTAATGAACCAATCGGAGTAATTTTCGGACCTAAATCTGATCCGATGACATTTGCATATATCAACGCCTCACGAATAGGCTCTGTAGTATTCGTTCCAGATATTGCTAATGCGTTAATCATGACTGTCGGCATATTATTCATAATGGAAGACAAGATCGCCGCGATAAAGCCCATCGAAATCGTAGCCACAAAAAGTCCTTGATTAGCAGCTGCCTGAATGACATCACCCAAAACAGCCGTTAAACCGACATTACGTAATCCGTAAACGACAACATACATGCCGACAGAAAAGAATACGATAGCCCAAGGAGCACCCTTTAGCACTTGCTTCGTTTGTACAGCAGGACTCTTTTGCGCCATAATCATAAAAAATATAGCTGTAATTCCGGCAATAATCGAGACAGGAAGGCCTGTAAATCCGCTGGAGAAATACCCTATGAGCAGAATACTTAATATCACCCAGGCAAGTCGAAACATCTTCATGTCTTTGATTGCTTCCCTTGGTTGTTTTAAATCGGATACGTCATAGTTTTTAGGTATGCTTTTGCGGAAGAACAGCAGGAGTACTACAATACTCGCCGCCAAGGAAAATAGATTTGGGACAATCATCCGGGAAGCATATTCGACAAAGCCGATCCCGAAGAAGTCTGCAGAAACAATATTGACTAAGTTACTAACTACTAATGGCAGCGAGGTGGTATCTGCAATAAAGCCGCTGGCAATAATGAATGGAAAAATCATTTTTTCATTGAAATGTAAATTGCGTACCATAGCCAGTACAATGGGAGTCAAAATTAGGGCTGCTCCGTCATTTGCGAACAGCGCGGCAACTACAGCTCCCAGGATACTGACGTAAATAAACATACGAAGCCCGCTACCTTTGGCTAATCTCGCCATATGCAGTGCAGACCACTCGAAAAATCCAATTTCATCTAAAATTAATGAAATAATTATGATAGCGATAAAAGCAAGTGTTGCATTCCAGACAATCCCTGTCACATCGATGACGTCCTGAAAATTGACAACCCCAGCTAACAAAGCAACCAGCGCACCAATACATGCAGACCATCCAATTGATAAGTTTTTAGGCTGCCATATAACGAAAACCAGTGTAATAATGAAAATTAATGATGCGATAATGACTGAAACCAAATGAATCCCCCCTCTTTACTCACAACAAACTCGAAGTCCTTGTGATGTCAATTCAGTGATTGAGTCCGTCTGTTCCGGAAGATGTTCAAGAACGCTTTTGATAAATGGATACTCTTCATGTTTTTCATTAATGGAGAAGAAAATCCATTGTCCTCTACGTTCTTCTTTCACTAAATTAATGTCTCTAAGTTTACGCAAATGCTGGCTGATCGCCGGCTGACTCATTTTAAAAATCTCCACAAATTCACACACACAGCATTCGTGGGACTTGAGCAATTTCAACATCGTCAAACGAGTTGGATCACCGAGTAATTTTAATAGTTGTGATGCACGATCAATAGTAATCGTTTCTTTCCTATCCATTTCTTATCCCTCCAAATCCTTATTACTATATAAGCATATGCTTATATAGTCAAGGGGATTATTTGTGGTTTTATTAAATAAAACTAGCTCATCACCAAAACATGAACTTGAAGTACACTTAATAAGCAGTTTGGGATTCGCGTTGCAGACGGTACGCTTTCCGAAGTCGACCGTCTGCAACGCAAATCCTACCTACTTTTTACAAAGAATGTGGCTTTCACATTAATCTGCCTTTACTTACAGATGGAGAGAATTCTTATTCATATGGATCGTAATGCTTTAATTTTTCAGTTGAAAGAATCGTGGAATCATTTACTATCCATCTTATAAGGAATGCCGACAAAGTGTAATTCGCTTTTTGGCAGCATGAAGAAAGGAATATCTACAATTAAAAATTCGTTACGTATAACTGAATGAAACGTATGATTGCAACCAGGAGGGATAAAGAATACGGTTTGCTGATCGACTTGGAGGTTCTGTGCTTCTGTCTTTATAGAAAGTTCACCTTCTAAAGGCAATAATAACTGAGCATAATCATGAGAATGCGTGTCTGAAGCAGCTGCATACGTTCTTCGTTCACCTTTAATCTCATTTCGAATCTCCCTTGTCATCCCTCCCTGTTTGAATCAAAATTACCTACATACATTTATTTACAAGCCCTGCCATCATGATTTCTGTCTAAATGATTGGCATAAGCAGGATGCCCTTTTTTGACACCGTCCGGGTATTTCTTTCTCAGTTCCGTACAGTTTTTAAAATTCTCCACTTTACCGGATACCGGCTGCTTCACTTTTCCAACTGGATGGGCGTCACTGTCAAATCCACGGTCTGTGGCGTAATCTTCCAGTGTCCAAATCCCGATGCCAGATTTTTTCGCCTGTTTTTCAGCTTTCTCAAACTCATCTAAGTAACGGGTATTCGGCGGATAGACATAAGCCACTCTCGCCAGCCCTTCTTTCAACAACTGTTCCTGCACACTTTTTCCGTCTATGTAGATATACGCAAGTAACCTGCCATACTTATCATATTTCTCTCCGATATCGAACTCAATTTCCAACTGCCCTTTTTGCAGTAACTCTTGGTTGCGCACTTTGGCTTCCTGACCAAATGGCTGTTTACCGAGACGTGGATGATTTGTTTCCGGTGTATCAATCAATAAGTAGCGTACATTTTTTTCTTCGCCTTCATACATAATCTTGATTGTATCTCCGTCAATCGTCTTGACCAATTCAACCGGAATCAACCCGTCACGACTCGGTTCTTTATCTTCATCACCCATCAATTCCGGATAATAATATGCCAGTATTGCAATGGTAAGCGCAATCAGAAATGAACTGAACCATTTTTTCGTTTTCTTATTGTTCTTTCTATTACTCATCGATTCAAATCCTCTTTTCTACAGACTGTAGCCAATATACACCAAGCTTAGTCCGAGTCCAAACGTCAGCAGCGTATAGCCGACTGCACGTTCTTTTTGTCCTTCAATCCAATACGTCCAAATCTCTTTCATCAGCGTTGAGTATGTCGTTAGCGCTCCCGCCACTCCCGTCGCCCAAAACAATGTCCACGGCAACGACAGCTCCATGCCGGTAATCCAGCCAATGAAAAAACTTCCAGCACTGTTGATGAGCAATGTACCGAAAGGCAAATTGCTTCTGTTCAAAAGCCTAGAAATTTCAAAGCGCATCATCGCACCGATCAATCCGCCGCAGCCAACCGCGATCATCTGCCAAATCATTGGGCAGTCACCTTCTTCGCTAATGAAAAGCCAAGCGCAGCCATAGCCAACCCGCCCAGTAAACTCATCCACACATAAGTGCCTGCGATCAAGACCAAACGATCCTCAAGTAGCATGATCGTTTCCAAACTCACTGCCGAAAATGTTGTGAATGCGCCAAGAAATCCGACTGTCACCACAGTCACCAATAAAGGTGAAAGACGGCCGCTAAGTCTCGCCCGCTCCACCAAAAAACAAAGCAGCAACGTTCCGATCATATTAACGGTAAATGTCGCAAAAGGAAACCCGCCGCTTGTCAGAAATAACAGACCGACCAGTAAGCGCACGACTGCTCCTGCCGCTCCTGCTATCCCTATA
This sequence comes from Sporosarcina sp., assembly GCF_029257255.1. Classification (GTDB taxonomy): domain Bacteria; phylum Bacillota; class Bacilli; order Bacillales_A; family Planococcaceae; genus Sporosarcina. The sequence goes on along the minus strand of NZ_JARICI010000011.1, from coordinate 26,150 downwards.
TAAAGCCTTTCCTTCATTTGCCCACATCCCCGTCATAGCTCTATATTCATTCGATCACATAGCCTAGCGATCGAAGAACATTATTCATGAATGAACGCGTATAAAGATAGACTTCTTCCCGTTCAGGCTCTTGCATAACATCATGATACAATTCTTTCCATCGCTTATACTGAAGCTCGGACAAATTTTGTGCCTGTACCCAACTGTATGAGTAGCTTGGATCGGTAATTTCATCCGCTTCACCCGTATGCAAAAGAAACGGCATATCTTGTATAGTAGAGTCTTTTTGCACGACACTTTTCATCAGAAGCTCTAGTTCACGGTACCAGCCAGCTGTGATAAGCGATACATACAGCGGATCTTCTTCATACTGCTCCAAGAATGCAGGGTTTCTAGACAGCAAAGAAGGCTTCATTTCGTGATTGAGCTTCATAGAATGCGCCAGCTTTGTCAGCATTTTCGCGAGTAGCGGCGGATGATGTTCTAAATGAAGCCATGGGGAGGAACAGATAATGCCTGCACATTCCACCTGTTCCGTCTGCAACAGCCTCAACAAAAATGTTGCACCTAAACCATGACCGTATAAAAATACCGGCAGATTTCCATCCAAACCTGTCTGAATCAATCTTTTGATAAACCTGCGATATTCTTTAAATGTTTCTGAATGAACTTTTACTCCTTCTTTGCCGTGACCAGGTAGATCTCCTGTTACCACATGAAAACCATCGCTTCTAAATCGCTGAATGAGCCAAGCGTATCGGCGATGATGCTCATATGCATTGTGGACAATGACCACTGTTGCTTTCGGTTGCCCTTCTGCTTCCCATTTCCACATGGACATCACTCCTTTAGCTTTCTTATACATGGAATGCCCTTCTTTTCTTTCGGAAAAACCAAATGTTTGATAGGATAAATTATACATGATTTTTAGGGAAAGAGGAGATTAGATTGATTTATCCGTATGAAGGTAAAATGCCGGAGATCGACCCATCTGTTTATATCGCGGATTATGTAACGATTACAGGTGATGTCACGATTGGTCCTGAGTCGACTATTTGGTTCAATACGGTAATCCGGGGTGATGTTTCTCCGACGATCATCGGCCGAAAAGTGAATGTGCAGGATTTTTGCTGTCTTCATCAGAGCCCGCAATTCCCATTGATTTTAGAAGATGAAGTGACAATTGGTCACAAAGCTATGCTGCATAGCTGCACTATTAAAACAGGCGCGCTAGTAGGCATGGGGGCGACTGTACTTGACGGAGCAGAGGTTGGAGAAGGTGCATTTATCGGCGCAGGAAGTCTCGTGACACCAGGCAAGAAAATCCCCCCAAACACATTAGCACTAGGCTCCCCTGCGCGTGTCGTCCGTGAACTGACCGATGAAGACCGTGCAGATATGACCCGTATCGTGAATGAATACGCGCGCAAAGGTCAGCTGTATAAGGAAGTTCAGGCTAAATAACAGTGAAAGCACCGGCTCCTTTAGGAGTTAGGTGCTTTTTTTAACAGATCATTCAATTTCTTCGACATTTGAGGAGTTGCAGCATAAACATCTTCATCTGCAATATACAAAAACGTAACTGCCTCTCCTGCCCACATATGAATTCCGTGAGTCGGCAGCTCTCCATCATTGGAATTGTATGTTACTTGCAAATCATAGTCAGGATCCGACGATATTTCAGCTGAAGACTGTACAGCTGTAGTAATAGCTTCTCTAAACAACTCTAGATCTTCTGCCGAATCAAATGAAAGAAACGTCTCTTCATTCATCCCGCCATAGTTTTCAAAATATGAAACCTTCACTTCACGTAGTGGCTCATCTAACAAATCCATCTGCTCACCAAGGGAAGTACACCCTACTACCCCCATAGCGATTAGTAAAACAAACATACCTATTCTCCATCTCAAATCTATCCCTCCGATTAACCTTTTGTATACGTTATCTCCACTAATTATGACTCTTCCATTACGAAATTGTTCCAGATTTGGTTTGTTACCTTTATGGATTCCTATATCAAAATCATTTAATAAACCCTTCCATCTATATGATTCTAAGCTGTAAAAAAAAGCCAAGCAGACGCTTGACTTTTCATTCGTTATACAAGTTTTTCGCCTTCTCTTCTAAAGAAGCCAAAGATGCCAACTGTCTGAACGATATTGGTGAATGCCTGTGGATCGGTTTCATTAATAATCCGCTCCAAGTCATACAGCTCATAGCGTGTAATGACGACGTACAGCATACTTTTATCTTCCTTTGAATACGCACCTTTTGCAGGTAGGATCGTAATACCGCGTACCATTTGTTTGTGAATAGCCTGCTGCAGTTCATCCGGCTGCCTTGTAATGATCATCGCCGTGACTTTTTCGTGGCGTGTATGAATCATGTCTATGACAGATGTCGTAACGTATAAAGCAACCATTGTGTACAATGCATTTTCTGGCTCATACAGAATTCCTGCAAAGACAATCAGTATGCCATTCAATATGAGGAAGAAAATTCCGATCGGTTTATCCTGCATACGCGACAGGATCATCGCAACGATATCCATCCCACCGGTAGATGCACCCAATTTTAAGGATATCCCCACGCCTACTCCTCCCAATACTCCGCCAAACACTGCATTGAGCATGATGTCGTCTGAAAGAGAAGTCAATGGGAGTATTTCCAAAAATACCGTTATAAAAGCAACAGAGACAATACTGTAGATGGTAAAGCCCTTGCCTACTTTGAACCAGCCTAAAATAAAAACTGGAATATTAAATAACAGCAACAGGACCCCCGTACCGACTGTAATATTCAGCTGGTCCGTAAGAACACTGGAAACCAATTGTGCTGCCCCTGCAAACCCGCTGGCATAGACATTGGCGTTGATGAGAAAGAAATTTAATGATATAGCCATTAATAATGACCCGAGAATAACAACTATAATTCGTTTTGCTTCAATAAAAAACATATTGACCCCCCATGATGACTTACATTTTCTCGCATGAAATTGATTATAGCTATTCTTTCCTCACATTCATAGCTATAAACAAAAAAAATCTTAATAAGCCATCCTCCGTCTGCTGTGATCACCGTACCATTGACGTACTTGGAATCATCTGTAAATGAATACCGTCGGAAACACTAACAAACGATGTTTTTATTAGGAATATTCACACTATTATAACTTAGGCGTTGAAGTTTAAATAGGACAGAAAGCGGCTATAGTTAGGAGGGGAATCAAGGAGGAACAGTACGATGAAGACAACAGAAAATATTGTAGAAATAAAACGTGATGAAGTGATTGAAGAGTTGGTCTCAAATGGGGTATTTAAGATCGACGGTAAACAGTTGTATGAGCTGTCACTTCAGTCATTGATGAAAGAATATCAAACAGTGGACACTCCTGAAACACAAATGTAATCCAATAAAAATAGACGTCACCGATTTATTCGGCGACGTCTATTGTTTTTTCGTTCTGTTACGCCTCTTCTATCGAAGGCTTTGCACTTCTCATTATACGGTACAAGATCATCAATACTACTGCGATTCCCAACCCTATACCTACTACAGTATATTGGAAACGGATTGTAGAGAAACCTGCTAAACTGGCAATACCATCCAAGACAAGTGGCGAACTGAACTGTCCGACATAAATAGAGCTTGAAACGGCAGCAATCACTTTGTCACTGTGTAAAGGATTCACTAAGCCCAGTGCTTTGACGTTGATGATCGGAAATAAAATCCCCTGTCCGAAACCAACCATACATGTACAAGCCAATATAACCGGAACTGAATGACTCAAGGATAAGCCGGTAAACGCAACACCCATAACCAGTAAGCTGATTGGAATAATATATGACTTCAACACATCCTGCAGCTGAATCAACGTCAGGCTTGTGATCATTCCGCCGACTGTCGTAAATGAAATGACGGTACCGGCCAGTTCTGAACCGCCTATATTGCTTTGTTCAAGATATAATGCCATATTCGTAGCAACTGAATAATAGACGAGCATGATACCGGCCGAAGCTAACGCATAGCCATATACCGCTTTTGGCAATTTATATTTAGAAGTATCTTTATCTTTTTTACGGGGCTGATCTTTCGGTAAAAAGAAAAACACCATGATAAAGATTACTATACCCATTAGATAGACATTAAAAGGCGCCCGCCAGCTGATCGCTGCCAAATAACCTGCCAGCATCATCGTCACAATTCCGCCAAAGTTACTGAAAGCGGAGTTATACCCCATCATTTTGACCTGTTCTCTACCATTGAAGTGGTCACTGATCAGCGTAATCGCAAGCGGCATGACTAAACCGACACCTGCACCCAATATAAAACGGAAAGCAAGAAGCATCTCAATTGTATTTGTAAATTGCGCGCCTACCCCGGCAATTACATAGATTGATAACCCGAGCAGTACAATAGTGCGTTTTGAGATTTTACTAGTCAGGTAACTCGAGATAAAAGTAAATGGAATAATAAATAATGAAGGTGCAGTCAAAATCAGCTTGATCATGACCGGATCAGCATCCGGGAAGTTCGAGGCAATTAATCCAAGAGCAGGAGAAATCGCTGCTCCGGCCATAACAGTCGCCATTGAAATCGCAATAATCGTTGGTTTCAGCATTCGGTTCATGCGTCTTCCCCCCGGGCTTCATGTCGTTTCAGCTGACGAAGCACCTTATCTACAGACAACTCGATCGGCACCATTTTACGCGCATTGGATAACAGTAAGCCGTGAACTAAAGATAAATGATAAATCGCAAGTTCTTCAGGTTCCCCTTCAATGAAATCACCGGTCAGCTGGCCTCTTTCAATAATCTGAGAAATCCGAATCACCATTAAACGATATCTTTCCACTATGTTTTCTTTTGTTTCTACAGGTAAATAATCGGAATATAGAGCCTGCATGATGAGAATATGACGATAAACTCCATCTCTCAACGGTGCGGAATGTGTGACATCTGTCAGCCATTCCAATTGCTTCAGCGGACTTTCGGATTGTTCTTCTGCTTCATCAATCATTTCAATCATCGTCTCCAGCAATTCTACGAGAACGGTAACGTATAATTCTTCTTTTGATTTGAAATAATGATAGAACAAACCATGACTTAGCTCTGCCTTGTTCGTAATCTCACTAATTTTAGTTGCCGCAAAACCTTTCATACCAAATAATTCGATTGCCGCATCCTTTAGCTGATGTTGCCGAACATCACGGATTTCTTTAAACTTTTCACTTGTTCTAGGGGACATAATCGATGCTTCAACTCATTTCTAATTATTGATTGACTCACAAGTCAATGTTGAATAGTGTACTGTTTAAGTTCGATTCTGTCAATAAAAAAACGGCTCACCAATTGGAGAACCGCCTTTCAGCTATATTTACGATGCAATCTCTTTTCCACATCATTGACGATATCCTGTACCGAATCGCCTTCAATACTTACCACCGGGAAGTCGAATTGATCTATATTTACGTCACTCAATGCTCTTACAACACCCATATCATAATCCTTCAATTCTTGATCACTATCGAACATTTTGACTTCATGTCCTTTTTCCTCGAGTACCTGTTTTATATCATCAAATGGTTTTTCTACCGCTATTTTAGCCTGATTGTATTCCTCCTGTTTTTATTGTCAAAATGATTTATTTTAGCAATAAAGGGTATTTTAAATTAACTGTATCATTTATTCAGTAAGGGAGATGAGTATTTTTGTTTGGATTAAAGGATCTTTTCTTTCTAATCATCTCGATCTTCATTATACTGCCCGTGACCACTTTCATCCGCGAAGCCGGCTATTTTATTATAAGCAGTTTTTTTAGAGCAAAAAACCCACGGCTTACGATTGGGTCAGGTCCCAGACTTTTTAAACTGGGATTTTTAGATATTAGAAGGTATTACCACGTACACAGCTGGTTTTCATATGATTCAATTAAATCCAAAGGCAAGTTTGCCTATATCTGTATATATGCCGGACCGATTTTAACCAACCTGATCATAGCTCTTACATTGAATGCGCTGCTTGCGAATGGATACTTGGAAGATACCCAAAAATTTTGGAATCTGTTTATCTTTTATTCGCTATATTTTGCACTCTATGATTTAATTCCTATGAATACAGTGAACGGCAAACCAAATAACGGAATGATTATTTATGAACTGATTCGTTACGGCAAACGAATAGACTACAATGCAGAGCCAATAATCGTCGGTACTACTGAAGCCGAAAAAGAATACAGAGAAGAAATAAAAGAATTCAAGAAAATAAAAGAAAAAATACAAAAGAAACATAAATAAAGAAAGGATGACGCAGAATGATCGTACGTGAACGTGAAGAACATTTTGTCATGATTGAACAGCATCAACACGGACATCTGGCGAGAGATATTATGGCACATTGGAAAAAAGAGTTGTTTCCGGGATTGAAATGGCGTGAAAGGGTTCTGACAGCTATAGAAAACCACGATATTGGGTGGCGGGCTTTTGACCGTCAGCCATTTTTCCATGATAAAAAATCGGCTCCTTTTCGTTTTACAGACTTTCCTTCCCTTCCAAAACTCATCCTGTATAAACAAGGTATTGACCAAGTCGAAAAGATAGATACTTATGCCGCCATGCTGTGTAGCAATCATTATGAGCAATTTATAAATGGAAATGATGAACCCAAGGCACAGCAATTTATTGCAGAAGAGCATAGTAGGAGAAAAGAACTTTCCAAACAAGTAGAAGGTTTTGACTGGCAGTTATTTGAACAGCATTACGCACTGCTCCAGCTGGGTGATAATTTTTCACTTTACTGCTGTATTAATGAACCGGATGCTGATAAGGCGAATGAACATTTATTTTTCCGCAATGGGATCCCTTCGCCCAATGTCCTGTCAGGTCTGCCAAACGGACGTTTCGGTATACATTTCGTAGACAGCAGGACGATCAAGGTCAAGGATTTTCCATTTACAGATTCATTTACTGTCCAGATTATACAAAAGGTTGTCAGCAAAAAAGAAATTGCAGAAAATGGACTGCAATCCGCCTATGATCATTCAGCAAATGAAACAGTTACGTTGCACTTCTCATGTAAATGACGGAATAACACGTTGGTAGCCTTTATATTCTTTTTCAAGCCGTTCACCCAGCTTGAAGAGCGCATCTTCATTGCCGACTTTACTCACTAATTGCACAGCGATGGGCATGCCTTCCCTGTCCGCACCGACTGGAATCGTCAAAGCAGGCAAGCCCCAGACGTTCGCGTACGCTACATAAGGAATGTATCGCGTGTAGGTCTTGCGGATAGAAAACAACTCTTTATAGACTGTGCCATGCGCCGGAGCAGCAGAGTGATAGACGGGCAGAACCAAAATACGTTTGTCTAAATAGCGGCCGAGCAGAGCATCTCCTTTTTCGATAATTGCATTTATTCCCTTCACACGTTCATCGGAAGGCTTAAAGAGCGATGCCCCGATCAATGCCCAAGACAGATAGCGGTGTACTTCTGTCTGTTTCCCTACTTTATCCAATAAAAACTCACGCAGCGGCTGGGCGGACCTATTGCCGAACGCTTCAGACGCTGCTCCATTCGCTCCGTCTATTGACATAATTTCCTGCCAGAGTACTGCAGTTTTATTGAAGTGGGGCGGAATATCATTCACTACCAGCAGACCTTCTGACAAAAAGTCACGAACAGCCTGCAGAAAGCCTTCTGTTTGTGTGGATAGTGGCAAATTCATTTTGGGCATAAAGGTAATCGCGAAGTCTTCCAGCCGCTTTTCTTCCAGCGGTTCATTTGCAATGATTTCGTATATACTTTTGGCGTCCTGTACAGATTTGGTAATTGGACCAATGCCCAGCATTCTTTGCTGCAATGAATGCTCTTCTGCAGGATAGCTGCCGCGAGAAGAGACTTGACCATCCCCTGATTTAAATCCGACGACTCCGTTGAAATGACTCGGAAAACGAATCGAACCACCAATATCCGAGCCAATTCCTGCTGCCGCTGCACCCAATGCGATGGCTGCTCCTTCTCCACCGCTCGATCCGCCCACTGTTCTTGACAGATCTCGAGGATTATTCGTTCTGCCATACAGCGCATTATCAGTTTCCTGGCAAAAGCAGAGTGCCGGCGTATTGGTCTTGCCAATTATAATGGCACCTTCAGCTTTCAGCTTACTGACGATTTCTGCATCTGTCTGAGATATTAAACCTTTTCTATAAGGCAGCCCGCCTGTCGTCTGCATCCCTTCCACATCAAATGATTCCTTCATGCTAATCGGTACTCCAAACAGTTTGCCTTGCGCATTTCCTTCTTTCCTTAGCTGATCTGCTTGGTCTGCCTCTTGCAATGCCAGGCTAAATCGCTCTTCCACTAAAAAATTTACAGCTGGATTAGTCGCTCTGCAATGTTCAATATAGGCTTCTGCCGCCTGTTTGGAAGTAATACGTCCACTATCCAGTGCTGCCTTCAACTGTGTTGCATCCATATCAAGCACATACGTTGTTTCCTGTATAGTTGTCATTCTTCTATTCCTCCCACTTTCTGAATCTTCTATATATTAGACTATACTATTTGAACACAGAAAAAAAGCAGAAAGAAGAATTTCTCCTCTTTCTGCTTAAATAGAACTCTTTTATTGTTGAACCCCTGATTTACTCGCAAGCTCTTTCAATGCTTCGACTTTATCTGTCTTTTCCCATGGCAAGTCAATATCCGTACGGCCGAAATGACCATAAGCTGCCGTTTGCTGATAGATCGGACGGCGAAGATCCAGCATTTTGATAATGCCCGCCGGACGTAGATCAAATAATTCACGAACAAACTCAACCAGTTTCGACTCAGCCAGGCTGCCCGTCTCAAATGTATTGATTGAAATAGACACTGGACTCGCTACACCAATAGCGTAGGCAATCTGCACTTCACAATGCTCTGCCAATCCGGCTGCTACGATATTTTTCGCTACATAACGCGCTGCGTAGGAAGCTGAGCGGTCTACTTTCGTAGCATCCTTACCAGAGAAAGCACCGCCGCCGTGACGTGCATAACCACCGTACGTATCGACGATGATTTTACGTCCCGTCAAGCCTGCATCCCCTTGAGGACCACCGACTACAAAACTGCCTGTCGGATTAATGAAGTATTTCGTGTTTTCATCTAATAAATGTTTAGGAACCACCGCGTTGATGACCACTTCTTTTACATCTTTTTCAATCTGTTCAAGCGTTGCTTCCGGGTGATGCTGTGTAGAAATAACAATTGTGTCAATCCGCACAGGTTTATTATTCTCATCATACTCTACAGTTACCTGCGTTTTTCCGTCAGGACGCAAATAGGAAATTAACTCTTCTTTTCGCGCTTCTGTCAGACGGCGTGCCAGCTTATGTGAAAGACTGATCGGCAACGGCATTAACTCATCTGTTTCTGTGCAGGCATAACCGAACATCAACCCTTGGTCACCCGCGCCGATTTCATCCAACTCTTCATCTGACATTGAACCTTCACGCGCTTCAAGTGCTACGTTGACACTGGCCGCAATTTCCGGTGACTGTTCGTCAATAGATGTCAAAACTGCTGACGTTTCATAATCAAATCCGTATTTCGCACGAGTATAGCCAATTTCTTTCACTGTATCGCGCACAACTTTCGGGATATCCACATACGTTGTCGTAGTAATTTCTCCCATGACTAAAACAAGACCTGTTGTGATGCTCGTTTCACACGCTACACGCGCGTTTGGATCTTCGGTTAAAATCGCATCCAGGATGGCATCTGATATTTGGTCGCACATCTTGTCAGGATGGCCTTCAGTAACTGATTCTGATGTAAACAGTCGACGGTTTGTCATTTTGTTTCCCCCTATTAAGCAACATGATACGGTACTCTCATAAGTCCCTGGTAAAGTTCCACGCCTGAAATGACGTCAATCATATACCATAAGGATTCAGGGCTAGTTTATATTCCGCACCGGCGGAATTACATCTAGATTTTGAATCGCCTTTGCGATTAACTCCTTACAAAATCCATGACATCCGCCGGAGGCTATATTGATTTCAACAGGTTTTCCTGTTGAAATCAATATAAAAAGCCCTCTACTCAAGTTATATCCATGAGTAAAAGGCATGATTTCACGCGCAGCACCTTTCACTCTTATCGTCCAAGGAATTCAACCTTGCTTCAGGTTTGGCACCTTCGCGCAAGACAAAAAGTCTTTTGCAGGTTGCCGGGTTTCACAGGGCCTGTACCCTCCACCAACTCGGGATAAGAGTATCCGTTCATGTCACATAGTATAAAAAAGTTTGGTTTTTGTCAAATTTTTTATATCAAATCACTTGAGTTTTTAATTAGTATAGATTATTATTCTTAATGTGTTATACTATTTACGAATTAAGATGTGCTACTCAAATAAAACGACTACGCAAAGGACGGTATGTAATTATGATATCTGCAAAAATTGATGATAGCTTGAAAGGCCTTCTATCAGGAAGCAACGTGACGATCCAAGCGTCTGTGGCGGAATTAACGGAAAAAGCAATTGCTAATAATGAAGCTGAACTTTCAGCAGACGGCGCTTTAACAGCACGTACAGGGAAATATACAGGACGTTCTCCTAAAGATAAATTTATCGTCGAAGATGCAGTGTCTAAAGACAAAGTAGACTGGGGCAGCACGAACCGCCCGATTTCTTCAGAAGCATTTGATTCATTATACACGAAAGTCGTCGATCATTTACAGCAAAAAGATGAACTCTTCGTATTTAAAGGATTTGCAGGTGCTGATAAGGACTCCCAGCTGTCTATTCAAGTCGTAAACGAACTGGCTTGGCAAAACTTATTTGTCCACCAGCTGTTCATCCGTCCAACTGCTGAAGAATTACAGACTCACGAATCACAGTTCACGATTTTGGCTGCTCCTTCATTTAAAGCAGATCCAGAAGTGGACGGCACGAATTCAGAGACTTTCATCATCTTGTCTCTTGAGAAGCGTATCGTTTTGATCGGCGGCACAGAATATGCCGGCGAAATGAAAAAATCGATCTTCTCTGTTATGAACTTCTTGCTTCCTGAAAATGACATTTTATCTATGCACTGTTCAGCAAACGTTGGAGAAGAAGGCGACGTAGCACTATTCTTCGGTTTGTCCGGAACAGGTAAAACAACTCTTTCCGCTGATGCAGACCGTAAATTAATCGGTGATGATGAGCACGGCTGGTCTGACAACGGCGTATTTAATATCGAAGGCGGATGCTATGCGAAATGCATCAACCTTTCTAAAGAAAAGGAACCCGAAATTTTCGGTGCGATCCGTTTCGGTTCCGTACTGGAGAACGTAGTATTGGATGAAGAGACACGTATTCCTGATTATGATGATAAATCACTGACTGAAAATACACGTGCAGCATACCCGATTGAAAATATTGATAATATCGTGACACCTTCTGTAGCGGGTCATCCGAAAAACATCATATTCTTGACGGCTGATGCTTCCGGGGTATTGCCTCCCATCTCAATCTTAACTAAAGAACAGGCAATGTACCATTTCTTGAGCGGATTCACTTCTAAGCTGGCTGGAACGGAGCGCGGAATTACTGCTCCAGAACCAACTTTCTCAACTTGCTTCGGTTCTCCTTTCCTACCGCTTCCTGCTGCAACTTATGCAGAAATGCTTGGAAAGAAAATTGACGAGCACGGTGCGAAAGTATTCCTCGTCAACACTGGTTGGACAGGTGGCATTTTCGGAGTGGGCTCACGTATGAACCTTGGCTACACTCGCACAATGGTCCGTGCAGCAATTGCCGGTAAATTGGATAACGTCGAAACGAAAAAGAATGAAATCTTTGGATTGAATATGCCTCTTGAAATAGAAGGCGTACCGACTAACGTCCTTCACCCGCGTTATGCTTGGGAAGATCCTGAAGAATATGATAAAGAAGCAAATCGTCTGGCTGCTGCCTTCCGTGAGAACTTCAAGAAGTTCGATCACGTCTCGGAAGAAATTGCGATTAAAGGCGGACCAATTGCGTAATAGACATACAAAAATCCTTGCAGATATCCATCTGCAAGGATTTTTTTCATTAGTGGCCCTGTCTTTTCATCCAGCCTACCGCATCTTTCACAAGCTGTCTGTTCATTTCAGGAGGTATATAATGTGTATAACCCTCTAAATACCACGTTTCATACACTTTATTGGCATCACGCAAAGCATTCTCCAACAACAAAGCCTGCTCAAATGAAACATTCGAATCCATCGTCCCATGAATAATTAATGTTGGTATTTCGATATCTTGAATGCGAAAAAGCGCAGTCCGTTCACGATAGGCATCAGGCTGATTATTCGGGGTTCCGCCAATTACCCTCTTCATCATCCTCCGCATATCTTCCCGTTCTTTATAGGTGAATACAACGTCTGATATGCCTGCCCATGTAACCATTGATGTCAGATCTTCACGTAAAATGGCAGTCCATAATGCCATGATGCCTCCCCGCGAAAAAGAAAACAGATGTATTCGCTCTGAATCGACTGCCTGTTGCTGTTTCAGAACTTCTACTCCCGCCACGGCGTCATTGCGATCGTCACCTGCGAATTCATCCTTCCCTTCTCCTCCTCGATTTCCTCGGTAATAAGGAGCGAACACGACCAAGCCGTGAGAAGCAAATTGAGCAATACGAGCCGGGCGAACCATTCCGACATGTTGAATGCCCCCGCGCAGATAGAGCAACCCATCATAACGCCCTTCTGCTTTAGGCGTTGCAAGCATTCCTTTCACTTGAAGCCCGTCAGACCAATATGTCACTTCTTGCAGACGAACTTTGGGATTTGGCGATGGATATTCTTTACAATAGATAATTTCACCGTCAGCCTTCACTGGCATTGGCTTCCACCCACTTCCTCAGCTCACCCATTCCACGGTCTTTCATATGAAAACTGAGATTTGAACAGGCATCCAATTCAGCATCCGTCATCCAGATAAGTCCTTCCGTTTCGAGTAATTTGTGATGGTGATCGATTCCGACGATATCACCAGTAAATACCGCTTTGCAAAACGGGGGTGCGGTAAAGACAACATATTCGGCAAACGACCGGACATTTTCAATCGTTACTCCCGTTTCTTCAAACGTTTCCCGGATAGCCGCTTGTTCTATCGATTCGCCGGGTTCTGCTTTCCCACCAGGAAACTCAAATCCCCGTATACGATGTTTCGTCAATAGCCAGCGTCCTTCATACTTTATGACAACTAATACATGACGAGATTCAATTTGGTGTTGATTCGGGCCGAATGTCAGCTCCACATCGGCACCTTGTAAGTCTTCAAATTTCAGCATATAGCTCACGTCCTTTCCCTTAGTGTAGCGGAAAGTCGCATGCCGAATCAACGAAAGAACGGCAGCTTCTCAATAAAACGTTTGGATTCTTCATCAGTATATTCATGAATTAGTGCATAGACTTTCATCATTCGCTTATCAATATCGTGATTATCTTTGTCATAGTGATATTGAATATAGGGCAAGTGTGATCGTAGAAAGTTACGGAATTCCAAGCGTTCCATCTGTGCAAATAATCGTTCGAAAACAGGGTATGCTTCTTTTGTGACCTCTACTTTATATTCCCAAGGTGAAGAATATGGATCCAACAGAACTTGCTTGTGACTCATTGAAACATACATCGTATATTTTTGATCAGGCATGACCATCCTACTTTCTTTTTTACGTAGTATGGACGTTTTTGATAAAAATATCCCGAAAAAGAAAATGTAAAAGCCTAGTAACCAATAAATGATTAATAGGCTTGAACTATCTATTTAGCTTGTTCTTCATAAACGACACGTTCAACCGCCAATGCCACATTCACATGCACATTTGGATCTAACGGATGCGGTACGAGATCATCACGCTTCGTACTTTCGACAATCGCAAGAGCTGCTGCAATGAGCATCGGGTACGTAATCTCCTTAGCGTTTGCGTTTAGTGCACCTCGGAAAATTCCAGGGAAACCAAGAACGTTATTGACTAAACGTCCATCCGCCGCGTACGCTGCGCCTGCTTCGAGTGCTACATCCGGCATAATTTCTGCATTTGGATTCGATAATGCCAGTATGATCTGCCCTTTGCGGACCATTTCCGGCTTAATCAAATTCGCTACTCCTGTTGTGGCGATAACCAAATCACAAGTTGCCATGATTTCTTCCATCGATTGAGCAACGATGCCACCAAACTCTTCCAGCATAGCTGTCGCCTTAGGATTTAAATCAATGCCCTTTAATTCTTCAACGCCGTACGCGATAAACATTCTGCTGATTGCAAGACCTGCTGCACCAAGGCCGATCTGACCGATTTTTGAGTCCGCCAGATCAACACCGACATGCTTGCACGCTGTTAATGCTGCCGCCAGCGCAACGACTGCAGTCCCGTGCTGATCATCGTGCATGACTGGAATCGACAATTCTTTTTTCAGCCGATCTTCAATTTCAAAACAATGAGGAGCTCCGATATCTTCTAATAAGATCGCACCAAATCCCTGGTGGATATGCTTGATCGTCTCTACTACTTCGTCAGGATTGCTCGTATCCAATAATATCGGAATACCGCTGATACCTACGAACTGGTCAAACAGTACAGCTTTCCCTTCCATAACAGGCATCCCCGCCACAGGACCAATATTGCCAAGACCTAAAATTGCGGTTCCGTCTGTAACAATTGCGACGGTATTAGAAATTCCCGTAAAATAATTTGCCTGTTCAGGATCTTCCTCAATTGTTTTACAGACACTCGCTACACCCGGTGTATACACTCTGCGTAAATCTGCAAGTGAACGGATCGGATGGCTTGCTTTCATATGAATCTTACCGCCCTCATGTGCTTGCAGGACGTCGTCTGTTACGGCATGAACTTTAATGCCGTTTTTCAAATCTTCAATCGCTGCTACGATTTCATCCAAATGTTCTTTGTTGTTACACAGCAGCGCTATTTCTCGAATGGTAGAAACCGTGCCAACCTTAATTGTCTGGATGTCACCAATATCTCCGTTCAACTGCCCGATTGCCATCGTTACTTTACCTAAATTACCCGGTTTGGACGGTGTTTCAACAATTATATTTCTTAAGAACTGGCCTTGCGCCATAATCGCAAACCTCCTACTACAGTATGTATTATTTATACTACACAGTGTTACTGTGTGATTCCATCGAAAAAAAGACACATCTCTAATCATACGAGATGTGTCTTCGGCAATCAAGCCTTGATATCAACTGATGCACCTTTATGCGGGTGCACAGCGACGGGCTGACTGTCCAGATTATTCAGCATTTCTGCAACCGCAGAAGTTTCCATCGAAAGAGCTTTAGACATTACACTCATTTGAACGGTTGATTGCAAGCTTCTCAACTGACTGGACATGATTGAATTGATATCCATTTCGTTCACTCCTTCCTGCTATTCACTTCTTAGTATCGGCTGTTTCCCTGCTGAATGAAGGATTTTCATTCATTTGTTTCTCCGAGGAACGCATTCAGCATCCACTGGTGCTTTTCAATACTTTGATAAATAGCATTCAGCACATCTTCAGTCATATCATCGCTGGCTTTCGCAGCAAGATCCATTCCTTTTTTCAATGATTTCATAATCTTATCGAAATCATCAACCAATGCCTGAACCATTTCATTGGCTTTTTCCGTTCCTTTGGCTTCACTAACAACTGAACTTTCTATGTGCTGCGCTAATGTAGCAGTCGGTTCTCCGCCCAACGTCAGTACACGTTCAGCGATTTCATCCATATGCGCTGTCGCTTCGTTGTACAGCTCTTCAAATTTCGCATGCAGTGTAAAGAACTGAGGTCCTTTTACATACCAATGATAATTATGCAGCTTTGCATACATCACGGACCATGTAGATACTTGCTTGTTTAACTCTTGAATTAATTCTTTAGACATAAAAAACACTCCTCTGATTGTTGTAAGCTTCTCTCTTTTAATTTACCACTTAAGTAGGTAAACTAAACCTACTTATATTGAAAGGTGAAGCAATTATGCTAAAAAAAACATTTGTGTCTATCATTCGGTTTTATCAGAAATTTATTTCTCCATTAACTCCGCCTTCTTGCCGCTTTTATCCCACCTGCTCGCACTATGGTGTCGAGGCAATCGAAACACACGGCGCCATTAAAGGAAGTTGGCTTGCTGTCAGAAGAATATTGAAATGTCACCCCTTCCATGAAGGTGGCTTTGACCCGGTGCCTCCCAAAAAAACGCAGGAATAGTACTAACAATCACGCCTCGGCGTGATTGCCTCTAATTTGTAAACACACCCTGAACAGAAAGACAACTCGCATTCAACCCTCCACTTATAGAAGTGAGGTTTCTGCTGAATACAAATAAATATTGTTGCATTCAAGAAAAGAATCTTGTATGATAAGGAAGTTATCTAAATAGTAATCATTCCGATTACGAACCCGGAGGCTTTCATAAATGAAAAATCGTTATCTTTTATTAGCAGCTGCCATACTTTTGGTATTAAGCGGATGCAGCAACAAGGCAACCGATGAAACTGAATCCCCTTCATCCGAAAAATTAAGTGTGTATACGACTGTATATCCGTTGCAATATTTCACTGAGCGGATCGGCGGTGATGTGGTAGATGTACAATCGATCTACCCGCCTGGAACCGATGAGCATGTATTCGAGCCGACGCAAAAAGATATGATGGCTCTGTCAAAAGCAGATCTTTTCTTCTACATTGGACTGGGTCTTGAGGGCTTTGTTCAGAAAACCGAGAAGACCCTGAAAAATGAGCAGGTACATTTTGTTCCTGTCGGAGATGCCATTGATCCGGAAGAATTTGAAGAGGGACATTCACATGAGCATGAGCACGAGCAGGAAATACACGGTGAAGAGGAAGAAGAACATCATCATGATGAGTCTGCAGTAGATCCACATGTTTGGATTTCCCCTTACCTCAGCACGTTGCTTGCTGAAAAAATCAAGGATGAGCTTTCCGATGAACTGCCTGAACATGCAGCGCAATTTGAAAAGAACTACAACGAGCTGTATGACGAGCTGGAAGCACTTGACAGACAGTACAAGACGATGGCTGATGAAGCACCGAATAAAACCTTTTTCGTCTCGCATGCGGCATTTGGCTATTTAGCGAATACGTACGGCCTGGAGCAACTTGCAATTTCAGGTTTGGATTCACAAAACGAGCCATCACAGAAGCAGCTAGCTTCCCTTGTTCATGAAGCAAAAGAGCAAGATATCCATTACATTTTATTCGAACAGAATGTCAGTTCTAAATTAGCAGAAGTCATTCAAAAAGAATTGAATGCCGAAACACTAACGCTTCATAATTTAAGCG
Organism: Sporosarcina sp.; assembly: GCF_029257255.1. Lineage (GTDB taxonomy): Bacteria > Bacillota > Bacilli > Bacillales_A > Planococcaceae > Sporosarcina. The sequence continues at coordinate 8,821 of NZ_JARICI010000011.1, read as the reverse complement.
TACTGACGGATGAAGAAATTAAAAATAAAGACGATTACTTCTCCCTGATGGAGCGTAATCTTCAAGTACTAAAAAAAGCTTTACAAAACTGACAGCGGACCTCAATCCGCTGTTTTTCTATAGCCTTTTTTTCAATTCAAAGCGCATTAATTTATTGGAAGCATTCCGCGGAAGCTGATCAGTGAATCTAATTTCTTTCGGCAGCTTATAACGCGCCAGATGCTCTTGGCAATAGGAAAGCAGTTCTGTTTCTGTAACTTCTTCGGCTATGACAAAGGCAATCGGAACCTGGCCCCATCGCTCATCTTGTTTTGCACAGACTCCCGCTTCCCGAACAGCAGGATGCGCGAGAAGAACATTTTCAATTTCGGCAGGATAGATATTCTCTCCGCCTGAAATGATCAGGTCAGCCCGACGGTCAACGATAAATAAGTAGCCGTCTTCATCCAGATAGCCCGCATCCCCTGTAGCAAGCCAGCCTTCTTCTGTAAGCGGCGAACGACTGCTTTGACTGCCGATATATCCTGGAGTTACATGCGGACCTTTTATGAGTACCTCACCCACTTCTCCTGCCTCTTTACTGCCTTGAATAGCAATTTGATTAAAGAATAATGGTTTTCCGGCAGAACCCAATTTACGCATGGCCTCTGTTTTTCCCAGTGTTGCTGTTTGTGAACAAGTTTCCGTCATGCCGTATGTCTGCAATATCGGCAAACCGCAAGACGCTGCACGCTTCAGATAATCGAGCGGTACCGGACCGCCACCCACGAGCATCGTACGGAAGGAAGGATGAGCTATGTTATTCTCTTCTTCCATGACTCGTACAATTTGATCCAATGTCAGCGCAACTACGGACATCGACGTAACCGTTCCTGCAGTAATTTGTTTTGCTGCTTCTTTCGCATCGAACTTCTCATAAAGACGCATTTCCATTCCATAAATAACAGAGCGTATGACTATGGAAAGACCGCTAATATGAAATAACGGCATCATACAAAGCCACGAATCCTGATCTGTCAGCCCTAAATTTAAAGCAGATGCGAGTGCACTTGACGTATGATTTCCCGCTGTCTGCCGGACTCCTTTAGGCAGACCTGTCGTCCCCGACGTATACATAATAGAAAGTGTACGGTTTTCTTCCCACTGCTCAAGCATTGTAAATTCTTTTGCCGGCATTTGGCGGACAGCCGAATACTGCAGACATTCAATGCCACTAAAACAAAAAGTAGCCGCAATTCGATCATCGACTATGACAATGCTTGGTTCTGCGTCACTCACCTGCCACGCCAGCTCTTGTTTAGTTAGACGGTTATTGAGGAAGACGACTTCTGTACTCAATAACCACGAGGCGTGGATGAACAGAACGGTCTCTTCATTGGAAAGACTCAGCAACGCAATACGGTCGCCTGCTTTTACTCCTTTATGATGCAGTTGCTGTGCTATTTCAAGTGAAGCTTCATACACTTCACGAAATGATTTTCCTGGAAGTGCTGATTGTTCAGGCGTCAGCTTCGCCCGCTGAAGCAGCCAGTTTGGAATTATCATCAATAATGCCCCTTTCATGTAAATGAAAAAGCTGCCCATGATAGGCAGCTTTCAAGTTGTTTACGGGAAACGTGGGAACTGATCGAAGTCCGGTTTGCGCTTTTCTTTAAATGCATCGCGGCCTTCTTTTGCTTCATCCGTTGTGTAATAAAGAAGTGTAGCGTCGCCAGCCATTTGCTGAAGTCCAGCCAGTCCATCTGTGTCTGCATTCATTGCAGCTTTCAGGAAACGCAAGGCAGTCGGGCTCTTGCTCAACATTTCTTCACACCATTGAACTGTTTCATCTTCCAGCTGATCGTAAGGTACTACCGTATTTACTAACCCCATATCCAATGCTTCTTGTGCATCGTACTGACGGCACAAGTACCAGATTTCGCGGGCTTTTTTATGTCCAACAATTCGAGCCAGATAGCCTGAACCGTAACCTGCGTCGAATGAACCGACAGTCGGTCCCGTCTGGCCAAAACGTGCGTTATCTGCAGCAATCGTCAAATCACAAACTACATGAAGTACATGGCCGCCGCCAATTGCATAGCCTGCAACCATCGCAACAACCGGTTTTGGAATCACACGGATTAAACGCTGAAGATCCAGTACGTTCAAACGTGGAATATCATCATCCCCGACATATCCGCCGTGTCCGCGCACTGATTGGTCGCCTCCTGAACAGAAAGCCTTTTCTCCTTCACCAGTTAAGACGATAACTCCAATACGCTGATCATCGCGTGCGCGTGAGAAAGCATCGATCATTTCCATTACTGTTTTCGGACGGAATGCATTGCGCACTTCCGGTCGGTTGATGGTAATTTTTGCAATACCATTGTACATTTCATATTTAATATCATCATATGTACGAAGTGTTTCCCATTGACGTGTCATTCAAACTCCTCCTCAATTTTTAAACTGTTTTAAAAAGCTCCTTATCATTGTAGCAAACTGTCGCGGTTTTTCCACGTGAATTGCATGTCCTGCATCTTTAATCGTTTCATGCAGTACATTTGGCAGTAAACATGTCATTTCCCGGGCAATATTCTGAAACTTCATGTCTTCACTGCCTGTTAACAGCAATACTGGAAAGCTAAAGTTTTTTAGCTCCTCCCAGTAAGACGGCTGACTGCCTGTGCCAATCCCTCTTAAACTGTTGGCCAGGCCAATGGATTTCTGGTTCAAACGTTCATTCCTCACCGCAAGCCGCCGTTCTTCAGACAATTTCTTTTGCGAATCAAACAGCGGAATCGCTTCCCAGAATTCGACAAATTTCTCGATACCTTCGTTCTCTATCCGATTCGCCAGCTTGGCATCAGACTCCCTGCGTGCTGCCCGCTCTTCTTCTGTACGCAGTCCGGGTGAACTGCTTTCAAGTATCAAGCCTGCGATTTCTTCAGGATACGCATTAGCATATCCCGCAGCAACACGGCCCCCCATTGAATAACCAAGCAGTACGGGCTGTGTGACCTGCAATTTCCTCAGTAGATTATGCAGATCAGCTGTCTGCTCTTCCATTTTGTAGCGATCTGTCCCCTCAGGAGATGCCGTCCTGCCATGACCGATCAACTCAATAGCGATGACATAGTAATCCTTTGAGAGCTGCTGGATCGTTTCTGTCCACGTATTTGCTGAACCTGTAAATCCATGCAGTAAAACAACTGCCTGTGACTGTTTCTCTCCATAGCATTCCACATACGTCGAAAGACCTCGTATTTCTATCATATCAGACTTCAATACCTTCAACTCTTTTCGCAATTTCACGCCAGATAGCTCTGTGCGCTTCCACATTATCCTCACGGCGTGTGAAAACTTCAATAATGCGTAAGTCTGCTCGTTTTTCTTTGGTCAGTGCATCTTCGAATGCTTCTACTGTGGAAACTGCATCATACTGCGCTTCATACATAGCTGCAATATGGTTAAATGTCAGGTTCGTCGGTGTGCCGAACAATTCTTCATAATGGTCCTCTACCGATGCCTGCGGTAAGTAGGAAAAGATTCCGCCGCCATTATTATTAATAATGACGATCGTTATATCGGTCTGCTGTAGACGCGAAATGATTAAACCGTTCATATCGTGCAAAAATGCCAAATCACCTATCAATAAATACGTATGTCGTTTGCGTGCCTGCTGCACACCAAGTGCTGTCGAAACCACGCCATCAATACCATTCGTTCCCCGATTGCAAAACAGCGCGATATCTTTCTCTGTTTTCTGGAAAAATGTATCGAGATCACGTATCGGCATACTGCTGCTGCAGACAACATCCGATTTATTTGGCAGATTTGCTATGAACTGACGGACGACATGACCTTCATCACCTTTGAAATGTTCGTCTTCCCCAAGTATATCACTGGATATTTTATTCGCTTTCATCCAGAGAGCCGTAAATTCGGACATTTCGAACTGAAGATTCCACAGATTCCAGACACTTACTGCAGACGTTTGCAGATGATGTGTTGTCAATGCCAATGGATCACGGTAATTTGGAGACTCATCCACTACAATATAAGTTTCTGGACGAGTTTTCTTCAAGAACAAAGTCAATGATTTTGATATTGGCTGTGGCCCGAAACGAATCACACAATCAGGCTGTACACGCCCGCTGAATTCCTCGCTTTTCAGCAATGCGTCATATTGATCTATACATAAATCGGCGCAGTCAGCAGGTATCTCTGCACGCAGATTTGATAACGGATCGCATAACACCGGCCACTGCAGTCTTTTTGCAAATTGCCAAAATTGATCTTTATGTAAAGTGGGCGGCTGCTCACCTGCTATGATGATTCCCCGCTTCGATTCCTTGACCGACTGCATCAGCAAGTCTTTCATTGGCTGAGACAATTGAACTTCTGCCGGTAGTTGCTGCTGGAACCTACTAGACAACTGCTGTTCGTCAAAATCTATCAACAAAGGCTCTCTGAACGGCACATTAAAATGAACAGGTCCTTGCGGTGCTGTCATGGCGGTAGACAGAAGGCGCACTGCACGCTGTTCCATATAATCTAGAATTTCCGGACGGTCTTCCGGCACTGGAAAGTCGACACTGTCTTTGACGTGTTCCCCATACATGCGGATTTGATCGATCGCTTGCGGCGCTCCCACTTCACGCAGCTCATGCGGGCGGTCTGCTGTGATGACAATCAGCGGCAGACGTGCATAATAAGCCTCTGTGATGGCAGGATGATAATTCGATGCTGCTGTCCCCGATGTACATAAAAGGACAGCCGGCTGCCCTGTCGCTTTGACCAGACCAAGCGCATAAAAGGCAGCAGACCGTTCATCTGTATGAATATACGTTTCCATATCCTTCGATTTAGAAAAAGCATAAGCAAGCGGCGTGGACCGGGACCCTGGACTGATGACTGCCCGGTTGGCTCCCTGGCGTATAAGTGTATCTGTTAAACGAAGTACATAATTCGTTAAAGCAGCTTTATGATTATTCATGTAAACTTCCTCCAAGGGCACGCAGGACAGGACGGAATTTCACCCATGTTTCCGCGTATTCTTCATCCGGTTTCGAATCTGCGACAATACCTCCACCAGCATATAAATAAGCTTCGTTTCCTGTCAGCAGACCTGAACGGATCGCGACAGCAAATTCGCCGTTGCCAGCCGCATCCGTCCAGCCAATCGGACCTGCATAAAATCCTCTGTCCATCCGTTCTTCTTCACGAATGATTTCAAGAGCAGTCTTCCGCGGCACACCGCCTAGTGCAGGTGTCGGATGCAGCGCTTCAACTAAACGGAAAATATCCATATCTTCCGCCAGTTTTCCTTCTACAGGTGTAAACAAATGCTGAATATCACGAACCTTCAATAATTTTGGTGTTTTATTCACTTGTAATGAAGTGCAGAATTCAGTAAAAACCTCTGTGATCATATCGACTACATACTGATGTTCTTCACGATTCTTCTTATCACGCAGTAATTGTTCGCCTAACTGCTGGTCTGCCTTCGCCGATTTCCCACGATGAATAGATCCGGCCACACAAGCAGAATAGGCTTGTCCATTCTTGATTTCGACCAACCTCTCCGGTGTCGCTCCGAAAAACATGTCTTCTCCTATTTGCAGCCCGAAATGATAGCTTGCCTGCTGTTCATTCGTGATCGCATTCAATGCAGCTGTTTTCTGAAACTCTTCTTCAAAAGTCAGCTTAATTTCACGGGCAATGACAACTTTTTCAGCTATCTGTTGGTTGATCTGCGACGTAACTTTCTCGACAGCCTGCATATATCGCTCCGTTGCAATCTCTGTCTGAGAAACAAGAGCGGGCTTACTTTGTATAGTAAACTCTTCTACTTCAGCGATATGCGTTAATCGATCGCGTTCCTGGCGAAGAGCTTCAAATTCAGCAGCGGCTTCCATTTCTTCTGTCACATAGTTTATTGACACATACGTTTTACCATTTTCCATTTTCAGCTGAAATAAAGGAACCGTGAAATAAGCTGCCGGGAATGCCTGCCACTCCTCATCTTGTCTAGTTTCTGGATCGAATGAAAAACCTCCGAATAAAACAGGGTCCATATCCTTTTCTTCTTTGATCAGCCCTTCGCAAAGTGCCTTCCATTGTGAAGATATCGACTGGAAACGCTCTGTTTCTGCCGTCAGTACAGCTGCCTGTCCAATACCGACAAGCTTGACCGTATTATCTGCATTTTGCCACAAAAAGCGATGATCGCCATAATCTGAACGACCCGCTTCAAAGAAGGCTAGCGGACTTAGGGTCTCCACTTCTATTGTTTCCGTAAAGAATCGAGCGTTAGCACCTATAGGTATGGCATTCTTCACTCGATCGGTCAATTTCCGGTTCATCCTTCTCTCTCCTTATCATCAATCATTATGTTATCGAAAATTTTCGTCCAGACTTGTAAACGCTGAACAATAAGTACCTTTATTCTATCACATTGAACACATGACGTAATATGATAAGGTCTTCCAGTTGAAGACAGTATATGACAAACGATTTTCGCCTTACCCAACCAGTTGTTTTTGCGGTATAATAGCACGTATGACTATAGTTAGGAGAGATCACACGTGCAACACTCAATAGAATCAGATACAGGATGGCGGGTTTGGTGGCAGTTGACCCGGCCTCATACTTTAACCGCCGCCTTTGCACCCGTCTTTTTAGGAACGATGATCGCACTGCAATATGGTTCGCTTCACTTCCCGCTGTTTATAGCCATGCTGACAGCAAGTCTGTTCTTACAGATGGCGACAAACATGTTCAATGAATACTACGACTTCAAACGTGGACTCGATGACGAGCATTCCATAGGGATTGGCGGTACCATCGTACGTAACGGCGTCAAACCGAAGACCGTCTTACATCTCGCCTTGCTTTTGTACGGTCTGTCCGTACTACTCGGCATCTATATCTGTATGGAGACCTCTTGGCTTCTCGCAGTCGTAGGTTCAATCGCAATGCTGATTGGCTATCTTTACACTGGAGGACCCTATCCGATCGCCTATACACCGTTTGGAGAGCTCGTTTCAGGTTTCGTTATGGGAATGCTATTAATTTTAATTGCCTTTTTCATTCAGACCGGCACTGTTACAGGAGATGCTATTCTGCTTTCTGTACCGAGTATGCTCTTAGTGGGAGCCATTATGTTGGCAAACAACATTCGCGATATCGTAGGCGATACAAAAGGCGGACGTAAAACGCTGGCTATCTTAACTGGCCGTTCAACTGCCGTGAAGATTCTCGCGTCATTCTTTATCATTTCTTATATCTGGGTCATCATACTCGTCATAACTGGACATGTCTCGGCCTGGGCACTGCTCGTTCTCTTGAGCATTCCGAAACCGTTGCATGCGGTGAAGACATTTACTCAATACGAACAACCGATCCAGGTCATGCCCGCAATGAAAGACACTGGAGTGACCAATACCCTCTTTGGACTTCTTTTAGGCATCGGCATTTTGATCGCCCATTTCATCTGAATAATTTAACCCGGAAACGTCTACACTGAAAAATGTAGGCGTTTTTTCTTTGGAAAGGTTTACGGATCCTCTTAAACAGGGAATGACTGAAATAACAAGCTTTCTTTTACTTCAACATATATCGAGAGAGCCATACAGAAAGGGTTGTGAGTATATTGTTAACTAAAGAACAGATAAAAAACTTGGAAAAAGAACTGCATGCTATGGAAGAGCGTTTGACTGAAACGGAAGAAGAAACACAAATAAAAGAATCGGCACAAGAAGAAGTCGGCGAATTATCCATGTATGATAATCACCCTGCAGATATGGGTACCGAATTATATGAAAGGGAAAAAGACTTGGCCTTGAATACACATGCTGACGACGAACTGAAGAAAGTGCAGCACGCACTTCAGGCGATCAAGGAAGGGACGTACGGTACATGTGAGACATGTGGTAAGGAGATTCAATTCGAGCGCCTAGAAGCCATTCCGTACACGACAGTATGTATTGAAGATGCAGAAAAAGCCGTACCCGACGATCGCCCCGTCGAAGATGACGTCTTAATTATGGCGGAGCCTAACTCTTTTGCTGAGCGAAGATCGGGAGCAGCCAGAGATTATGAAGATAGCTTCCAAGAAATTGCGAAGTCAGGAACATCCGAGACTCCATCAGACTTTGCGGGCAATGAAAACAGAGATTATGATGATTTGTATACCACTGAAGACGATGAGGATGCAGAGGAATATGAAGAGTTTGCTGTATCTGATATTACAGGAGAGCCTGCTGGTTTCGTTCGAACTGAAGGTGCAGAAGAATATATGGAAGAGCTGGACGAAGAAGGTCTTGAGTCCCCTCTTGGTGAAATTCCCTATCATAAAGGCGACAGTTATATTGAAGATAAATAATATAAAAACACGGAAGTATCGAATGATCTGCAGTTGCTCGATACTTCCGTGCTATTTATTGTTATGAAATTTAATATAGAAAAAAAGACACTGTACATTTGAATGTACAGTGTCTCTTCAGTATGACCCCTACGGGATTCGAACCCGTGATACCGCCGTGAAAGGGCGGTGTCTTAACCGCTTGACCAAGGGGCCAAAAATTATGGCGGAGAAGGAGGGATTCGAACCCTCGCACCGCTTTCGCGATCTACACCCTTAGCAGGGGCGCCTCTTGAGCCACTTGAGTACTTCCCCATAAAAATGGCTCCGCAGGTAAGACTCGAACTTACGACCGATCGGTTAACAGCCGATTGCTCTACCACTGAGCTACTGCGGAATGGTGGGCCTAAGTGGACTCGAACCACCGACCTCACGCTTATCAGGCGTGCGCTCTAACCAGCTGAGCTATAGGCC
>NZ_JARICI010000005.1 GCF_029257255.1 Sporosarcina sp. | reverse complement strand
AAGTCATGTATATTTAGGGAACACATACTACAGATACATCCGAAAAAATATTTTTTGGTCTTACTCAGAACGCGATAAACCTTGTCACTATCGTATTTCCAAGAGGGAGTCGCCGCCTTGCACTCCAATCAACTAAGCAGTTTCAACATTGTAACTTTTCCTACCTAGAAAGTTAAAATGAACTCATATATTTATCTGCCAGTTTTCGCAATAAGCTCTTTCATGCGGTTGCGGTCGCGTTGGAGAATGGTTTTTAGATATTTACCTGTGTAGGACTCGGGTGTTTCTGCAACTTCTTCTGGTGTTCCGGTTGCGACGATTTGTCCGCCTTTGTCTCCGCCTTCCGGACCGATGTCGATGATGTAGTCAACGGTTTTGATGACGTCGAGATTGTGCTCGATGACGAGAACGGTGTTGCCGCCGTCAACTAGACGCTGAAGAACTTCTAATAGTTTTGCGATGTCGTGCACATGCAGGCCGGTTGTTGGTTCATCTAAAATATAGAATGATTTGCCGGTTGAACGTTTATGAAGTTCTGAAGCCAGTTTCACACGCTGGGCTTCACCGCCTGATAATGTCGTGGCCGGCTGCCCTAATTGGACGTAGCCAAGTCCGACGTCCACTATCGTCTGCAATTTCCGGTGGATTTTTGGAATGTTTTCGAAAAACACAACCGCATCTTCCACTGTCATTGCCAGTACATCCGCGATGTTTTTGCCTTTGTATGTTACTTCTAGCGTTTCGCGGTTATAACGTTTACCGTGACAGACTTCACATGGAACATAGACGTCAGGCAGGAAGTGCATCTCAATCTTAATGATTCCATCTCCGCGGCAGGCTTCACAGCGTCCGCCTTTAACGTTAAAGCTGAATCGGCCTTTTTTATAGCCGCGCACTTTCGCTTCATTGGTCATGGCGAAGACATCACGGATATCGTCGAATACACCTGTATACGTAGCCGGATTGGAACGTGGTGTACGTCCGATTGGAGACTGATCGATGTCGATGACTTTTTCAAGCTGCTCCACACCGCTGATCTCATCAAATTTACCCGGTTTTTGTTTCGAACGGTTCAGTTTTTGTGCCAATGTTTTGTGCAGAATTTCATTGACTAATGTACTTTTACCTGATCCCGAAACACCTGTCACTGCAATAAATTGGCCTAACGGGAAAGCGACATCCAAGTTCTTCAGATTGTTTTCTGTAGCTCCTTTGACGACGATGCTTCTGTCGTCTCGTTGTCTGCGTTCAGTAGGAAGCGGAATGAACTTTTCCCCGCTCAAGTATTTACCTGTCAATGACTTTTTGTTTTTCATCACTTTGGCTGGTGTACCGGCAGCAACAATTTCACCGCCTGCAACACCGGCTCCCGGACCGATATCAATTAGATAGTCCGCTGCCATCATTGTATCTTCATCATGTTCTACGACAATCAGCGTATTACCGATATCCCGCATGCTTTGCAGTGTCGCAATGAGTCGGTCGTTATCACGCTGATGCAGTCCAATGGAAGGCTCGTCCAAAATATAGAGTACACCTGTCAAACGCGATCCGATTTGTGTAGCCAGCCGGATCCGCTGCGCTTCACCACCGGATAATGTACCACCTGAACGGGACAGGTTCAGATAATCAAGACCTACGTTAATCAAGAACCCAAGTCGTTCCTGAATTTCTTTTAGAATCATATCAGCAATCTGGGCATCTTTTTCAGACAGTTCCAGCCCGTCGAAAAACTTCGTCGTTTCCACAATGGAACGCTCGGTAATCTGGCCGATATGCTGACCGTTAACTAAGACTGCCAGTGACTCCGGCTTCAAGCGATAGCCGAGACATGCAGGACAAGGATTCTCTGTCATATACTTGCCCATCTGTTCACGGATATAATCGGACGAAGTTTCATGATAACGGCGCTCTATATTGCGCAAGACACCTTCAAAATAAATATTGCTGTCACGTGTACTGCCGAATTCATTCGTATAGCGGAAATGGATCTTCTCTTTCGTCGACCCCTTCAGCAGCTTCTCTATATCTGAATCCGCCAGTTCGCCTACCGGCACATCCATATCGATGTTGTAATGCTTCGCTACCGTCTTAAGCAGCTCCGGATAATATTGAGAACTCGTCGGTTCCCAAGGCGCAATGGCATGCTCATTCAAAGTCAGGTCTTTATTCGGTATGACCAAGTCAGGATCTACTTCTAATTTCATCCCTAACCCATCACACTCAGGACAAGCACCGAATGGACTGTTGAATGAAAACATTCTCGGCTCAAGTTCTCCGATAGAGAATCCGCAAATCGGACAAGCGTGATGTTCACTGAAGAACAATTCTTCTTCACCAATAACATCCACTATTACATTGCCGTCAGCTAAGCGCAGTGCAGATTCCAGCGAGTCACTTAAACGTGTCTCTACGCCTTCTTTCATAACGATTCGGTCAATAACAATTTCTATCGTATGCTTTTTATTCTTATTTAAATCAATATTATCGTCGAGGTCCATTGTTTCACCATTGACACGGACACGGACGTAGCCTTGTTTCTTAATATCTTCTATTAACTTCGCATGTGTTCCTTTTCTTTCCGAAATGATCGGTGCCAATACTTGAATGCGAGTCCGTTCTGGCAGTTCTATAATTCTGTCCACCATTTGTTCGACCGTCTGCGTGGATATTTCTGTGCCATGCAGCGGACACACCGGCTTTCCTACTCTCGCGTACAGCAAACGTAAATAATCGTAAATTTCCGTAACGGTCCCTACCGTCGAACGCGGGTTTTTACTCGTCGTCTTCTGATCAATTGAAATAGCCGGGGAAAGCCCTTCAATGGAATCAACATCCGGTTTATCCATCTGTCCGAGGAATTGCCGCGCATATGAAGATAAGGATTCAACATACCTGCGTTGTCCTTCTGCATAGATCGTATCGAAAGCAAGTGAAGACTTACCCGAGCCTGACAGACCAGTTATAACGACCAGTTGATCTCTCGGAATTTTGACGGTAATATCTTTCAAGTTGTGGGCTCTAGCACCCTGTATCACAAGTTCTTTATTTTTCATCCAGATTCTACCTTTCTGCCTTCAGTTCTATCAGCGTATCACGCAGTTCAGCAGCTCTTTCGAAGTCCAGTGCTTTCGCCGCATCTTTCATCTCTTTTTCCACTTTGACGATCAGCAAGCCTTTCTCGTCCTTCGACAACTTCTTGCCTTCCGTTATCCGCTGTAAATACGATTCCGATTCTTCCGCCACTTGAGTTGCCCGGATTGCTTCACGAATCGGTTTACTAATTGTTTTCGGGGTAACACCATGTTCCAAGTTATACGCCATTTGAATTTCACGTCGGCGTTCAGTTTCACTGATTGCTTTTGTCATGGAGTCAGTCATCTTATCGGCGTACATGATGACCCGCCCTTCGGAGTTTCGCGCTGAACGTCCGATCGTTTGGATCAGCGCTCGCTCTGACCGCAAGAAACCTTCTTTATCCGCATCCAAAATAGCCACCAATGAAACTTCCGGAATGTCGATCCCTTCCCGTAACAAGTTAATGCCGATCAGGACATCGTACGTACCGATACGCAGGTCCCGAATAATTTCCGTACGTTCCAGTGTCTTGACTTCAGAATGAAGATACTGCACTTTAATACCGATATCTTTCAAGTAATCAGTCAGATCTTCAGACATCTTTTTAGTTAATGTGGTGATCAACACCCGTTCATTGCGCTCAATACGCAATTGAATTTCATCCAATAAATCATCAATTTGCCCTTCAATCGGGCGCACTTCGATTACAGGATCCAAAAGACCTGTCGGACGAATGATTTGTTCTACCATTTTATCTGTATGTTCAATTTCATAAGGTCCGGGCGTTGCCGAAATATACATCGCCTGGCTTATATGCTTTTCAAATTCCTCAAACATCAGCGGACGGTTATCAAGCGCAGACGGCAGGCGGAAACCATGGTCCACCAGCACTTTCTTCCGTGCTTGGTCCCCGTTGTACATTCCGCGGATTTGAGGTAGTGAAACGTGGCTTTCATCCACCACGATCAAGAAATCATCAGGGAAATAATCCAGCAGGGTATAAGGTGTCGCTCCTGCTTCACGCAACGTCAAATGTCTTGAATAGTTTTCAATTCCAGAACAGAAACCCATTTCCCGCATCATTTCCAAATCATAGTTCGTGCGTTGTTCCAATCGCTGCGCTTCCAGCAACTTATCATTTTCACGAAGGTATTTCAGCTGTTCTGCAAGCTCGATTTCAATATTATCTATGGCTTTCAGTAATTTTGATTCTCGCGTAACGAAGTGGGATCCCGGGAAAATTGCGACATGTTCACGGTCCCCAATTACTTCTCCTGTCAGTGCATCGACTTCACGAATCCGTTCGATCTCATCTCCGAAAAATTCTAACCGGATACAGCGTTCATCGCGCGCCACCGGAAATACTTCCACGACATCTCCTCTGACACGGAATGTTCCACGCGTAAAGTTGATATCATTCCGTTCATATTGGATATCTACCAGTTTGCGCAACAGTTCATTCCGTGGAATCTCCATACCTGTTCGTATGGAATAGACCATTTCATTGTATTCTTCCGGAGATCCCAAACCGTAAATACAGGATACGGACGCTACAATTAGGACATCATTGCGCTCAAATAACGCACTAGTAGCGGAGTGACGCAGTTTATCGATTTCATCATTAATAGAAGAGTCCTTTTCAATATAAGTATCTGTCTGTGGCACATAGGCTTCAGGCTGATAAAAATCATAGAAACTGACGAAGTACTCTACCGCATTATCTGGAAAGAACTCTTTAAATTCACTATATAGTTGACCGGCCAACGTTTTGTTATGAGCAATGACCAGTGTAGGTTTATTTATTTCAGTCAGGACATTCGAAACGGTGAACGTTTTACCAGTTCCTGTAGCACCTAATAACGTTTGATGCTTTTTACCTTCTTTTAGGCCGCTGACAAGGCTTGCGATCGCGGATGGCTGATCTCCTTGTGGTGTATAGGGCGCCTGCAATTGAAAAGTTTCATTCACACAATTCCACTCCTATTCTTAAATAGATCGTCCTTCTATTTTACCACAGGATGCGGTTTTTCAAAAGAATAAACGAACGTACGTTTTAAGAACACTACGTATGTATCTATTATTACCCTTTCAGAAGCGAAAATAACTCCTATCTCCTCCAGGCTATAACAAATTAAAAAAACACTACACAGATGTTGTCTGCATAGCGTCTTTTCATTATTTCTCTTTATATTCATATCCTTGCACTTGCTTAAATTCATCTAATTGCTGCGTATACATATCAAATGCTTCTTCATCGCGGCGATCTAGAGCGTCATCAATAAGTTTCATAATCCGGGTTTGCGTCTGCTCCCAATGAATGTGCTGTAAAAAAAGATCCCAATAGATTTCGTTCAGCAACTTTTCTGCTTGGAGAGAAGTGCTGTTGTTCCCTACGGCTTTCAAAAATTCAGCATATGAGTTGTTATTGTTCATCTCTCTCACCCCTGTTACCTTTTAGTAATTATATATGCAACGAAACCCAGAATGCAACCACTATACTAAATATTCGAACTTTTGGATGATTTCTATTTAGTTAGCCAACTTGACGCTAGGTATATATATTCAGATAATTCAGTTCGGTTGGGCGTTATAATACTTCCTGTTCTTTCGTCAAACGAATCGTTGCTTCTCCAACAATCAATGCAACAGCTGCAATCAGTACAGGAATCAGACTTAATCCGTACAGCGGTAAGGCAGCCGCCAACAAGATAATCGCCTGAAGTATGAGAAGTTTTCTGACAAGCGAACGAACTGCTTTCACTTGAGATTTTTCTGCTTCTTCAGGGAATAACTGATCCATGGTGAATTCTACACGGCCCTCAAGAGCCAAAACCAGCTGAACTGCAGTCGCAAATGCTAATGCACCAACGAAAATGAATGACACAATCGGTATAGGTATTAAAAATGCACCAAGTGCGGATAATGCTGTCAGCCTCACCCACAGCCAAAATGTATCATCTGTGCGGATAAATGTACGTCCAACCAGATACGTTTGTACATCTCCTCTATTAAATGTGGCGTTCTTCATGGCAAATTTCAGCCAGTTTCGTTTACTGACAGAACCGACCAAGTGCGGCACTTCTGTGAAATAGTTAGCAAATCGATAGAAACGCATCATGCGGTTCTGTTCCAATTCTATGAATTGTTCATATGGGAATGGTTTTTGACTTGCCTGCTTCTCCCACCATTTCATATAAAGTAGCGCTGCCAATAAACCAATGAAAAATGCAACCGGGCTCCACACTAATGTGAAGTAAATCGTCAGAAATGCCAGCAGTAAGCGAATGATTCGATCTGGCCAGACAAATTTGTGCTTTGCGATTCTTACACTGTATTCAGAGCCTACAAATAAACCTTTGATTCCAATGATCAGCAGGACAAGTAATATATAGTCCATACCTGATCCTATTTCCGTAGCCTTCAATAAAGGAAGCGATACAATAGCTGCAACTAAAGGTAGCGGCAGCTGCGAAAAAGTCGACCATGTAATCGCCCGTTTCATATACCCCGGCAGCTTGTCCTCCAAAGGCAGAAAGTAGACGATATCAGCAGGCTCGAGTAACGTCGTTGGCGCTGCTTTCATTAATAACAACGCAATTACACCTGATACGATCAGAGCAGACGGAAAATCGACGGGCACCTCTTTCAACCATTCGCTATAAGCATAACCACCCGCTCCAATTGCGAACATGAAGACAATGGCTAAATGTCCTGTGAATACATAGCGCATATACTTCTGGAGTTCATTTATATAATGAAAGAAGCGTTTGCCCCAAATATCATACATAGTGTTCATTTTCAGTTTCCTCAGTCATTGCGATATATAGATCATCAAGTGTGGCATTAGGACGTCCAAATGCCTTACGCAAATCATCCATTGTGCCGTTCGCACGCACTCGACCTTCATGCAGCAGGATAATTCTGTCACAGTATTTTTCTGCAGTAGCCAAAACGTGTGTTGACATCAAGATAGACGCACCAGCATTCTTACGCTCAATGATCTGGTCAAGCAATGCACGAATGGCAAGCGGATCCAAGCCGACAAACGGTTCATCAATGATATACAGTTTGGGTTCCACCAAAAATGCACACATAATCATGACCTTCTGGCGCATCCCTTTGGAGAAATGAGCGGGAAACCACTTCAGACGTTTCTCCATGCGAAATTCTTTCAGCAATTGTTCAGTACGTGCTTCGAATTGTTGCTTGTCCAATCCGTAAGCCATCGCAGTCATTTCTAAATGCTCAAGCAACGTCAGTTCTTCATAAAGCACCGGCGTTTCAGGAATATAACTGAACGACTGCCGATAATGTGCTTTGTCACTGAATGTCGCCCCATCAATTTTTATTTCACCTTCAAGAGGGTTCATAAGTCCGATAATATGTTTGATTGTCGTACTTTTACCTGCACCATTCAGTCCAATCAACCCGACCAGTTCGCCCTTTTCAATCTGAAAGGAAAGGTCGTGCAGAACAGGTTTGCGGGTATAACCGCCTGTTACATGTTCTAATTCTAAAATTGCCATCGTATTTCCTCCAATCTTCCTTTTCATTTTACCAAAGAATTTATAAAAATGCTTAGTCCGCCTTAGTTAACTATTTGAAAATATGCTACAATACATCCAAACATGAAAGGAAGTGTAGAAATGGCCTCATGTATTTTCTGCAAAATTGTTGAAGGCTCCATTCCGGGAGAAAAAGTTTACGAAGACGAGCATGTCATCGCTTTTATGGACATCATGCCAGTCACTAAGGGGCATGTCCTTCTAATTCCTAAAAAACACTGTGAAAATTTGTATGATATGACAGAAGAAGAAGCTGCCAACTTATTTAAAGCAGCGCCTAAGATCGCAACAGCTTTAAAAGAAGAGTTTCAGCCGGCAGGAATGAACCTGCTGCAGAACAACGGCTCTTTCGCTGGACAGACCGTCTACCATTTCCACATGCACTTGATTCCAAGATACGACAAGTCAGACGGCTTCCAACTAGAGTTCCAGCCAAAAGTAGAGCAGTTCCCTACAGACGTCCTGACCGAACTCGCTGCGAATATTAAACAGCGTTTGGATGCATAAGATAGTTACTAGTTAGTGAACAGTGTGCTTTTAAAGAATTAGTATGCAGTTTGGGGATTTCCGCTTCAGCCGGTACGCTTTCCGGAGTGTCCCTCTGGAACCAAGGGAAACAGTATCCCCCTAACACTATCTCTAGCTAACAAACATTCTACTATCACAAGTTAAACTAAATTTTTCACATGATAAGAGGTATTATGTCCAGCCAACTAAGTTGGTTGGAGTGCAAGGCAGTCTAAGTACGCCGTGTCAAAGTGCCTTAATTTCTGAAAAACACAGAAATTAAGGCAAAGCGAACCCTTCGTTGTTCGCTTGGCTCACCGCGGGTCCGCAAGACACGCGTCCGCCTGGAACGGAAATCAACGCTACAAGATAGCTTATAGAATACAGGTTTATAAATTCAACTATAGAATGCTTTTCCTCGCATAATAATTTCACGTGTTCTCTTGCCTAGGCTTAGGTTCACGTGCTTTAATAAAATAAACTACTAATCAAAAGGAGTGTTTTCAACATGAAAGCGTCTACATTCTTTATTGGACTGGCGGCTGGTGCCGTCACTTCCGCCATCACTGTTCTATACTCCACACCGCAGCCCGGCAGCGAGCTGCGATCCAGTGTAAAATCCGCTTCACTCGACATGAAAGACAAGCTGAAAGATGTTAAAGGGAAAGTCGACGACCTTAAAGATTCGGTAACCAACCTGTCTAAAGAAGCAAAAGAACTTGTCCCGGAGACAGTCGAAGAAATGAAAGACTCCGTAGCAGACTGGAAGCGTTCAACAGAACATAACAAAAAAAGATTAGAAAAAGAGATTTCAGCCATCCAAAATGCCTTGGACGATTTAGAAAAGTCCATAGGTAGTCAATAAATCATATTCACCCCCCTCTGTATATCAGTTCAAACACCTGGCTGATCATCAATGTGTAAGGAGAGGCTGCAGAATACAGTTTGGTAATTTCCACTCTGTTCTGTAGGCACTTACACTCAGTATCAGTTAAGTTATTATTCCGTCTTTTTTAATTGTTGTTTTTTTGGTATAATAAATAAAAATGATGGAAAGAAAGCAGGTGCCCTGATGGCAGAGCAGAATATTTCACGGAAAGACGCCATGATCTTCAACCAACGCGTCGCCCAAATGTCTAAGGCATTATGGAAAGCAGTTGAAAAAGATTGGCAGCAATGGATCAAACCTTATGACTTAAATATTAATGAGCATCACATTTTATGGATTTCTTACCACATGGAAGGCGCCACGATTTCGGATATCGCGAAATTCGGTGTAATGCATGTTTCTACTGCATTCAACTTCTCGAAGAAACTCGAACAGCGGGAACTATTATACTTTTCAAAGAAAAATGATGACCGCCGCAATACATATGTGACTGTTACGGACGAAGGCAAAAACTTGCTGATCGAGATGAACGCAAATTATCACAATGAGGATTACAGTATTCTTAAAGGTTCTTTGCCAATCAGAGACATCTACGGCAAATTCCCTGAGTTTCTTGAAGTGATGTCCGTGCTGCGTAATATTTACGGAGATGACTTTATGGATATTTTTGAAAAAGGTTTCCAAAATATCGAAAAGACTTACGAAGATTCAAATGATTATCTTCAGAAGTCCAAAATAGAATCTTAAGATCAGCAATTCGGTTTTTTTCTTTTGGGTATAAATTCTGCTATGATGGTACAGACACAGAAAGCATAACGAGGAGGTCAATAATGGTTATTACGGTTACCATTCTTTTTTCACTGTTTTATCTATTCCAAATTAATAAGATGACATTTGCGCTTTGCCAATCCAAAGAGATTCCAGAGGAGAAGCAGCCGAAAATCTATCGGACGGTAAACATTCTTATCACAATCCTCATCTTATCCTTATATGTAGAAGTCTTCTTTAGTGCATAAAACGGCTATGTAGCCCCGCCCCTCGTTAAAGGGAACGGGCTTTTTTTAATACAAGTACGCTGCACCGACAATAATCAACAAGATAAACAATACAACAATTAGAGCAAAGCCGGATGTACCTGCTCCGCCTTGGTTATAACCGCTCATGGAGGCACCCCCTTTCACACTGTATCTTATGCGAAGCAGGAAAAAGGCGGTTGGGCGATTGAAAAGATGGAACCTTTTTGTTTTTCAAACGTTTTATGCTATAGTGTTACCTTGAAATGATATTTAGATTAGGGGAGTTATTTAAATGAAAAAGAAAATTTTAGTCTTTACACTCGCAGCATCTGTTGCAGCTTTATCTGCTTGTTCCGGTAGCGGAGACAGCGAAAAAGTCATGACGTCTAAAGCTGGTGACGTAACAAAAGAAGAATTCTACAAAGAAATGAAGGACTCCGTCGGCGAGCAAGCAATGCAGATGATTGTTCTCGAAAAAGTTCTTGAAAATAAGTATAAAGTCGACGAAAAGCAAGTAGACGAAGAGTTTAACAAAAACAAAGAACAGCTAGGTGAAAACTTCGAAGCATTCTTGGCGCAGCAAGGTCAGACTCCTGATAGCTTCAAGAAAATGATCCGTCTGCAAAAGCTGCAAGAAGCGGCATTGACTGACGGTGTAGAAGTTTCTGACGAAGAATTAAATAAGCGTATTGAGGAATCTCAGTCTGAGATTAACGCGCGTCACATTCTTGTAGAAGATGAAGAAACAGCTAAAGAAGTAAAAGGAAAACTGGACAAGGGAGAAGACTTTGCGAAAGTAGCGAAGGAATATTCGACAGATCCAGGATCTAAAGAAGAAGGCGGCGACTTGGATTGGTTCGGTTACGGTGTTATGGTTCCTGAATTCTGGGAGGCAGCTTATCACTTAGAGCCAGGCACAATCAGTGAGCCAGTTCAGTCTGATCACGGTTTCCACATCATCGAAGTAAAAGAAAAGCGTCAAAAGAAAGATGAAAAAATCACTGATGAAAAGAAAGAAGAAATCAAACACGAGTTATTGATGGAGAAATCTGACGAGAACGAGCTGTTGACTAAGGTTTCTAAATTAGTGAAAGAGGCAGATGTGAAGATTAAAGATGAAGATCTTAAATCAGCACTTGACCTGTTCAAAGAGCAGCCTGCAGCAGAACCAGAGGAAGCTCCTCTAGTTGAAGAAGAAGATGAAAAGACGAAAAAAGAAAAATAATAGACGATTTGCCCCACCGGCTGTGCGCCGGTGGGGCTTTTTGTTGTTGTGGATTGTCTTCAATGAGCGAACAGCGGACACTTATGATCACTTGCGCTGCCTCAATGATCAGCTGTAGGGTCTCTATGATCACTCGCCGGTAAGGTATGAGCGGTAGCGCGGTTTGTATGAGCGCCAACATGCTTTTTATGATTACCAGCCAGAATAAAAAAGAATTCAAATAAAAAATCAGGCCGCTTTGACTGAGCAACCTGATTTTTCATTTGGATACTACACTTATTCGAATGTAGGTTTATAGAATGAACGATTATCGAGTGGAAATACGCGTTCTGAAAACTCTCCGGGTTTCGTCTTAGACATAACGCGGTTGAGCATATTCATTTTCGCATCGATATTATCGATATAATGCAGGATCTCCGCTTCTTTCAGCATCGGCCGTTTCGGGCTTCCCCACTCTTCTTTTCCGTGATGAGAGAGAACCATATGCTGCAACAGCATGACCTCTTCGCCTTCAATCTCCAGTTCATCTGCCGCTTTGGCAATTTCATTGACCATAATGGTGATATGACCAAGTAGATTTCCTTCTATTGTATATTGCGTGCCGACAGGTCCTGAAAGCTCCACGACTTTACCGATATCATGCAGGATAATGCCCGCGTACAATAAATCTTTATTGAGCGTCGGATACAGTTCTGCGATGGCTTTTCCAAGCTTCAACATCGACACGACGTGATCCAGTAAACCCGTTACATAGTCATGATGATTTCTTGTGGCAGCAGGATAGAGCATGAAATCTGCCTGATGCTTCTTTATTAGATGGCGAGTGACCCGCTGGATATCTGGATTTTTCATCTCGAAGAAATATTGCATTAATTCCTCGAACAATACTTCTTTGCTCTTTTCAGCAGATGGGACTAAATCCGCGATCGTCACGCCTTCTTCTTCCTTCACCGGACGGATGGCCTTGATGCGCAGCTGATTTTTCCCGCGGTACTCATGAACTTCTCCGCCAACTTTTACAATTGAAGCAGCTTGATACAAACGCGCCTGTTCTTCTCCTGTATCCCACAGCTTTGCTTCGAGATCGCCGCTTTTATCTTGGAGAATCAACGTCATAAACGGACTTCCCTGCTGTGTGATGCCTTTAGTCGCCTGCTTAATCAATAAATACATATCCACCGGTTCTCCAGCTTGGTGTTCCATTAGTTTTTTCATCAATCGATCTCTCCTTTAACCTTTTTACCGATCTCGACTTTATGTACATCACTTGACCACTTTGCTTCCCTATCTGAATGGCAAGTAAAATATAAAAATTGATGAGATGGCTCTAATGCTTTAATAATTTCTATCATACTCGAAAGTCTTTCATTATCAAAGTGAACAAATGGATCATCCATAATAATCGGAAATGGTGCTCGGTCTGAAAGTGCAGAAGCCAAGGCTAGCCGTAATGAAAGATACGCTTGTTCTTTTGTTGCCTGGCTCAGTTCATTCATCATAAATGACTGGCCGTCATACGTCACAGCCTGGAAATATCCTTCCACCGTCAAACCGAGTGTGCGGTAGCGCCCGCCAGTTAAGCGGCTGAACCATTCATTCGCCAGTTTAAGAACAGCCGGTAGCTGATGCTCTTTCCATTCACTCATCGTCTGTCGGATCGCTTCTGTCACGGCTTTTCGGACCGTCCACTGTTGTGCAAGGTCCGCAAGCTCTGCTTTTCGCATTTCGAACAATTGCTGAAGTTCACTTAGCGCTCCACTTTTGCCCAGCTCTGTAAGCTCATGGTCGACCTTGACCTGTTCATCCACTAATTCCGTCACTTCCTCACGAAGAGCTGTCAGGCGCTCTGCAGTGGCTTCCCGGCTGCGCTCAAGTTCAGGCAGCGTCCAATCAGCATTCAAAGGCTCATCACCATACAGAGAAAGCTGCGAATGAACTTCCCGAAGTTGCCTCTTTAATAGCTGTGCTTGCTGGTCGTCTTGATAAGCTGTATAGAACTGTTCTTTTTCCGAAACCTTTGTCAAATCGAACAGTGTTTGAATTTCCGCTTCAATCGACTGTAGCAGTGCTTCTGTCTCTTGAATTTCGCTCTGAAGTTTATCAAGTGTCTGCTCGCGGCTGTGATATTTTCCAAGCAGTTCTTTTTGATTCATCAATTCCTGGCGCA
This sequence comes from Sporosarcina sp., assembly GCF_029257255.1. Taxonomy (GTDB): domain Bacteria; phylum Bacillota; class Bacilli; order Bacillales_A; family Planococcaceae; genus Sporosarcina. The sequence continues at coordinate 23,918 of NZ_JARICI010000005.1, read as the reverse complement.
GTCGTTCGTACATTGCACTTTCCGGCACAGGTCCGAGCAGTTCTTCCACTTCATCTATCCGCTCCTGCAGCTGCTGTTTGCCTGCCTGTAGCCGCTGACGCCATGTTTGCTGCTCTGCTGAAGTATCCTGCAATTCACGCAGCAGTCGGAAGCTCTCCTGAATATTGAACGTCAAATCGATTGGATCGTCTTGCACAGCCTTCTCGAGTTCATTGGCTGCCTGCTGTTTTTGCTGATGCAGCTGTTCCATTTCTGAAACTAGATTCGTTAATTTGCGCTCCATTTTTTCAATCTCTGTAAATATAAGCTGCTGTTCACGTTTCTGTACTTCAAAACGTTCAGTTAAACTTTCCATTTCAGCTGCTAACGGTTCATTAGCCCGAATAAATTCCAGCTGTTCTTCCAATGAAGCCGGCTGTTTCTTCCACAGCCAAAATCCTGCCGCTACACTGACAACGCCCACAATCACAAACAGCCATTGCTGCTGCCACATACTATATGCGCCTATCATGAGCCCGATGACGAGTAAGAACAGCGGAACCATGCGGCTCGTTGATTGTTGATCTGCAACAGACAGCATGACTTTCGCTTCCGCCAGCCTGCGTTTGATCTCCGGCCACTTCTCGAGCTTCTTCATTTCCTCCTGTGTAACCGCCTGCTGCTCAAGCCGTTGTTTTCGCTGCTCTGCTTCCTCGCGCTCATTTTCCGCTTCCGCCAACATACGATTCAAAGCCTTTATCTGTTGTTCTGCATCTTTCTGCTGCTCAATTAAAGGTTCCAGCTGCCGTTCACGCTGAATTGAAATATCCAGATCCCCTATTGCCTCTAGCTGAATATCTGTTAGTGCCAGACGATGTTTAAGCTGCAGTTTCTTCGTCTCAAGCAGTCTGATTTCCTGTTCAGCAGAAAGTGTGTCTGTGCGCATTCGATGCCATTCCGCTTCTTGCGCAGTCCACCGTTCAAGCAATTGCCGTTCATTGTCGGGCCTCAATTCAACTAAATCTGCCTGCCATTGCTGCCGTTCCTTCAACAAACGCTGTTTTTTTATTTCCAGCTCAGCCTGTCTGCTTGCCAGCTCTTCATAGCGGCGGATGCCTTCTGCAGGGAATTGTACATCAGGAAGCGCAGACAACTGTTCAGTCAGCTGACGTTCTTGCTGCTGCAGCGGCACGACTTGCATAGCCAGCACTTGTTCATCTGCCTGCTTATGCAATTGCTGTTCTTCTTCCCGCAGTGCCTTCACTTGCTTCTTCAATTCCTGCTGACGTTCCGTTAATGGCTCAAATGCCGCAAGTTTCTGCTGTTCTTTTTGCATCGCCTGTTCCAGCTCTTTAATTTCTGCAATCTTTTGATTCATCGGCGGCACTCTGCCCGACTTTTTGAATAAATCGGATGCTTCTTTCTCCAATCGCTTTTCCACTTTCCAAAGCGAATCAAGACCTGTCGTGCCTGATGCCAGCAATGTCCGGCTCAGATCATCCTCATCCATTTTCTCCAGCCCCTGCAATTGAAACAGCGAAAATGAAAACACCGCTTCAAAAGCCTGCCTATCGTAGCCGCGAAGCAATACTTTCAACTCTTCTTCACCAGCCGTGCGTCCGTCTTCAAAACGAATGGTCACGTCACCGGAAGATTTCCCGCGCACGCGTTCAATCATCCAATCGCCAAACTCCGCGTCCTCTATATACAGACACCCGCCGTACTTGCCGCCTGTCTTTGGTTCATAGCGCAGCTCCTGCTGATTCTTTTGCGGGAAACCGAATAAAATATGCAAGATCGCCTGCTGAATCGTAGTCTTCCCGGCTTCATTCGGTCCGTACAGCAAATTCATACCAGCCTGCAAATTAATTTCTACATTCTCATGACGGCCAAACCCATACAGGACGATCTTTTTAATATTCATTGGATTATCCCTCCTTCAGCAATTCTGCAGCCAATAAAGCCGCAGCTTGCTGTTTCAGCTGCTCCGTATCATTCGGAGTCAAGCGTTCTAAATACCGGCCTGCCCGATGGCTGTAGATGTCCTTTACAAGTCCGTCCCATTCATCCGCCTGCCAGCTTTCTAGCGTCTGTTCAACCGGCTCCAACAATGCTTTCGGCACCTCATCATTGGAAACAGCCGGCCATTCAATTGAAGATATCCATACAAACGGTTCGATTCCGCTGTATTGCTCCCTCAAAATGTCGAGCCACTCCGCTTCCGAAGACGCACGTTGCAAATCGTTTGCCAGCCCTTCCATATCTTCCATAACTAGTTCTACGACTGCACTGCCCGATTCTGCGACAAGCCCGGCAATTGCTTCCTGGCACCTGGTCACCCAGTCATCCGCATAATCAATACCTTCACAGGAAACGGTCAGACGGTTGAAAACAATATCTGAAGTTCCAACGAATTTCAGTGAAGCTTTCTCACGCGTAATCGATACATCATAAAACCCCTTCAAACCTTGCTCTTTCCGGTGCCGCCCCTGCAGATTACCAGGATAAACGACAGGGGGTTCTTCCGCTAACTGCTGACGCTTATGGATATGGCCGAGCGCCCAATAGTGATAATTCTTTTCCTGCAGCTCACTTACAGTAAACGGCGCATAGACAGCGTGTGCCGCATCTCCCGCCACACTTCCATGCAAAAGTCCGATGTGGATTCCGTCACCTGAAGCGACTGGATAATCCGCGATCATCGGCTCTGTCACATGGCGCTGCGGATAGCTGAATCCATGCAAATAGACTGTCTCATCTCGCACAGACAGCTGCTTTTGCTCCACTTCTTCAGAAAACACCTGTACATTAGCAGGCAATGAAACTCTCGTCCAGCTGCCCGCCAAATGATCATGATTGCCATAGGTAATAAAAACGGGGATTTCTTTTTCAAAAAGACGCTGCATACCTTGCTGGAAACGAATTTGCGCACGCAGGCTGCGGTCTTCTCCATCATATAAATCGCCTACGATGACAATGAAATCTGGCTGAACCTTCACTGCATAGTCAATAAAACGGTCAAATGCCGCAAAAGTAGATTGTTGCAGTCTGGCCAATTCATTCGAACCTGCTGCTGTCATACCTTTAAATGGGCTATCCAGATGCAGATCCGCTGTATGTAAAAAACGGATTGTCTCCATTGTTGCACCTCTTTCGTCGAATACTCGTTCTCTATTTTACCATAAGCGCTCCTTACTTTTAAAGTACATGCAAAAAGCCTGCCGTCCCTTATCGACGGCAGGCTGCAAGTTATTCTTTTCCGAGCTGAATTGCTTTTTTCAAGTCTTTCAATGAACGGGAAGGACCGTACATCAGCACGCCTCCGCGATACACCTTTGCTCCAAACCAGCCGAGAAGCGCAATGGTAACGACCATGATTCCAATTGACAGCAACGGCTCCCAAAGCGGAAGATCGAGCATACCTACACGTAAAAACATAACTAATGGAGCGAAAAATGGCACAAAAGAGGCAATTTTTATATATCCCATCTCTGGATTCCCAAGCCCCGTAGCTGCAATAATGAACGCTGCCACGACCAGCAGCGACATCGGCATGATCATTTGCTGAACATCTTCCGTCCGGCTGACTAATGAACCGAGTAACGCAGCAAGAGTCGCATAAAGGAAATAACCTAACAAAAAGAACACGACGGCATAAACCAATGTGCTGACTTGCAGATTTTCCAAACTGAAGAATGCTGAAAAATCATTTTCTTCGCCTATTGAAGAAACTTTATAGGCGATCAAACCTGCCAAACCGTATACTAGAATCTGCACGATCCCAAGCGATCCGATTCCCAGCACCTTCGCAAACATATGCTTAACAGGCGACACACTCGAAATTAAGATTTCCATGACACGTGAAGACTTCTCCGTCGCCACTTCCGTCGCAATCATAGAAGAATAGATGATGACCGCAAAATAAATGACGAACATTAGCACATACACAAGCACACGCGCCTGATTCAGTTCCTCCTCCGATTTAGCCGAAGCAGAAATATTTTTCTTTTCAAAATGAATCGGTGTAAACAGCGTCGCCACTTCTTCACCCGACAGTGATAACTGTTCAGCCTTCACTTCAGTCTGGATGGACTGTAATGCGTCTTGCAAAGAAGACGGCAGATACTGATCCACTGAACTGGCTGACGTATATGTCGCTTGAATGGTCTGTGATGCATCCAGATTCAATTCAATGAATCCATCGATTTTTTCTTCTTCCACTTGCTTTTCTAACTGTTCTTTCGTTTCATTTGCAGACTCCACTGCAATTTCTTCATCGCTTAGTTTGAGCTGCTGTTGCAAACGTTCGAGGAGCACCCCGCTGTCATCCAGCACGAGTACCTTGTCTTCTTCTCCATCGCCAATTAATTTACTCACCGAACTGATGAGGCTAGGTAGATTGGCAAAGAGAAATATTCCCGCCACCATAATTAGCGTCGTGATAAAAAACGATTTAGTCTTCGCTTTCGTGACAAAGCTTTGCTTAAAAATAATCCAGAACTCACGCATGTTCTTCCCCCACTTTCGCAATGAAGATGTCCTGCAAAGATGGTTCTTCTATTTCAAAATGCCGGATTGGACCTTTCAATAAAGCTGCCTGCAGTAATGCATTCGCCGTACTTTCTTCTTCCACCTGGAATACCGCGCCTTCCAATGAATGATGGGCTGTAATAACACCAGCTATCGTATCGAGTTCTTCAAGCGGGAAATCTGCTCGAATTCTGACATTCTGTTTGCCGAACGAGCGCTTCACATCCCGTAAATTGCCGCTAACGAGCTGCTGCCCGTGGTGAATAATGCTGAGCTGCTCACACAATTCTTCTACATGATCCATGCGGTGACTGGAAAATAAAATCGTCGCTCCGCTATTGCGGAAATCAATAATCGCCCGTTTCAACATTTCTACATTTACTGGATCAAGGCCTGAAAACGGTTCATCCAGGATCAACAGCTTCGGATCATGCATTAACGAGGCGATGACTTGAATCTTCTGCTGATTCCCTTTAGACAGTTCCTCCACTTTTTTATTCGTGTAGTGAGGTACTTCAAAACGTTCGAGCCACTGAAGTGCTGCATTTTTTGCAGCTGTTTTATTCATGCCGCGCAGTTGGCCGAGAAATACAAGTTGCTCGAGCACCTTCATTTTCGGATATAGCCCCCGCTCTTCAGGTAAATAACCAATAAGTGGGCTCGTTGCATAGCTTATTTTCTGACCGTTCCAATGAATCGAACCTGCTGTTGTATTCAGCAAGCCAAGAATCATACGGAAAGTAGTCGTCTTGCCTGCCCCGTTAGCTCCGAGAAAGCCGTACATTGTTCCTTCTTCAACCGTCAGGGACAGCTGATCCACTGCCGTAAAGTCCCCAAATCGTTTGCTCACTTGTTCCAGCTGTAAAGCCATGTGCATTAGTCTCCTCTCAATCTCATTAACTAGTTCTACGTTTCACATCTCGAATTGTTTCAAAATTTTTTAATTTTTTTGGCTGGCAACTGCTGCCCCAATTATATAAGACAACATATGCACCACCCAGATTGCAGTTAAAATGAAGAACGCTATACCAGGTCCCTCCAGTAATATAGCAACCATCCATCCTATCAAAACAGCAGCTGTAGTGGCCATCCAGGAATATGAACGGGCCTGGCGATGTATGGTCTGATATCTTTCATCGTAACGTCTCTGCTTCTTACCCATTCTCCAGCTGATGAACAGTACCATACCTGTAATTGCAAGTCCCAGCGGCAATCCAAGCAAAAATGATCCTATATTAAAACCTTCATACATCCTCTATTCCTCCTTATAAATGAATAGTTCCTCTATGCTGCATTCAAATAAGTTAGCAGCTTTAAACGCAAGTACGAGAGATGGATTATACTTTCCTTTTTCTAAGGAAATAATGGTCTGCCGGGAAACATCTAATTTTTCCGCAAGTCCATCCTGCGTCCACCCCATTTCAACTCTTTTCACTTTGATCAGGTTATTCAGTTTTATCACCCTCTTTAGCATCTTAAAAACAGAATTGTAAAGGTAACTTTACGTAAAGCTTACTTTACATTTTCTTCAATGTCAAGTTTACTTTACACTGAAGTGTAATGAATCACTATTCATTTATCTTATTTCATAGTATACTGAATAAAAAGAAATGGAGGAGATGGAATGAAGACCTACAAACTGACTGCATACGAAAAAGATGGCTCCATGATTACAGAAGAATCATTCACTGCAGCAAATGATGATGCTGCAAAAGAACAGGGCCGCCAGCTGCTCACAGAAAAAGACTTACTTGAGCGCACACACCGCCTGGCTTCTCCACTTGGAAAGCTATTATTATTTCACGTCTAAAAAGAGACTGTTCCCGATTCGCAACGGGACAGTCTCTTTTTTTGCATCTAACCGACAAATTTCATCTTGTTCAAACATAAAAACAGTCCGACTTCTTTGAACCACCCCAATCTTGCTCTCTTCATATTTCTTTTTCCTCCAAATTATTTCCCGGGAAACTTTTTATTTGAAAATTATTTCTCCAACCATACATGTTCTTGAAAAAAACCTAGTAAATTTAAAGAAATTCATTTGTAAGCCTTTTCATTTTCACTTCCCGCTGTTTTCATTAGAGAATTTATAAATCAGCCTCCCAAAAGCGAGATTTTTCTCATTATTTGTGATACGCTATCTTCGTCAATATCACGTAGAAGGAAGTGACTGGTTTGAACATTGCCTTAATTGCGCATGATGAAAAAAGTCTGAATTAGTGAATTTTACAATTGCTTATGAACAAATATTTGCAAAACATACTCTCTACGCAACAGGTACGACTGGGAAACGGATCATGGAAGAAACAGAGCTTTCCATCAGCTGTCTTATGTCAGGACCGCTTGGCGGAGATCAGCAAATTGGCGCCATGATCGCAACAGGAAAATTGGATTTAATCTTATTTTTCCGCGATCCTCTGACTGCACAGCCGCATGAACCCGATGTAAGTGCATTGCTTCGCTTATGTGATGTTTATGGTATTCCGTTGGCTACAAACTTAGCATCCGCAGAACTATTACTGCGTGCGATTGAAAAAGGATATTTCTCTTGGCGGGAAACTGCTGCTAAATATCAATAAATCTCATTAAAAAGAAACAGACACGCAAAACTGCGTGTCTGTTTTATATTACTGACCTATAAAACTAGGTCTTCTTTTCTCAACGAATGCCTGGATTCCTTCTTTGTGGTCTGAAGTTCTGCGCATCGCTGCCTGACCTTCACTCTCTAACTCTACCACTCTCTTCAGCTCTTCAATTCCTGCAGCATGCAAAATCTGTTTAGATGCTGCCATTGAAGCTGTCGGGGAATGAAGAATTTTCTGTGCATGCTTCTGTACTGCATTCCATGCTTCACCGTCCGCCACTACTTGATCGATAAGGCCGATTTGCGCAGCACGTTTGCCGTCCAGTACTTCGCCTGACCAGATCAGCTGCTTCGCTCTTGCTGTACCCACTCGCTCTTTCAGGAAGAAATGACCGCCGCCATCCGGCAACAAACCAATTCCAATGAAATTCATAGCAATCTTACTGGATTCCTCTGCAATTACTACATCACATGCAATGGCAATACTGCATCCAAGCCCGGCTGCTGCACCATGGACCGAAGCGATTGTAATCTGCGGCATGCTGTACATCGACAGAGCCAGTCTGGATAAGTCGACCATAATGTCTTCCATCTTCATCGGTCCTCGCGGGTCGAGCATCGCTTTAACGTTGCCGCCTGCTGAGAACGCCCCGCCAGCTCCACGGAACAGCACTACATGTACAGATGAGTTCCCACGAAGTTCATCAACGACGTCTGCAAGCTCTCTCATCATTTCTCCGTCCATCGCATTCATCGCTGCTGGTTGATTAAATGTAACCGTTGCCAATCTGTCTTGAATTTCCACTTCGATCTGTTTTGTCATAATCATTTCCCCCTTTATTGTGAATGGTCGTTCATTCACTAATTATACACAATTACCAGATCATTTGCATAACTATCGATAAAAAAATTCCCAATCACCGCAATGACTGGGGATTTTTCATTAATCTATTGAGTGAACTGAAGGAAATAGTTCCTCCAGATACGCTATTTTTTTATCGATTGATTCTTCAAAACCAAGAATATAAGCAGCAGGTTCCTTAGGATTATGGAACTGTGTCAGCTTGCCTGTTTCGGGGTCCATGAACTTGCTAGAAGCTCCGCAGCCTAATCCGATAATCGTCTGCGCCTCTTCCATGATCAAGATATTATACAGACTCTCTTCTCCAGGGTGTGAATAGCCGACATTTTCAAGATTGCCCAGAATATTTTTCTGACGGTACAGATAATAAGGAATATAGCCGTTCGTTTCTGCCCATTCCTCACCGCGTTTCATCATTTTGCCAACAGTTTCACGGTCCGCCACTTGATACTTGTCTTTATTACGCGTCATTTCGGAAGCCCGTTTGAACGACAGTGTATGAATCGTCAGCGATTCAGGCTGCATCTTTTCCGTCTCAGCCAATGAATGCTCAAATTCATCCAGCCCTTCATTTGGCAAGCCGATAATCAGGTCCATGTTGATGTTGCGCATGCCCTGCTCACGAGACAGCCAATACTTGTCGATCGTTTCCTGCACGCTGTGGTGGCGCCCGATTGCTTTCAGTGTTTCATCCGTATAAGATTGCGGATTGACGCTAATTCGGTCGATGCCCCATTTTTTCAGCACTTCCAGCTTCGGTACGGTAATCGTGTCAGGACGTCCCGCTTCCACCGTCACTTCACGCACATGCTCCATGTATGGGAAAGAATCTACCATTGTCTGATAGAGTGCATCCATTTCATCCGCTTCAATCGAAGTCGGTGTACCGCCGCCGAAATAAATTGTCGTTATACGGATATCACGCTCTTTTAGCCAGCTTCCGATAGCCCGCATTTCTTCATGCAAACCGTCTAGAAAGTTTTCTACACGGCCGTTTTTGCGGTGAATGGCATAGGCCGGGAATGTACAGTACGCGCATTTCGTCGGACAGAACGGAATTCCAATGTAGATACTAACTTCTTGCTTCAGCGAATAAAGGTCAGGCAGTGCATTCAACTGAATGTCTGCAATCTGTGCGATCAATTCACTCTTTCGTACAGATACCCGGTGGCGCTGCTGCAATAATTGCTTTGCTTCTTCAGTCGTATAACCATCCTGTTTATACATATGATAGAGCTTAGTCGGCCGAATTCCAGTTAGTATTCCCCATTCCTGTTCCATACCAGTTGCTTGTTCTAAAACATCCAGCAGAACATGTGAATACATTCTTTTTTTCTGGCGCACTTGTTCTTTTTCATCTGTCTCTGAAAATGCTTCAGCAAACTCCGAAGTATATTGCCGGCCCTTCCATTGAAGTTCCGCTAAAACACTTGGAGAAGAGCCGTTCATTTGTTCAGAAAATCGTATGTCAATAGTGGCGTCATCTACCGTTTCAGTCCCTACTTTTGATTGCTCAAAAAATAAATTGGCCAGATGGGTAAACATCCGGATCCAGTCTTGCGGGAACTGCTCAAATACATTTAGTTGCTGCATCGTTCTCTCCTACTCTCCATCGATTGAAAAAAACCGGCCTGGGCCGGTTTCAATTATACTATTAATTGAAGCTTTCATAAAGGTCTTGCACAGGCTTCAATACGACACGGTTTACTTCTTCAATTAATTCGCTAAGCTTCATTTCTGCAGTCAGCATCGCCATGATCAACGGATTTTCCTGAGCTAATTGCGCAGTCTTCTGTGCATGCTCGAGTTCTTCACCTGGGATTTCCTCGCCGGCCATTTGCTTCTGCTGCAAATTCATTTGAATTTCACGGAAACTTTCAAAAAGCACACGCGCTTCTTCATCACCCTTGACGTCTTCCATAGCCGTTTTCACCGCTAAGTACTGATCTGTCTTGCGTAAGGTAGATTCCAATTTGTTCATATCATCATAAATATTAATAGTCATGTAAATTCCTCCTAAAGTCCATTTAATGTTAAAGCAATAATCCCTTGTATGATACCGATCGCGCCGCCAAGTACTGCGCCAAGAACCGTAATCATCTTAAACTCTCTGCGTGATATACCGAGTACTAAATCCTCCAGAACAGCTACTGGGAATGTATCAACCTGTTCTTTCACCATTTCATCGAGCTTTAATTTTTGTAACGACTGCTCCAGCTGAAGCTCTGCCTGCCCGAAGACAAACTTTACAATCTGCGGTGTTACATTATCCGCAGTCCATTCAGCACCAGTCGGCCAATAATGTTCTAAACTGTAGTCAAGCCGTTCTCTCAGTGCCAATTGATCGACCGCGTACTTCCTCACCGAATTAAAAACGCTGTCAAAGTCGAACTCTGCCGTCAACTTTTCCATCGGCTGTTGTTGAATATTACGCCACTCTTTCCAGATCAGCTTATCGAGCAATTCCTTCGTTCCCGGTGCTCCTGTAAAGCGCAGTGCTTCCCGCTGGATCTTACCGACTAGCGAATCCGAATCGTTGAAGAACATATTCAGCATACCGCCTAATGTACCTTTCGAATTCAGGAAATCGTCAATCAGCTTTTGGAAGGTGTCTTTGCCTTCATCAGAATTAATAAACTTTTCTGCGCGTTGCAACAAGAAATTCGAAGCATGCGGTATTCTTTCCTCCACTTGCTGTTGCCAGCGCAATGGAACCACTTCAGCCACTGTACCAGTTGTCACTTTTGTTTTCATGTCAAGTAACTGACGATCAATTAATGTAAGCAATTTTCCTTCCACTTGTTCGGGAAGTTCTGATGCTCCCGCAAGGTTTAGCCAATCATTCAATGTCTTGTCCGACTGCAAGATGTACTTGTTCATTCTATCCTGAACAAACTTCTCCACACGTTCTTCCATGACAGGTGTCATCAGCTTTCTCCTAAAAAGATCAGGCGTCAGCAAATAATTCGTTACCGTCTTACCCAGCTGCGTCGCAAGCTCACTGCGGCGTTTCGGAATTAAGCCCGGCGTAAACGGCAAGCGCGTTTTCCCAATAAATTTCGGTTCATGCGGCCTGAAAAGCATCTTGATCGCAAGGTGGTTCGTTACCCCTCCAATCAACGCTCCAATGAACGCCATGAACAAAATAGTTAGCACTATTGTCAATCTTTTCACCTTATTCCACTTGGTCTTCGTCCAATTATAACAAAAACCAGCTGAATGAAAAGAAAATCGAGGCGGGGATTTTTGACTTTACAATTTAGTTTGATTCAGGTACGTTGCAAGTAGCGTCATTTCAGCTTTCTTATAAAATTCAGGAGGTCAACAAATCCATGAAAAAAGAAGTTACCGATCATTTGGGAAGAACACTGACGTATGAGTTTCCACCAAAGCGGATCGTTACATTATGCCCCGGCATTACAGAAACTTTATTCGCAATCGGACTGGAAGATGAAATTGTTGGCCGGACAAGGTATTGCATCTATCCGGAGGTTGCAAAGAAAATTCCTGCAGTCGCTGGCACAAAAGATTTGGATCTGGAGAAAATTCACGCTGCCAAACCAGATGTAATTATTATGGAGAAAGAAGAAAACACGCGTGAAATGGTGGAGATACTTTCAGAATTTTATCCAGTCTATGTAGCCGAAGTCCAGACAATCGATGATGCGTTTCGGATGATTACAGACATGGGTACTCTGACAGACCGTCAACAGCAGGCCGATTCATTGGCTGCAGATATCAAACAAGCTTTTGCAGAGCTGCCTGCACTGCCTGCTGCACGTGTTGCGTATGTGATTTGGAAAAAGCCCTATATGGTGGCAGGCAAGGATACGTACATCAATACGCTTCTTCAGCGAATTGGGTTCATCACACCGTTTGCTGAATCGGCTGACCGCTACCCTGCTTTGACGGAAGAACAATTTAAAGAAGCTAAGCTAGATCTCGTTTTATTAGCTTCAGAACCGTATCCGTTCAAAGAAAAACAGCAATTGCAATTCCAGGAAATGCTGCCGGATACATCGATTCAGCTGATTGACGGCGAAATGTTCTGGTACGGCGCCCGCATGCTGCTAAGTGCGAAGTATTTACAGACCTATGATTTTGGCCTCTGATTCATTATGTTCCATTAAAGATGGTAGACATTCGAATCGCATGCTCCATCTCATCATTCATGGCAATGAAAAGTGGATCATGTGCCGCATCAAACGGCGCTTTTAAAAGCATTTCTTTATATACTTCCACAGCTTCCAATTCATCAACCAGCGCATTTTTCGCACATTCTTTTAAGTTAGTGCACGGCGCCATTTTTTTCGGATTCGGTACGAAGTTTCCTGTCATCATATAATGAAGCTGCTGAAACATTTCATAATGGCTCTTCTCATCTTCATAGGCATGACGGATAAACTCCTGCCACAGCGGATCGTTGGTTAGCTGATACATCGACTTATAATAAAAGTACGATTTATACTCGTCTTCGATGGCGTTTCGTAATTGCGTAACAAACACACACTCATCCTTTCGCTCTTTTGCTCATTTTATGAAAAGAATGGTCAGGATATCACTAAATTAAAAGGAGATGCTACATATGCTGCAGCATTTTAGTCACAAAAAAATGTTTGAAGGAACGGATCTTCCGGGCTGGACCATTTCATTTTACTATCAAAACCAACAGTACTCAGGTGATTACCATAAGGACGGATCAGTCAATTGGACAAACGGCACACCGCCGAATGAAACCGAAGTTTTGAAAATGGTTCACGACTTGATGACCTATCATGTATATGAATGATTTCTCTCATAATCGGCCATCCTTGTATTAGAGGAGGTGCTGTTATGGGCAAAGAGAAATCCGATGGCAAACAGCAGCTGGAGAAAGAACGTCTGCGTAAGCAGTCCCAGAAAACTGAAAATGTTTTCGAAGACGTAAGCCGTATCCCCAATGAACAAAATGCCTTCAAAGAAACCCAGCCTCGCTACGGCGAATAACCATCAGAACCTTCCTTTTTAGGAGGTTCTTTTGTTTTTTTAGAAGCATTGAATTCGAGTTCAAATAAGATTCACTTCACTTAGTTTGTAGAAGGGATTTACGCTTCAATCCCAATAGAGTAAATAGTGATACTTAGACTGCTCTCAGTAAGTATTATAAAGTCGGCTCACCGCGGGCCCTCCGCGTCCGTCTGAAACGCAGGGTAACGGTATCCTACTACTTACCAAATTATCTTATTCAAACTACTGAACTTCTTATGATGTATACACAATCCACATATTTTCTATATTTATAAGTACCAGGAATTGTGTTTTCTCGATAAATAAATTATTATAAAAGATAACTAACTTTACATTACAGGAGGTGTACGCTTTATACTTTTTCCTCATTTGGAATAAGCATAGAGCTATTATTTGGACATTCCCATACGATTGGCAGCTTTTGCTGCCTTGATCGCACTCACCGCTTTCTTTGTCGCGTGTGAATTTGCCATCGTGAAAGTCCGTTCTTCCCGTCTCGATCAGCTGATCGTCGAAGGAAACAAACGAGCGGTACTTTCAAAAAAGATTGCTGATAACCTAGATGAATATCTGTCTGCCTGTCAGCTCGGAATCACTATTTCCGCGCTTGGCCTTGGTATGCTTGGCGAACCCACAGTTAAATTAATGCTGGCGCCGATCTTTGACAAGCTTGCACTTGAAACGAATGTAGAGACAATTCTTTCATTCGGTATTGCTCTGGCGATCGTCACTTATCTCCATGTTGTTGTAGGAGAGCTTGCACCGAAAACCATTGCACTACATAAAGCGGAGGAATTATCGCTTGCCCTGTCAGTGCCTTTGAATATTTTCTACCGACTGATGTATCCGATTATCAAAGGGATGAACGGATCTGCCCGTCTGGTTACGCGATTACTTGGCTTCAAATCCATATCTGAGTTAGAAGTTGCACATACTGAAGAAGAACTACGTATCATCCTGTCAGACAGTTTGCGCAGCGGGGAAATTAACCAAGCAGAATATAAATATGTGAACCGGATTTTCGAGTTTGACGACCGGCTTGCAAAAGAAATCATGCTGCCCCGTACGGAAATGATGACTGTAGACAAAAGCATGACGTTATCCGACGTGTTTGAATTGATGGATGTGGAGCAATATACACGCTATCCGATTATAGACGGGGATAAAGACCACGTCATCGGATTAATTAATATGAAACACCTGTTAACAGCTTATATTAAAGATCCAACTACCGGCGACAAGTCTGTCGTCAACTATATGCAACCGATCATCCGAGTAATTGAGACGATGCCTATTGGAGATTTACTGTTAAAAATTCAACGTGAGCGAATCCATATGGCCGTTTTGCTGGATGAATACGGCGGCACATCGGGACTTGTAACAATTGAAGATATTCTAGAGGAAATTGTTGGTGAAATCCGCGATGAATTCGATCTGGATGAACTGCCCGAACTACAGAAAATAGGTCCGGACCATTATATCTTGGACGCTAAAATGCTGATTGAAAACGTCAATCATGAACTCGACATCGAGATTTTGGAAGATGATATCGATACAATCGGCGGCTGGTTTATGGATCAGCGTTTTGAAGCGATACCAGGTGAGAAGATTATTGAACAAGGCTATGAATTTACTGTAAAAGAAGTGGATGGCCATCACATTCTTTATTTGGAAGCAAAAAAACAGCTGCCTGAAGAAGAAAACGCAGAAGACGAAGACAGCACTGCGTTATAATGGAGAAGCTTTCCTGCTACCCGGGAAGGCTTTTGTCATGATTGCCAGAGTTAAAGGAAAGGAGTGAAGTACATATGGCAAAAAAACAAGAGAATCTGCTCCTATTCATTTGGACACTGGCATTAATCGCTACTCTCGGCTCTCTCTATTTTTCAGAGATTAAAGGGTATGAGCCATGCACGCTCTGCTGGTATCAGCGTATATTCATGTATCCGATCGTACTGATCGCGCTGATTGCACTGATTCAAAAAAATGCCCGTATTGCTATGACGACTGCTGCATTTTCATTGATAGGCGGCGGAATTTCCCTCTATCATTATGGAATTCAAAAGCTAACCTTTCTGCAAGAGAGTGCCCCCACATGTGGAACGGGTTCCTGTACTGGCCAATTTGTAAATTATTTAGGCTTTATCACGATTCCATTTATGGCTTTCATAGCATTTACTTTCATTTTTGCGGCAAGTCTCGTAATGTGGAAACAAACAAAGGAGTGACACCAATTGAAAAAATTATTAGCCATTGGCGGATTTATTGTGGTGATCTTTATTTTGATCATCGTGTTAAACAACAAGTCGAATGAAACAAAATTAACGGATAATCCTTATGGAACTGACAAGCTGGACCAACTGACAATTGATTTATTACAAAACGAGAATTATCAAAACATCATTCTTCCCGATGCTTTGGACAAGCAAATAAAAAGCGGTGAACCAACAACTGTTTATTATTTCAGTCCGGAATGTCCGCACTGTATGGAAATGACGCCGAGACTGATGCCGATCGCCGACAATCAAAAGGTTCACATTTATCAATACAATATGCTGGAATTCAGTAAACAGCTGAATGCTGAATACGGCGTCAAACAATGGCCAACTCTTGTTCATTATAAAGACGGCAAAGAACAGTTCAGAATGAGCGGCGGACATCCCGATGAAAATATTAAAGCATTTTTCGACGAAATTGAAAAGAACTAAGGAGACGGACTAGATGACAAGTTTTCATTACACAACGATACAACCCGGTGAAACAGTGGAACAGCTGCTCCGCGAACAGTGGCAGGGCGGCAAAAAGACGGTTCACCAAATGCGTATGGATAAAAGCGTGACGGACTCTGAAGGCCTTCCTGTTGAATGGAAAGAACCATTGCCTGAAGGTACAGAGCTGACTTTCGCTTTTTCAGATGCGCAGTCGTCCTATAAACCGGAACCATTTCATTCACTGCGTGTCGTCTTTGAAGATGAGCATTTGTTGGCAGTGAATAAACCGGCCGGAGTTTCTGTTCACCCTGAACATTCGCCCGGCACAGGCACACTGATGAACGAAGTGATGGGTTACATCGATTCTAAAGGCGGCACTTACGCAGAGCACGTCCACCGTCTCGATCAACACACGGCAGGAATTCTGCTGATTGCCAAACACCCGATTTCCAAGACAATGCTAGACCGGATGCTTGAGCAGAATAAAATCGACCGATTCTATACTGCTGAAGTAGAAGGCCAACTGAGAAAACCACGCGGCACTATTAATATGCCGATTGGTAAGGACCGCTACCATGCGACACGCCGCAGAGTATCCCCTTCCGGCCAGTCTGCAGTGACGCATTTTAAAGTATTGGAACGTCTTGCCAACAGTACTTTAGTGGAAGCGCAACTGGAGACTGGACGCACACACCAAATCCGTGTGCACTTCTCGCATATGGGACATCCGGTTGTCGGTGACCAACTCTACGGCAGCGAAACAATTGCAAGAGGACCTTATAAATTGGTCGCGTCAAAAGTGGCTTTCGAACATCCGATTACTTCCGAACAAATTGTATTAGAAACTGAATAAATAAATAAATCCCGCAGATTACCGATCTGCGGGATTTATTTATTTTATTAACAGTTGCTGAATACCGCTTTCTAAACGTTTATCTACTTCTTTCGCGTCTTCAATATGTTCGACAATCAATTCATGCGCTCCTGAAAATAGAGAATTTGCTTTCTTCAGTTCTTGCTGCATTTTAGAGGAAAGTTCATTCTGCTCAGCAATCATTTTTTCTATGGAAGAAATATCTGCCTGACTTCCCTGCACGGTTTCCAGAATAGAACCGATTTTCGAAGCCGTCTGCAAGCTGACCGCCACACCCTGCTCAATTAATTTTGAGCTTTTCTTTGTTGCTTCCAATGCTTGCAGAATTTCCTCTTTCAATGCATTGGTCAGTGACTGAATATTTTTCGTACTGTCTGAAGTGCTTTCTGCTAGATTCCTAACTTCTTGCGCTACTACCGAGAAGCCCTTGCCATATTCTCCTGCACGCGCAGCCTCAATGGAAGCATTCAGAGCCAGTAAATTTGTCTGTGCAGCAATATTTTCTATCACACCTACGATTGACTGAATTTCTACGGAACGTTCACTTAATTGCGTCATGCTTACTTCCGACATTTCCATATGCTTACCTAAATCATTCATTACTTCGGCAGTTTTACGTACTTCATCTGCACCGTCCTGCGCTTCCTTCACCATGTAAATAGATTTTTCCTCAAGCGAACGACCATTATCATGTAGTTTCATCGAAGCTTCTGTAGTCTGTTCACTAAGATTCTGTATGATATTAAAACTGCTCTCAATCTCTGAAACTGCTTCGCCCAATACATTGTGCTGTGCATTTACTTTCTCGTGCTGCGTAACAGCCGCCGTTAATTCGTTCTCCACTTGTTTATATCGCTCCTGCTGCTGATCCTCAGCTGAGCTGACTGACGTAACAGCTGTCTCTTCTACTACCGTTCCAGTCTGTTCTGTTCTACGTCGAAATAACCCCATTTTACTTCCCCCATTTTCTCTAGACTATCAAAATGTATCCGGATCTGTACCTGTTCGCTGATCTTTATTCATCGCATCAATCAGCGTCATTTCTGTTTCTGATAGCTGAAAATCGCTTACTTCACTATTTTCTTTAATACGGCTCTCTGTCACTGATTTGGGAATGACAATGAGATTGTGCTGAAGATGCCATCTAATCATCACTTGGGCCACCGTTTTTCCGTGACTTTCGGCAATCGCAGACAACACCGGATCATCTAACAAAGTGCCTCTTGCCAGCGGACTCCAGGATGTCACAGCAATTTGATGATCGCTGCAAAATTGACGAAGCGGTTCCTGCGTCAGCATCGGATGAAGTTCAACCTGATTGACCATTGGACGAATGTTGGCAACAGTAAAGAGCTCCATCAAGTGAGACTCATGATGATTGGAGACACCTGTTGCTCTGATTAACTTTTCATCATACAGCCTCTCGATCGCACGATATGTATCGATATAACTGCCACTGACCGGCCAATGTGTCAGATATAAATCCAAATAACTCATGTCCAGCGCTGTCAATGAACGCTCGAAGGCTCTAAGCGTTTCATCATATCCCTGTTCATCATTCCACACTTTTGAAGTAATAAACAGGTCTTCGCGTGGAACGCCACAATTCCTGACCGCATCGCCCACTTCTTTTTCATTCTGATAAATTGATGCTGTATCAATTGCTCGATAGCCTTGTGAAACCGCTTTCTCCACCGCTGTCACGGTTTCTTCCGGGTCTGTCATTTTATATGTGCCGAGACCTAGCTGTGGCATCTGTACACCATTGCTCAATAACACCATATGTTCAAATATAGTTGGCATGTCATTTCCTCCTTCAAAAAATCTACTAGACTAATTGTACAGTTTTTCGTTCACTTTTACGAATAAACTTTTTCAATATAATGGCTTGATTTCTCTCGTGAAAACGAATATTATTGTCTTTGGTCTTTAATTCGTTCGTCATTTAAGGGGAGAATATGATTGTTTCAATTAAAAAAGAATAATACCACTGTTAAAACTGAATTATTAGCAGGTATCACAACTTTTCTGACGATGGTTTATATCGTCATCGTCAACCCGATTATTCTATCGGACGCTGGAGTTCCTTTCGACCAAGTATTTCTAGCCACTATCATCGCCACTGTTATTGGTACGGTTTGGATGGCTTTATTCGCTAACTATCCAATTGCAATTGCTCCAGGAATGGGCTTGAATGCATATTTTGCTTCAATTGTTATCGGCTCTGATGGACAGTTGGATTATCTGACAGCCTTCTCTGCTGTATTTATTGCAGGACTTATTTTCGTCTTGCTGTCCATGACTTCATTCCGGGAAAAGTTGATTGAATCCATCCCCGAGAATCTCAAATACGGGATTACTGCTGGTATTGGATTATTTATCGCATTTATCGGATTGCGTTTATCAGGACTAGTCGCACCACATGAGTCCAATATTGTTCAACTAGGTGATCTAACATCTCCTGCCGTAATGCTGACACTCTTTGGGTTGATTGTTACCGTCATTTTAATGAACTTGAATGTTTACGGAGCGATTTTTATCGGCATGATCACAACTGCCATCGTCGCTTTCTTTACCAAGCAGCTAAAGTTTGAAGGCTTTATGAAAATGCCGCACCTGCCGGAAGGAATTTTAGTCTGGAATCCAATTCAAGCAATGGGTGATGTCATCACTCACGGTCTGTACGGAGTGGTCTTTGCATTCTTGCTCGTGACTTTGTTCGATACGACAGGAACGATGATCGGCGTAGCAAAACAAGCGGGTCTGATGAAAGGCAAATCTTTGCCGCGTGCACGTCATGCGCTTCTTGCCGACTCACTTGCCGCTTCTGTCGGCGCTATGGTCGGTACAAGCCCGACATCTGCTTACGTTGAATCCTCTTCAGGTGTAGCCGTAGGAGGCCGGACAGGACTCACTACGCTGACTGTAGCCGTTCTGTTCATTATTGCAGCATTCTTCAGCCCAGTTGTCAGCGCGCTGTCAGGTGTAGCGGCGATCACTGCTCCTGCGTTAATTATCGTAGGCAGTCTCATGATCAGTGCCGTAAAGCATATCGAATGGGATTCATTTGACGAATCATTCCCTGCTTTCCTGGTTATCTTAACGATGCCGCTTACTTCAAGTATTGCAACAGGAATCGCACTTGGTTTCGTTTCATACCCGCTTCTGAAGATTACAAAAGGCCAAGCGAAGCAGGTTCCTCTATTGCTATATATTTTCGCAGTTCTGTTTGCTTATCAACTATTTTTCCTGCCGCACTAAGATTTGTTAACAACCTGTCACAAACTAAAGCGAAGGATATTTCATTTTCCATTCGTTTACGGTATACTGTGTGAAGGACTACTGATTTTACAGGAGGTACAAACAATGAGACTATTACTAATTGCAGCTGTTTGTTTCGCATTCCTCTCTGCTATTTTTACAGGCGGATACGAAGACAAGCCAGGCCAAGTAAAAAAATAAGTACAATAAAAGGGACTGGCATATGGCCGGTCCCCTTTTTTTATGTTAAATGCGTAAATTTTTGCTGTCTTAATGCCTCATAAATTAAAATCGCAGCCGTATTCGACAAATTCAACGAACGAATATGTTCATCATTCATCGGAATGCGCAGACAAGTTTCCTTATTTGCCGCAATGATTTCCTTCGGTAGGCCTGTCGTTTCTTTGCCGAACACAAAGAATATATCTTCATCCTGATCCGTAAAGTCGAATGAATCGTAACTTGTTTCGCCGAATTTCGTAATGAAGTAGAATTTACCTTTTGGATAAGCAGCAAAAAACTCCTCGATCCCATCATGGTACGTAATTTCCACGTGCTGCCAATAATCCAGTCCCGCGCGTTTCAGCATTTTATCATCCGTCGAAAAACCTAACGGCCGGATTAAATGGAGCGCCGTGTCGGTTCCTGCGCAAGTGCGCGCGATATTCCCTGTATTCGCAGGTATCTGCGGTTCAAATAAAGCTACATGTATAGTCATTTTAATTCGTACCTTCTTTCAATTAGTTTGCAGCTGCTTAATAGCACGGTCGATTTCCTCTTTAACCGTTGCCTCCTGCTCTGCGATATATCCTTGATGTAACCCCACTTCTGCTTCTGCTGTCCCGATTCTGCCAAGCGCCCATGCAGCTGTTCCCCTGATCATAGGACGCGGATCCTCTGCCAGCAGTCTCACTAATTCTGGGACTGCAGATTCATCTTTGAAATGCCCCAAAGCAATTAATGCATTGCGTTGAATAGGATTCTTACCTCGCCAGGAGCCTGACATATGCCCGTATTGTTCTTTAAACTGTCGATTGGATAAAGACAGTAACGGCAGCAAAAGAGGCTTAACAAGGGCAGGATCCGGTGTAAACCCTGGCTGATGGGTATGATTCATTCCTTTGTTTTTAGGACAAATCGTCTGGCACGTATCACAGCCGTAAAGACGGTTGCCGATTTTCTGTCTGAACTCTTCTGGCACCGCTTGTTTCGTCTGGGTTAGAAACGCAATGCAGCGCCTGGCATCTAATTGTCCACCCTGAATGAGTGCGCCCGTCGGACAGGCATCCAAACATAGCGTACAATCCAGACACTGGTCCTCCATCGGCTCATCGGGTGCAAACGGGATATTCGTAATCATCTCTCCAAGGTAGACGTATGAACCGAATTCCGGTGTAATGATTGCACAGTTCTTTGCCGACCATCCGATGCCTGCTCTCTCTGCAACTGCCCGGTCAACAAGCTCTCCCGTATCCACCATGGAACGAAGCCTTGCATCAGGCACCTTCGTCAGAATGAAAAGTTCCAGCTGCGCCAGCTTGTCCCGCAGTACTGTATGATAGTCTTCGCCCCAGGAAGCACGGCAGAACATCCCACGCCGTTCTCCTTTTTTACCGCGGGGACTATCTTTCATCTTTGAAGGATAAGCCACCGCTATAGATATGATGCTCTCTGCCTGATCCAGCAACAGCAAAGGATTGGTACGTTTATCGAGATCCGGCTCTTCAAATCCGGATTGGTAGTTCAAACGCTGCTGCTGTTTCAGTCGATCCTTCAACTTTACGAACGGGGCTGCTGTCGTAAAACCTATTTTGTCGATTCCAATGGCCGCCGCAAATTCACGTATTTCTGCTTGCAACTGAGCGACATTCACCATTCCCCGCCTCCCTTATGATAAGATAAAGAAAAATTAGATGTAGGTGATATTCATGCAACTTACTATCCATCCTTCTATATTTACAAAAATTCCTGATTTCAAATTAGGCATGATCTATTATAACAAAACAACCGTCTCTGCATCACCTCAGATGCTAAAAGGGCGTCTGCAATTATTCCAGGAACAACTTTATTTCGAATTGCTGGACAAGAATATTTCCGATTTTCCCGGTCTGGAGGAATGGCAGTCTATCTGTAGGAAGCTAGGCGCTGCCCACCCTGTAACACCTTCAGCCTTAGAAATTTTGATGAACCAAATAAAAAGTCACAAATATATCTCTTCCTTTCACAGCGCAGAAGATTTAAATGTATTCTTTTCCCTGCAATATGAGATTCCAGCTTCTATTTACGACGCAGACAAAATAACTGGAAATATTAAACTGTCAATAGGAACGGCTGAGGATGGCTACGAAGGTCTCAACAGCCAATTCAATACTTTCCCCAGCCAATTACTCTTAAGTGACGATTACAGTGCTTTTGGTAGCCCTCATACAGACTCTATCCGTACAGCTGTCACAGAGGAATCAGAAAACATCCTGCAGTTACTGTTTATTCGTCCTTCATTAAACGCCGGAGAAGCTTTCCAATTAACCAATGCCTGCGGGAAAATGTTCACCAGCATAAATGGAGGAGATTTCTCTTCCGCTATTCTGACAGCTGAACGGCCAGCTTTTACAATAAAGAAAGAGGTGTAATCATGACCATTACTTTAGCAGAAGGCGTCAAATTAAAAAGTATTCTTTCAAAACAAATACGTGAGCTGGAATCAGAAGCTCACAGAGTAGCATTTGTAACAGTAGAAAAAGGCACCGTTCCGCCTCCAGTCTCCCGCTCTCTAGAAGACGTAGAAAAAGAAATTGAGCAAGCTAGAATGGATCAGCGCAAGCTCGATTTACTTATCTATATTGCAAACAGCACGCATACCGTAGATTTTGAAGGACAAGAGCTTCCATTGGTTGAAGCAATCGAGCTGGCCATTCAACTACGGGCAAAAGCCAACTTTTATAAAGAACTTTCATTAGCCAATAAAGAAGAAATCCAATACGGTTACTCGGAGTCAACAACCGTATACCGTGTCGCATTGTTTGATCCCGAAGCATACCGCCAGAAAGCCCAGCAAGCAGAAAAGTCTGCTCACCAGCTTTCCAATCGGATCAATACGAAAAACTATACTATTACGTTGGACTTCAATGGATCGGAATATTTCTAATCTCCGAGAAGGTGAGACTCCTTTTCGGAGCATGGAGCGAGAAACAGAAACCTTAACTTTTGAAAAAACCAATAACTCGTTACCAGTTACACATTGACCTATGACCCATAACCAACCATGTCTATGGCAATAAACCCCTACGAGCAATACCCGTTCTGGCTTCTCCTCCATGGCACGCTCTTTGTCAATTTGACAAGAGCGTGCTTTTTATTTTTTCCCTACTATTAGTGTCAAATTGAAAGTGTCAAAAAAGCATTGAAAGATACTACCGAAGTCGGCCTTATCATAACCATCTGGTATTTCATAATCACTATCTTTTACAAGCGGCCAGTTTGCAAGGCAGTCACCTGTACAGTTCCTCTTTCCTTCAGTGTCTTTTTTAAAATAATATAACGTCATTCCTTTGTCTCCGTCTTTGACTGACTCTGTACTTTCATTTCCACTTTCGATTTCACTTTCGTTCCCCTATCCATGCCAGTCACCACAATCAACCCAGCAACAGTCAGAATGACGAAAAGGACGAAACCAATTTTCTTCAATACTCTCAAATACCTTTCAAATAGTACTTCTACTAAAGATAACGACGGAAGGGACAAAACGCGTTTACACGCAATTGAATTGGCTCTTTTTATGGATGAAATAGAGGTGAGTTCATAAATTAGTAACAGAAAACCCTTGGGCTCCTTTTTGGGAGACCAAGGGTTATAACTATACGTATTTTATTTTTTTAATGAACTAAATAAAGAATCATAAGCCGTAACGACTTGCTGGTAATAACCGACTAACTTGTCCCAAACTGTTGTTTGATTAGCTTCATCAGTCTCCGCAGCATCTGTAGTGTCGTCGCTATCAGTTGCGTCTTCTACTACTTCTTCATCCTCAGCTGGAACTTCTGCAGTGTCGTCGCTATTAGTCGCGTCTTCTGCTACTTCTTCGTCCTCAGCTGGAACTTCTGCAGTGTCGTC
>NZ_JARICI010000079.1 GCF_029257255.1 Sporosarcina sp. | reverse complement strand
GTCTAAACGCGTAGTATGTGAGTATTGGATTCGGTTATTAGAATAAGAATAGAAAGCGTTCGTTCCTGATTAAAAGGAGCGGACGCTTTTTTGAGTCTGTATATAATAGGGGTGTCCAACTAGCCAGGCGAATAGTCTTCGAATGAATTTTCAATATGTACAACCTGTCAATCGATGTACCCTGACTTTTGACTAAGATCAAGTTTTAATATTTCTGAAATATCTGCAATGTTCGTTGACAGGTGAAATCTTGTACGGTAATATGTACATGATTAGAGAATACCTGATACAAGGAGATGTAAACTATGAAAATACAGACTGAATCAATTGTAAAAGAACTTGCCAGCTTAATAGAAAAAGGGACAGTAAGTCAAGATATCCAGGTATTAAAAGATCACGATACGGACATGTGGCCGTTACGGATGGTTGAAAAGGCAGTGGGCAAAGAATTACAAGGCCCGCTGTGTGTGGTCAAACCTGCAACAACAGAGGAAGTATCGAAAGTGTTAGCGTATTTGAATGAACATAAGATCTCAGTTGTTCCTTACGGCGGCGGTTCTGGAGTGACAGGCGGTTCTGAGCCTGATTGTGAAAGCGTCATCATTGATGTGGGACATATGAACAGCATATTGGATCTGAATGAAGATAATTTAACTGTGACAGCACAGCCGGGAGTGGTCCTGAGAGATTTAGAAACCTATTTGGAGAGTAACGGTTATACCGGTGGGCATTTCCCGCAGTCGATTGATTTAGCGCAGCTGGGAGGTCTCGTTGCGACAAGAAGTTCTGGTCAATACAGTACGAAATACGGGAACATTGAAGACTTATTACTTGGTTTAGAAGCGGTACTGCCAGACGGAGAGGTTATTCGTATCAAGGATGTACCGCGCAGGTCAGTCGGTCCTGATTTGCGACATATCTTTTTAGGGTCTGAAGGGACGATGGGCATTATTACAGAAGTAACCCTAAAAGTATTTGAAAAATCAACTGACAGATGGCTGGGCGCATATGCGATTAAAGATATGGAACAAGGTTTAAAAATTATTCAAAGGTTCATTCGGACTGGGTGGAATCCAGCAGTTACAAGACTGCACGATGCGGTAGAAGCTGAACGTTCGTACAGCAACTTTATTGAAGAAGGCGAATCAATTCTTCTTCTGCTTTCTGAAGGTCCTGAGGGTTATGCACAAACGGAAGGCACAGCCATCGATAAAATTGTTCAGGCAGGGGGAGGTCGTGCCCTTGGTGACAAGCCATTGATTCAGTGGTTAGAGAAACGAAATAACACGAAAGAATTAGAAGAATATACGAGCCAGGGAATTATAGTCGATACTATTGAAATATCGGCAAATTGGTCAGATGTAGCAGTTATTTATGAAGAAGTCCTAGCCAATTTAAAGCGTGATGTTCCCGAAGTGATGGTTGCATCAGGACACTCTTCACATAGCTATGATCAAGGAACAAATATTTACTTCATGTTAGGTGCGATGCCTAAAAGGAATGTAGAAGATGTGAGCCGTGTATATAAAGCAATGTGGCAATCTGTTATAGAAACAACGCTCTCTCATAATGGATCCATATGCCATCATCACGGAATTGGGAAAGTTCGTGCACAGTGGGTGCCTTCTGAACTTGGAAGCTCTTATCAGATACTGGAAAAAGTGAAAATGTCGCTTGATCCAAATGGAATTATGAATAAAGGCACATTGATGCCGCAAAACGAAAAGTGATGTCTGAAAGTGAAAAGGCAGGTTTTTCATAACAAAGGAGGGATACGAATGGAGAGCAAATATATACTTGCGATTGATGCCGGAACATCGGGCGTACGTGCTGTCATTTATGATCAGGAAAGTAACGAGGTGGCGATTGAATATAGTGAGTTCACACAAATTACTCCCGCTCCAAGTTTGCTGGAACATGATCCGATGGAAATTTGGAATCTTACAGAACAGTTAATGCGCGATGCAGTGAAGAAAGCTGAGCTAGGCTTTGAAGATATAGCAGCTATTGGTTTGGCCACTCAGCGTTCCACAGCGGTTGCATGGGATAAAAATACAGGTTTGCCTGTTTACAACGCGATTGTCTGGCAAGATTTACGCACTTATCAAAGATGCTTAGAACTTACAGAGATTATGGGAATATCGATCAGTCCTTTTTCAACGTATACAAAGTATGAATGGTTATTAAATAATGTTCCGAATTGTAAAGAAAACGTTCAAAAAGGTGACGTATTAATCGGAACAATGGACAGCTGGTTGCTGTGGAAATTAACTGGAGGAGAAGCTTTTGTTACCGATCCGTCAAATGCAGTAGGTACGAATATATGGAATCCCATTACTGGCGATTGGGATGAAGGGTTAGCAGGCTTTATTGGGCTTTCCGTCGATCACCTCGCAAAACTGGTGTCATCTAGTGAAGTATACGGTACGACAGTGAAATCACTATTTAATGCAGATATTCCAGTCGCGGCAGTCGCAGGTGACCAACAATCTGCCATGTTTGGCCACTTAGCCACGAAACCGGGTGAAGGAAAAGCAACATACGGAACATCTGTAATGGTTGACGTGAATACCGGAACAAACTGGATATCTAGTGAGAACTCTTTCCCGCTGGCGCTTTGGCGCTTCAACGGACAAGATTCATTTTGTCTGGAAGGCCAGGTAGTTACAGGTGGAGCTACGATGAGTTGGGTCAAAGAGTTGAATATACTTCAGGATATTGAAGAAGTATTTAGAGAAGAAACGATGCCTAAAGGCGGTGGTGTTTACTTTGTACCTGCACTTCAGGGATTGGGGACCCCGTATATGGATCCATCGGCTAAAGGTGCTATATTCGGTCTGACGCGTGCGACTACAAGGCAGCATGTCGTCAAAGCTGTGCTGGAAGCAGTAGCTTTCAGAACCAGACAGGTAGTGGAATCATTGCGTGAAAAAACGGGTGAAGAATCTTTCGCGACGTTACAAGTAGATGGCGGCATGTCAAAAAATGATTACTTTATGCAAATGCAGGCGGACATATTAGGAATAAATGTAGAAAGACAGCAAACCGAGCAAGTAACAGCGTTAGGCATTGCTTACCTGGCAGGATTAGCAGTGGGCTACTGGAAAGACGAAGAGGAGATTCGGAAGTTCAAGAAAGCAGGGACCATTTTTATTCCGCGCACAACGGACTCGAATATGGAAGCGCGTTTTCAGGAGTGGAAAAACGTCGTGGACGCAGTGAGAAGTATCCCTACAGTAGACGTATAATGAAGGGGGGCAATTTAATATGACGAATCATCCATTTAGTCCTGAAGGAAGAATCGAAGCACTGCAAGCAATGTCCGATGAAACATTTGATTTATTGATCATCGGCGGTGGAATCACAGGAAGTGGAATTGCCCGCGATGCAACATTGAGAGGTCTGAAAGTGGCTCTTGTGGAAAAAGAAGACTTTGCTTATGGTACATCAAGCCGTTCTTCTAAATTAGTTCATGGCGGAGTTCGATATCTTGCAACAGGCAATGTGGGTTTAGTGAAAGAATCAGCCAGAGAAAGAAAAGTGTTGAAAAAAATTGCTCCACATCTGATTCACCCGTTAGACTTTATCATTCCAGTTTTTAAAAGTGGCAGTCTAATTAAATATCGCACAGGATTTCTACTTTTTGATAAACTGGCTAAATCAACAAAAGATGAAACACATAGAACACTAACAGCCGATGAAGTTCGCGAATATGCTCCACTTTTAAGAGAACCCCTTAAAAGCGGTATAGTATACGGTGAATATATCACTGAGGATGCGCGATTCACAGTAATGAATGCACGTTCAGCTGCTGAGCATGGGGCGCGCGTTGTAAACCATACAGCAGTAACTTCTTTTCGTTATGACGACGCGGGTACTGTTATCGGTGCCACTGTGAAAGATCAGCTAACCAGTAACGAACATCAAATAACTGCTGCACTGACAATTAATGCTACTGGCCCGTGGGCAGAAGATTTATTGCAAAAGAATGATTTGCAGGCACCTGAAACATTATTGTTAAGTAAAGGAATTCATCTCGTTTTCCCTGCTGAGAAAATCCCGTTAACAAGTGCTGTTCTTCTGGAATCCTCTGACGGTAAATCAGGATTCATTATTAGACGCTGGAATTATGTTTACGTTGGAACTACAGATGTCATTCATGAAGGCGACATTGATCAGCCAGGAGGAGATCAGGCGGCAATCGACTACCTATTTGACTTGGCCGTCGATTGTTTTCCTGAAGCCAAGTTAGAAAAAGAAGATATATTAGGTATATGGGCAGGATTACGTCCGTTAATAAAACAAGAAGGCAAATCTACACGAGATACTTCACGAGACGATGAGGTCTGGAAAATAAAAGAAGGATTGCTGACGGTTGCAGGTGGTAAATTAACAACTTATCGAAAAATGTCAGAACGTGTCTTAAAAGAAGTAGCAAAAGACTTACCGAAAAAGTTTGGAGATAACCAAAAAACTGAGGAAGTAGTTTTACCTGGCGGGGATATTGGTGAAGATTATTATCAATATCAGAGGGATATGTCCGCTAAACTTAAGGCGGCCGGCATACCGCCCGTTGCAATTGAACGCTTAGTGTGGCTTTACGGTGCAGCTAACGATGAGCTGCTTGCTTATGGAGAAGATGATATAAAATGGATTGACTTGCTGGCAAAAAATGTCCCCGGTATCAAAGGTGAGGTAAAGCTAGCTGTTGAAAAAGAGATGGCGCTTACGATAACAGACTTTATGGACCGGCGTTCTGCGCTTTTAATTTTTGATAAGAATCACGGTATGGATGCAGTAAATGAAGTTGCCGATATTATGGCAGATCTGCTGAATTGGGATGATGCAGAAAGAACTAGGCAGATTGAAGAACATTATAAGAATGCTGAAAAGGTATTAATTTAATTAAACAAAATCCCCCGGGTGCACAGTGAATACGCGAACCCGGGGGACTTTACTGGAATAATGTTTGAGAATTAAAACGATGGTGTAATTTTATACGCCATTACTTGTTTCTGGGTTTCAACAACAGCCTCTGGATTAATACATTTCAATAATAACTGGTTCAAAGCTTTATTATCTTTTTTAACAACTAAACAGGCAATGGTATTATCAATTTGCTCGACTTCGTATTGAGTGAGTGGAATCATCCTTAAGGAGTCAGGCTGCGAAATGATGCCGACATCCCATATTCCTGCATCCCAAATGGTTGCGTCAATTTCTCCTGTGATGAGCTTATCAATCGTTTGACCATAAGAGGTTTCGACGAGCTGAACATTTTTACCGTTAAATTCTTTAAGCGTAAGCTGCAAATGGTCAAAAGAAGAAGAGTCGACCCCTATTCGCATCCCTTCAGAAATCTCATTGGCGAATTCATTGCGAACAAGCAGAACATGTTTGCTGACATTCGAACCGGGCCCAAATTCAAATAAAAGCGTTAAATCCTCATCATCCTGAATCCTGTTCCAAGTAAGTTTTGAAATGATCATGAAATCACATCGAGAGGATTGAAGGAAATTTAATCGGTTCTTTGCTCCTCTTACCTGGGCCAGAATGAGCGACATATCGGAATTCTCAAAAGCTTGGTGCAGCCCAGTCGCTAAACCTAGATAGAGCCTGGAATAAGTTATCGGAAGTGTACCGATAACTTCCTCGAGTTGAGCGGCCTTTAATAGAAGTGGACGATTTACCTTTTTGATATAAGAACCTTGCTGTGCAAGACTCTCAATTTCCAAAGCGCCATCCTCCACTAGACGTGATAAAGCTGTTTGTATTGTTCCGCGGCCAACATCGAAGTCTTCAGATAACTTTTTAATTGAATCAAAGCGATCTCCTTCTTCTAGTATAAGCAGGCGTCTTGCCAATTCAATTGAAATAGAGACATAACGATAATGCACGGGCAAACTCTCCCTTTGGTTTTATGCCTTACATCGTATCTTTTGTAGAATGATTTTGCAAGGTGAAAGACAATGTTTTGGCGGTATAGGCATGTGTTGAGTTATTGCGGAATTAATGTTAGCTAAGTCATTTATTACCTCGCATAAACTGTTCTTTTTTTACTGCCCAATTCATTACGGCCTGAAACACATCCTTGAATTCATAGCCCAACGGTGTCAGCTCGTATTCCACTTTTTTCGGTGCTTCTGTCAGCACATGTTTCGTTAGCAAGCCTTCCTGTTCCAAATCCTTCAGCCTTTCAGATAAAAGCCGGTCGGAAATTCCTTCAATCGCATTCAGCAATTCGTGATAGCGCTTAGGCCCCTCAAATAATTGATAAACAATAATTCCAGTCCATCGCTTACCGATGAATTCGATAGCGCTGCGGTAAAGTTCACAGGAATATTCTTTGTGCTCCTCATATTGTTTCATTATAAAACCCCGTTCATGTTTTTCTACATCATAACATATTCCAAAAAACTTGACGGAATGTACTTACTAAAAGTACGGACGGGTGCTTATTAAAGATTAGTTCAATTAACAGGAGGAATTAGAATGGCTGATACATTGTCTGCATTGATTTAAGAGCGTCGATCCGTAAGAAAATACGATCCAAACTTTTAAGATTAGGGCTATTAGATGCATCGAGTAAGGAGATACTCGTCGGTAACTATCCATATGAGACTATGCGACAGGAACTATGGGCGGGTTCGTTAAAGTAAAATTTGCAGAGCGTTTTAATGTAGAAGACCGTTACTCCTATCGTGCTTATTACAATAGGTAATGAAAATGCACCAGCCTATCCGACAACGCGTATAGCAATCGAAGAAAAAGTGAGATTTATTTAACAAAATAAAAATGCCAGGCAACCGCCTGGCATTTTCTATTTTACTTTCAGGAAAATAGGGATTACCTGCAAATTTGCTTTGATAAATCGTAGTTTCTTTTTTGAAGCATCAATTTTTATAACAGGTTTCACAGTATTTCCAATTTGTGTTCGATATACTTCCAAACATCTCGCTAACTTTAGTTTTGAATCTTCCCGCGTAATGAATGATGGCCTATCTCTTGGTTTGTACTATCTTGTTATCCGTAATCTTTTTAACAATATATACAGTATGCATCTTAAAATCAGTTTAACATAATGGTTTTTAACATTTTCACAGTAGTCTAAATTATATTACTGGAGGACTGACGAAATGCCGCAGTGGGTATACTAGCAAAAAAAGTCAGCAACACGGATTAAAGGAAAGAAGAGATAAGATGATAAAAGTGAAGAAACCGGAGCATTATGGATTGCGAAGCATTATCCAGGCATTATTTGTCGTTGTGGGCTCTGTTATCACTGCATACGGACTTGAATCTGTCCTGATCCCGAATCAGGTATCGGACGGCGGGGTTACGGGACTGAGTATTGTTGGCTCTCAATTGTTTGGTCTGCCTTTAGGCTTTTGGATTGCTGTTTTGAATATACCCTTTGTTATTTTAGGCTACTATCAGATTGGCCGCCGTTTTGCAGCACTCTCTGTTCTGGGAATTATGTCTTTAGGAATCAGCACAAGTCTGATGGACCATGTTCCGACAATTATCGAAGGAGATGCGCTGTTGGTGACAGTGGTAGGCGGCATAATTATAGGTGTGGGAATCGGGATGGCACTGCGTAACGGCGGAGCGTTGGACGGAATCGATATGTTGGCAGTTCTACTCTCCAGAAAGCTTCCTTTTGCTACAAGTGACCTGATTTTATTTTTGAATGTCTTTGTATTTATCATTGTATCCACAGTATTCGGGCTGACAGGGGCTATCATGTCAGCGATCGCGTACTTTATTGCATCGAAAGTCATTCACATTATGGAAGTTGGCCTGAGTGGCTCAAAAGCATATAAAATTATGACAGACGAGCCGGAAGGTATGGTGGAGGAAATCCGCATCCGGCTAGGTCGCACAGCTACATACCGAGTAGTGCAGGGCGGTTTTACCAATGAAAACTTCATGGAAATCACGTGTATCATTCATCGTCTGGAAGACAGTAAAATGAAAGAAATCATCCGTGATGTAGATCGCAATGCATTCGTTGCAGTCTATGACGTGGCCGAAATCAAAAAAGGAAATTTAAAGCGGGGCAGCGAGGCGGCTAAAAAGAAAAAAGAACGGCAACTGCTCTAATATTCTTGCACATGACAGGATCATTGGTCTATAAAAGAAAAAACTGCATATACGGAGATAACTGAAAATGGTATGCTGATTCGTGAGAACTATCCTGAAATATCATGAGAGGGGAACTACATGAACACTTTACAGCGGCAATGGTTCGGTAATGTGCGTGCAGATTTATTGGCGGGAATTGTCGTTGGTCTGGCACTCATACCCGAAGCACTCGCGTTTGCGTTCATCGTTGGAGTGGATCCGCGTGTTGCGCTTTACGCTTCATTTACCATTGCAGTCATTACATCATTTGTGGGCGGCCGGCCTGGTCTGATATCAGCAGCAACTGGGGCGATGGCTTTAGTACTCGTTAGTCTGATGGCAGATCACGGTCTACAATACGTACTGGTCGCGACAATCTTAACAGGAATCATCCAATTAATCCTCGGAGGGCTGGGCGTTGCGAACTTAATGCGTTTCATTCCTAACTCCGTCATGCTGGGGTTTGTGAATGCACTCGGTATCATGATCTTCATTACGCAAATGCCGTACTTGTTTGGTTCTGGCGCTATGACATACATATTTGCTGCCGCTACATTAATATTGGTCTATGCAGTACCTCGGTTTTTCACTGCGATACCGGCACCTCTTATTGCCATCGTGGTCATGACAACAATTGCACTCTTGAGCGGAGTTAAGCTGCAGTCGATCGGTGACTTGGGCACGATGCCGAACTCACTGCCTACATTTTTTCTGCCGGATATTCCATTGAACTTTGAAACACTAAAAATTATTCTTCCGTATTCATTGGCATTATCGGTAGTCGGTTTACTTGAATCATTACTGACCTCGCAGGTGCTCGATGATATGACCGATACATCAAGCAATAAAAATCGGGAGGCGCGCGGACAGGGAATAGCCAATTTCATCACAGGATTCTTTGGCGGAATGGCAGGCTGTGCACTGATTGGCCAATCGATGATCAATATTAAATCAGGTGGCAGAGGACGTCTTTCCACATTTACTGCCGGTGTATTCCTGATGTTTTTAATCATTGTTCTTGGAGACCTGGTCATTAAAATACCGATGCCTGTTCTTGCGGGCGTAATGGTCATGGTGAGTATGACGACGTTCAACTGGGGATCGTTTAAGTTCCTGCGGTCTGCACCGAGATCGGAATCTCTTGTCATGCTGATTACTGTAAGTATCATATTATATACGCATAACCTGGCGATCGGCGTTGTGATTGGTGTCATTTTAAGTGCATTGTTCTTTGTCGCTAAAATTTCACGCGTGAATGTAACAAATGAATTAGGCATCTATAAAATCAGCGGACCTTTATTTTTTGCTTCTACAACGAAGTTCATTCAGGCTTTTGATGAGGTAACGGAAAAAACTATTGTGATTGATTTTGAAGACAGTCAGCTGTGGGATGAATCGGCAGTTGGCGCGATTCTCAAAGTGAGGCAGAAACTTGCGGACAAAGGAATAGATGTAACGATCCGCGGGCTGAACTCTTCCAGCGAATTATTATATGAAAAGTTATTGTGAGGGGGGAAATGAAAATGAAAGTGGCTGTAGCGATAGACGGTTCAGAAAACGCCATGCGTGCTGCTGAACATGCAGTGTTGATTGTCCGTTATTTACCTGATGCGGAGCTGGAGATTATTTTTGTCGCAGATTTGAGCAAAGCGATGGATGAGCGTCTGCACACATATTCTCCAGAAAGCATGTCATTACGGCGCGAACAAAAAGTACATCCTGTATTGAAAATGGCGGAAGATGCGAATATTTACGCTGAGCTTACGATGCTGAAAGGCAATCCAAGCCAGGAGATCATTAAGCACGTAAATGCATCGGGTACAGATTTGCTTGTCATAGGGAGCCGTGGCTTGAACACGCTGCAGGAAATGGTTCTCGGCAGCGTCAGCCATAAAGTATTGAAGAATGTGAGCTGTCCGGTGACTGTTGTGAAATAGTGACTGGATTTTGGGTTCATATTTTCTGAACAAAAACGATTGTAGCTCTGACATAAGAAAGAATCACAAACGAGGAAGTTATTCGCCGATGAATAATGTCCTCGTTTTGTTTTGATTTACTATGTTTTAACGATAATGTGGTATGGTAAAATTAGCTAAACATTGTAATTCTTTTGTGATTTAGAAGTAAAGGTAGATACAAAAATGAGAGTGTTCAGTAAACTAGCCATTCAGTCGAAGAGTGGTACTTAATATTTAAGACATTTTTACAAAACAATCGATTGCTGTGGAAAGAGGGTTTTACCGATGATGATAATCAAACAAAAATAAATAGGATTAAGATTAGACAGAATCTATTTGTTCAAGCGAATTCCTATTTCCTAAGCAATATCAATAAATGAATAATAGTTAATTATCGGGAGGAATAGCTATGAATATAAATTTACAAGAGAAGATTACGGAAATACAAAATAAAGTTGATTTTTCAGGTTCAGTATTTGTTGTAGACAAAGAAAAGGTGTTAGCAGAGCAAAGCTTTGGTTATGCAAAGCGTTCTGATCAAATAGAAAATAACTCTGCAACCCGCTTTGGAATAGCATCTGGATGCAAATTATTTACTGCAATAGCAGTCTGTCAACTTATTGAGAAAGGGAAAATCTCTTTTGACTCTAAATTGACCGATTGTCTTGATATTGAAATGAAATACTTTGATGAAAAAGTGACTGTCCATCATTTACTAACGCATACTTCGGGAATACCAGACTATTTCGATGAAGATGTAATGGAGGACTTTGAGGAACTTTGGGTTACAAAGCCGATGTATCACATTAGAAATTTAAAAGATTTCTTACCATTGTTTCAAGACGAACCTATGAAAGCAAAAGTAGGAGAATCGTTTCACTATAATAATGCGGGTTACATTTTATTGGGATTAATTGTTGAACAGACAAGTGGACTTGAATTCTCTGATTACATTCAAGCACATATCTTTAATAAGGCTAATATGACGAACTCTGGGTATTTTGCATTTGATTCTCTACCTCCAAGTACAGCATTAGGCTATATCGATAAAGCTGATGGAACTTGGAAAACAAATATCTATTCATTACCTGTAAAAGGTGGCTCAGATGGTGGTGCATTTGTAACTGCTAATGATATGGCCAAGCTGTGGACAGCACTTATGAGTTATCAACTTTTAAATGAAACGTACACAAACAAGCTTTTATCCACTCATACACAAGTCAATGAGAGTGGCTATTATGGTTATGGTATTTGGATTAAGAAAAACACAGAAAACAATATTTTTAAATACCATATAATGGGCTACGATCCAGGAGTCAGCTTTCATTCTGCTTATTATCATGACTTATCCATTAATGTAGTTGTTTGTTCAAATAAATCAGATGGAGCGTTTGAAATATTAAGTGGAATAGAAAATGAATTGATAAAAACATAATATTTAAAATTGAGATAGATTAAAAATGCTATGCCGCATTCGGGGGCGATTGCTTAATAGTGAATCGCTCTATATCGCAATCGGGCCAGATTAAAGAACTGAATGTTAGAAATGGAGTAAGAAATATGGTTTTTATAGCATTGCTAATAAGCATTTTAACTACTTATTTCTGGAGATGGGCTAGTCATATTTATATTGACATAAGCCGTAGTATGGCTGCTTCCAATTATCCAGGCGATATAACATTTATTGATCGAGTAGTATATCAGTTGTTTTTCCCAGCATCATTATTCGTCGTTTTATATATTTCATTGTTTTTATTAGCTCTTATTTTTAAAAATAAAATTAAAGAACTCTCACCTAAAAGTAAGTTTCTATTTGTAATTCCGTTAATATTCAC
>NZ_JARICI010000066.1 GCF_029257255.1 Sporosarcina sp. | reverse complement strand
CATATTATCTGATAGCTCTTTCGAAATCGGAAGCAGAGTATGTTCATCTCCACTTCCATGAAATAGGATCAACATGCCTTGTACATTCTCTACAGGATAAGAAGTATGTTCCATTGCTGTATCCCCATTCATTTATAAAGGCTTTAAACGCCGTTCGATTTCTTCACGACGGTTTTCTAAAAATGGAGGTAGTGCCAAACTCTCCCCCAGACTCTCCAATGGTTCATCCGAATCAAAACCTGGTCCATCTGTTGCTAATTCAATTGTAATATTATTTGGATCTTTCAAATAAACCGAGCGGAAATAAAAACGATCAACAAAGCTCGAATTCATTATGCCGTTTTGATTCAGCCTATTGATCCATTGCAATAATTCTTCCTCGTTATCGACACGCAGTGCAATATGGTGAACACTGCCACGGCCAGGTCGTTCTGAAGGAAGATCTGTTCTTTCTTCTAAGTGAATCTCAGCACCGGATCCTCCTTCGCCAGTTTCAAAGACCAAAATGTCTGGCTTCCCTGTCTCATCTGAAGGATATTGCCCTTTTTTACGGAACCCGAAAGTTTCAGTCAGTAATGAAGCAGTTCCGGCTATATTTCCAACAGTCAGACGGGAAGGCCCGAGTCCCGTGATGCCAAACTCTTTTGGAACTGGACTTTGATGCCAAGGCGTACCTGCTTTTACGCCCTCATTGTTTTCATCAGACACTAATACTAGCCGCTGTGCTTCAAAATCAGTAAATGATAACGTCATCCTGCCCGCTTGCTCTTTAATTTCACCATGCGAGACATTCATTTCTTCAAAGCGTGATTTCCAGTAATCCAATGCCTGATCATTTGGCACGCGCAGAGAGGTAACAGAGATACTGTTCGTCCCCTGGTAAGTTTGCCCAGCGCGTGGGATTTCAAAAAACGTCAAGTCAGTTCCTGGATTGCCTTTTTCATCGGCATAAAATAAATGATACATGGACGGTGCATCTTGATTGACGGTTTTCTTTACTAACCGCATACCTAAAATAGCTGTATAGAAGTGCAGATTTTCTTTTGCATTTGCTGTAATTGCTGACACATGGTGTATCCCTTTGATTTCCATCTTTATTCCTCCTCGGATTTTAGTTTCTTCAATAACTCATTCAATAGTTTTTTCTCTTCTGTAGTTAAGTTCTGAAAATGACTTGATTGGAATTCTTCCTGAACCGGCACTACTTCCGTGAATAATGTTCTGCCTTGATCTGTAAGTGAAATATATTTCGTTTTCCAGTC
This sequence comes from Sporosarcina sp., assembly GCF_029257255.1. Lineage (GTDB taxonomy): Bacteria > Bacillota > Bacilli > Bacillales_A > Planococcaceae > Sporosarcina. The sequence goes on along the minus strand of NZ_JARICI010000066.1, from coordinate 6,064 downwards.
CTGTTCTCTTTCAATCAGATCCATACGCTCCATTTTCTGAAGGAGCTGCGTAATATTGCCTTTTGTCACAAAAAGCTTTTCGCCTAATTCTTGCTGTGAAATTTTATCATGCATACCTACCTGTACAAGTACATCGAATTGTGCAGCTGTAAGTCCCCACTTCTTTAAATGTTGATTAGACAATCGGATACTTTGATTGTAAATACGTGATATGCGAAACCAAATCATTAAGTCCAGTCGAATTGATTTATTATTCATTGACACGCCTCCCTTCAAAAGAGCAGATAAGTATTGATTATCAGTTTAACTATAAACTGACAATCAATCAACTACATTGCTCTGTATATAAAATAACTTCATGCCATTAAAGAGAAGAACCCTTCAGAAATGTTGATAGTTCTGAAAGGATTCCTCTTTACTCTTATTAAATTTGAAAAATAAAACTCCCTCTATAACTCATCCAACTCTTCATTCATCTTCTTTGCTTCATTCGTATAATACCAATAAAAACCGACCCAACTGGCTGCATATAATCCTAGAAACATACTTGTAAATGTGAAAAAACTTTTTAGTGTAAAGATGACCCAACCAAGAGCAAACGCTGTAATAAAGTATAGGATCAGCACTGTTATGAAATGATACATTGTTTGCCTAAGTAATGACCAATTTTCCTTTTCAAAATAGAGAGGTGTGACACTGAAGAACCAACCGCAAAAGATGGTACCTATCGCACTTTTAATAAATTTCGCAGCGTTCAGTGTTTCCAGATCATTTGTTAATATAATAGCCGTTGTAATAAGCACAACGAGAAAGCCACCGAAGAAAATACCAATAATACTTCGAAATAATAAGGTTTTCATTCGTCGTTCCTCCTATTCATTTTGAGTGCTTGTTTTATGCCATTGACATATGTTCGAGTAACGTATTCTTTTACGCCTGATTTAAAATAAACAGCGAGCGTTCCATTAAAAGAAGCTTCGAAACGGCTTAATTCATAGAGATTGGCTACGACCGATTTGGACAGCCGTATAAAACGACTTGACGGTAATATAGATTCCAGTTCATATAGCTTTTCCTTAACTAAAAAGGAACCGTTCACTGTAACTGCAGCTACCCCATCTTTTGTTGCGTGAAAATAATGAACGTCTGCCGGTTTCAAAATATGCTGCATGTCCCCATCTTTTCCCACAATAAAATCAAGCTCTTGGCCATTTAGGAAATCTAAAATTTCTTGGATGGTTGGATCCAATTCCTTACATTCAATTATAACGGTCGTCTCTTTTATCGCACTATCTATACTCAATGAAACTTTCATTTTGAGAAATCCCTCCCGACCATAGTGTAAACGTTTTCAAAAAATATGTCAGCAATACTTTATGTGACGCAGCCGAAGAACCAACAGACTGCTAAAAAATATGATGACTATGAATCCAAATGAAATCGATGTATCGTCCGTCCATTCCAACTTTCCATTCCAGATGGCAATAAACAATTGATTCATATGATAAATAACATTGAAATTAGCTATCGTTTGCACAAATGTCGGCATCATCTCCACTGGCATTGTAAAGCCACCCGACATCATGACGAGTTGAAAAATGACAATGGAAAAGACTAGCGCACTGTTTTGTTTTGTGAAGAATGAATAAATTGCAACTGAAAAGTCGAGGAGTACTGCAATCATTGCTTTGAAATATAAATAGGCATTCATGAAGTTGAGTAGATCAAAAGTTGAGCCACCCGACAACTTATCGAAATACACATTGCGGTACGGTTCCAGATGAAACTTCTTCATTACCAGCGCAATGTCCATGTCTGATTTGTAATACGCGCGAAACAGCTTTAGCAGTTCTATGACTTCCCTGGTCTTATAAAACTGAGTTGGCTGCAGAACTACCGAAATCTCTCTCCTCAATCGTTCCCTTTCACTATTGTTGAGACTGTACAGCTCTTTGCCGAATAAATAGATGGTACCAGCGTCAGGTTTTGCGAGAGTCAAGAGCATTTCTAAAAACGTTGATTTTCCAGCACCGTTTTTTCCAATGACCGCCACAACTTCATTTTCTTTAGCTTAAAACTAAACTCCACACCTTTGGGCACGCACTGCGCTCCATAAGACTTCTGAATATTCTTAGCGTCCACTATCAACTTCAACTTCTCCTCCTTTCGTAGTTCTTGTATTTTCAGTATACGAAAGAACGAAGGAAATTTCTCACCAATTCAAGTGAGTGGTAGTTTTTCCGCTGTCAGTTGCAGGAATTGAGTAGTGAGTAGCGAAAATATTGAAGCCTATGATGAATTGTTAGTCAGTTTATAGATAATCTAAAGGGTATTCATGCGCCATATTTATTACGTAAAATAGCCATGAGTGAGAAAGGCAATTGCTTTACCTTTCTTAACTCATGGCGTGGTAGGCTTATAAATTACACTCTAAGCAAGCCGCGAAAACCTCTTGCGGCATAATAGGATTCTGCTCCATTATGATATAAGAAAATATGCCCGAAGCGCCGGTCACAGAATAGCGCACCACCCTGTTCCCTAATATCTGAAGGAGTGTGTACCCAGCTAGATGTCTTCAAATCAAAGCTGTCCAATTTCTGCAGCTTTCGATACTGTTCTTCCGTCAATATTTCAATACCCATCTCAGCAGCCATATTCGCTGCGCTGTTTTCAGGCTTGTTTTTCTTCCTGGATTCCAAGGCTTCATGATCAAAGCAAATACTTCTGCGGCCTTTAGGGGTCTCCGCAGAACAGTCATAAAAAATAAACTCATCTGCTATCTGATCATACTCGACAACATCCGGTTCGCCGCCTGTATTCTCCATTTCATTGAGGCTCCAGAGTTTGTCCAGGTTCGCTTCAAGTTTTTTCTGCACTATAGTCCAATCAATACCTGGATGGAGATGCATATTTTTATCAAAACGAGTTTTCAACGTGGATAAGAGTTCTACAGATTGTTCCGACGTTAATTCTCTATCACTACTCATTTTCATCATTCCTTTTTCGTGTTTTTTTAATTATACCGTATCGACTTCATCCTAACCAATTAGTCATGCTGTTATGATAATTTCTACTTGTTTTCAACATATGAATAGGAGCCCCTTTATGCAAGCATAAAGGGGCTCCTATAGATTACTTAAAATTATACTTCGTTACAATCGGTTCCCGACCTGTCTTCACATCATTAAAATACTCATACAGGCATATCCCTAAAAATGAACCCGACACATTCACCACATTACCATAACCACTGTTCTGCAATGCCATCACCGCATTATAGCTGCGCTGTCCAGATCGGCAATGTACGTATACAGGAACATCCTTCGGAACTTCTCCCATACGCCCCCGCAATTCACTCAATGGAATATTGACTGCATTCAGCAGATGACCATTTGCAAATTCATTCGGCTCGCGCACATCAATAAACACGGCTCCCTGCTCTACTAAATCTCGCACTTCGGAGACATGAACTTGATTATAGCGTCCGTAAAGCACATTCAAGGCCACTAGTGCAGCCAGGTTCACGACATCTTTTGCCGTACTGTACATCGGTGAATACGTCAGCTCGAGTTCTTTCAGATCTTCTAACGTACCCCCCATCGTAATAAGAGTGGCGATGACATCAATTCGCTTATCCGCATTTCCTTTTCCGATTGCCTGTGCTCCAAGAACTTTCCCGGTTGGCACTTCAAATACCAGCTTAAAATGAAGCGGATTGCTGTTTGGCATCAAACCAACTTTATCCGATGCGATGATATATACACTGTCAGACTGTATCCCCGCCTGCTTTGCCATTTTTTCATTCAGACCGGTAGATGCTGCTGCCAAATCAAAGATCTGGATGCTCGACGAACCGATTACTCCTTTATTCTGATGAGGGATCCCATACATATGGTCAGCCGCCGCACGAGCCTGACGCTGCGCAGGTCCGGCTAATGCTAGGCGCGCAGGTTTACGTGTCAACTGATGATAGACCTCGATTGCATCACCAACTGCATAAATAGAAGAATCACTTGTGCGATAATTTGCATCCACTTTAATACCGCCAAGTTCCCCTATTTCCAGTCCAGCCTCTTTGGCAAGCTTCGTTTCGGGACGGACTCCAATCGCCAAAATGACTGCCTGCGCTTCTATCACTTTCCCTGAGTTCAATTTCACACCAGTGTCTGAAATAGCAGCCAGACCATCTTCCACTATCACTTCAACACCTTGATCAACCATTTCTTTATGCAGAATCTGTACCATATCGTAATCAAACGGCATCATGATTTGATTGGCAAATTCGATCAGTGAAACATTGCGCCCCGCCAGCTTCAAGTTCTCAGCAACTTCCACTCCAATGAAACCACCGCCGACAACCGCTATATTTTCAATATCTTTTGTCTGCACATAGTTATTCAAGCGCTCGATATCTTCTACATTTCGCACGGTAAACACATGCGGTGAACGTACACCTTCCAAATTCGGTACAATTGGACTGGCTCCTGGTGATAATACCAAGTGGTCGTAACTTTCTTCATATGTTTCGTCAGTTGCATTATTTATCACTGTTACTGTTTTGTCATTACGATTGATGGAGATAACTTCAGACTGCACACGAGCCTCAATATTGTATTTTGATTTGAATGCAGTTGGGTTCATCAGCACCAGTTTCTCGCTACTTTCCACAATTCCGCTCAAATAAAATGGAAGAGAGCAATTTGAAAACGATACATGTGGCCCTTTTTCGAACATGATAATTTCAGCTTGTTCATCTATCCGTCTGATTCTAGCTGCTGTGGAAGCTCCCCCGGCTACTCCACCGATTACTACGATTTTCTTTCCCAATTCGATCATCCTTTCATAGACAAAATAACCTACCTAAACTATATACCCCGCGTGGTATATAGTCAATGAATTGAGCTACTGTTTGCAGTGAATATATAAGTAGCAAATGAAAGTTGCTCACTATTTTATTTCATTTACAAGAACTATTCAGATAACTGCGTTAGTATGAAATACATTCACCTACTACAGGCTAGCTGATTTTCTAGAAAGTTGGAATACCATGGGGAAAACACAAACATTTGAAATAAAAGGCTCTCCCAATCCATCTAGCCTCACAGGATGAATCTTTATTTACTACAAACAAACGTAAAGCGTATTCACCTTCCTACCTATCTCAAGATGTAAGTAAGTACATGGGGAATACAAAAAAGCTAAACTTATCGCAATCTACACTTAGGATAACTCATCATATTTTCAGGCAAGCATTCGCGATTATCTTTACACACAACAAAGTTGACTTGTATTCCATCATGAGATCATTAGGACATGAGAAAATTGAAACCACTATGATTTATCTTGAAAAAGTATTTGAAAAGGAACGCCATACTATCCACTCTTGGCGGTCAGATAGGTTCGGTGAGTACATTTAACCGTTTTTCTACTAAAATACAAAACAAAAAGCAGTCCTTCACTATGAATGACTGCTTTTTGTAATTCATGACTCGATGTGTGCCACTATAAAACTGCCTCTCATTGTAAGGCTGACAACTTCAATGATACAAGAAATTTTATGGTGGCATATTTTTGTCTATAGATAGGTGGCTAACTTAATTCTACAATTAACCAAAATTATAATTGCACAAGAATCCTTTATATGACCATTAAAAATTTTGAATCCAACAACCTTGTTAACACTAACTAAAATTTGAAAAATACATTCGATGCACTTTTACCCTACTGTATTTAGCTCCACAAATCGGCCTATATCCTTTATACGTGGACGTGCCTTAAGAATGGCATTTATATAAGGCTCCATAAGACTTTCAATAAATTCATCTTGATCCGCTGCAACATAAATTTGCTTGAGCAGTGTGGATAAATTTTTCGTGTAAAAAATTTTTCGTGTTAAATAGTTGAGTTCGTTGTGATCTAGCTCTAATTCTTCAATATTTTCAGCAAAAATCAGCTTTAACGTCTCCATTGTTTGAATGGAATCATCGTCAATTAAAGCATCCAGTACGAATTGTGAGGCTTGTCCTACTATGTAACCACCTATAACACTTCCCATTACTGTGCC
>NZ_JARICI010000064.1 GCF_029257255.1 Sporosarcina sp. | reverse complement strand
TGCCAGCGGCTTGTAATACATATAGGCAACGATTATGGACACGATCAACCCAAACATATGAATGAGCTGTACGATCAGTCCGCGCCGGAAACCTGTAATCAAACCGCCGACCAATAAGATAATTATCAGTAAATCAATCATATTTAGCCTCTCAACCCTTCAACTTTTTCACTTCTTCTTCTAATTCTTGCACTTTTTCTTCTAATTTTAAGTAGTCATGTACACTATTAACTGTTGTTAATACAGCGATTTTTGTACTGTCTAAGTATGGATTGCGTTTACTGATTTCCCGCATTCTATCATCGACAAGCGAGGCTACATGACGTACATGGCCAGACGACTCTGTGCCAATAATTGTATAGGTTTGTCCATAAATTTCAACTGCCACTCTTGCCTTTTCTTTGTCTGCCACTATTCCGCCCTCCCCTAAAAAACCCTGTTCATAATCATACCATGAAAAACAATTGGTTGTGAATCAATTATGCCTCATAATGACATTCTAGGCAGTTTTAAATACAGTCATTCATTATACAGATGTTTTTCAGGTATACTAATAAATAACACCATTCAGGAAGTGAGTGATAAATCCAGTGGGTAACCAAGTCATTGTGTTTACAGAAAAAGAAATGCCAAAAGTGCTGAATTATTATGAAGGCAGCAAAATCACCCGCAATGCGCCAGGTGTAATTTTTGCAGCCAAAACAGCTGATACATCCATCACTGCCTATCGCTCAGGCAAAGTGTTATTCCAAGGGGGCGGCGCGGATCGCGAAGCTGCACGATGGAGTGGAACTTCAACACCGGCTGTCGCCAAAACGAAAAGTACAGGAGCGAAAGGAGATATCTTGCCAGAAAACTTTGCTACTATGTCTGTACTTGGATCAGATGAAACAGGAACCGGGGACTTTTTCGGCCCCATAACAGTAGCCGCCTGTTATGTAAGCGATGAAAAGATTGAGCTGGTACGTGAACTCGGAGTAAAGGATTCGAAGCAGCTGACTGACAGCTATATGCAGCAAATTGCTGAGGATTTGAAACAAGTCGTTCCACACTGTGTGTTGACTTTGGATAATGCCAAGTACAATGAAATCCAAAGTAAAGGGTGGTCACAAGGTAAGATGAAAGCTGTCCTGCACAACCAGGCGATTCAGGATGTTCTTACACAAATGCAACCAGAGTATCCTGAATATATCTTGATTGACCAGTTTGCTGAAAGAAAAGTGTATTATAATCACTTGAAGAATGAACCTGCAATTGTGCAAGAAAAAGTACTGTTTTCAACAAAAGCCGAGAATCTGCATGTATCAGTAGCGACCGCTTCTATTTTAGCTCGTGTGGCCTTTTTAGAACAAATGGATCAGCTGAGTGCTAAAGCAGGTATGACTCTCCCTAAAGGTGCAGGGCCGAAAGTTGATCAGATCGCCTGCCAGATCATCCGTAAAAAAGGTGAACCTTTTTTACAGTCCATCACGAAAGTCCATTTCGCCAATACACAAAAAGCGTTGAAGCTGGTATATAAAAAGTAATGATTATAAAATCAACATTTAACCTGGTCTTACTAACGCGCCAAGTTGAATGTTGATTTTTAGTTCTAATAAATTCAAGTAAATGGTTTCCCTTGGAAAGACTTGATTGTTTCAGTGACCTTGTGCCGTTAAAGCGCCCGATAACTGAAAACCTTTTCCTTTTTAACATGGACTTTCAGTATAAAGAATATATAGATAAGCCATACAATTATATATAATGAATACAATGCCACCTGAACACTATTAGGGCTCCAAACAAACACAGTTTCCCATGAGTAACCATTGAGTAAAAGGCTTGGTATTAAATAGATAAAATAACTTAACCCCAACATAAACAATAAAGACAATGTCAGTGTAACAATGCTTTTTATACCATTATATTTAAAAGATAATTGCTTTCTATATATCTTTATTAAAATCCTTAAGATTAAAATTAAAACAACTACCATTAAGATGCTTAAAACAAGTATGATACTAAGTGCCAACTTATCTATATATTGATTCGTATCTTCTGTGTCACTACTAACAACATCTCCCTGTAATATTTCTTTAATTCCTACCCCTATATTTTGTACTTGATTTGAATTTAAATTACCTAATACGGCAACTCCAATTTTTTCTTTGTTACTGAATGTTACATAAGAAGAATAGTTTGGATTCATTCCATCATGAGTGACCTGTTCATTCGGTTCAAGGAACCAGCCGCCAGCATAGAATACTTCAGTACCTACTGCATCAACAGCACGATCAGCCTGATGAGTATTTTTTACGATTTTTTTAACAAAATCAACTTCACTCACTGTACCCATTTGAATTTTAAGCCATTTCGCCATATCCTCCCCGCTGGATATAATATATCCAGCTGGTTTGTTTCCCCTATATATTGGTGCTTCATATCGTTGTGGTTTTAAAAACCCTATTTTATATCCATTAGTCATTCGATTGTTTATTTCTTCATTTCGAAATAGGTACGTATTATTTAATTCCAGTGGTTTTAAAATGGTTTCTTCCATGAAGTATTCGTATGTATCACCTGTTACCTGTTCAATAATTAATCCTAAGATATCGTAATTTATTGTCGCATATTGAAACATCTTACCAGGTTCACTATCTAGTTCTATTCCAATTAAGGTTCTGACTGTTTCTTCCAGCGCGCTATCTTCATTAGAAACGGGAATCATATTTATAGTAGAGGCGGGGATTCCAGTTGTTTGATGTAGCACTTGCTCAATCGTTATTGGTATTTCCTTTCCTTTATATTTTACTTTTAGCCAAGGTATATAGGTAGTTACATTATCGCTAAGCCCTATTTGTCCACTTTCTACTAAACTTAAAATAGCTAATGCAGTAAAAGCTTTACTATTAGATGCTAATTCAAATAAAGACTGAGAAGTGACTGGTTTTTCTTCATCTAGATTTGAATAGCCAAATCCTTTTTGATAAACAGTTTTATCATCTTTCACTATCGTTATAGATAATCCCGGGATCTTTCCCTTACTCATATTTTCCGTTATGACTTTTTCTATTTGCTTTTCTTGCGTCTCAGTTAAATCATTTATTTCTTGTGCCTTTACTACTCCACTACTCATAACAGGAATCATTAGCATTGTTACTGTAATAAACAATAATGTTATTTTTATAAACACATTTTTCATTTATTCCCCTTCTTTCACATGATCTGTAATATGTTTTACTTTCACCTAAATAAATTGGGGACATGGGGACAGGCACCACGACCTGCTACTCATTATCAAGAATGATGTCCTTAACCTTCAAGAAAATGGCCGTTAATTGAATATATTCTCAATCTAATGATACCAAACTTATTCCAAAAGTCCTTTTTAACAATCAAATGGCACTGCTAAATGCAGTGCCATTTGATTTTCTAATTCAATTTTCCCGCTTGTTATTTCAACTTTTATACCACTCAACTGAACAGGTAACTTCTATTGTGAACTACGGTCTATCTAATTAATTTACGATCTAAGTTGCGCATTTGCCTGAACCGTTAATGCATCCAGTACCTTATTGTGTACATTCACAACTTCATCATCCGTCAATGTGCGTTCTGGATCGAAGTATGTCAACGAGAATGCTAAAGACTTCTTACCCTCTTCAACATTTTTACCTTCATACAAATCAAACAGCTGAACATTTTTCAGTAACTTTCCTCCTGCTTGCTGGATAATCGCCTGAAGGTTGGCTGCGGATGTATTGCGGTCTACTACTAATGCAATATCTCGTGACATGGATGGGTAGCGAGGCACTTGCTCGTAGAACAGTTCGCCTGCTTCAGTTTCCATAATTACGCGCAAGTTCAATTCCATCACATACGTTTCCTGAAGATCACGTTGATTTTGAACTGTCGGGTGAACTTGTCCGAGCATACCTACTGCCTGGTCACCAAGCCATACGGTTGCAGTACGCCCAGGATGTAAGCCTTCTACAGAAGCTTTGGTAAACTGGATGCGGTCTAGCAGTCCAAGCTGTTCGAACAGCCCCTCTACAATCCCTTTCATAACGAAGAAATCTACTTTTTTTGTTTCAGCCTGCCATGCATGGTGAACCCATTTACCCGTCAGAACTGCCGCAACATGCTCTACTTCTTTCGGCAGTCCGTCTTCTTCAATACCTAAGAAAACAGATCCTGTTTCATACAAGGCAACCGATTCATTACGGCGCGCAACGTTATACGAAGCTGCATCTAGCAAGTGAGGAATTAGACTTTGACGAAGTACACTACGCTCTTCACTCATTGGCATTAGCAATTCAGTCACAGGAGCGGTTTCAAGAGCAAACGCCTGTGCATCTTTCGGTGAAGCCAATGAATATGTCAGAGCCTGAGAAAGACCTGCAGCTTCCAAGTATCTGCGGACAATCCGGCGCTTCGCTTGATAAGGTGTTAATCCTCCTGGCGTACTTTCTACAACCGGCAATGTTTTAGGAATTTCATCATATCCGTAAAGCCGTGCGATTTCCTCAATTATATCTTCTTTAATTCGCAGATCCTGACGTCGCGTCGGAATCTCCATCACGAGTTGGCCATTGATTGCTTCAGTCGGGATTTTCAGACGATCCATGATGGATTTCATTTCATCCATTGGAATCTTCATTCCCAAACGATTATTGACGTAATCCGGTGACAAAATGATTTTTTCAGAAGTTTTATCCAGTTCATCAAATACTACAGAACCTCCAAGTACTTCCCCGCCAGCCAGCTCAGCCATTAGCTGCGCTGCACGTTCAGCGGCTTCTGCTACACGGTTTGGATCTACACCTTTTTCAAAACGAGCACTCGCGTCACTGCGCAATCCAATTTCTCTTGACGTCTGACGCACAGAACCCGGTGCGAAATAAGCCGACTCAATGACGACAGTCACAGTTCCTTCATGCACTTCAGAATTCGCTCCACCCATTACACCCGCGAGTGCAACCGGTTCTTTGCCATTGGTGATGACGAGCTGATTACTTTTCAATGTGCGTTCAGCTTGATCTAGCGTCACCATTTTCTCGCCTTCATTTGCATGACGTACAACAATTTCTTTTGTCGCAAGACGGTCATAGTCAAACGCGTGAAGTGGCTGACCGTATTCCATTAATACATAGTTCGTTACGTCAACGATATTATTATGCGGACGAATGCCTGCAGACATCAACGTATTTTGCAGCCATTGAGGAGATTCAGCCACTTTAACATTCTTCACGACTTTTGCGACGTACATTGGATTATCTTTAGCGGCTTCAACTGTTAACTTCAAATAGTCCTGAGCTTTTTCAGAAGACTCTTCATAGGAAATGGATGGCAGCTTTACGTCTTTCGTTAGAATCGCACCAACTTCATACGCAACCCCCAGCATACTGAGCGCATCAGAGCGGTTAGGAGTCAGATCAAATTCCAATACTTTGTCATATAATCCAAGATGCGATAATGCACTTTCGCCTGCCGGAGCATCAGCCGGCAATACATAAATTCCTTCTGCGTATGCTTTCGGCACAAGTTTCCCTTCAATACCAAGCTCCTGTAATGAACAGATCATTCCATTTGACTCTTCACCACGAAGTTTGGCTTTCTTAATTTTCATGCCTCCAGGTAATACTGCTCCCGGACGCGCTACGATTACTTTCTGACCTTTTGCGATATTTGGAGCGCCGCAAATGATCTGCGTAACTTCTTCGCCTACATCCACCTGACAAATATGCAGTTTGTCTGCTTCCGGATGCTTGACACAGTCTGTTACATAACCGATGACTACATTTTCCATACCGAATGAACGGTCGATAATGCCGTCCACTTCAATCCCCGCGCGCGTAATCTTTTCTGCCAATTCTGCTGCGCTGAGTTCATTCCAGTCTACATAGTTACTTAACCAATTTGTTGATACTAACATCAGTACGCCTCCTTACGCCTCTGCCCGGTGGAATTGAGAAATAAAACGAATGTCATTTGTATAGAAATGACGTATATCTTCCACTCCGTATTTTAACATTGCGATTCGCTCTGGCCCCATGCCGAAAGCGAAACCTGTAACTTCTTCTGGATTATAGCCAGCCATCTCAAGCACATTCGGATGCACCATTCCTGCTCCCAAGATTTCAATCCATCCTGTTTTCTTACATACATTACAGCCAGATCCGCCGCATTTGAAACAAGAAATATCCATTTCCACAGACGGCTCAGTGAATGGGAAAAAGCTCGGACGCAAACGAATTTCACGATCTGCACCGAATAATTTCTTCGCCAATAAATCAAGCGTTCCTTTTAAGTCACTCATGCGAATATTTTCGCCGACGACCAATCCTTCGATCTGTGTAAATTGGTGGGAGTGTGTCGCGTCATCCGAGTCACGTCGATACACTTTACCTGGACAGATAATCTTAATAGCAGCGCCTTCTTTGGCTTCCATCGTGCGTGCCTGTACTGGAGATGTGTGCGTACGCAATAAAATGTCCTCTGTAATATAGAAGGAATCCTGCATATCACGCGCCGGGTGACCTTTCGGGAGATTTAAGGCTTCAAAGTTATAGTAGTCTTTTTCAACTTCCGGTCCTTCAGCTATTTCGTAGCCCATGCTGATGAAAAAGTCTTCGATTTCTTCTACGACGCGTGTCAGTGGATGATGATTTCCAAGTTCTACTGGACGGCCTGGCAGTGTCACATCAATAGATTCTTTTTCGAGCTGTTCCTGAATAGCCTGTTGCTCAAGTATTTCTTTGCGCTCTTCAAGAATTTCCGTCACGCTTTCACGGATTTCGTTAACGAGAGCACCCATTTTTGGACGTTCTTCTGCCGGGAGTTTACCCATGCCTTTTAGCAGGTCTGTGATGGGACCTTTTTTGCCCAAATAAGCTACTCGTACGTCATTCAGCTCTTTGACTGTGTTTGATTCTTTGATTTTTGTCATGACTTGTTCCTTCAGTTCATGCAGTTGCTCTTTCATATTCAATAGCTCCTCTCTTGAATTCAGTGGTGGTTTGCATAAATTGTTTTGAAAAACAAAAAACTCGCCCCTATAAAAGGGACGAGGTCGATTTCGCGGTACCACCCTGATTAGTTTGCATCTTGAAAATATGATGCAAAATCACTTGAATTGGAATAACGGTCCTTTGCCGGCACGCCTTTACATTGCTGGTCCTGGCGTGCAGCTCGCGAGGTGAATTCGATGGAACTCCGCTCTTTACACTTTCAGTCGAGGTGTAAAATTCCTGTAAACGTGTTTTGCCACGTACTATTCTCGGTCGTTGCTTTTTAATTGATTCATCTCATAGTATAACGTAATCGTTTATAGCCTTCAACAGTCAAGTCACTCGGCACGAAGCGAATAGAGTAAAATTCCCGTCGCAACCGCAACATTCAGCGATTCTGCCTGTCCGTAAAGTGGGATCTTTACGACTTGGTCGGCGGTAGAAAGTAGTTCAGCATCCACGCCGCTTCCTTCGTTACCGACCAGCACTGCAAAATCGGATTGCGGTTTTAATTCGTTAAGAGACACGGCATTTTGCAGCCCTGTTCCAATAATAGTAATTTTATTGTTTTTTAAACGGTCAATCCAAGATGAGAGTTCTGCGCGAATAACTGGGATGTGGAAATGAGAACCTTGGGCAGAACGTACAGTCTTCGGATTATAAGGATCCGCACAGCCTTTTCCAAGAATTACTCCGTCAAGTCCCGCAGCGTCGGCTGTACGAATCATCGTTCCGATATTACCGGGATCCTGAACAGCATCAATAAGTAATAGTTTTTTCCAGTTGTCTTGAGCCGTTTCTTCATATTGAGGCTGTTTGCAATAAGCAAATACGCCCTGTGTCTGCTCAGTTTCAGAAATTTCTTTTGCAACTGCGGCTGTAATTTCAATCACAGGAGCAGTCCAATGAGCAGGAATTTCAATATCTTCTCTAACCAAAAGCTGAATGACCGTGTCTTGTCGTATTAACGCTTCTTCTACCAGATGGAAGCCTTCTACAAGAAATTCTTTTGTCTGATCCCGCTCTTTTCTGATGGTCACAAGTTTTTTCCAATGTTTCACTAACGAGTTTTGTGTGGATTCTATACGTTTATTCAAGAGGCAGTACATCCTTTTTTATTATAGTGTACCAAATGAACGTATATTTAGCGACTGCAGGGGAAAAGATAAAAACAGGAGGATGATCATATGAATTTTCAGATAAGAGATGCCATTGCAGCCAATATGACCGACAATAGTTCATCGGATGTGCGAAGTGTCATTGATGACGCCATTCAGCGAGGAGAAGAGCACTTACTTCCTGGCCTTGGTGTATTCTTCGAACAGCTTTGGCAGCGTGCAGACGAAAAAGAAAAAGAGCAAATGACCAATGAATTATCCCACGCTTTTGCTCAGGCACAGTAACTACCATAAAAAAATCCCCCACTATTATAAAAAGCGGGGGATTTTTTCTATCTCTGTTATTTTACTGCATAATGATCTTGCAGCTGATCACGGAGTGCGGCTTTCAAGAACTTGCCGACAGATGTTTTAGGGATTTCTTTGACGAATAAAATTTCATCCGGAACCCACCAGCTCGCAAATTGCCCTTTTAGGTATTCTTTGAGCTCTTCTTTTTTACTGTCATCATCCACTACATTTTCTTTCAGAACGACACAGGCTAATGGTCGTTCCATCCACTTTTCATGTGGCACAGCAATAACTGCTGCCTCATAGACAGACTCGTGTGTCATAAGAGCGTTTTCAAGATCCACTGACGAGATCCATTCTCCTCCGCTCTTGATCAGATCTTTCGTACGGTCTGTCAATTTCAGATAGCCGTCCGGTGTCATCACAGCAATGTCCCCTGTATAAAGCCATCCGTCTTTAAACGCCTCTTCTGTACGCTCATCTTTATAATATTCACTGGCAATCCAAGGGCCTTTAACAGTGAGTTCACCCATCGTTTCACCGTCCCAAGGCACTTCTCCGTTTTCATTGACTACGCGTGTATCAAGCCCAGGCATAGTCAGACCCTGTGTTGCACGCATTTCGATCCGCTCATCTATCGTCAGGTCATCCATCGCGGAAGTCAGAACTGACATACTGACAAGTGGAGTCGTTTCCGTCATCCCGTAGCCCACGATAAACGGTATCTTATACTGTTCCTCGAAAGCACGGATCAAACCTTTAGGAGAAGCAGATCCACCGCAGACAATACCTCTCAATGAAGAAATATCGCGTGGTTTTTGCTGTAACTCCTTTAACACAGCGAGCCATATCGTCGGCACACCTGCAGTAATCGTCACTTTTTCTGATTCAATTAGATCAAGCAGTACACTTGGATTGAATCCGGGACCAGGCAAAACTTGCGAGGTACCGAAGAATACTCCGGCAAACGGCATTCCCCATGCATTGACATGGAACATCGGCACAACGGACATGGCAATGTCACGCTCACGTATTCCCATTGCATCGGAAAGACCTAGTGCATAGCTATGCAAAACTAAACCACGGTGCGTATAAATGATTCCTTTTGGTTGCCCAGTTGTTGCAGATGTGTAGCACAGACCGGCCGGAGTATTCTCATCCAGGTCTTCCGGATAATCGTATTCATCAGAAGCTTGTTCAAGCAGAGCTTCATAAGAATGCACGTTCTGAAGCGTAGTCTCGGGCAGTTCTTTACTATCACTCATAATGACAAAATGCTTGACTGTTTTAAGAAATGGAGCCATTTTCTCTAAATGCGGGAAGAATTCTTCATCGACCAATAAGATTTCATCTTCTGCATGATTGATAATATACAAGATATGTTCAGGAGACAGTCGAATATTAATCATATGAAGAATAGCGCCGGTACAAGGTACTGCAAAATACGCTTCTAAATGGCGATGATGGTTCCAGGCAAATGTACCGACCTTTGTACCTTTCTCCATACCGAGCTCAGTCAAAACATTTGAAAGTTTGCGCGTTCTCTTCGCCCATTCTTTGTAGGTAAACCTCTGAATCGTCTCTTCGCTTGTCCGCGAAATCACCATTTTATTTGGGAAAAATCGTTCTGCCCTCGTAATAAACGAAGATAAAATAAGTGGTGTCTGCATCATATCCATCCGCTCCTCTTTGGTAAAAGTGAATAACATCAATCCATCGTCTAAACAAATGATCAATTACTTGTCCTGCAAAATTCACAAAAAGAGTATTTGCGCAGTTGATGGAGTGACTCTCGGATGTATTCTATGCGCAGATCGGCATTACTATGAAAATGTCGAGCCGCCTTAATAGATTGAGTATACACATTATTTAACTATTCTGTCTACCTATTCTATTATAATTTTATTCAAACTGCTTTCGCGTCCAGAAGAATGCGTCCACGCCAAGCACTGTGAGTACACCGTAAATTATTGACCAGATGGCAAGACTGATGAACAGCCACATTGCAGTCTGCTGTTTCGAAGAACCTAATGCAAGTGCCAGAAATGCTGCCAGATGAGAACCGATTAAGATCGGTCCAAGTAAAGATAGTCCAGGCACTCCATAACGCTGCCAAATACTTTCGGCTCTGGCGGTGCGTTTAGATGGCATATTGACATCTTTCGTCTTTCTGCTGTCCCACCAGGTTTTCAGCCTTTGAAAAATAAGAATTTCGAGTATGATTGTCGAAGCGTTACCTAAAAACCCTACAATAATTGCAACAATCGGCGACAATCCGCGTACAATACCAAGCGGAACCGCCACTAAGATTTCAATGCCCGGAACGGCGGCAGCAAAAAACACCAACAAATATGTAAACAAATTGGTTCCCCCTCAAAGTCGGTTGTTACCAGTATAGCAAATCGCATTCTTCTGCAGAGCAAAAAGACTGCCTTCCAACACTAGTTGGTAAGCAGTCTGCCATTCGTTTGATTATAATAATGAAGCTAAAATTGCTTTTTGTGCATGCAGTCGGTTCCCTGCCTGCTGGAATACATAAGAATTCGATCCGTCAATAACCGACGCAGATACTTCTTCTTCACGGTGAGCCGGCAGACAGTGTAAGAACACATAGTCTTTTTTCGCATGCCCTACCAGCTGGTCGTTAATTTGGAAGTCCTTGAAATCTATTAAACGTTTTGCTGACTCCGCTTCCTGCCCCATACTCGTCCAGACGTCCGTATAGATTGCGTCTGAATCTGAAGACGCTTCGACAGGATCATACGTTGCCATCACACTGCCGCCGTTTTGTTCAGCAATTTTCTTCGCTTTCTCAAGCAATCCTGCATTATATTCATAGCCTTCTGGTGTCGCTACTGCCACATGCATTCCCATATGCGCACCTGCAATAACCAATGAATGTGCTACGTTATTTCCGTCTCCAATATAAGAAAGCTTCAGGCCTTTTAAGTCGCCTTTCACTTCTTTAATTGTTAATAAATCCGCCATCGCCTGACATGGATGGAAGATATCTGTCAGCCCATTAATGACTGGAACAGATGTGTGCTCTGCCAACTCTTCCACCATTTTATGCGACTTTGCACGGATCATCACGCCATCCAAAAATTCAGATAAAACGTGCCCTGTGTCGTAAATAGATTCTCCGCGGCCGATTTGCAAATCACGTGCATTCATAAATAATCCGTGTCCACCTAAGTGAATCATACCGACGTCAAATGAAATACGCGTACGTGTGGAATGCTTTTCAAAAATCATTCCAAGTGTTTTTCCTGCCAGAATAGGCGGTTTAATGCCAGCCAGTGTATCTTGTTTCATGTCATATGCAAGCTGCAGTAAATAGGCAATTTCTTCACTTGAATAATCTAATAATGTTAAAAAGTCTCGACCCTTAAGGCTATCTTTTTCTATAAGTGATTTCGTTTGATTTGTGTTTGTCATCTTAATCCCCTGCCATCCATTTGAAGTATGTATGAACTAGTATACATATGTATATTTATGAAGTCAAATGAATTTTTATAACTTATTGTATTCAAAAAGCGGTACCTGATTTGGTACCGCTCATTCGTGCATTCCTTAGTCAAACGTAATCTTGTTCACCGTATCCGCATCCAGACGTTTTACTAATTCCACCATCAGTTTCACCGTATTTTCAAAATCCGCACGGTGAAGCATCGCAGCGTGTGAGTGAATATAGCGAGTCGGAATACAGATGGCAAGTGTAGGAATACCAGTTCCGCTCAAGTGAATAGAACCTGCATCTGTTCCGCCGCCAGACATAGTCGCAAACTGATAAGGTACACCCATTTCTTCTGCAGTTTCCACTACAAAATTGCGCAGTCCTCTGTGTGAAACCATTGATGCGTCATACAGAAGGATTTGTGGACCTTCTCCCATATTACCGACTGATTCTTTTGCTGTAACACCCGGTGTGTCTCCTGCAATGCCTACATCAACTGCAAAACCGATATCGGGCTGAATTTTATTCGTAGCCGTTTTGGCACCACGCAAGCCAACTTCTTCCTGAATAGCCCCCACACTGTATAAAATGTTCGGATGCTTTTCATTTTTCAGTTGTTTCATCACTTCGATTGCGATTGCGCAGCCGATTCGATTATCCCAAGCTTTTGCGAGTAAGAAGTTTTCATTCTTCATCACAGTGAATTCGAAATAAGGAACCGCCATGTCACCCGGAAGTATTCCCCAAGAAAGTACTTCGTCTTTAGAAACTGCCCCAACGTCAATGAACATATCTTTAATATCTACCGGCTTTTTACGAGCTTCCGGTGTTAGAATATGCGGTGGTTTCGAACCGATGACTCCTGTAATTGTTTCTCCTGCACGTGTCACTATGGACACGCGCTGTGCGAGCATGACTTGAGACCACCAGCCGCCTACTGTCTGGAAGTAAATGAACCCTTTATCATCGATTCTTGTGATCATAAATCCAACTTCATCTAAGTGACCTGCGATCATAACTTTAGGTCCGTTTGCATCTCCGGCTTTACTTGCGATCAAGGAGCCGAGCCCATCATGATCAATTTCATCTGCATAAGGTTCGATATGTTTTTTCATAGCGTCACGTGCTTCCCGTTCGTTCCCTGGAATTCCGCGTGCGTCTGTCAGATCTTTCAGCATTTCTAACGTTTTATCCAATTTCATAGTTTTTATCCTCCTCATTTAATGCCACTTGATTATTCTTACAGCAATTCCTTACGTATTTCTGCTGGTGATTTCGGTGACAGTAAGCCTGGCGCAACATCATAAACCGTTTTGGCACCCGTATCGCCTTTTTGCTGCATTTTATGGGCAGCTCTCGCATAAGCAACCAATACACTCGACGTAAATTCAGGGTTACTGTCCAGTTTTAATGAAAACTCCATCACTTGATCTATACCATCACCCGTTTTACCGCTCCTGATAACAAATCCACCGTGCGGCATTTTTCCGTGGTCGCGGTGCAGCTCATCTTCTGTAATGAAGTTTACAGATGTATCATAGTCAGCAAAATAATCAGGCATCGTCACAATCGTTTCGCGAACCTGCTCTTCGTTTGCTCCTTCTTCCAAAACTATATAACATTCTCTTGTATGCTTTTCTCTAGTGGAAAGTTCAGGCTGTTCACCATTACGAACCCGGTTCATTGCATCTTCAGCCGGTAATGTGTATTGGACTCCCGCTTTAACTCCATCCACCCGTCTCACTGCATCGGAATGCCCCTGACTAAGCCCTTTGCCCCAGAACGTGTACGTTTCTCCTTCAGACAAAATAGCTTCACCCATCATGCGATTGATGGAGAACAGACCTGGATCCCAGCCGACTGAAATAAGGGCTGTTTTCCCTGCAGCTTGAGCTGATTCATCCACTGCAGCAAAATAGTCCGGTATTTTCGCATGTGTATCGAAACTGTCTACCGTCGTAAAGTGCTTAGCCAATTCAGGACCTTGTTCAGGCAGGTCATTTTTTGAACCGCCGCATAATATCAGGACATCGATGTCTTCTTTAAATGATTCGATTTGGTCTAATTTGTGAACGGGAACTTGATCAGACAATAATTGAACGTCCTCAGGTTCTCTGCGGGTGAATACTCCTACCAACGTCATGTCTTCATTTTGACTGATCGCGGACTCTACACCGCGCCCCAGATTACCGTACCCTGCAATTCCTACTCGAATTCTATTATTCAAGACAACACATCCCCTTTTGCTTTCTAATTTACCTTTCTCATTTTACCGTGAAGGTTACAAGATTGCGAATATTTATCTACATACAGCAGAAAACGCTTTCTTCTATAATTGACAGGGTGAATATATTTGTCGAACTGCTCAGCCAACTTTCAAATGTCTCAGTATGTTTGATCTCTAAGCATTTTCGTTCTTTTCCGCTAGATTCATGCTAAAATAGAGGATAGTTGAATTATTTGTAAAGTAGGGATCCTTTATGCGCTTTTTTGTCTATTTAATTGTGTTCTTCTCGTTTTTTGATTTATTTTCGCAGCTTCCTGTCATCAGTCCGTTTGCCAGTTCACTTGTTGATTCCTCCTTTATTGTAGGCTTGTCCGTTGGGATCTATTCATTTGCAAACATCTTCGGGAACATTATTTCTGGCATATTGACCGATCGAAGAGGCCCATTTTATATCTTACTTGTCGGGCTTTTTGCATCTGCTCTTTCGTTGTTTTCTTATGCGCTCATCGAAGGCTCTGCTACACTGATCGGTATTCGATTCCTTCACGGTTTAACGGAAGGTCTCATCATACCTGCAGCGTTCACTTTTCTTGCTAACGGTTCTGAACGTTCAAAACGAGGCCGAAATGCTGCAATTTCTGGAGCATTCGTTGGGTTAGCTGCCATTTTCGGCCCAGCGTACAGCGGAATTGTTTCTGTCAAAACAAGTGTCGTTACGATCATGGCAATCAATGGTGTCTTCATGGTTCTTCTGACAATCGGTGCTTTTCTATTTTTACGCTCATTTACATATGTGAGAAAAGTAAAGACAGATGCACAAAAAGCCGTGAAACCTTTGGCGTTTTTTAAGCATCCAGGGATTATCCGTGCCTTTCTTGGAGCATTCTTCCTGATGTTTTCACAAGGTGTACTTGCTTTAGTCCTTCCATTGAAAGTGGAATATCTGCAGTATGATGCGAAAACAACTGGTATGTTGTTGAGTGTCTTCGGTTTGGTAGCGGTGCTGATTTTCCTTCTGCCTGTCAATCGTATTTTTGACAAAGCACGTCCGATGTTAACACTGGCTATTGGTCTGTTCTTGATGAGCGGAAGTATGCTGTTCTTATCTCAAGTAGATACTTTGTCATTGATGATGACAGCAATGGTTGTCTACGGTACCGGTTTCGCCCTACTGTTCCCTTCGATCAACTCCTTGCTGATCGATTCTACAGTTCCTGAATCGCGCGGAAAAGCTTATGGATTCTTCTACGCATTCTTTTCTTTCGGCGTAGTTGTTGGTTCAAGTGCGATCGGCATACTGAATTTAGAATTCCATCATGCGTTTATGGTTGCAAGCGGTATTCTATTCATTGCCGGGATTTTTACGATTATCGGTCTTCGGAAAGATATTCGGCCTGTTGACAAAACGCTAACAATCAAGTAATGTTTCTTTAGAAAAGAATAACCCGTCCGGGAGAGGTTCATAGCGACCCTCTATAAAAAACTATGGATGATGAATTTTCGCCATGTCCATTGACATGGCGTTTTTTATTTTCAGCAGCTTTTTTGCGAAAATAAGTCTATGAATTCAGCCCGTCTATGAACCTCCCTGACCAATTAATCAGGAGGTTTTTTTAATGACAGGAAGAGATGAAACAACACTGCAGGATTTAACGTTACTCGGGAATCAGAACACAATCTATGATTATTCGTATAATCCAGGCTTATTAGAAGCAATTGACAATTTACATCACGAAAGGGATTTCTTCGTGAAATTTAATTGCCCGGAGTTCACATCATTGTGTCCTCAGACTGGCCAGCCTGACTTTGCAACCATCTATATCAGCTTCATTCCGGATCAAAAATTAGTCGAGAGTAAATCGCTGAAGCTTTATTTGTTCAGTTTCCGCAATCATGGTGATTTCCATGAGGATTGCGTCAATTCCATTATGCTGGATTTAGTGAATCTATTGGAACCGCGCTATATCGAGGTGTGGGGTAAGTTCACTCCGCGCGGCGGACTTTCTATTGATCCGTACTGCAATTACGGAAAACCTGGGACAAAGTTTGAACAGATGGCAGAACAGCGTTTGTTCCAGCACGATCTTTATCCTGAGAAAGTGGATAACCGGTGATCAGACGATGAGATATTATTTAAGTGGAACGTTTGTCGGTTTACTCATTCTTTCTAATATACTAGCAGTCAAACTGGTCAGCTTCGGAAGCTGGATTGTGCTTCCGGCAGCTGCGATTGTCTATGTATGTACCTACCCTATTTTAGATGTGTTGACGGAAACATACGGAAAAGAAGCAGCGCGCAAGACCGTTTTCACAGGTTTATTTGCCCAGCTGCTGTCTACTTTTTTCATCTGGTTGGCCATTAATCTGCCCGCTGCGCCTTTTTATGAAGATCAGCAAGCTTTTGAGACTATCTTTTCAGCGGGCTTCCGCGTTACACTTGCCAGTCTGGCGGCTTATGTTATCAGTCAGAACTTGGATGTGACGATTTTCCACAAGCTGAAAGAAAAACATGGTGAGAAAAAATTATGGATACGAAACAACGCTTCCACTATGGCTAGCCAGCTCGTCGATACGGTCATTTTCATTGCGATTGCATTTTATGGCACGATGCCATTTACGGCGTTGCTCGGTTTGATTGTAGCACAATATATTTTTAAATTTGTTGTGGCTGTGCTGGATACACCAGTTGTTTATATGCTCGTCACGATTTGTCGTAAAATTGAAGCTAAGAAAAATTACAAGTCGAATTCGCAGACAGATGCAAGTTCGATTGTCACTTCCCAATAAAAAGAAGGAGCCTGTCCAATCAACAATTGATTGGTCAGGCTCCTTTTATGCTTGCTGTGTTGAGAATGATTCGATGACTTCCAAAAACACATCACCATATCGTTCTAATTTAGTCTGACCTACACCCTGTACAGTTAACAGATCTTCATCAGTAGCAGGCATTTTCGCTACCATATCGCGCAGCGTTTTGTCTGAAAAAATAACAAATGGCGGTACTCCCGCTTCCTGTGCTAACTTCAGACGTAGTGAGCGCAGCTCGTTGAACAACGGATCGTCTTTTGCGATAACCGTCGTAACCATCTCGCCTTTGCGCCATACTTTCACTTTACCAAGCAAAACATCCTTGCCTTCTTCCGTCACGAAGATAATTGGCAACGGACCGCTTTCTACTTGCAAGTAATTCTCTGAAATTAAAAACTCAATGAAATCTGCTACATCCTTGGCTTTCCGTTCTTTCATCAATCCATATGTAGACAGTTCTTCAAAATTAAATTCCATCAGCTTTTTATTTTTCGATCCTGTTAGCACTTGCGCAACCATTGTTTTACCGAATCGCTGCCCCATCCGTATAACGCAGGAAAGAACTTTTTGTGTATCAACTGTGACATCAAACTGCTCACGCGTATCGGTACAGTTGGCGCAGCGTTTGCAGTCTGCCGCGTCATCTTCGCCAAAATACGTGATGATGTGCTTTTGAAGACAGCCTTCTGTATGACAGTAATCCACCATCACTTGCATCTTTTTAATTTCATTCGATATGCGGGCTGGATCGGGAGACTGTTCAATCAGGAAACGCTGTGTCTGCACATCCTGTGACGAAAACAAAAGATAGCAGTCGCTGTCGAGACCGTCACGGCCCGCTCTGCCTGCTTCCTGATAATAGCTCTCCATGTTCTTAGGCATCTGATAATGAATGACGTAACGAATATTTGATTTATCAATTCCCATGCCGAAAGCATTTGTTGCGACCATGACACGCGCTTCTTCCATAATAAAACGGTCTTGTTGCATCTGCCGTTCTTGATCAGATAGTCCGGCATGATACTTCGCTGCAGCGATGCCGTTTTTTTGGAGTGTTGTGTAGACCTGTTCTACCGCTTTCCGTGTCGCAGCGTAAATAATGCCAGATTCATTTTTATTCTTTTGCGTATAGTCTTTTACGAACTGATCACGATTTTGTCCTTTAACAACAGAAAACACTAAATTGCTTCGCTCAAAACCGGTAACTACCCGGCTCTCAGGCGGTACCTGCAATTGCTGGCAAATATCTTCCTGAACTGCTGGTGTCGCTGTTGCGGTCAATGCAAGAATAATTGGCCGGCTGTTCAAGTAATCTAGAATACGATGGATATTCCGGTAGCTCGGACGGAAATCATGTCCCCATTGGGAAATACAGTGAGCTTCATCGATTGCAATCAAAGGAATATTCATTTTCTGTAATTGATTCAGGAATGATTCAGACTCGAGACGCTCAGGTGCGACATATAATAGTTTATACATGCCTTCCTTTGCATTATCCATCGTGCCAAAATATTCTTCTGAAGATAAGGTGCTATTAATATATGCTGCAGGGATTCCCAGCTGATGCAGGGCATCCACTTGGTCTTTCATCAAAGAAATCAGCGGTGAGATGACAAGTACAGTGCCTTCCATTGCTAGTGCAGGCACCTGGTAACAAACTGATTTACCGCCACCAGTCGGCATTACGCAAAGAGTATCTTCGCCGTTCAATACTTGATCAATGACCCGCTGCTGTCCTTCCCTGAATGCAGAATAGCCAAAATACTGATCCAGTATATCTAATGGGTTACGAACGATCCCCACCTCCTACTCATGTTTTTTCTTCTGTTAGTTAAAGAGTAACCGCTCTTCTTCACGGCTGTGGAGTTCATTGACCACCATCAGTCCATAGAATTTCTGCATCATTTCAGCAGTTATAGATTGTTCTTCTTCACGTAGTGTTTCAATATCCTTTACAGCCAGACGCATTAAATCATGATCACGAGTCAGCTGAATAATTTCTTTTTCAAGTTCCGGATTTTCAGTCAGAATTTCTTTGTAAAGTCCTTCTTCTTCAGCGTCTGCGTGACTGATGACTCTTGTCCTCCAATAATCAAGTAATTCATCACAAGCTCTATTGGCCATTTCCAGATCATTCTGCTGTAAAAACTCTACTAGATCTTCAGTTTTCATTATAGCTCCGGAAAGACCTCCTTCATGAATCGCCCTGTGGGAATGAAGCTGTCGTAAAGCGGGTCCTGACATATCGACCACTCCTTCTTCTTTTTCTTAAGCATAACAGAATTGAGGAGGCAGTTAAAGTTTTGTCAGATTAAAAAACGCCTTGCAAATTTACATTTGCAAGGCGAGGATCAAACTTTAGCAATACAGATTCGGCTCACCATCAGCCATGCCAGCAAGGCCAGTAAAATCACAAAATACTGTGATGCGATGTACGGTGCAGCAAAATAGCTGAGTGTTAGCAACACACCGGCAGCAGTGATTGGCAGACCAGAGAATGTACCGTCAAACTCCTCAACATTATAGCGTGCTAAACGGACAGCACCTGCCAGAATGTAGAAAATTACTGCCGACAAACCGATCCACAGTGTTTGAGACAACGCAACATTGTAAATCAAGATGGCCGGAGCAACGCCGAATGAAACTAAATCGCTAAGGGAATCCAGCTCTTTACCAAATTCAGATTCAGCATGATAATGTCTAGCGACCATACCGTCAAAACGGTCAAAAAGTGCTGCCAGGAAGATAAAAGTCAGACTCATATGGCCATGACCTTTCATAACGAGTATAATAGCTATAATTCCTAAACTTAAATTAAAAAGTGTAATAATATTAGCCAATTGTGATTTTAGTTTAGTATAATCAAAAGATCTGGATGAAAACATGTTACCGCCTCCTTATATAACTAATCTATTATAGTCCTTTTTTGAAAGGTTGAAAAGATGAAAAAACAAATTTTTAAATCTTTTGTCGAATTGACATCACATCCTGTCAGTTCCTCAATGTTAAAACAGTTCACAACGTCACGGATAAGTAAGCCGCTAATCAAACCTTTTGCTTCTTTCTATGATATTCAACATCATGAAGCAGAACACCCAATACATGCTTATAACAGTCTGAATGATTTTTTCACTCGCTCATTACAGCCTGACAGCAGAATGGCAGATCCAGATCCTGCTGCTGTTGTATCCCCTGTTGACGGTGTGTTAAGCAGTGCTGGGCCTGTTAATGAACAGCAGCAGTTTATTGTAAAAGATCAGGCGTACAGTCTGACAGCACTTTTTGGCGACTCAACAAAAGCACAGCCCTATGAAAACGGCTACTTCTACCTATTCTATCTGTCGCCAAGACATTACCATCATTTTCACTATCCTGTTTCAGGACGTCTGTTGAATCGCTATGCACTTGGCACGGCATCTTATCCTGTTAATGATGTAGGGATCAAATACAAAAATGATCTTTTTTCGTCAAATTATCGTATCATCTCAGAAATCGAGAGTTCATTCGGACGTGTGGCAATTGTCAAAGTAGGAGCATTGAATGTCAACAGTATCCGTATAGCAGATTCCGCTAAGGACTGCATTAAAGGTAAGGATTTTGGTCATTTTGCATTTGGCTCTACAGTTATTTTATTCTTCGAAAACAAAAAGTCCCTGCTTCCTATAAATCTGCCTTTTACAGAAGTGCAAGTCGGTGATAAAATTGGAGAGTGGCAATACTAAGCAGATGAGGTTTTAAGATGGAAAATATACAAGAGTATATAGCGCATTATGGATATTTTTCGATATTTATCTTTTTAGCGCTCGGTATTTTTGGTTTGCCGATGCCTGACGAACTCCTCGTGACTTTCGCCGGTTATTTAGCATCCGCCGGTACTTTTCATTTTGTTTTTGCGATACTATTTACAATTTGCGGCGTAATGGTCGGCACCTTGTTCACTTATATGCTTGGCAGAAAAGTAGGAAAACCGCTGATCCAGCGATTCGGTCACTACTTATTTCTTTCCCCCCATCGTATGCAGAAGGTGGAGAAATGGTTTATGGCATACGGTTCCTGGACGGTGACGATCGGATATTTTCTCCCTGGAATGCGTCATTTCGTTTGCTATGTTTCGGGTATGAGCGGAATGAGTATGCAGCGCTATATGCTGTTCGCTATCCCAGGAATTATAATTTCTACAACCATCTTTGTTCTTCTCGGCTATTTCGTTCAACTGCCCTTTTTCTGATAAAACTTTATAAAAAAGTGTCATCAAGAATTTTACTTGATGATACTTTTTTTCGTTTATATCTACCAGTCCATCTCTTTGCCGCCACATGTCCTTCGCTCGCTCACTCTCTCAGAAATATAATCAGAGTTGCCGGCAATACTGGCAGCGATTTCCGCAACATTTTGAATGCCCGTTGACATCTCTTCCATCGCTTGTGGTTTGTCCAGAAAATGCGTCGATAACGTATTGACGGTCGCCTCAATCGGCAGTTGTTCCGTCAAGATAATGAGATGTACCGTCAGCTGTAATAATAGCAAAGGTTAAATAATCACTTTGTCTTTCCAACTGCTTAGCAAGATACGCATGTTGTTTAGCCATCTCCATGCTGCGTACTTCT
>NZ_JARICI010000040.1 GCF_029257255.1 Sporosarcina sp. | reverse complement strand
CGTATTATCAGGATGTCGACTTTCAGAATCGACAGTTCGTCCGATAACTAAAAAAATGTACGGCTCCATAACAGATGGAAGCCGTACATTTTTACATTCCGAAAAATAAAAACAATGATAGTCCAATCATTGAAACCGACAGAAGAATTTTTGCAATGATAGTGTTTTTCTTGCCCACTATCCCGAGTATAAAACCGGCTGCCCCGACTCCGCCAAGTATAAGTGCAATCATTTTCTTACCCGTTTCATTTTCAGGCAATGAAGTGTATGCAATGAAACAGACGACCGCAACGATCACTATGTTAAATATCCAGATGCCTGTATTCCTACCAAAACGATGATGATAGAGCAGTGTTTGTACGAGGATTACCAGTATCGCCAATACGATGAATATAATTAACAATTCTCCCAACATTGTCACCTCTTTATAGTATGAATAAAAACGTCCCTACGTTAGTGGAGACGATATTTACAGGAACCTAGTTCACTCGCCAAATCCCTGAAATTCTTTTTGCATTGCTTTCTTAAACGAATCAGACTGAACGGCTTTCTCCAGTGCTTTGGCGAAATCTTCTTCTATGTCAGTATCTTTCACTGCAATGATATATTTCAAATCATCACTCAGCTGTTCTTCAGCAAGTGCGTCTTCCAACTCCATTTCATTCACCAGGATATAGTTATCGGGAATGACTGCCGCATGTCCGCTCGCAAGTGACGCGATCAGTTGAGACGTAATGACAGGCTGGATTTGCAGTTTTTTAGGGTTGCTTGCGATTTGCTGTTCATTGACACTGTATGGAGATGCATCCGGATCAAGTGTCAGCATGTCCTGTTGTTCCAGAAAGCGCAGTGCTCTGGCTGTACCCAGTTCGTCGTTTGGGATGGTAATGAGTGCACCGTCAGGAATATCTTCAAGTGAAGTAATGGAATTGGAATATAACCCAAGACCAACGCTTGGCACTTCCGTCAACGCCGTAATGTCCAAGTCGTATTCTTCTTTGAATTGTTCCAGATAGATTGATTGCTGAAACAGATTTGCATCAATTTCACCTTCTGCCAATTCAGTATTAGGCTCGATCAAATCACTGTATTTCACTACGTCCGCTTTGTAGCCTTGCTCTTTTAATGCTGGCACAAGTGCTTTATCGATTACTTGTGCATATATTCCTTCTGTTGTTCCAATTTTAATGATTTGGCTACTTTGGTTCCCATTGCAGCCTGTAAGTAGAAGGCTTAGAACTGTCAGCAATCCGAGTGTTCTCATTTTCATAATATCTAATCTTTCCTTTCACAAATGCAGCTAACTCCATCTTATTCGTTGTGTTTTTCACTGTCAAACACTATCTTCCATAAAAAAAGATGTGCAGCTCTGTACACATCTTTTTGATCGTTATGTAATTTACCAGATTGATGGTTTTTGTACCATCAGCCAGAGCATGATTATCAGCAATCCAATGTAAACCCAGGCTGTGCGATGCAATTTATCAAGGGTCGATTGTCTGTCCGTACCTGACTCATGAAATTTCTTCAAAACAGATGAAAAACCTGTAGCCAGGAAGAAAGCAGACAGCAACATGATCCCTAATGTGAGAATCACCCAAGAACTGTGCCATGGCCAAGGACCAAATAGGATCAACAATATGCCTGTCCCAACTAGAACGTGACCTGCATGCATGACTAGCCGGATAATTACCCGGATGAATGACAGATAGATATCTTCTGCTTCTCCTTTGGCAGTGCGCAGCCGACGGATCAGCGGCAACAATAGGAATAATGGTCCTACTGAAATGACAGCCGATACTACGTGCGCAAAAACAACTGCTCCGTAATAGAGACTCATAAATTACATCATTTCTGAATAGGGCTGTATTCGTGCACCCATACTTTCATTTGAGGAAGCCAAGGCATTTTATCGTGAATCGAAAGCATTGCATGTTTGTATTCCTCAACGGTCTTGTGACCTTCAGATTTGGCATCTTCATCTGTCAGTTCTCCAAGCGTCTGTACATACAATTTATCGATACTGTAGTCTTTGCCTTCAAGGGTCATCACTTCACCAGGATATGCGTAGACTCCATTACGTCTTGTTGCCCACTTTTCACCTTCAAGTACCTTTTGCACGTCTTCAGGAATAGTTACCAGGCGTTCAATTGAACATGTTTTTTTAGGGTAGTTTGTCATGTTAACGCTCCTCTAAATTGTATAATTTATCACTCTACCCAGTGTACCGCTTTTCTGCGCTAATTTCGAGTGTTAACATTAAAAACCCGCCAATGAGAAGATTGGCAGGTGCGGAATTATTATTTCACTTCAATTACATGTTTTTCATGTTCATGAAGCGTATCACTTTTGATGTGAATAGTTACATTGTATTTTCCTGCTTTAGGAAATTGATAACTGGCAATATATTCGCCCGGCTTTGATTCGTCTGTCTCCACCCACTTGATTTCATTATCGGGATCAGCAATTTCGTAGCGAACGTGTGTGTTTTCTAACGGTGCTCCTTCAAGGGCAACATGTGTCATCAATTCAGTATCCGTTTTTACCTTAGTATCTTCAGGCTGCATAAAGTGAATAGCGAGGCCTGCAGTCTGGCCGTGTTCATGGTGTTCGCCTTTAGAATCATGGTGCTCGTTCTCGGCGTCATGATGTGCAGAAGCTTCACCGATCTGAATCTGCTTTTCAGGCATGATATGCATTTCCCGTGCAGTTACGTGAACTTGGACAGTGTACAGCGCGTCATGGTCAAACGTCATGATTGCCGTATATCTTCCGTCATTTTCATTTGTTGATTCTATATGAATGCTAGTGTCTTTCTTTCCGTCTTCCCATACTTCATATGATACTTCAGATGCATCATCGACTTTTTCATCACCTTGTGTAACAAGCGCAGACAGTTCAACGGATTCGCCCGCTTCAGCCTGTTCAGGTACAGTCAGTTCTACTTCCAGTATTTCCGGCAGTTCTGCATCCGTCGGCACATCCTCTTCCTGACTGCAGGCCGCCAGCGCACCTGTCATTGCAACCGCCATAAATAAAATTCCGAAACGTTTCATTTTTTCATTCTCCTTCAAATGTTTTAGCTGTTATGATTATAAGATACGATTGCGAAATTTTAATGAAGTTTCAACAACTTCTTGAAACTTCATTCAGAGTTCACAAGTTTTCTGGAAAATTACACTATCGAACAAGTGAAGTGAGGAGAATTATAATGAGTTACCACATTTTAGTTATAGACGACGAACCGCAAATGCGGGATTTGATTCGGATGATTTTGGAAGATGCAGGTTATAAGGTTGAGGAAGCAGGAGATGGTATTCAGGCATTGGCAGCCGTTAAAAAGCATGATATTGATTTATGCATCGTTGATGTCATGATGCCCTATATGGATGGCTTTACTTTTGCCCAGGAAGTCAAACGAATAGCTGAAGTGCCGCTGATCTTTCTATCTGCCAGGGGTGAAGAATGGGATAAAGTACAAGGGCTGAAACTCGGCGGAGATGATTATATCGTCAAGCCCTTCATGCCCGGCGAGCTAGTAGCACGCATTGAAGCGGTATTGAGGCGGACCTACCGGCAGAACCCAGATCCGTTTATTTTGCAGGTAGGTCCTTTAACTATCAATGAAGATTCTTATACAGCTCAGCTAGACGGCAGGCCATTGAATTTAACATTGAAGGAATTCAGCTTATTACAGCTGCTAACAAAGCATAAAGGACGGGCCTATTCCCGTGAACAGCTGCTCGAATTGATTTGGGGAGATGACCATCAGAGCAGTGAACGGACCATCGATACGCATATTAAGACGCTTCGCCTAAAGCTTGGTGACGCAGGAAAAATGATCGAAACGGTCTGGGGCATTGGCTATAAGCTTGAGGATCCTCAATGAACAACCTGAACCTCAGCAAAAAAATGCTGCTGGTATTCATAGGGAGTATCGCCTGCACCATTCTTTTCTCGTTTTTCTTCATTCATTATTTGTACACAGATCTTTATAAAGAACGCATTAAAGAATCAATTATCTATCAAGGAAACCGCACTGCGTCGCATTATCATTACGGCGAATTAAGCGATACTATTATTGAAAAAATCCAATGGTACAATATCGTCTCGGAATATGAAATCATCGTCGTCGATCGGCTGGATGATCTGACTTCCTTCTTCCCCTATCAGCTGGATTACCAATCATTAGTCAATGAAAGCGATGAGGAAACACTGGAAACAGGGCAACCTGTTATGAAGGAAGGCTATGTTAAGGAATTAAACAGGGAAATCTTCGGCGGAATTTTTCCGATAAAAGGCGAAAACGGACTTATCGGGTTCATATACATTTACGTACCGCTTGCAGCCATCCAGGATGTTTTCCGTGACAGCCTCCCGATTATGTTGGTGGTCGGAGCCGTCTTTTTCCTTCTGCTCTTCTTCATCCTAAAGCGTGTTTGGCGCTCATTATTTGAGCCATTGCAGACCTTGCAGACATACTCTGAAAGCGTCTCAAAAGGTGATTATTCCAATCGGCTGGAAACCGGACGAACGGATGAAATCGGAAAATTGGCATCGGCCTTTAATTCCATGAGCCGTTCATTAGAAGAACAGGATCAGCGAAAAAAAGATTTCACTTCGAACATTGTGCATGAACTGCGCACGCCTCTAACGTATATTAGCGGCTATGCACAGCTATCAAGAGATAAAATCGACCGTTCGCCTGAAGACGTTAAACAATATCTGTCGACGATCGAAAAGGAAACTGAACGGCTGAAAAAGCTGATTCATGATTTAGTTGAGCTAAATCATCTTGAACAGGATTTATATACGCTCGAAAATGAACCGATTGCAATTGCCCAGCTGCTGTTCGATACACTTGAGCTTTTTGAAATCCGGATGAAAGAAAAAGGCATCCATATACAGACAGCAATTGATGAGGAATTGATTCTACTAGGTGATCCGAAGCGCCTGCAGCAAGTCTTCTATAATACGATTGACAACGCAGTGAAATACGCTCAGCAGGAAATCATGATTCGTTTGGTGGCAAGTGAGTCAGGTGTGACATATCAGATTTCCAATGACGGTGTAACGATCGGTGATGAAGATGTAGCCCGTATCGGCGAACGGTTTTTCCGCACCGACAAAGCTCGCAACCGTACTACTGGCGGATCAGGGCTGGGTCTATCAATCGTCAAAGAAATTATCAGATTACATCAAGGTACATTGGACGTGTCGAATGAATCAACCCATACTTCTGTCATAATCGAGCTGCCTCTTCCTACAGAACTAGGGCAAAGGAGTGAAAAGTAAATGAAACGGCTGCTCCCTATTTTATTGCTATCGATACTACTCTTAGCCAGTTGCAGTGAGCCGCTTGAACGCGGAAAACAAGTTCGTTCCTTCTCTTTCACTGATCAGAACGGAGATGCATTCGGCACTGAACAGCTAAAGGGCAAACCATGGATCGCTGATTTCGTATTCACTTCCTGTACGACGATCTGTCCGACGTTGACGAGTGAGTTCGCCAGTCTTCAAAATTTGCTGAAAAAAGAAGGCATTGACGTACAATTGGTTTCGTTCTCTGTTGATTCCGAAGTGGATGATCCAGCAACTTTGAAGAGCTATATAGCCAATTTTACTACCGACGAGACCAACTGGCATCTGCTCACCGGCTATTCCCAGCAAGAGCTAGAGGCCTTTGCCCGTGAAGAGTTTCAGACGTTCGTTCTAAAGCATGATGCTTCAACACAGGTGGTGCACGGCACGAACTTTTATTTGATGGATTCCGAAGGCTATATAATGAAGGAGTATAGTTTCTCCAATGAAACATACCAAGATGAATTACTGAAGGATCTGAAGCGGTTAAAATGATCGGCAGCCGGTGACGAAAGACATGACGACCGGCGCTGATTCCGCTATACTAGGAAAGGAAAGCAGGTGTACGTGTTGGATTCTCGTTATTGGAAAGTCGGTTTTTTTACCGGATTGATTTCGTTTGTTCTGCTCATTTTGGGTGTGCGGACTGTTCTCGGGCATGATTTGGTCGTCAACAATTACTTATCATTCGCGGTGTTCGGGCTGATTGTCGGTATCGTCAGTTCCCTATTACTTTTTTATCAATTACATATTGCCTTCAAGATGTTCATGGTCGTACTGGTACTCGCGTTTGCTGAAATGTTCCGAAGCTTCATTATGATGGACAATGAATTTTCGGAAGCGATCGGTATCTTGTCTCTGTTCATCATTTCTTCATTTGGACTGGCGATTTCTGTCATCGTTCAATTCCTGGTCAAATTACTGAAGAAATAGGAAAAGCCGGCTGGAGATTATTCTCCGGCCGGCTGTTTTTTTGCTGTTTTAATTTGTTTACTTCGCAATTGTCCACATGCTGCATCAATATCCGTTCCGTTTTCCAGACGAACACCACAGTTAATGCCTTTGCGTTTCAGTGCTTCATAAAATGATTTAATAGCTTGCGGTTCACTTCGCTGATATTGACCGTGTTCATCAACAGGATTGTAAGGAATCAAGTTAACGTAAGATAAATGACGTTTATCCGCCAATAATCTTCCGAGTTCTTCTGCTTCTTTTACATGGTCATTGACATCGCGCAATAAAATATATTCAAACGTAATCCGGCGATTTGTTGTTTCCAAATAATAATTGATTGCGTCCATCAATTTCTCAATCGGGAATGCTTTGTTGATTTTCATGATCTTCGAACGCAATTCATTGTTTGGAGCGTGTAATGAAACCGCTAAGTTAATCTGGATATTTTCTTCTGCGAATTCCTTGATCTTTTCTGTCAGACCACTTGTCGATACGGTGATGTGACGCGCTCCGATTGATAGTCCCTTTTGATCGTTGACGATGTAAAGGAAGTTCATCAGATTCGTATAGTTGTCGAATGGTTCGCCGATTCCCATGACGACGATGTGACTGACACGCTCGTCTTCGCCTTTCCCATCCAGATGTTCCTGTACTTTCATGATTTGACCGACAATTTCGCCAGCGTCCAGGTCACGATTTTTACGCAACAATCCACTCGCGCAGAAACTGCAGCCGATATTACAGCCGACCTGTGTGGTCACGCAGACAGAATAGCCGTAAGGAAATTTCATCAGAACGGTTTCAATTAAGTTCCCGTCGGTCATTTTGAAAAGGAATTTTACTGTGCCGTCTTGTGATACTTGCTTGACGTTCTGCTCAAGTGTTTGGATCGTGAAGTGTTCGTCGAGCAAGTCACGTGTCTCTTTACTGATGTTTTTCATTTCATCAAATGACAGCACACGCTTTTTGTAAAGCCAGTCCCACACTTGTGCAGCACGGAACTTTTGCTGCTTGTTTTCTATGAAGAAGTTTGTCAGTTGTTCGATTGTCAAACCGTATATGGATTTTTTCATTTAGATTCTAGCCTCATTTCAAAAATTGCAATCCTGTTATTATACTACAAGATTGCATAAAAAGGAACAACCGATTCGTTTTATATGAATTTTGACTCAGTCACGAGTAGTTGTAGTGGAGTGTTTCTCACGCAGTTCCCTGTCGGTTTTGAGCTTAATGAAGAATGCCAGAAGGTTCAGCGCAGCAAGTACGATGAAGAAGATTCCCATTCCTGTAGATCCTGCAGCGATTCGATCATAGGCAAAGTACGCCATCACAAGCCCGATGACGAGATCAATCATTTTTGATTTCAACATAGCAGATCCCCCTTAGTTACCTTTTAGTATAGCAGAAAAATGCACCAGCAACCGAAGTTTCATTCGGCACTGGTGCGGTAGTTTTTATTTTACATTATACATTTGTTGCAGCTAAGTTATGTTTTACAATGAAATCGCTAAGGACTGTCTCGAGGTTCGGACTTCCGACTTCCTCCAGATCATAATAAACACGCGTGCATGGTTTGTTGATGTTGATGACACGTGACAGATCCATCGGTGTTCCGATGATTACTGCGTCACAGTCAGTTGCGTTGATCGTCGCTTCCAAATCTTTCAGCTGTTGCTCGCCGTAGCCCATTGCCGGCAAGATGCTGTCGATATGTGTGTATTTGTCGAATGTCGTGATCAGGCTGCCGACTGCAAATGGACGAGGATCGATGATTTCTGCTGCACCTAAACGCTGGGCAGCAATTACGCCTGCTCCTAATTTCATTTCGCCGTGTGTCAGCGTCGGTCCGTCTTCTACGATCAATACACGTTTACCCTTGATAATTTCAGGGTTATCTACTGAAATTTTTGACTCCGCTTTGATGATCGTGCTATTCGGAGCTGCAAATTTAATATTATTTTCGACTGTCTGAATAGCTTCTTCAGGTGCACTGTCGATTTTATTGATGATCGATACATCCGTTGTACGCAGGCATACTTCACCCGGATAATATTTCAATTCATGTCCTGGGCGGTGAGGATCTAAAACGGTAATTGCCAAGTCCGGCTCATAGAATGAAAAGTCGTTATTTCCGCCATCCCATAGAATGACGTCACAGCCGTCTGGATCATTTTCTGCAGCATCCAAGATATCCTGGTAATCTACGCCTGCATAGATGATGTTTCCGCGGTCCACGTGCGGCTCGTATTCTTCCATTTCTTCGATCGTACAGTTGTGCTTTTGGAAATCTGAAACCGTCGCATAACGCTGAACACGCTGTGCAGCCAGATCGCCGTATGGCATTGGGTGACGGATCGCCACTACTTTCAAATCATGCTCGAGTAATGTTTCAATAACTTTACGTGATGTCTGGCTTTTTCCTGTTCCTGTTCTAACTGCGCAAACGGAAATGACCGGCTTATTACTCTTGATCATCGTCGCTTTTGAGCCAAGCAATGTGAAATTCGCGCCTGCTGAGTTTACAATTGCGCCAATACCCATCACTTTTTCGTAGCTGAGATCACTGTAAGAGAAGACACATTCATCCGCCTTCAAGTCTTTAATCAGTTCAGGCAGTTGATCCTGTGAATAAATTGGAATACCTTCAGGATACAATTCGCCGGCAAGTTCTGCGGGATATTTACGACCGTCGATATCAGGAATCTGAGTGGCTGTAAAAGCAACTACATTGTACTCTTCTTTATTACGGTAGTATGTATTAAAGTTATGGAAATCTCTTCCTGCCGCGCCAATGATGATTATATTTTTAGTTTTCATGAATTATTCTCTCCAATCGTGCTTCGTTTTTATTATTATAAGTCATAATGTATAATAATACAATAGATAATGCGAAAAAATACATAGTTTCGTATACATATGCACATTCAGTTTAATGACACCCACCTTAAAACGCTGTTTTACAGGCATTCGTCATATATATTAGTAATTACACATAAATAAAAAACCATTCAATAGTGAATGATTTTTTATTTAGTCTATTCACTTTTCCAAATCTTTTAAAACAGTAAACAGTACTTCCATCTGCTCTTCTGTACCGATTGTGATCCGCAGATAATCGCGTATGTCCGCTTGATCAAAGTGACGGACTAGAATACCCCGACTTCTTAACTGCTCATAAAGCTTCTTGGCATCTTGTTTTAGGGGCTTGGCAAACAAGAAGTTTGCGTCAGAAGGGAGTACATCAAACCCCATCTCCTGAAGTTGCTGGGCAGAACGCTCTCTTGTGCGGATGATTTTCTTTGTACTCTCCGAAAAATACGCATGATCTTTAAATGCAGCTGTAGCCCCTGCCATTGCTAAACGATCGATTGTATAGGAGTTGAATGAATCTTTAATTCGATTCAGTCCAGCAATCAGGTCGGGATGTCCAAGGGCAAACCCTACACGCAACCCTGCCAGCGCACGTGACTTAGAAGTCGTCTGAATGACCAGCAGATTATCATAACGGCTAATCAGCTTCATCGCAGAAGGACCTGCAAAATCAATATAAGCTTCATCTATGATGACTACTTGATCAGGATTTCTCTTGAGAATCCCTTCAATAACATCCAGTTCAGCATACAAACTTGTAGGTGCATTCGGATTCGGCAGAATAACGCCGCCTTCTGAATCATAAAATTTCTCTGCCTGTAAAGTATAATCTTCATTCAAAGGGACTTTTTCAAATGAAATATCAAAAATCTTTGAATATACCGGATAAAAGCTGTAGCTGATTTCCGGGAATCGAATCGTTTTTCCGGGTTCAAAAAATGCCATGAATGAGAATGCCAACACTTCATCAGAGCCGTTGCCAACAAATACCTGGTCGGCATTCAGTCCGTAAGTATCTGCGATGGCATGACGTAAAGGGTCTGCTGTCGGTGACGGATAGCGCTGCAAAGTATTTTCTTCAAGCGCCTTTTGAATCGCCGTCAGTACTTCCGGACTCGGCGGATACGGATTTTCATTCGTATTCAGCTTAATGATATCTGGCTGATTCAACTGCTCACCCGGAATATAAGGTTCCGTCCGCTTCGCAACTGTGCTCAGAAATCTACTCATTGCGCAGCACTTCCTTTTTCGGTCTTCTTTCGCGCAAAACTTGCTGAACATCTTTCAAATCGACATCGAGAATGTTCATCAAGACTAGCGTGTGATAGATCAGGTCCGCGATTTCATTGGACACTTCTTCTTTATCCGCATTTTTCGCTCCAATGACAACTTCCGTTGATTCCTCTCCTACCTTCTTCAGAACTTTATCAATACCTTCTTTGAATAGATATGTGGTGTAAGATCCTTCTATTGGATTCTTTTTGCGATCAGCAATTTCATCGATTACTTCATAGACTACTTCACGCAGTGATTCTTCTAGCTCTAAAGCTGTCGTAAAGAAGCAGGTTTTTTCTCCTGTGTGGCATGCTGGCCCTTGCGGTGTCACCTGAATAAGTAATGTATCTGAATCGCAGTCAGCTGAAATACGTTTTACCTGCTGGCGATTGCCGGAAGTTGCCCCTTTGTTCCACAGCTCCTTTCTAGAACGGCTGTAGAACCAGGTTTCCTTGGTTTCTATGGTTTTTTCAATCGATTCTTTATTCATATAGGCAAGCATAAGGACCTCTCCCGTACGATCGTCCTGGACGATCGCCGGAATTAGACCTTTGTCGTCGAATGTAAGTAAGTTGATGTCTAGTGTCATATTAGTCATTCCTAACTGGGATATTTTCTCCTGCCAAATACTCTTTCAAATCTCGGATATTAATTTCATTGAAATGAAATACAGAAGCTGCGAGTGCCGCGTCAGCTCTGCCTTCTGTCAGCACTTCTTTAAAGTGTTCAGGTTTTCCTGCACCGCCGCTTGCGATAATCGGGATGCTGACAGCTTCAGCCATCGCTCTATTCAACTCGATGCTGTAACCGTCCTTAATTCCGTCTTCATCGATGCTGTTGACGACTAATTCACCAGCACCGAGCTTCTCCATTTTCTTTGCCCACTCGATCGCATCGATGTCGGTTTCTTCCATACCGCCTTTTGCGAATACTGTCCATTTCCCTTCGCCTGTCTGACGGACATCCATCGACAGCATGACCCGTTCTGAACCGTATTTATCTGCCACTTCTTTAATGAGTTCCGGATTTGTCAGTGCAGCGCTGTTAATCGAAACTTTATTGCCGCCGAGTGCAAATACTTTATCCACATCTTCAAGTGTACGGATCCCGCCGCCTACAATGAACGGTACCGGTACTTCTTTGGCGATTTCTTCTATTAAGTCCAGAAACATTCCACGGTTTTTCGTAGAAGCGGAAATATCATAAAACACCAGTTCATCTGCACCGTCAGCCACATATTTTTTTGCCAGCGTCAATGGATCTGCTACTTCCTGAACATCTAGAAACTTCTTTCCTTTTACAACTTTGCGGTTGTCTACGTCTAAACATGGAATGATTTTTTTAGTTGTTGACATGACTGTCGTCCTCCAGTAGTTTTTCTAAGGATAGTTTGCCTTCATACAATGCTTTGCCGATAATAGCGCCATACATGTCTTTCGCTGCCAATTTTTGAATATCTCGTTCTGTAGAGACGCCACCTGACGCGATGATGTCGATGGAAGAAGCCTCATTCATCGTCTGCAGATCTTCAAAATTCGGACCTTGCAGCATGCCGTCTTTCATGATATCTGTGTAGACAACCGTTGCGACGCCGATTTTTGCCAAATCTTGCAGTAAGTCCACTGCTTTGACATCGCTTGTTTCGGTCCAGCCGTCAGTTGCGACAAGACCATTACGTGCATCGATGGAGACTGCAATTTTATCGCCGTATTTATCGACTGCCTGCTTGAGAAATTTAGGATCTTGAATTGCTGCAGTCCCAATGATGACACGTGCCACACCATTTGATATATGCGAGTCCACGATGTCCATGCTGCGAATACCGCCGCCGACTTGAACGGGTACTGTAACAGCTTTTGCGATTGCTTCTATTGCTTGTTTGTTTAATGAATCACCTGTCTTGGCGCCGTCGAGGTCCACGACGTGAATGTATTCAGCTCCTTGACGCTGCCATTCTTGTGCCATATCAGTCGGTGAGTCGTTATAAATGACTTCCTGGTCGTAGTCCCCTTGAATCAGGCGCACACATTTGCCGCCTCTTATATCAATTGCCGGAAATAAAATCATTCTCTGCTTCCCCCTTATGAAATATATTGCAGTTAAGGCACCGTTGATTTCCGCTGCGGGTGGACGCGTGTCTT
This sequence comes from Sporosarcina sp., assembly GCF_029257255.1. Classification (GTDB taxonomy): domain Bacteria; phylum Bacillota; class Bacilli; order Bacillales_A; family Planococcaceae; genus Sporosarcina. The sequence goes on along the minus strand of NZ_JARICI010000040.1, from coordinate 28,310 downwards.
GCGGGCCCGTGGTAAGCCGACTTGGAAGTGCAAAGATGTGCTCCTAACGCTTCGCTTTTACTCGCAAAAGCCGTTCTTCGTGACGGCTCTCACTACAATCAACTAGAAATCGTATGAAAGTTAAAGAGTATAATTAGAGCTACTTATGTTGAATAAAAACTCAGTTTTATAAAGTCATAATATTTCACAACGTCCCCTTAGTAGAAGGAACCCCCTGAATGTCCGGGTTGATGGTGCTGGCAACGCGCAGGGCACGGCCGAAACTTTTGAAGACGGATTCGATGATATGGTGCGTGTTTTTTCCGTAGTCCAGGTTAATATGTAGCGTGACTTTAGCGTGACTGGTGAATGCGATGAAGAATTCTTCCACCAGTTCTGTGTCGAAATCACCTACTTTGTCTTTCATTCCTTCTACATTGAAAACGAGGAATGATCTGCCACTGATATCGATTGATGCGGTGGACAACGCTTCATCCATTGGCGTCGAGACCGTTGCAAAACGTTCGATTCCTTCTTTTGTTCCGATGCATTTATTGAAAGCCTGTCCTAAGACAATCCCTACATCTTCCACGGAGTGGTGCTGGTCCACTTCAATATCACCGTCGCACTTCACTGCTAAATCAAATCTTCCGTGCTTCGTGAAAGCAGTTAGCATATGATCGAAGAATCCGACGCCTGTCTGAATCTCCGTTTTCCCTGTGCCGTCCAAAGAAAAATCCATGTTAATATTTGTCTCGCCTGTTTGTCGTGTAATCTGCTCTTTACGCATTTACTTTCCTGCCTTTCGTACTCTGATCGAGTTGGCGTGCCCTGTCAGCTGTTCTGCTTCAGCCAGAACCATGACATCTTCCGCCACTTCCGCCAGTGCTTCTTCAGAATAATAAATGACACTCGATTTTTTCATGAAATCATAAACGCCAAGCGGAGAAGAAAATGCTGCTGTTCCGCTTGTTGGCAAGGTATGATTCGGTCCCGCCATATAATCCCCTAATGCTTCAGGGGCGTGCTCCCCAAGGAAAATCGCTCCGGCATTTCTAACTGAAGCCAAATGTTCCATTGGATTATTGATCATGAGCTCCAAGTGTTCGGGTGCCAGTCGATTGACGATATCGAACGCTTCTTTCAATGTGTCAACCACAATGATGCGTCCATATTGTTCAATAGACTGCGCTGCAATTTCTTTGCGGTCAAGTTCCTCAAGCTGTCGGTCTACTTCTTCTGACAGAGCTTTTGCAAACGTCTCGCTTGTTGTGACACATACAGCTGCCGCCCGTTCATCATGTTCTGCTTGCGACAGCAAATCGGCTGCAGCATAAATAGGATTGGTATTTTCATCCGCTACTACACAGATTTCACTAGGGCCAGCAATCATATCAATCGCTACATCCCCAAATACCCATTTTTTCGCACGTGCAACATATGCATTGCCAGGGCCAGTAATTTTGACGACTTTTTCAATCGTTTCCGTTCCGTAAGCAAGTGCCGCAATCGCCTGCGCGCCGCCGACTTTGTAAATTCGGTCCACACCTGCTTCATTTGCTGCCACGAGTACGTGAGGATTGATTTTACCATCGCGCTGAGGCGGTGTTACCATGGAAATCTGTGAAACTCCTGCTATTTTGGCAGGTAGTGCGTTCATCAGCACTGTTGAAGGATAGGCTGCTTTTCCGCCCGGCACGTAAATTCCTACGCTGTCGATCGGAGTTACTTTCTGGCCAAGCATGATGCCTTCATTCTGATTCAAAAACCAGGATTGTTCTTTTTGTGCTTCGTGGTAACTTGTAATTCTCTGTTTAGCTGCACGCAGTGAACGGAGAAATTCTTCTGTTACCTGCTTTTTAGCTTCTTGAATTTCAGCTCTCGTTACCAGCATCCGCTCGAGCTTTACACCGTCAAAACGCTCGGTGTAATTGAGAACAGCCTGATCTCCCTTGGACCGCACACAATCGATAATGGACAGGACATTTCGGTCGAATTCCAAATCGGGCTGGCTTGAATCATTGCGCTGCAGCAGTTCCTCCCTGAATTCTTTTCCGCGAATCGTTTTCATGAACGTACCTCCAATCCTTCTTTCATATCCCGAATGAACTGCTGTATGTCTTCAGTTTTCGTTGCATAGCTCGCTTTATTCACAATTAAACGGGCACTGACTTCTGCAATTTCCTGCAGCACAACCAGTCCATTTTCTTTTAATGTGGTTCCAGTTTCTACAATATCTACAATGACATCCGACATGCCGATCAGCGGGGCCAGTTCGATCGAGCCATTCAACTTGATCATTTCTGTACGTACACCTTTTTTGTCAAAATACTCCTTCGCAACAAGTGGATATTTTGATGCAACTGTCAGGAATGGAATATGGTCTATTGGTGTTTCAGGAAATCCTGCTACCGCTAATTTGCATCGTCCGATTCCCAGGTCAAGCAATTCATAGACATCACGTGGGTCTTCCATCATGACGTCTTTACCCACAATTCCTACGTCCGCTGCACCTTTCTCCACATACACCGGTACATCTACCGCTTTGACAAAGATGAGTTTAATTTTCTGCTGATCATCATAGATGACAAGCTTCCTGCTTTCATCTGTAAAGTCAGAAAATCGGACATCTGACTTCTCCAGAAATTTCATCGCCCGCTCAGCCGTGCGTCCTTTGGCCATGGCGACCGTTAAATAGTCCATTCAGGTACCCCTTTCTTGCTCACAATCAAGTCCAGTAATTCCTTGAAATCTGTAAATTCATTCGTTTCTTTTTCATCTGTCAATGTATTTCGATTATCTGTCAGCTGGATCGTATACTGACTGTCTTGCGCATGAAATGCTCTATTCAGTGGCTTTGACAGCACACGATAATCACGTTCTCTCAACTCATTGGTGATGTCTAATGCATATTTCATTCGGCTTTCTTCATAAGTAACCGTGATATCTATGCTGTACCGCTCTTTCATTTCTTTATGTGCAGCAGCTTTCACGAGTGAATCAACCTCACAGGCAAAGCCGATAGCTGGGCGTTTGATGCCGAATTCTTCACTTAACGAATCATAGCGTCCGCCCATCAGGACCGGCTTTCCGAACTTCTCTACATAGCCTTGAAAAATGATTCCGGAGTAATAACCCATATGGTTGATCAATCCGAGATCAATCACGATATGTTTCTTCAAGCCATATAGTTCAACAATCTGATAAGTCTGCTGTAAATAGTCGATGGCCAGCTGTACAGAATCACTTACCTGCAGATTCTCAAGCCTTTCAAAAACCGTTTCAGGAGCACCGTATAAAAATGGCAGTTGCTCGAGTACTTTTTTAACTGACGGATTAATCTGCAGACTTTCTAAGAAAGGACCGATCTCCACAACATTTTTCGCTTGAATTAATATTTTTAGCTCAGCAGTCTGTTGAATTGTCAACGATAGGTCTGCTATTAATTCGGTGAAGAACCCTGCATAGCCAATTTCGATTTTGACATCGGAAAATCCGACGTCTCTCAATGCATGACAGGCCAGCATAATTGTCTCGGCGTCCGCTTCTGGTGAGCTTTTACAGAAATACTCAACACCAGCTTGCGTTTTTCCGATCTTTTCATTTTCCTGGAAGGTCTGTCGGAATACTTCCTGCACATAATAATAGCGCATCTCTTCAGGCAGACTGCCATTCATCTGAACAAGTTCCTGTGTCAAAGGAATTGTCACGTCCGGGCGCAATACCAATACTTCACCTGTATAATCAATCACTTTGATCATTTCATTCTGATTGATCGATGTGCGGACATTTGAATATAAATCGTACTTTTCAAATGCCGATGTTTTAATTCGCTTATAGCCATATGTAGTGAAACGTTTGCTTAATGTTCCAATAATCTTTTCGTGTTTTTCATGTTCATTTGCCAGAATTTCAGAATACAAGATGCTTTCTACCGCCTTTCTTTCTTTAAAATACTTTATCGCTTTACTACACTAAAGTTATTACTATCATAATGGGTAATTCAAAGATTGTCAACTGTATCTATGGTTATTCATCTGCTACAATATGTACTATAGAAAAGGAGACCTGATCCTATGTTTGATTATCATATGCACAGTGCGTTTTCTGCAGACTGCGAAATCCCGATGGAAGAGATGGCGAAAGCTTCTATAGCAAAGGGACTAAATGAAATTTGCTTCACCGATCATATCGATTATGAATATCCGGATGAAACCATTCAATTTGATTTCGATAAGATCGCTCATGCTAACAAAATCCAACAGCTCAATCAGCAATTTAACGGACAGCTGGTTATCAAAAAAGGTGTAGAAATTGGCTTGCAGCCCCACTTGCTTGATCGCTACGAAAAGCTTATGGACGAGCACAGCTTCGACTTTGTCATCTGTTCACTGCATACGGTTGAAAATAAATCACTTCATTATAAGGAACTGTTTGCAGATCGGTCAGTCGAAGATGCGTTCGAGACCTACTATAAAGAGCTGCTGTATTGCGTTCAGAACTACAAACGTTACAGCGTGCTTGGCCATGCCGATCTGATCAAGCGCTATACGGACCAGCCCCCCGCTCATTTATTCCATGATTACTTGGAAAAAATATTTCAGACCATCATTCCTGAAGGCAAAGGAATCGAACTCAATACATCCGGCACACGCTACGGCCTCCCGCACAACATGCCAAGCGAAGACATCCTGCGCCTTTATAAACAATGTGGTGGCGAAATTATCACTCTCGGATCCGACGCACACCGCCCTGCAGATATTGCGCATGAGTTCAAGGAATCCCTGGAACTATTCCAATCAATCGGCTTCCGTTACGTTGCTACATTCAGCAATGGCGAGCCCAAATTCCACGCTATCTCTTCTTTATAAACGAAAAGTGACGTAATCAATTGATTTCGTCACTTTTTCTAGATTGAATTTATTTTCGAAAGATCCACGTCTTCAATAAAGCCAGCCGCTCACGAATCGATACTTTCGTTTTTACAATTTCAGGAGTCTTTGCTGCTACTACATCTGACTGCCAACCCAATTGTCTAGCTAAAAATCGAGCTCTGGCCAAATGAAAATCACTGCTGATAATTGTCACGCCAGCTACTTCAGGCAGCAGTTCTTTTGAAAACTGCAGATTTTCATATGTTGATGTGGACCGATCTTCCTGGATGAGCCGCTCTTTAGCTATTCCCTGATCGATCAAATATTGAAACATCGCCTGCGCTTCACTAATTTCTTCGTCTTTCCCCTGTCCGCCTGACAACACTAATGTCACATGAGGGTAGCGTTTCGCATAAACAGCTGCTGACTCAAGCCGGTACCGCAATGATAGAGAAGGCGTCTCTCCATTAACTTTCGCTCCTAATACGACTGCATATTCATATGAGCCGTCTGCTTTATGTTTTTGCGCTGCATCCATCCTTTCTTTTGGGATGAGCCAAAATAGCATTGCCAAAACTACTATAAAAGCGCCTACGACTGCCAGTTTTTTCATCCGCTCGCCTCACTTCTTGTTCAGTAAGACGGAACAGAATGGTGTTTAGTTTCAAAAAAGCGGCGAAGCTTTCACGCTACACCGCTCATAAACTACTATTTTATTGATTTTTCTTTACAATTTGCTTTTTATTTACCATGCTGTGTACTTCAGTCGGCAATCCCCACAGCTTGATAAAACCAACTGCTGCTGATTGATCGAACGAATCGTCGGCAGTGTAAGTAGCCAGTTTTTCACTGTACAGTGAATTCGGAGAAGTACGCCCTTCTACTAATGCATGCCCTTTAAACAGCTTTACCCGAACCGTTCCATTGACATATTGTTGCGTCTCTTTAATGAACGCTTCAAGTGCATTACGAAGGGGTGAGAACCAAAGCCCGTTATAAATAAGTTCTCCAAGTTTTTGTGAAATGATTGGTTTAAAATGAGCTAGTTCTTTCACAAGCGTTAAATCTTCCAATTCTTTGTGCGCTTTCAATAAAGTAATCGCACCCGGTGCTTCATAAACTTCACGGGATTTGATACCAACCAGACGATTTTCCACGTGATCGATTCTGCCAACACCGTGCTTCCCTGCAACTTTATTAAGCTCGGTAATTAGCTCATTCAGCAGATACTTCTGCCCGTTAATGCTAACAGGTACCCCCTGTTCAAATTCAATTTCAATAATATCTGCCGTATCCGGTGCATTTTCAATAGAAACAGTTAATCCATAAGCTTCTTCAGGAGGCGTAGCCCAAGGATCTTCGAGAATTCCACATTCATTTGCACGGCCCCACAGATTTTGGTCAACTGAATACGGATTATCTAAGTCTATCGGTATAGGAATATTATGCTCTTTCGCATAATGAATTTCTTCTTCACGGGACCAGCTCCACGAACGAACAGGAGCGACCACTTCGAGTGTTGGGTCGAGTGATTTAATCGCCACTTCAAAACGGACCTGATCATTTCCTTTGCCGGTACAGCCGTGTGCAACAGCTGTTGCATTTTCCTGATGTGCAATCTCTACCAGTTTTTTTGAAATCAACGGACGAGATAATGCGGAAACCAACGGATACTTATTTTCATAATATGTTTGAGCCTGCAAGGAAAGAAGAACAAAGTCCTGTGCAAATTCCTCTTTGGCATCAATGACATAGCTGCTTGCTGCGCCGACCTGAATGGCCTTCTGCTTAATGAAGTCAAGATCTTTTCCTTCCCCGACATCCAAACAAACTGCCACTACGCTATAACCTTGATCTGTAAGCCATTGAATGGCAACTGATGTATCTAATCCGCCTGAGTATGCTAAAACGACTTTTTTCTTTTCCATGGGTAAATCCCCTTCCTCGCAACCGAGTGTATGTTTATTCAAATTAATGTATTTTTATAATATCATGATTTACTTGAAACGCAATAGAAAACACAAAAAAACAGACACATTTTTTTACATAATGTGTCTGTTTTCTATCAATTATCTAATTCCGTGAGCCACCATGGCATCTGCTACCCGTAAGAAACCTGCAACATTCGCACCCATTACAAGATTCCCCGGCTTACCATAGTCGTCAGCCGCATTTTTACAGTCATTGTAAATATTTTTCATAACTTCTTTTAAATGCTCATCCACTTGCTCAGCTGACCAAGATAGGCGCTGACTGTTTTGAGACATTTCCATTGCAGATACTGCGACACCGCCTGCATTGGCAGCTTTTGCCGGAGCAAATAATATTTTATGCTCCTGAAAAATTTCGATGGCCTCAATTGTACAAGGCATGTTCGCCCCTTCGCCTACTGCTTTGACGCCGTTCGCAATGAGCATATGCGCTGCAATCTCGTCAATTTCATTTTGCGTCGCACAAGGAAGTGCAATATCGCAAGGAACTGACCAAATAGCACCACAGTCTGCATGGTATTCTGCTTCAGGACGTTCTTTCGTATATTCCCAGATTCGTTTATTACCATATTCCTTCAATTCTTTAATCAGTTCAAGATCAATGCCATTCTTGTCGTAAATATAACCGTCTGAGTCACTGCACGCCACGACTTTGGCGCCAAGCTGCATCGACTTTTCCATCGCATAGGTGGAAACATTACCAGAACCGGATACGATGACTGTCTGACCTTCCAATGAAAGATCATTCTCTTTTAACATTTCATCTACAAAATAGACTGTTCCGTATCCTGTAGCTTCTTTTCTTCCTAAGCTACCTCCGTGATCAGGATTTTTCCCTGTCAGAATGCCCGCTTCGTAACCGCCTTTAATTCGGTTATATTGCCCAAACAGATAGCCGATTTCACGCTTGCCGACTCCGATATCTCCAGCTGGTACGTCAATGTCCGGACCGATATGACGGCTCAGTTCCGTCATGAAACTTTGAGTAAAACGCATGATTTCACGGTCTGACTTTCCTTTAGGATCAAAGTCTGAACCTCCTTTACCTGCACCGATTGGCTGTCCAGTAAGAGCATTTTTGAAGATTTGCTCAAAAGCTAAAAATTTCATGATACTGTTATTGACAGAAGGGTGGAAACGAAGTCCCCCTTTATATGGACCTAAATCACTGTTGAACTGAACACGGAAACCTCGGTTTACATGAACTTTCCCCTGATCATCTTCCCAAGCCACACGGAATGAGATGATACGTTCCGGTTCTGTAATGCGCTCAAGAATTCCATTTGAAATAAACTCGGGATGCTTTGCAAAGACAGGACGTAAGGAATCAAAGATTTCTCTGGTAGCTTGCAAGAATTCCCTTTCGTCCGGATTCCGTTTCTTTACCAGCTCATATACTTCATGTACGTAATCATTTGCCCGTTTGCGGTTGTTGAATTGCACTTCATCAATCTTTGTCATATGCGACCATCCCTTTCCTTGTTGGTAGTAAAATCTGACGACCGACTAGTCGCTCACTTTACTCAGTAGAAGTTATCCTAAAACTATGAATCTACACGAAATACCTCTCGTAAAGGATGAATTCTACTGAATAAACTGAATTTTAATTGTTCGAAATATTTCTGTGTATTCCAATATTATCACTGAATTCACAGTAAGTTACAAGATTTTTTTATTATTTATTCAGTTTCACTTATTTTTTGTGTCAATTTTATGTATTAATCAGAACTTTTCCATTTACAATAGATTGAATATAGAGTATTATTAATCTATTCAAACAATCTGCGCGAAGCTAGCAGAACAGCGGCTTTGGCCTGAGCGGGAGAACCAAAACGAAAAGAAAGAGGCGAATCAATATGAGAAAGAAAAACAACCCAATCCGCTCAATTATAGGAGCCAATCTGCTGCTCATCATGACTTTTGCTTTCTTACCCGCCTTACTCATAAATCCAGACATGGATCTTTTCCAAAGCGCTATCAAAGCTCTGACTAACGACTAAAATTGATACGAAAGAGCCTTCCCTCTGCGGAAGGCTCTATTTTTATCGTTTGCGAATAGTAAACTGGTCTTCCAGCAACAACCAGTTTTGTGGAAACGACAATCCGAGCTTCCAATACATGATGCCGCGCAGCTTGAAATCCTTCAGCAGCCTAAACTTCGCATTGATGCTTCTTGCATCTTCAAACCACACTTCATGTTCTATACCAGACTGGTCATAATACGTATAATGAGGAGCCTGCGCAAGGGTATCATAATCAATCGATGCATTTTGTTCTATCGCGAGGTTTGTTGCAGCTCTTGGACTGAATGCTCTTGCCGGCTTACTGTCCGCCTGTCCGAATGGCGCTGTCCAATCGTAGCCATATAAATTTTGACCCAAGAATATCTTGTCTCTTGGAATTTGACTAACAGCGTATTCCACTACTTTTGTGACAGGACCAATTGGACTGACAGCCTGTGGAGCACTGTATGTGTAACCCCATTCATACGTCATCAACACCACAAAATCACAAATTTCTCCATGCGCTTTATAGTCATGCGCACCATAGATTCCTGTTGTAACGTTACCTGCTTTTGGTGCAAGGGCAGTAGAGAGCGTCAATCCTGCTTTATGAATTTGGTCGCGTGCATTACGTAGCATTTGATTATATAACTCACGGTCTTCAGGCAATAATAACTCAAAATCAAAATGAATATCTGCATATCCTGAAGCCTTTGCTGTGTCGATGGCGTTTTTAATCATATTATTTTGTGCGGCTTGATCTGTAAATAGAACATGCCCGAGCTCTGCACTGAACCCGTAGTTTTCCAAATTCGTCAGCACCAGCATATTCACAACTCCGGCATCTTTTGCTATCGACAGAATATCCGCTGTGTTAGGTGCTTTTAAAGATCCGTCGCGCTGCACTTCATAGCTGAACATTGCTAAATATGTAAGCTGTTCAACACGCTCTCTCACTTCCGCAAGCATATCCTGACTTACAGGATTACGCGGTTCCACATAAAGCAAAGCATCAATAGGTGTCTTTTTTTCTTGCGGTATATATAAGCGCTGCCCTATTCTCAGTATACCAGCAGGATTAATGGCATTAATCTTTGCAAGTTCTTCAACCGACAACCCGTAAGCTTGCGCAATTTTATAAAGACTATCGCCTGGACGCACCCAATAATAAGAACCAATAATCGGGATCACTAATGCCTGTCCTATTGCCAGACGTGTTTCGCTAGCGAGTTCATTGGCTTGAGCTATTAGTTCGTAAGGTACACCATACATTTTGCCAATCATATATAAGCTTTCTCCCGGCTGGACTATATGAATTTGCATATTCCACCACACCTTTCTTCTTGTCTCTACCTAAGATATTGTCGAGACAGTCAAAATATGCATGATGAATAATTCATCATTTCCTTCTCATACTACCGTTGATGTGAATTATAATTGAAGGAGGAAATGTATTTGACAAATCAATACGAGACATCTCAAAACATGCATGATGGCCCCGTACCACCCTCAATGAATCATGGCGGCCATGAACTTTTTGATGTGCATGAGGTATTAAATGCAGCAGTAGGTGCTTTGAATCAATCGATGTTATTGCGTCCGCATGTAAAGGATCCGGAACTCTTAGATATTCTGGACCGTCAGTATCGTTTTATGCTCGACGAGTACAACATTACAGTGGAATGCTTCAAAAGCGGGAAAGATCCATCACACCCAACACAGCGGTATCAAATGCAGGAAAAAAGTGATTTCATTTATGGTATGAAAGAAAAAGCACCTTCCAAGCCGATTCAATCCACAGCAGAAATCACAGATGAAATGATATCAGGATTCTTGCTTGGCGCAGCTAAAGAAGGCGCGATGGGCAAAACCGGAGCTGCTCTGGAAGTATGTAACCCAGTTGTACGCCGAGTTATAGCAGACTCGATTCCAAACTGCATTGAAATGGCCTATGAGTTAGCGATTTATCAAAACAAGCATCATTATTATCAAGTACCGCAGCTGAACAGTCAGGATATGAATATGCTGCTGAACTCTTTTGCTCCTTCACAAGGACAGCCAAGCATGCCAAAAAACCTTCAGTAATTCACCTCGATTGCAGACGGAGATTTTTTTCTCCGCCTGCTTTTTGCTTTTCCCCTCATTATATTTGTATACTGTAAGGAAATGAATGAACTGAGGGGTGTCTGAATGAAAGTAGCAATTTTTGATTTTGACGGCACGTTATATACGAAAGAGACGTTTAAACTTCTGATGGGACATTTACAAAAACATCCGGTCTATAAGCAATTTTATGGCAAATTTTATCGCTCTATCCTGCCGTTATATATTCGATACAAGTTAAAAATGCTTCCTGAACGGGTCATGAAAGAACGGTCCATGATTCTTTATTTGAAGGCGTTGGAAACGCTGACAATACCGCAGCTAAGGACGTACTTTGAGGAAATGCATGACGAGATGTCAAATGATTTTAATAAGGATGTCGTCAACAGACTCACTAAACACCAGGAAGAAGGTTATCATGTACTGCTGGTTTCAGGTGCCTACACGCCATTTTTAACTGCAGTGACAAGCCATTTATCTTTTGATAAAATTATAGGCACTGAAATACCTACTCGCGGCGAACAGATTGCGATGGAACAGCCTTTCTTCCATATTCAAGGTCAGCGTAAAAATGAAATGATCGACCGTGCCCTAAAAGGGAAATCAATAAAATGGGAAAAAAGCTTTGCATATGGAGACAGCATTTCAGATCTGCCAGTATTGGAACAAGTGGGTCACCCCGTTGCTGTCAGACCTGATGTAAAACTTGCCGCGATTGCCGAGCAACGCAACTGGGAAATATTATAAAAAAAGATATCCCCGTACGTCAGTAACCTGACTTGCAGAGACATCCTTATTTAGTACCGACGTTCTTCAATGTATTAACATACAGACTGCCATCTGTCTGAACTTCCGCATACAGCACCTGCTCAGGCCTTGCAATCCCTTGCTGTTCAAGCTGCCTTGTCAACCATACATCCGTAAGCTTCAATTCACGCATATTTTTCTCTTCCACTTTACCGTTAGTGATAATTTCAGTAGGGATATATTTTGGCAGAGGAGATGATACCTGTATATCCTTCTTGGTCGCAGGTTGTTCACCCGGTTTTAGCATCACACTGAGATTTCCGTTTGTTTCGAAAATGGCATAATTTACTTCTTTCATGGAAAAGACGGACTGTTCGCGAAGCATCATGTTCAGATCGTTAAAACTCAGTCTTAATTTACGAAGAGAACCTTCAATGATTTCACCATTTTCTATAACAATCATCGGCTTATCGTCCAGTAAAACACGCAGTTTAATTGATTTGAAGGATAAGTAGTTCGCGATAATCGTTAAAACGGCCCATAATACCATTCCATATAAACCATTTAAAAAAGGTGTTTCGGACTCTCCTGCCAGGTCAGCAGCAATTGAACCAATCGTAATTCCGGTTACATAATGAAAGAACGTTAATTGTGAGATTTGTTTTTTGCCCATGAAGCGAGCCAGAATTAAAAGTACAACAAAGGAAATCACTGTCCGCAGTGTCATTTCCCAGAAAGCCAATTCCCAAAATTCATCTATATTCACAGCAAACACCTCCATTGAGGGGAGTATGTGTGAAACGAATGAACTTATACACTCATTGTGTCAATAGATTCTGTCGCTCTCAATTCCAAACATACGGTGTCGCTTGGTAGACATAGTAATTCAACCAATTAGAAAATAGTAGATGTGTATGTGAACGCCAGGTATTCATTGGTTCTTGTGACGGATCATCATTAGGATAATAATTTTCAGGCACGTCGATCTCCATTCCCTTTTCAACATCCCGTTTATATTCACTGTCTAATGTGTGTGCGTCATACTCTAAGTGACCTGTCACCATAATATGTTTTTCATCATTGGAGATGATGATAAATGCCCCTGCGTCTTCAGAAACAGAAAGCAACGTGAGATCAGGATGCTTTTAAATTTCTTCGATGGATACACCGGTATGTCTTGAGTGCGGCGCTACAAATACGTCATTGAACCCTCGTGAAAGATTTACAGTCTGATCATATACTTCATGTGCAAACACACCAAAACATTTTTCAGGCAACTCAAACTTATCTATACCATAGTGATGATAAAGAGCAGCCTGCGCTCCCCAGCAGATATGAAGGACAGACGTGACATTCGTCTTAGTCCAATCCATAATCTCTTCCAGCTCTTCCCAATAAACTACATCTTCAAACTGCATCAGTTCAATCGGTGCGCCCGTTATGATCATGCCGTCAAAACGTCGGTCTTTCACGTGCTCAAATGTAGTATAAAATGTTTCTAAATGCGTCTGACTGACATTTTTTGACGTGTAAGATGCTGTATTTAAAAATGTCACATTTACTTGAAGCGGCGTGTTGCCAAGCAGTCTCAGCAGCTGCAGTTCAGTCTTTTCTTTTTCAGGCATCAAATTAAGTATCAATATATTTAACGGACGGATATCCTGTGCAATCGCCCGGTTCTCATCCATTACAAATATTTTCTCTTCCTTCAGTAACTCCCCTGCTGGTAACTGCTGTGGTATATTAATCGGCATGTTTCTTCCTCCTTGGCTATTCTTTCGGCCAGTTATTTTTCAATGAAAAAAACCTTCATTTTCATATGGATAAGAAAATGAGGGTTTGGTTCATCATTCTTATCTCTCAAGAAAAAAATCTTGTTGGAGTTAGCACCTTCCTGTTTGCACAGAGGTTGCTGAAGCGTCATCAGGCCAGTTCCCTCAGCTTCTCTTGATAAGTTGTATGTAATTACAGACTATTATAACATTAATAAATGAAATGTATAGCGGAATTATCAAATAGTTCTGCGCATTCCACTCACGTACATTGTAAAAACCAAAGTTTTCCGTATAATGAGAGTACTAACTATTATTTCAGAGGAGGCACTCATGAAATCTTTGGGCATTGTTCGAAAAGTCGACCATCTCGGAAGAATCGTCATTCCAAAGGAACTTCGTCAATCTCTACAAATTGTCAAAGGTGATCCTATAGAAATATTTTCAGAAGATGAACAAATCATTCTTAGGAAATATCAGGCAAATAGAGCCTGCTTCATTACGGGAGATATAACAGATGATAACAAGGAACTGTCAAACGGATTATTTATTAGTCCTGAGGGCGCCAAAATACTGCTTAGGCAGTTAGAAAATATGATGTAACAGAAAAACCATCTCACAATCCGCGAGATGGTTTTCTGTTCACACTCATAAACTATTGATGAATTCCTCAATTTCTTCTTTCGTTTTACGGTTTTTACTGACAAATCGGCCAAGCTCGCGTCCTTCACTGTAGGCTATAAAGCTTGGAATTCCAAAGATATCCAGTTGACTGCACAGATCGATAAATTCGTCACGGTCGACATAAATGAATTCATACTCCGCGAATTTCGTTTCCAGTTCTGGCAAAAACGGTTCAATTACTTTGCAGTCAGGACACCAGTCTGCAGAAAATAAAAAAATCGCACGTTCTTGCTTCTTTAATACATCGAACTGTTCTAAAGACGTTAATTTTTTCATGAATAAAACTCCCTTTCAAACAATATCAGCTAATAGTATACCACCGCTTGATCCTCTTTTTCTCTTGAGACAACTTATGAGATTCTGTATGATTCTTCATATAATGAATCTTTTCTTCATTTAATCCACCCAAACACGAACGTTCACAATTAATTCACTATTATACGTTCGCATTTAATACTTTTTGATTTTTTACTTTAAAGTAATTGACAATTGTTTTGGACGTGTTATGATTAGTTCTAAATTTAATACACGCAAAACAATTTTGACGAAGACATACCTTCCCGTAAAAGAATTTCTTAGAGAGCTGATGTAGTGGTGAGAGTCAGCAAATTCTTAGGATGGCGGCACTTCCGAATTGATGGGCTGAACTCTCAGTAGGCCGATCCGTTACATGCACGTTACGCATGCTGAATGAAGGCTGCCTCGGCAGCAAAACAAGGGTGGTACCGCGTTAGTTAATCGAGCTTTTCGCCCCTTACAAATTGTAAGGGGTGGAAGGCTTTTTTATTTTTCCCAAAAGGAGGTTAGCGCAGCTTACATAGACGATCAGCCGAATGAATGCTCATTACTTAAATGCAAGACTAAAACAAATTACTGAAGGAGAGAATGATAATCATGGCTTTTAAAGTATTAATTAGTGACCCACTTAGCGAGGACGGTATTTTCCCATTACGACAAGCAGAAGGTTTTGAAATTGTAATCGATACTGATTTGACTCCAGATCAGCTAAAAGACCGAATTAAAGGTTTCGACGCTCTTCTAGTCCGCAGTCAAACTACCGTAACTAAAGAATTATTAGAGTCTGCAGATCAATTAAAAATTATCGGCCGTGCAGGTGTAGGTGTGGATAATATTGATTTAGATGCAGCAACTGAAAAAGGAATCATTGTTGTTAATGCTCCTGACGGTAATACAAACTCAGCAGCTGAGCACACTGTTGCGATGATGATGGCAATGGCACGCAAAATTCCTCAGGCATTCAATTCTTTGAAGAACAATAAATGGGACCGTAAGTCTTTCCTTGGGGTCGAACTGAAGAATAAAACATTGGGTATTGTCGGGCTTGGCCGAATCGGAGCAGAAGTTGCGCGCCGTGCGAAAGGTCAGCGTATGAATGTCATTGCATTTGACCCTTACCTAACAGAAGACATTGCGAAAAAATTAGGGATTGAAATCGGCACAGTAGATGAAGTATTAGCTGCTTCAGATTTCATCACAGTCCACACACCATTACTGAAAGAAACACGCAGAATGATTAATAAAGAAGCATTCGAAAAAATGAAAGACGGCGTTCAGATCATCAACTGTGCACGCGGCGGCATCATTGACGAAGAAGCTTTATATGATGCAATCGTTTCCGGTAAAGTTGCGGGAGCAGCACTTGACGTATTTGAAGAAGAGCCGTTCCTTGACCACAAATTGCTGACATTGCCGCAAGTGATCGCTACACCTCACTTAGGTGCAAGCACAATTGAAGCACAAGAGTCTGTTGCTGTAGACGTCAGCCGTGACGTTGTGAACTTCCTTACTATCGGTTCTGTTCGCAACCCGGTAAACTTGCCGTCCGTTTCTCGTGACGTATTAGCTAAAATTGAGCCTTTCT
Source organism: Sporosarcina sp. (assembly GCF_029257255.1). Taxonomy (GTDB): domain Bacteria; phylum Bacillota; class Bacilli; order Bacillales_A; family Planococcaceae; genus Sporosarcina. Next base: position 12,275 of record NZ_JARICI010000040.1, on the reverse strand, counting down.
TCGATCTTACAGAAAAACTCGGTATGTTCTTGTCACAAATTCAAAACTCTGTTATTGAAGAAATTAACATTCAGTATGCAGGCGAATTGGCTAACTATGATGTACGTGCGTTAACACGTAATACGGTAAAGGGATTGCTTAAACGTAACCTTGGCGAAACAGTCAACGATGTCAATGCGAAGCTTTTGGCTGATCGTTACGGCATCAAAGTAAACGAGCAAAAAACAACTACTGCTAAAGGTTTCCTTAACTTAATCACTGTAGAAATCGTTACAAAAAAAGGCGTTCGCAAAGTAGCGGGTACCCTCCTGAATGGTCTTGGGCCACGTATCGTAAAAGTTGATGACTACGTTGTGGATGCAATTCCTAAAGGGCATTTGCTGTTCATCCGCCACATGGACCAGCCAGGTGCAATCGGCCGTGTCGGTACATTGCTTGCGGAAGAAAACATCAACATTGCTGCGATGCAAGTGGGACGTTCTACTGAAGGCGGAGATGCAATCATGATGCTTATCGTCGATCACCATGTAGAGTCTGGATCTATTACTCGAATTAAAGAAGTTCAAAATATACACGATGCAAAAGCGATTGATCTATAAGAACTCAAAAACCAGCTGATTGTAGTCAGCTGGTTTTCTTTTGATTCACTTATTAAATTCAGCCAGTATAGGAAACAGACCTTCTAAATGATCAATTTCAAATGTCGGTTTCACTTCGTCACTAGGCGGCTTATTCTCACGGTTGATCCATACATTTTTCATGCCCACTCTGCTTGAACCTAAAATATCAGTCATCAGATTATCACCAATCATCAGTCCTTCATCCGCAGTTATGCCGCAAGTATCTAGGACATGCTGGAAGATTGTCGCATCAGGTTTACCTTTACCAAAAGCCCCGGACACGATGATGTGATCGAAATACGGCGGTATCTCCGGAGAGATTGTCAACTTGATCTGCTGCAGACTCGGAGAACCATTTGTCAGCAAGATCAACTGATAGTTACCTTTTAAGCGATCGAGCACTTCAAAAGTCTCCTCGTAAATATACGGATGATTTTTCCTTTCTTTAGGAAATACTTCCGCCAACTCTCTTCCAAAAGCTTCATTATTCACGCCTAACTTCTTCAATCCTTTGACCCAAGCATCCCGCTGATAAACTGGAACAATCTCTTTCATCTTTTGAAACTCTTCGCCCGGATCATCAAATACACCCCAAAGTCCTTCAAATGGATTGATGCCAATATTTTGTGTATGAGGATACGTTTCATAAGCTGCATACAGTTCTCTTGCTTTTTGGCGCACTGCTTTCTCAAGCTCCACCGGATTAACGCCTGTTTTTTTCGTAGCATACTCGCATGTTTTCTGAAATGCCATGGCAATACTCTTTGCATCCCAAATTAGCGTATCATCCAAATCAAATATCAATGTTTTGATCATATCGCCCGCCCCTTTCATTTATTATCTTTTGTGTTAGATACATCTCTAATTATACACATTCCCCTGCTAGTTTGTCAGTTTGCTCTTCATCTTTATCATGTAAATGCAAATGTTCTGCCTTCTATGCATAGTTATCATGAAGAAGGGAATCTAATAAGCAGGAGGTGAACTGAAAGTGGCACAACATTATTTTATCGGCATCTCGATTGCCGCCCCTGCTTTTAAACTGGCAGAACAGTTCCGCGCCAAGTATATGCTGTATGAAAAATACAAAGTTCTTCCGAATAAAGATGATTTGCATATCACTATGCGGTATATTGGAGAGATGGATGAAAACCGAACTGACACCCTCATCTCTTCACTGCATAAAATCGCGAATGATCATACCAACTTTAATACGTCTATTACTGGATTAAAGTTTTTTGGATCATCTTCCGGACCGCGCGTCGTCTATCTTTCAGTTGATAAGGTAAACGCGCTCTGCAATCTGCAAATACAGATTGCCAGACGGACAGAAAAGATACTTGGATTAGAAAAAGATCACCCGTTTGTTCCGCATATAACGATTGCCAAAAAACGCAAAACGACCGATAAAATGGAGCTGACAACAGAAAAGATCACACCAGTCAACATTCAAATAAACGGCTTCACTCTGTTTAAAATCCATCCAAACATCAAGCCTTCATACGAGCCGATAGAATACTTTCCATTAAAAAAGAGCTGATTTGCCTATTCGCAAATCAGCTCTTTTTATATGTTGTTACACAGTAAATCGTCCCATATCGCTTTGAAGCTGTTCAGCCAACTCTGCTAATGTCTGAGAACTGGATGTAATCTCTTCGTTTGCTGCCAGCTGTTCTTCTGTTGCAGCACTTGTTGATTGAGCCTCAGCGGATGCCTGGATTGCTAATTCCTCTACCCGCTTTGATCCAACTGCTACTTCATCTGTCATCGCGCGAATCTCTTCAATCGCTGCAGAAACAGTAGAAACTTTCTCGCTTACATCTGATGTGGCAAGCTCGATATCCGCAAAAATCGCATTGGTTTTTTCAGTTGATGCTAAACCTTCTTCTACACGTCTATGGCCTTCATCGGTACTTGCGACAACTTTTGTCACATCTTCGATAATCGTATCAATCATCCGCCCGATTTCCTGTGTAGATTGCTTGGACTGTTCCGCCAAATTTCGCACTTCATCCGCAACCACAGCAAATCCTTTACCGTGCTCACCTGCACGAGCCGCTTCAATCGCCGCATTTAATGCCAAAAGATTTGTCTGTTCTGCTATGTTTGTGATCATTGCGGTTACATTTCTAATATTTTCTGAACGCGCGGCCAATTCATTGATCGTTACCATCGAATCACCAATCGTCTGACTGATATTGTTCATTTGATCAGTCGTTTCGGTCATTAGTGAAGAACCTTCCTTCACCAAACGGGAGACATCTTCCGAAGAGCCAAGCATTTCTTCATTATCCTGTGTGATCTGGTCAATTGCCGTTATCATTTCTTCCATAGATGCAGTTGACTGATTGACGATTTGCGCCTGCGTCTCACTTGTCTGCAGATTTTTCTCTGAAATTTCTGCTACCATTTCTGAAGCAGCCAGGCTTTCTTCTGCACTGGCAGATAATTCTTCTGATTGAACTGCCAGCTGAATCGCTGAGTCTTTTGCCCGTTGTATGATTCCCCGTAAATCTACAACCATTGAATTCAAGGTACTTGCCATATCCCCTATTTCATCACGGTTTTTAATTGTTACTTCTTCAAGAGCAAAATTCCCGGCTGACACTTCGTTAAGTGCTTCTGTCATTTGTTGAACCGGTCTGCTGATTAATCGGCTGATGATGATAGTAATGATGATACTTCCAATTACTCCAAAGGCTATGAGTCCAGCCGAAAGCAAGGTGGCGGAATTGGTATAGCTTTCTACTTCCCCCTCCACTTTTTCCTTCTGCTTATTTTGATAGTCAATTATGGTTCGAATATTAGTGGCGATAATATCTTGATAGATAGCACCATTAGTTCCCGTCTGCAAAGCTCTGTCATTGTCGCCCATTTCTATTTGAGAAATAATATTTTTGATAACTCCATCGTAATTCGTTGCTGCTGCACGAATTTCTAAAATAGCGTTTTTCATATCTTTATTGTGAATAATCTCATCTAACTCATCTAAACGCACTCGACTACTTTCTTGCTTTTCTTCAATTTCAGTTATATATGTCTTATCTTCATACAGCATGTAGCCTCGTATATTGCTCGACAAATAGTTTTGATCACTCAATTGCTGTTCTAGTAAAACTACTTTATACATGCTGTCGTCGATTAAAAACTGATACTTTTCACTAACATTTTTTAAAGACAAATATCCTAAAACTCCAACAATAATCAATATAATACTGACACTTAAAAATCCAACCCATATTTTCCTGCCCACCGTGAATTTCAAGATTTCATCCCCTTTATTCAATCAATTGAATACTTATGCGGAAGCATTCATTTATACGTAATTATACCGTAATATGTTACATGCGTATATAGTGTGGTATATTCTACGCATAAAAATGAAACCAAACACTCATTGTTTGTCTGTTAATATCGATTTGTAGTTAAAATTAGGTAATTAGACTACACATATAAATATTTATCATATTAAAACTAGTTCCATTATACCTGCACTCACATCAAAAATATTCTTCCATTTCATTGCCACTTCATTACTCTGTGCAACTTAACTATACAGTAACATGCATTCTTATACATGTGGTTTTATATAAGAGTAGATCCCTTTTTTTCTTTTCCTTGTAAATCTCTAGATTCCGTTCACTTAAAATGTTTATAATAGATTGACAGCTCAGAAAGGGCGGAATCTTCTTGGAACTTATCGGTATTATCGCACCTGTACTATTTATCTTTTTAATCGGCTTCATTGGTCAGAAGCTTCTTTCATTCGATATTAAGACCCTCTCCACAGCAGCACTTTACTTAATGTCACCATTTCTAGCTTTTCGTACATTTTATAAGAATGAGTTGGACAGCACGTATCTCTATATTGCTGCATTCGCTATCATATTGCTGGCTGTGCTATTTATAACAGTGTGGTTGACAGCTAGCGCAATGAAAGCTTCCCGATCAGAACGTTCAGCAATGATACTGAGTGCGGCTTTTATGAACAGCGGAAATTACGGTGTACCAGTTGTATTATTCGCTTTCGGTACTGATGCTTTTGATTACGGAGTCATCATGATGGTATTTCAATCGATCCTCATGAATTCCATAGGCATTTTCTTCGCTTCTATGGGCGGAGAAGCACAGGCAACATGGCGGGATTCAATGCAGCGCGTCATTCGAATGCCGTTGATCTATGCTGCCATTCTAGGTGTTATTTTTCAATACACTTCTATTAACCTGTCGGACTCCATGATGCAGGGGGTTGATTTGATAGCAGACGCTTCCATTCCCGTGGTGATGCTCGTTCTCGGCATGCAGTTAGCCATGATTGTTCGTAAGCGGGTTGCTTATCGCTACGTTACAGCTGCTACACTAATCCGGATGGTTTTCTCTCCTTTACTAGCGGTTGTTATTTTGTTTTTCCTTCCAGTCGATAATTTGCTGAAAGCTGTGCTCATTATCCAGGCGGCAATGCCCGGATCAGCGAATACGACGATGTTTGCCGTGCAGTTTGGAACCGAACCTGATTTGGTATCATTCACTACCCTTGCTACTACGTTATTGAGCCTGGTGACTATACCGATCGTGCTCTATTTAGTCATGATGTAATCTGTAATTCCTGCTAGTTTTTTGTTCTTCTGAATGGTATTTTATTTAATTTTCTAGTATACTATAATTTCATGACCTTGACGGAGATGCTCAAGGATTTCTTGTTTTTATACATACATGCTATATAGAAATAATCAATGAATGAATGAAGACTGAAGCAGTTAGGACGTGTTACTCTTGTCAACAGAACTTTTTATCACAACGGACTTTCAACGCCGATGGGTCAATGAATTGACTGAGGCAGGTCCGTTTTTCAGCAGCTTTTCAGAGCCGTCTGACAGACTATCCAAATTTCCAAAAGAGAATATACAAAAACTTGTTGAAATGGGCTATACTTCGTTAATCTTACCCGAACAGTACGGCGGAGCCGGAATCAAGGTGACGGATATGGTGCTCTTCCAAGAGACAATTGCAAAATTCGACAGTTCTAGTGCACTGGCAATCGGTTGGCATCAGGCAACTGTCGGCAACATTTTCGAAAAATCATTATGGTCTCCTGAACAACTCGATCATTTCAGCGAAGTTATCCAAAATGGCGCCCTGGTCAATCGCTCTGCAACTGAAGCTCAGACAGGAAGCCCTACACGCGGCGGCCGTCCGCACACAACTGCAGAACGTTCAGAAAACGGCTGGATTATAACGGGCGAGAAGACTTTCACTACTATGGCTCCTGCTCTCACCCACTTTTTAGTTTTAGCATGGGTGGAGGATAAACAATCTACTGGCTTCTTTTTGATTCCGCGTGAATCAGTTGGACTTTCCATTAAAGAAACCTGGCATACGATTTCCATGCGCGGAACTGAGAGTCAGACATTAGTTTTGGAACAGGTACATGTGGATCCGGAACAACTCGTTGAATTGGATCAAGCAGGTAGCTCTAGAAACACTCAAAATGGCTGGCTGCTTCATATCCCAGCCTGTTATCTGGGAATTGCACAGGCAGCACGTGATTATGCGGTTCATTTTGCAGCTACTTATCAGCCAAACAGTATGAATGAACCGATTTCTTCCCTCTTCAATATCCAGACACAAATCGGCAAAATGGATCTAGAACTGATCAAAGCACGCCATTTGCTTTATGATATTGCAGGTATATACGATAACCCGGAGCGCCGGATTCATTTACAGAATGAGTTGGGTGTTGCGAAGTCGATTGTCACGAACAGTGCAATTGAAATCGTTAATCTTGCCATGCGCATTGTAGGCGCTAAAAGCCTTGAGCTGTCAAATCCACTTCAGCGCTATTACCGCGATGTGCGTGCAGGTCTTCATAATCCTCCAATGGATGATATGACAATCACTAAATTAGCTCACGCAGCAATCAGCGGTCGGCAATGATCAAACGACTGTTGATCAGCGGCTACAAAGCTCATGAATTAGGCATTTTCAATGAACAGCATCCCGGTATCGCTATTATAAAAAAAGCATTGACCGATCACCTTCTCGCCTTGCTTGATCAAGGATTGGAATGGGTGATCGTCAGTGGACAGCTCGGAATTGAAACTTGGGCGGTCGAGTGCGTATGGGAACTGCAGGAAGATTATCCGGAGCTGCAATATGCAGTCATCACTCCTTTCCTCGATCAGCAGGCCAACTGGAATGATGAGAAGAAAGAAATGTATGAACAGATCATCGCAATGGCAGACTACTCCGTGAGTCTAACAAACAAACCCTACGAGGCACCCTGGCAATTCGTAGAGAAGAATAAATTTCTTCTGCGCAACTCTGATGCTTTGCTGCTTGTATACGATGAAGAGAATGAAGGTTCTCCAAAATTCATTAAGCAGATAGCTGCACAATTAGCTGAAACAACAGATTATGAACTTTTAACTATTACCGCTGATGATCTGCAGCTGATTGCTGAGGATTTACAGCGTGAACAGTGGGAATAAAGAAAGCGTACGTCTATAAAAGCGTAAACCGTTCAGTTCACCGGTATAGAAATCAAATAAACACCAAAAGAGTCCTAATTCGTGTATATGAATTAGGACTCTTCCTTTTTGCCAAGGATTTCACCACTTGTCGAAATAGTTTACCAGTGGTGCGACGCTTAGAATATTAAAAATAAAAGCCTAATCCATTTAATTTAAATGAGTAATTAGACTTATACTATTAAACAAATGCCCCCGATTGATGAACTAAATAAATTATCATTTCATGTTAATTGTATCAAACTCTTAAACGAATTAGTCGAATCGATTAAAAAAATGATTTTTTATCAAAACAAAAAACGAGAACCCTTTGTGGGATCTCGTTTTTTCATTATAAAATATCCAACTTCTTTTCCCGTTTCCATAAAATCGCGGTAAATATAATCACAATGATAATCATCGCACAATAAGAAATCAGTGACAGCCACTTCGGATTCCATATGGAAATCATCTCAGGCAACAATGGATATAACCCAACGATTAGAAACCCGACAACAAATGGAATTTGAATACCTATCAATGAAACCATATTCGGAACGAGACTTGAGAATGCCATGGAAAGTAATGCAAAGACTAGCCCGATAGTATAGATTCCAGCAATGCACAGCAATATGAATTGGAAGAATGTCGGGTCGAACCAGGATACATTTCCAATAAAGGTATTAACTCGTACGTCAAAAAACATGGATGTGTTATTCAAAGAATATAAACTAAGATAAACAGACAACGATGCTGTGATTACTATGAATGTCGCAATGACACCTGCGAGAATTTTTGTTTTGAAAAGATTTCGTCCTTTTTTTGTTGTATATTGTAGTGGCACAAGTTGTCTCGAACGATCTTTCAAGATAGTTGGAGAGATGACTAGTACGACGCTGAAAAGTATGGCAATGCCAACATTAGCAATGAACGTTTTAAAATTCTTAATGGCCACATCCGTATAGACACCAAATTTTTCTTGTTCAATAAATTCTTCCCAACGTTTTTTCTGTTGTTTATTGAATTCGTCTGTGATGATTTCTTTATACTCAAAAAAACTAAGCAATTGCTCTCGCTCCTGTAACTCCCAAAAAAGATTAACTGATTGGTGAAAAAACAAATCATCATGAAGCTTGCTTATTTTTTCCGGAGAATTCCACCAATCATAGGACTGAAACTTTTCATAAGATTCTAGTCCTTCATTAACGAATTCTTCTCTAGACTGCAAATAATGATCTGCTTCCTCGACTAGGTCAGAATACGTCTTTTTAAAGTCAATAAACTCGTCTTCATCCATTGTTATTCCATATTTATCGATCATTTCAATTCCTATCGTATAAGATGAACTGTCATCCAAACCATTCGGAAAATATTTAATATCAAACTCAATGAGCAGAAAATACAGAACACTATTAATAAAAATAAGAAATACAAGCATCTTCCACGTTAATATCTTTTTCAATTCATTCCATAATACACGCATTGTCCCTACCCCCTTACTGAATGTCCATTTTTCTAAAGCGTTTATACGTTATGGTACAAAAAACAATCGTAATAATCGTCCAGCAGCTAATTGTCATCCATTCAAAGTTCTTGAACAGGATCAATCCGCTGCTTCCCATGAACGATTGCGATATTGCCATCGTTAGTGTTGATAATGTATATGAAGATACGAAAAACAGGTTGGAGGACTTCGGCATGAAGGTTGGTAAAAGCCATGCTAGGATAAATAACGTTGCAACGAGAAAGAATGTAATGTAACTGTTTTTCACTATGACAGCTAAGGCAAAAGTCAAACCTGAAAATAGCAGTTGGATGATGAAAACAAGTACAAGTACTCCCACTAAAAATTCACCTACGGATAGATCCCACCAGGAGACATAAGGAAAAGGTTTTTCCCAATTCAACGCACTGCTAATCGACGTTTTCCAAACATGTGAGTAATCGAATAGGAAGAAATATGTTCCGAGCGTAATCGTGAATAAAAATAGTGAAATAACTGTAGAAACTGTCAATGATGCAGCCAACTTGTCCTTCATCAACTTTCTGCCACGGCGTGTCGAGTATGTAAGCAGCTGTGTCCTGTTCTCAAACTCATACGAAGTAATTAGCGCGGTCATCAAGACAATCAACAGCAGTGACTCAATTATGATGTGCATGAATACCGTCTTGAAGAGAAAACTATGCATGAAATACGGCTTACCTGCAAAAAACCACTCTTTATGCTCTTCATTTTTGATCATTTCCTTAAAACGTTTCGCAAATTCTTCATTTTCTCGTAAATAAGTTTCAGCGGCTTTTCCGCTTATCCCATAACCATTTAGATCACCACGTGCCCCATCTTGCACATCAATTTCCGCATAACTTGCGTCAATCGAATTTGCCATACCAAAGTACATTTCCTTTAGTTGTAAGCTATTGAAGAATTCCCAGTCTCTGTCGCTATATTGTTCCTGCTCCTCAAATCGTAATCCATCCAAAAAATCATAAATACTCTCAAATTGCTTACCGGTGATTTCTGTTAACTCCGAGAGGTCACTTTGAATGTCTTTTTCGAACTGCTTCAGCGATTCGTCAGTTATTTCTCTACCGTATCGATCAATAATTTCATTCACCATTTTCAATTCTTCTTTATGGTCGGATGAACTGACGATGATGAAGATATTAAAAGCAGAGAAAACGATAAGTAATGTGATTAAAATAGGCGATGTTAGTGCCTTTTTACATTCATGAAGGAAAATGCGCATTAGTTTTCCCCTTCTAACTCATCCCGGTATTCGTATAAGAATACATCCTCTAGTTGCGGAGGAACAGATGTCCATTCATCTTCCGAATGGACTTTATGAATGAAACGGACGGTCATTTGTCCGTATTCCTGCTTTTCGGAAAGTAAGATGTATTTTTGTCGAAAGTATTCCAACTGGTCAAAGTCGATGGTTGTTTCAAAAACACTCCCATTTAACGTCGCACATATGTCTTCAACCGAATCTTTATAGAGTAACTGTTTATTTCTAATCATAATTATTTCATTTGCAATCGATTCAATATCCGATACGATATGTGTTGAGATGATGACGAGTCGTTCACGTGCTAAATCCGTTAGCAAGTGCCTGAAACGCGCGCGTTCTTTCGGGTCGAGTCCCGCTGTCGGCTCGTCCAAAATAAGAATTTCCGGATCATTCAGTAACGCTTGTGCAATGCCGACACGTTGAATCATCCCACCGGAAAACTTCTTCATCTTTTTATTCACGACATCGCTTAAGGCTACTTTCTGTAATAACTCGTCAATCTTACTAAGGGCTTCTTTTTTACCAATTCCTTTTAGCGCCGCCAAGTAGAGCAAGTATTGCTTAGGTGAATAGTTTTTGTAGTAGCCGAATTGCTGTGGTAAATAGCCGAGCATTTCACGATATTGATCATCCATATCGTTAATATTCTTTCCGTTATATAAGATTTCTCCTTTGGTCGGGGATATCAATGTCGCCAACATTTTTATTAACGTTGTCTTTCCAGCCCCATTCGGTGCTAGTAAACCATATAGACCATTACTGAACTCGAGATTCACATTTTGTAGTGCAGTAAAGTCCCCATATTGCTTGCTTACATCTTTTACAACAATCATTCAAATACCCCTTCCGTCTGCTTGAACTGTATTAATTTTTTCAAATACCGTACATACATAAATACAATTACGAGTAAAACTACTGCATTGACAACAATGGGTGTTTTCATAAGCAAATCATTATATAAGTTGACATTTATCGACTGTAAAACGAGATTTGCGATTGTCCATCCTATAACTGTGCCGACAACAATTACTGTCGTTCTTCGCTTCATCAAAGCAAATAGTAAAATAATGGAAAACAAAAATAAAGCAGTAATCGAAAGTAGAAACGCCCGCATGAATTGAATTTCTTCATATTGTATAGCTAGAATTGCTACGACAATCGTATTTAGCACACTGGAAAACACACTGAAAACGAGCATCCTAAATGCGATAATTTGATAGACGTTATATTTACAAGACATTTCCACGTCATACGTATGATTTTGCGTTTTCCGTACATACGTGAAGATCGACAAGACCAGAAACAGAATTGGTGATAGCAAAAAGATATAGCCATACATATCATGAATTTCATTATAGTATGGAAGAAAGACAATCAATCCGATCATCATCGTAACTAGTAATGTAATGAATGTGATTTCCAAACGATCAGAGAATATATGCCGTAAGCCGACTTGCTGCATCATTGACTTCAAATACGATGGGAAATTTTGTTTAGGTTTCACGCCTACAGATACAATCTTATCTATTTGAATCCGAATTGTTTGTTCATCCAAATCAGGGACGCTAAATCTTTCCTTATTCATCGTTCCTCTCCTCCATTTCTGCACGTATCTTTTTTAAAGATGAATAGTATCTTGTTTTCACTGTCGACAAAGGAATGGATTCCATCGTAGCAATTTCTCTCAATGTGTACTCTCCGAACAGTTTAAGTCGGATAATCTATTGTGCGCTGGATTCTAACTCATTTACAATTGCAGTTACTTTTTTAACATCCTCTTTGTATTCAAATGAAATTACCATATCTTCCTCGTCCATAATCTCATAGTCATCAATTTGTCTAGCCATTTGCGTGTATCGATAAGATTTAGACCGATAGTAATCAACGATTTTATTAGACGCCAACCTGTAAAGCCATGTGCGAAACGAAGCTTTTTTTCGATCATATGTATGAATGGATTGCAAAGCACTAATGAATATCTCCTGCGTCAAATCAAGTGAGAGATCCTTGTCCAACGTTTGTTTATAGCTAAATGCATAGATTTCTTTGTAATACTTGGAAACGAGTTCATTCGCTGCTGATTCACTAGCGTTCGTCTGTATTTGTTTTATCCAGCGTTTTTCTCTGTCCATGATTCACCACATGCTTTCCACATATCATTGTCTCTTAAGTATATTCGTAATTGGTCTGCAAAAAGTTTGTCGATTTGAAAATAAATAAAAAAGGTCTCCAATGTAGTGACCCCTAAAAGTTAGAGTTTTATATTACGCAGCTAGTTGGCTGGTGTGTAGACGGTATTGTACCGGACTCATGCCAGCCAATTTCTGTTTGATACGTTTGTTGTTGTAATAATGAATATA
>NZ_JARICI010000028.1 GCF_029257255.1 Sporosarcina sp. | reverse complement strand
GTTTCCAGTCACGTTGTAGCCAACAAGTCATTTACGATGCACTTAACTGTTTCAAAATCATTCAGAATGTCGTCTTCCCAAAATCTTATTATCTTAAAACCGTTCTTTCTGGCAATTTCATTTTTTTGTAGATCAATAAGAATCCTATCGATTTGCCAGGTTGCTGGATTTGGATAATACTTTGGATTCGCATGCCAATAATCCCCATCACATTCAATTATCAATTTATAATCCTTTAACAAAAAATCAAATTGTCTTTTCTCCAAAATAAAAGAGTACTTGTAGTTTACTTTCAAGGAGATTAAAAGAGCTTCCATCACCTTTTCAATATTTGTTTTCTGAAACGAGTGATTTTCAAATTGCTTAAGTGTAGCCGCTCTAATTTTTTCAATTGTCTTTTCTGAATATATACCTGTTTTCCCACTATTCCATGACGGTGTTTTATTTTTCTTACGAGTTTTAGCTGTTTTAGAAATTATTTTACCAAAATGTTCTTTCTTTTCCTCAATAGGCATAGATTTGTGCCATTCTGTAATGCTATTAGATTTTAAAACTTTAGCACATTTAGACCGCAAGTTTTAGTCATTCTATTTGAGGCTTCAAATTTCTTGAAACATATTTGACATTCTAGCGGTAGTCCTTTACCTCCACAGGATCTACTACAATACCTTTTGGGTTTTCCTCTTCGGAGAACCACGTAATTATTGCAAAGCAAGTAAGAACATTTCAAGTCATGCTTATTATAAAAGTGGGTTAATAAATAAGTATCTAAATTTAAATTGTGTTTTGATAATAGGTGTGATGTAAACCTTCCTTGCTTATTGTGTATATATGTGAATCCACATATTAGACAATTCTGTTGATCTTTAGCATCATATATTTTCACTTTTAACACCCCAAAAAATTATTTCTTGGATGTATAGCTATAAAGAGTTTCCAGCAATTCACGAGGTTAGTTTATAGACGAGGCACTTCTTTTTACCACGTCTTGATCCACCCTGCTCCACAAGATGTGTCAGTTTCGCAATATCATCCAGCCAAGAGACTGAACCGGAAGATTTACCGTTCACTCCGCGCGCGAGTGTGTTACGCGGACGCAATGTCGAACCGTTCGTGCCAACACCGCCGCCACGGCTCATAATCTCCATCACTTGCTTACGATGATCGGAAATTCCTTCACGGGAATCAGGTACGAACGGCATTACGTAACAGTTGAAGAATGTTACGTCCGTATCAGAGCCCGCTCCGTACAGAACCCGACCGGCCGGAATGAAATTCAATGACTTCAGCTGGTCATAGAACAGATCATAAGACTTCGTTCTCTGCTCCTCCGTTTTTTCTACAGAAGCAAGCCCGGTCGCGTTACGCATCGCAATCTGCTCATAATACACTTCAAGCGGCTTTTCCAGGACATCAAGCGGGCGGGTAATCGTGCCGCGCTGCTGCTCTTCGGCATCATCAATGGAAGACCTGAACTCTTCTTCAATCCAGATGTCCGCTTTCCCTTCTGCCTTGTCCAACTTCGTAATATAACCAAGACCGCGAGCAGGAAATTTAGGATCTTCGCGAACTGTAAGTACGACGAAGTCTCCTTCCTTCAACGTTTTCTTTTCCGTATCCTTAAATGAATACCGGTCGATCATCACAAGACGCGATACTCCACTGTGTGTCAGTTTCATATCATCTGTAATCGAATGTACTTGCGGGAACTTGGATATGTCTTCATTCAACTGCTGTTTGTTCAAAAATGGTTCACCCTGTTTAGAGATCGTTACCATATAACATCCTCCTTCAGCTTCTCAGAACACTACATATTGTGTTCTTATTATAATTAAATCTACTACATATTGAAAAATTGTCAATAAGCCTTTTTTCTCTCTGAGTTCATAAAGATTGATCCCGCAACGTTTTATTTTTAAAAATAACGCAAAAGAGCCATCTTTACTTTTTGAAATTCCAGTCATCATTCGCATATTTTTCTTGTTCAATTTTACGCACCAATTTCATCTGCTCCTCCGTCAATTCAAGAGGTTCCAATGAAATATCCAACGCTTTCTCAAACCCTTGCGAAAACGCAGACTTGCATTCATCCACAGTAATGTCGCGGTCTGTCAGCCGGTCGATTGCAATGGCGCGGTCAGGCAGTGTTCTGCGGACGCGTTCTTTCAGCTCTGGAGACGAATAAGTAAATATGGACGTCAGTTTGTCTACGTCTAAATTCATCAGTATAGCGCCATGCTGTAAAATGACACCTTTTTGACGTGTT
>NZ_JARICI010000074.1 GCF_029257255.1 Sporosarcina sp. | reverse complement strand
GGCCATCGTGTTGCAGCGGACAGTCAGACAAACGGTATTACAAAGGCACATTTTAAGGTCCTTAACGGTAGCGGTATCATGCGCGACGTAGAAATAAACTAGAAAAAAGCAGATAGGACGAGTTTTTGAATTCATCCTTTCTGCTTCTTCTTTATAATCCTAATGAAATATATTTTACTTCCAGGTACTCATCGATACCTTGATGTCCACCTTCGCGCCCCAGTCCGCTCTGTTTAAATCCGCCGAACGGTGCCTGCGGTGCTGATGGAAGCCCATCATTTAATCCGACAATTCCGTACTCCAAAGCTTCACAAATACGAATGCCTCTTGAAATATTCTCTGTGAAAACATACGCTGCAAGGCCGTAAATGGAATCATTCGCACGCTGAATCACTTCTTCTTCCGTTTCAAATGTCGTAATAGGCAGAACCGGTCCAAATGTCTCTTCTTTCATACAGAGCATCTCATCCGTCACATCCGTCAAGACAGTCGGAGGATAGAACAAGCCTTCCTTCTGCTCACCAATTGTTACGACGTTGGCACCTTTAGAATTGGCATCTTTTACGTGTTCCTGTACTTTTTCTACTGCTGATTCATCAATCAACGGCCCGATTTCTACATTGTTTTCCAGACCATTGCCGACTTTTAGCTCATTTGTTTTCTTTGTGATCCGTTTAGTAAATTCTTCTGCAATGGACGAATGAACATAAATCCGATTCGCACAAACACATGTCTGCCCTGCATTACGGAATTTAGCTCCTATCACGCCTTCAACCGCTTTATCAAGATCACTGTCCTCCATGACGATCGCCGGAGCATGTCCACCGAGTTCCAACGAAATTTTCTTTATTGTATCAGCTGCACCCTTCATCAGCATCTTCCCTACTTCTGTCGACCCTGTAAACGTGATTTTTCTGACACGCTCATCCTGCTGCCATGCTTCTGCAATTTCACCGGCACTGCCTGTCACAACATTGATGACACCATCCGGAATTCCTGCCTGCTGCGCAAGTTCTGCCAGACGAATTGCCGTTAATGGCGTTTGAGAAGCAGGTTTTAGCACGACTGTACAACCGGCAGCTAAAGCTGGCCCCACTTTCCGTGTAATCATTGCAGCAGGGAAGTTCCAAGGCGTAATAGCGGCTACAACGCCTACAGGCTGTTTATGAACGAATAATCGTTTCGAAGATTGTGTAGCAGGAATGGTCTCGCCATAAATACGCTTAGCTTCTTCGGCATACCAGGTGATAAAGCCATTGGCATAGCGCATTTCACCAAGTGCTTCCGATAATGGCTTTCCTTGTTCCATTGTCATCGTCTTCGCTAAGCTGTCTTCCTGCTCTTCAATTAAAGCTGACCACTTCATTAAATAAGCGCTGCGTTCGTAAGCTGATAAAGCAGACCATTCTTTCAGTGCGTCATAAGCAGCATCAACAGCCTGCGTTGCTTCATTTGCGCCGCCTTTTGGTACAGTTGCAATCTTTTCTCCTGTTGCTGGATTCACTACATCAATTGTGGGCAGCTCCGCCCCTGTACGTTTTCCGTCAATCAGTAATTCTATTGCATCCATTATGAATCTCTCCTCTATTTTGCATCATTGACGCGTTCCACTGGAATATCCGCCACTATATCATTTAATACCCAACTGGCAAGAATTAAACCAGCAACGGATGGACAAAATGCATTAGAAGCCGGCGGCATTTGCGCTTTTCGGATAGCAGCGTCAGGATTTCCGACGGTTTCTACGACATCTTCCCGGATGACAATCGGGCTTTCATCGGAAAAAACAACCGGTACGCCTTTAGGAATACCAAGTTTTCTCAAACGCAGACGCATGACTTTTGCGAGGGGGTCGGTGTGCGTTTTGGAAATATCCGCTATTTGAAAACGTGTGGGATCTGTTTTATTTGCAGCACCCATACTGGAAATTATTTTCACTCCGCGCTCTATACATTGCTGGATCAAATGGATTTTATAACTGATGGTGTCAGAAGCATCGATGACATAATCGGGTTCATAAGAGAAAAACTCTTCTGCTGTCTCGTCCGTATAGAACATATGCAGATCGATGACTTCGCACTCTTTATTAATATCTGCGATTCGTTCTTTCATGACGGCGGATTTTGATTTGCCTACAGTGGACAGATATGCGACTAGCTGACGGTTGATATTAGTAATGTCAACGGTATCTTTATCAACAAGGATGATACGTCCGACTCCAGTACGTGCACAGGCTTCAGCTGCGAATGAACCGACTCCTCCTACGCCAAGTATGGCGACAGTCTTGCCTTTCATCCGATCAATTCCTTCTTTGCCAATCGCTAATTCATTCCTTGAAAATTGATGTAACATGGTTACCTCATCCTTTATAAAAAATTGTCTTTTCTCTATGGTAAATCACGGCTAGCGATAAGTGCAACTAACTGCATTTATAAATGCAAAAAACCCTTCTGCACGAATGCAAAAGGGTGTAAGTGTAAAGTAAAGAAAAAATCCCGACTGTGCCGTCTTTGGATATCGCTTTGAACCCGCTTATAGCAGGTGGGTGTCTTATCCGACTCTTTTGACGTCCCGTTTAAAGGCATGCCATCCAAGTTGAAATTGCAGACTCCCGACGATTTTATGTTGGGTCAAAACTGATTGGCAAATGACGAACACTTCAGGATTTCTATTAACTTCATCCTATCATACGCTATTTTATATTTCAATCAATTCGATGATGTTGAGTCAAAAATGGTAGATTCCTCACTTTTTTGCGGGTTCAACTGCCACTTTAATCCCGAGTTCTTTCAGCTGTGCTTCATCAACAGCGCTTGGTGCTTCTGTCAATAAATCGCTTGCGCTCGCTGTTTTCGGGAACGCAATTGTGTCACGCAAGTTCGTAGATCCTGCAAGCAGCATGACAATTCGGTCTAGACCAAAAGCAATACCGCCGTGTGGAGGAGTTCCGTATTCAAATGCATCAAGCAAGAATCCAAATTGCTCTCTTGCCTGCTCTTCAGTAAATCCAAGCGCTTTAAACATCTCTTCCTGAACTTCACGCTGATAAATCCGTAATGATCCGCCGCCAAGCTCATAGCCATTCAACACTAAATCATAGGCTTGCGCTTTCACCGAAGCTGGATCAGAAGTTAATTGCTCCACATCAGAAGGCATCGTGAACGGATGGTGTGCTGCATAATAACGGCCATCTTCTTCATCATATTCGAATAAAGGCCAGTCAGTGACCCAAAGGAAGTTGTATTTGGACTGATCGATCAGTTCCAAGTCTTTTCCTAATTTCAAACGCAATGCGCCCAATGAATCTGCAACAACTGATTTTTTATCTGCACCGAACAGGAATAAATCTCCTACTTCGCCGTCGCCAGCTGCTCTTAGTGCTTCACCGACTTCGCCTTCAAAGAATTTTGCAATTGGACCGTTGAAGCCATCTTCCGTAACTTTTAGCCAAGCCAATCCTTTTGCTCCGTATACTTTCGCAAATTCACCAAGTGCGTCAATATCTTTACGTGAATATTTCTCAGCAGCGCCTTTGACGTTGATCAGCTTCACTTGTCCGCCAGTTTCAACTGCACCTGTAAATACTTTGAATGAAGAATCTTTCACAATAGCCGATACATCCGTCAATTCCATACCAAAACGAGTATCCGGCTTGTCTGAACCAAAACGGCTCATTGCTTCATCATATGGAAGGCGTTTAAATGGCGATGGTACATCAACGCCTTTTACGTCTTTCATGATTTTTGTGATCAAACGTTCATTCAACTCTAAAATATCTTCAATACCCATGAAGCTCATTTCCATATCGATCTGTGTGAACTCAGGCTGACGGTCTGCGCGCAGGTCTTCATCACGGAAACAGCGTGCAATCTGGTAGTAACGGTCAAAGCCTGATACCATCAACAGTTGTTTGAATAGCTGAGGAGACTGTGGTAATGCATAGAATTCTCCTTCATGAACACGGCTCGGAACTAAATAGTCACGTGCGCCTTCAGGTGTGGATTTCGTTAAAATTGGTGTTTCAACTTCTAGGAATCCTTCATCATCCAAGAAATTCCGTACTGTTTTCGTAATGTCCGAACGCATTTTGAAAACACGCGCCAATTCTGGACGTCGGAGATCTAAGTAGCGATATTTCAAGCGCGTCTCTTCCCCTACCTCCGTCTCGTTTTCGATCGCAAATGGAGGATTTTTCGCTTCATTGATTACTTTGACTTCTGTAACCTGGACTTCAATTGCCCCTGTTTGCAGGTTCTTGTTCTTTGTTCTTTCTTCGCGTTCGATGACCAGACCTTTAATTTCAATGACGTATTCATTGCGCAATGTTTCTGCGATTTCAAGCGCCTCTTTAGAAATATCCGGGTTGAATACCGTTTGGACGATTCCTGCACGGTCGCGCACGTCAATGAAGATAAGTCCTCCTAAATCTCTGCGTTTTTGGACCCAGCCCTGTAACGTAACTTCCTGTCCGATTTGTAATTCTGTTAAGTTTCCACAATAATGAGTGCGTTTCATGACGACTACACTACCTTTCCATTCTTTGCTGTTAGTATTTAATAGAAATGATTATTTCTGAAGTTCTTCAAGCAATTGATCCAGAGCTACTTTTTTCTGCTGCCCGTCTTCCATGTTTTTCAACTGGACGACGTTTTCAGCTACTTCATCTTCTCCGATGACGATTACATAATCCGCATTCAGACGATCTGCGGACTTCATTTGCGCTTTCATTTTGCGATCCATGTAATCCATTTCACTGCGCAGACCGCTTTCTCTTAACTTGCCGATCAGTTCGAATCCTTTTGTTCGCGCATCATCACCTAGTGTAACAATATAAACGTCGAGTGACGGTTCATCTGTCCACGCTTTATCTTCTGCTTCCAGCGCCAGCAATAAACGTTCGATACTCATGGCAAATCCAATACCAGGGGCTGGTGGTCCGCCGATTTCTTCAGCTAGTCCATTATAGCGTCCGCCGCCGCATAAAGTCGTGATTGCGCCAAAACCTTTAGACGTACTCATGATCTCAAATGCAGTGTGATTGTAATAATCCAGTCCTCTCACGAGATTTGGATCGTATTCGTAAGCAATTCCTGCGACATCTAAATAATGTTTCACCTGCTCAAAATAAGCAGATGAGTCTTCATTGAGAAAGTCAGCCAATGAAGGTGCTGTTTTCATCAGCGGGTGCTCACGGTCTACTTTACAGTCTAAAATACGCAACGGATTTTTTTCCAGACGATTTTGGCAGTCACTGCAGAATTCCTGGATGTGTGGATTGAAGTGTGCAATCAGCGCTTCCCGGTGTGCATTGCGTGATTCCTTATCACCCAGCGAGTTCAACACAAGCTTGATATCACTTAATCCTGCTTTTTTGTAGACGGTCATTGCTAATTCGATTACTTCTGCATCAATTGCCGGATCAGCACTGCCGATTGCTTCTACGCCAAACTGAACAAATTGACGGTAGCGTCCAGCTTGCTGACGTTCGTAACGGAACATCGGTCCTGTGTAATACAGTTTCACCGGCTGATCCGCATAGCCGAACATCTTGTTTTCTACAAATGAACGAACAACGGGTGCTGTACCTTCAGGACGAAGTGTCATGGAACGGTCTCCACGATCAGTAAAAGTGTACATTTCTTTTTGGACGATATCCGTCGTATCTCCAACAGTTCGCTGGAATAGCTCTGTCTGTTCGAAAATGGGTGTACGGATTTCTTTGTAGTTATAGACGTCAGAGATCGAACGGACAATCTTTTCTACACGCTGCCATTTCCAAGAAACATCAGGCAAAATGTCCTGTGTACCGCGAGGAACTTTAAAATTCATTTTCATTACTCCTTTCATTAATCAACTGATATCGGGTAAACTTACGAAAGAACACAAAAAAGCTCCCATCCCTAATAACACAGGGACGAGAGCTTGTAGCTTCCGCGGTTCCACCCAAATTGACACAACTAGTGCCCACTCGAATCCGGATAACGGCCGGTTCCGTCCACGCCTACTGAATTCAGCATGGAACCTCCATGGTGTTGTTTGCTTTACCGTTCTGTCAGGGAATTTCAGCCAAGTTCCCCGTTCTCTTTCCAGCCGTTCGTAAAGGTATTTTCCATATCATCGGTAAGTAGTTCGATTCGATTATTCCCTATGTTAATCATTTCAACTCAAACTGTCAACTTTTTTAGCAAATTGTAGCGTTTTGTTTACAATGTTCGGTACAATACGAAGTAAGGAGGTGACAGAGTGAAAAATAATCGCTTTGGTTCAATTTTATTTCTGGTAATCATTTTATTTTTTAGCAGTCTTCCAAGCGGATTCGCGGAGACGGTTACAGTAGATTCTCCTACGCTGAATGTCCGCAGCGGTCCCGGACTTACCTATCCTGTAGTCGGTCAATTACTGGATAAAGAAAGCTTACAGATTCTCGAAACGGAAGGCGACTGGCTGAAGATTCAATTTGAGCAGTCAGAAGGCTGGGTCGCCAAATGGCTGACAAGCTCAACGGACGCTTCCGAACAGCCGAAGGAAATCGTGTCGCAAGTCGATTCGCTTAATATCCGTTCAAGTCCATCAGTGCAATCCGCAGTAGTAGGAAAAATGCGGGCAGGCACTGTTGCTACAGCAACCGGACAAGAAGGCGACTGGATTTCTATCACCTATGACGGCCGTGACGGCTGGGTATTTGCAGAGTATGTATCAGAAATGAAAAAGACTTCATTCAAACAATCAGATTCGGAAGAGACAGTGGAACAAACAACTGTAGCGAAGGAAGTAACCGATCCGGATAAATTTACAGTTGCAGTGGAAACCCTAAATGTCCGTAAAAAAGCGACACAGCAATCAAATAAAGTGACACAGATTGCGAAAGGGGAATCTTTTACTGTTATTGCAACAGATGGAAACTGGGTGCAAATACAGCTGGATAAGAAAAAAACTGGCTGGGTTTATTCGTTCCACGGTCATTTGTCTTCTAAACAACCGACGTCAGACACAGCGGTTGCTGAAGACCAGGGAATCGTCACAATCCTAACAGATGGCACGAACCTGCGTGATCAGCCTTCCACTTCTTCCCCCGTCGTGTTCCGGGTGAATGCGGGTGAAAACTACCCGATCGTTAGTAAACAGGATGACTGGTACGAGATTTCATTGCCGAATGGTAAACAGGCATTTGTCGCAGAATGGGTGGTCACAACCAATGACTTTTCCAACACAGATTCCAATGAAAGTACTGAAACAGCACGCGTCAAAGGTACATTAAAAGGACTAACAATTGTAGTGGATCCTGGTCATGGCGGACATGACAGAGGGACAACTGGCGCCCGTGGATCAATAGAGAAAGACTTAACACTTGTTACTGCTGAACTATTGGCAACGAAGCTGCAGAATGCTGGCGCAGAAGTCATTTTGACACGTAATTCCGATACATATGTTTTGCTTGGTGCACGTGCTTCCATTGCACAGTATCATAACGCAGATGCATTCGTTAGTATTCATTATGACGCACATGTCGATCCATCAATTGCAGGCTTTACGAGTTATTACACCCGTTCCGAACAGCAGCCGCTGGCGGAAGCTATTAATAAAGGTTTAGCGTCCAACATCTCGCTGCGGGACCGCGGTGCACAATTTGGTGATTTCCACGTACTTCGCGAAAATTATCGAATCGGCGTACTGGTCGAGCTCGGCTATCTGTCGAATTACAATGAAGAACGTCAAATTACAACAGATCGTTTCCGTGAGCAAGCCACTTATGGTATTTACCAAGGATTGCTAGATTACTTTAATTAAATGAATGAAGAAAGAGACTACTAGTTCAGAATTGGACTAGTAGTCTTTTCACGTGATCTCACTATGCTCATGTAGTTAATCTGTTTAGCAGTTCTTCTGTTTTAAGTATTGTTGCAAATTCATCATGTAATGTAGCTAAAGAAATCGTATGGATAGTTTCTGCATCATAATATATATTATTGTGATCCTTCATGCCAAAGGACGCTGTTGCATCTGAAATCAGGTAGGTATTGAAACCTAAATTGCCACTCATTCTTGCCGTTGTCGAAACACAATGCGGCGTAGTCAAACCAGTAATCACTACTGTCGATAGATCATTTTCTTTTAAATACTCTTCCAATCTCGTACCGATAAAACTACTATTAACTTTTTTTGTCAGTATTACTTCTCCTTCTATTGGTTTCACTATTTCTTTAAAAGCAAACCCTGCATTTGCTGGATGAAATAAAGAACTGAGATGATCAGACATATGCTGGATGTGTATAACTGTCCATCTCATTTCCCGCCAAACATCTAGAATTTCACGAATATTCTCTTCAGTATGCAGGTTATTTCGTTCTCCCCACTTTTCATCTTCAAACGCTTTTTGTACGTCTACTACCAGTAACGCCTTGTTCTGGTCGTCCATTAAATGCCCCCTTGGTTTACAGTACATACTAGTGATTACACGAGTATACAGTAATTCTTCATAGACGATAGTATGGGATGAGATCCTTTTTATAAAGTAAAGCCAGGATATTCAATAAAGAGGCAGGAATTTTCTTCATAAAGAAACGTTTGCAATAGAATTGTCTATGAGCTTTTTTTAGATTATTCCATTGTCTACAGTTTTTCCTTTGTCTGTAACGAGCAACATCAATGAGTTTGATGTCATGATTGGAAGTGATAAAAATATTACGCAGATGAATATCTGAAGGATTCAAACCTACAGCTGAAGCCAATGAAAGTGCATGATCAATTTCTTTAATATGTTCTGCTGTAATGACTATTCCATGTGTCAAACATTCAAAAAGTGTATACCCATTTATGTGATCCATAACAACATAATTCGACCCTGTTTCATAAATAGATGGAAAATAATGAATACCTTGAAGTGATTGATATATTTCCGCTTCTTCTTTAGATATATCTATAAAATCGGGAAAGAACACTTTGATTGCTTTATTCGACGACTTTATTCTGAAAACAAAGGCACTTCTTCCTGTTCCAATTAAACATAGGGACCTGTCGCAACTGATAAGGCGGTTCTTCTTGTCAATGATGACTGAGTTTGCAAGTTCCTTATAAGAATTCAAAAGATAACCTCCAATAATTTTTGATATGTAAAAAGACGCTATAACCAATTCATGGTCATAACGTCTCATAAAATAGAAAAGAGACCTCACCAAAAAATTGGTAAGGTCTCGCAAACAACGATAGTTGCCAGTAAGGCCGAGGATTCACATCCTGTATTGACGACTTTTACTGTACTAGCTACTCCCCTTAGTATAAATTGAATATATTAATATCTACGTCCACTATAAATTTGAAAAGCTTGTATGTCAATCATAAACGAATATCGTATAAGGAAGCTGGCTTATCAATATTTTTAGGATTGTTGACCAAGATCGTCATATCAGACTGAGTCCGTTTCACAGCATAATGATCATCTTCTGCTTTATTGACAGCTTCCATCAAAAATTCACCGTACTGTTCGTCGCCTTTTTCGATGATTTCGCCTGCAGACAGTTTACCTTCCAAAATAATTGCTCTTGCCTGCTCTTTCGTTGTGGCATTAGCTAATCTGGCACTTAGTTGTTTACGCTGAAGATTTGCCTGCTCCGCTTTTCGTAATCCTTCCTCATCCATCCCCTTCAGCTGTTCTCGTTCTTCATTCGTTACGCTTTCACCACGGGCGATTTTCTTGGCAATTTGATTTGCAGCCATTCGTTTTTGATAAAGTGCTTCCTCTTCTACCATTCTCTTCAGATCTTCAATATGCCGCTGTGACTCTGAAGTGATGGATTCCCGCTTCGAATTGGAGTCATTTTTCTTGGGTGGTGTCAGATTTTTTAGTGGATCCGTAATGAATTGATTCCCTGAAATTCTCATACAATCCCTCCATTTTATAGCAAATGAGTCCATTATGGTATGTATCGGTTAGATTAGATATTATTGAAAGATCTGAGCTGTTATACAGTTAGAGGATTATAGATTATTGTAAGCATTATTTAGTTACTGGAGGAAAAATTATAAAAAAGCTTTTGGGCTATTCATCAACCTTTAAAGAGAAGAACCTATCTGGTTCTTTTCACAGTTTTCTTATTCAACTAACGCCCTCATTAGCCAGACGGTAGTTTGGAACCGTTGATTTCCGTTTCAGCCGGACGCTTTCCGGAGGGCCGATACATACTATGTGAATACCTACAATTCGTATAAAGGACTCACTC
>NZ_JARICI010000059.1 GCF_029257255.1 Sporosarcina sp. | reverse complement strand
ATTTGGTTCGATGGCTGTTTTAGGAATAATTTGCGTGGATTCCCCTATGGCAAGGGTGGAACAATTCAATGTCAGAAGTGGGCCAAAAACATGGCAAGAGTGGAACAATCGCATGGCTGTAGTCAATAATCATCCTATTTTCCTGTTGTATTGAATTGTCACAATCATTTTTGTTAGTCTAAGTGTATCAAAATCATGTGGAAATTTCCAATTACACCCCTTTAATCTGAAATTGTCATCTACTATTGTTGCTTTTCTGTATGTTACTCGCCCCTGATTGAAAATCCTTGTTAGCCTAGACGTAAAGACGAGCCACGGGTTGCCTAGTGACACGGGGAATGGAACCAACGTCAGCTTCCGCATCGTTGGTTAAAACCGATGATACAAGGAGGTTGGACTAGGTGCAGCGTTACCTAAATCAAGAGGACGACCTTATGCGTAACGTTAAAAACGCCAATAATGTAGTAGTATCGATGAAAGAAATGAAAGAAGAATTTAAACAGTAGCTATGGTGACTAAAGAGAATTATGTCTTAAAAGGAGTAAGTGGAATCCTTAAAGCGGAATTCAACAATCCAAGTAGCGACTCTTTTGAATGTAAATAAAGTCCATCTATGAAGGTTTTTCACTGTTTAACATTGAATAAGTCATTGGGGTGATGTTATGGACAACGTGATCGAAGCAAGCATGAAAACTAGTGATATAGCCAGTAGATTGGGGTTAGAGACCGTTACGATACGCAAGTACTGTCTTGAATTAGAAAAGCGTGGATTCGTCTTTCAGCGTAACGATGGAAAGAACAGAGATTTCACAAGTGAGGACCTACATGCACTATCTCAGATGAAACATTTGATTGAGGTTGCCAAGATGAATCGGGTCGCGGCTGCTACCGTTGTTGTCGCTGGTCACGGGTCTTCTAGTGATACGGGGAATGAATCACCGTCCGTTTCCGTATCGGTGGTTAAACCCGATAAAACAAAGGGTTCGGAAGAGATACAACGCTACTTAGATCAACAGGGCGACATTATCCGTAACGTTCAAGACGTTAATAATGCTGTGATATCGATGAAAGAAATGATGGCCGGATTTCAACAGCAGCTGGCGACGGTGACCGAAGAGAATCGTGTACTGAAGGACATAAATAGAAGCCAGTACACCACGGAATTTCTGACTGTCCATAGGGTTAAAATCAAACTCAGAGAAGAAGCCGAAGCATTGTGGCAACTAGAGCCAGATGAAAAACGGCTTATAAAAAGATGGTTCCGTAAATCAGAAGTAAATCATATAGAGAAAGACCGATTTATCCGCAACTATATCGATACCAACTTTGAGAACTCCTTAAGAATTGAAATAGATGACTAATCTTTTATCGGAAGTCAGATCTGCAATAAGGGGAAGCGTCAGGAAAATGCTGATTTACAACGACAAGCATTTATGGGGCATTGAAAGATGATACAATTCAACAAACGAATGGGCCAGATTGTAAAAGATTTGATTAGCATGGTTCATAAGATCATAAAGGTGTGAGTTGGATATTATATCAACCTAACTTGCATTCAACATACAACTTGAAAAGATTGATTTCTCGTATGGCAAGTAAAAAGAATCCATTTTGGATGTAGATTAAAATCAGGTATAGAAAAACGATTCGTTTTTCTATACCTGATTTATTTTAAGGATATATTAGACATCTATACTAATTTCAGTATGTTTTTTTGTGGGAAATCATTCGATATATCCATTGAAATTATTTGGTCCAGTAAATTCAATGTAATAATTAGAAGATTTATTAAGAGACAAGGTAACTGAAATAGATTTACCTAACGGTATTTCGTATGGTCCTCCTATTGTGCTATCAAGAAGAAGGTCTTTTCGTTTAACTTTAAATTTCAATGAATATTGATGGTCAGTATTATTTACAATAATTTTAGCTGAACTTTTTCCTGTCAATAAGTAATCTGTGTATAAGGTAGAACTGTTTGAGCTTCCGCGGAAAGGATATCTACCTTTCGTAGAAAGATTCCAAATAGATGTTGGTTTTGATGTGCCATAAGGTATAATTAAGTCTTTATTTCCTATACCTGGTTCTACATCATTTACCCCTATATTTTCTTGTGTTTCATGGGATACTGAGTTTTTAAATTCATTTGAATCTAGTACTTGCAATTCTAACTCAGCAGCATTGACATTAACGCTTAATCCGATACCTACAACAACTAAAGCTAATGCTAATGAAGATAACTTAGTGAAAAATTTACTCATGAATATCGCTCCTTATCATATTATTTTAGAAAACTTTTAATTTTCTATAGTTTTTAGTATATCATAACAAATAAAGTATGAAATGGATAAAAGCAGGAATACGTATTATTTCGATTTAATTTATCAAGCTGTTCACTCATTATCAGGGAAAGGACCTCCTGGAGTGTTTAAGATACAAGAGACTGTATCAGCCAGTGTATAAGGAAAAGTTGAAAGCCGAGACCCGAGACCCGAAGAATTACCGAGAATGGGTAAATATAAGTGTTATACTTGTTTTTCTACTTTAGTGAAATACGATTATTACTTATTCTGTAACTTTCACCAATATATAACGTCAAATGTATAAGAATTGTTGTGCAATTTATTTTTGAAAGGAGAAGTAGAGATGTTGAAAAAAACTATAATTTCAGGAATTATATTTAGTTTAATTTTGTTAGTTGGGTGTAATGGAGAGCAGGAGGTTATAGTGTTAGATGATTTGAAAAAAAGCGAAAATGATTCGAATTTATCACCAGAATCAAATTTTTTATCAGAATTACAAAATGAAATAATTGTATCTATTACAGAACAAACGAAACTTGATAGTGATTCAATAGAAACAGTAATGGTAAGTGGTGATACTGATGAATTAACAGTTTCAGTAAGTTTCCCAAAGGATGTAAAAGTTGATGATTCGATGATTCAACTTTTAATTGAAGATTCTATAAAAAAAGTTTCTGAAAAAGAAAATATAACAGTTAGTGAAGAAAATATAACAATAAAAATCGAGAAGAACTAACGAGTAACTTAAGCTATCGGGCGCGATTGCGGAATAAGTCTGATTTCCTTACAAACGATTTCCTATCGTTCGTAAGGAAATCGTTTTTTTTGCTGTAAGGCACTTAACGTTGTGAATCCGCATTTCCCTGATTGTACCCCTAAGGTTACTATAGATGGTCTCCAGTATATAGAAGATAATAGCGGATGGGCAAAAACCTATACTGCAATGAAAAAAATTAGAGATTGGATTAAATAAAAATTTATTCAAGATAGTAGAAAGATCCATACGTGGGACGTTCTTTTTTAAATGCATAAAACCTTTCTAACCTCAAACAAAGACGATTCTTTAACTCATTTTGGCCTGTAACAAAAATGTAATATAACGCCAACATCCTCGCATAAGTAGAAATTTCCACTTTTCCACTTCGACAGAAAACATATCTACTTAACAAAAGTAGAAATTTCTACCTTTGAAATGTATGCATACTTCCTTGAACGTCATTAGAACCCTAGTGCGAGTATGCATTAGGGCTTTTTTTGCATTTATTTTACCAACTCAAAAGTCACTTCTACTTAGCAAAGGTGGAAAAGTGGAAGTTTGCAATTTCTACCTGAATCCAACCTTCTCGCAAAAGTGGAAATCAACAAAATTCGACAAAGCTGCTGTCTAATATGGATTATTTATGAGTTTACAAGTCTATTTGTATGTGTTTAAGTTAGTAGTAATCAAGCAGTAGACAAAATAAAAAAGCCATTCCTAAATGTCTTTTGGCGGACAAGGAATGACTCGAAGCTTTTAACAACTAAATAAGTGAGCGTCCAAGACGTCTTATCCAAATTGAATAAAAGAGCGTCCATAAGTTAGCTGGTAACTGACTTATCGTCGTTAAAACATTGCTATAATCACGTAATGGTGTGCTGGTAACACGCCATTAGCTAATTTTAGATTATGTTGATTATAGCAATGGTAGACCTTTATTTCAATACACTTGCATTGAAATTTTGCGTAAGTGCTTTTTTAAGTGCGCCTTTTAACGAGATAGCTATGGACGCTCACCGACAGAGGGGGAGTATAAGTCCATGGCTATTTGTGCATTTTCAGAGAAAAAGTCAGAGGAAGAGCTGGCTCAAATATATAATGTGTTGCTTCATGAGGGGATCACGACTTTTAAAACAAAACAGTCGAAGGCGAGCTTACCGACTCGTGTTACGGCAGAAAAGCAAGATCGCGTACATAAAAAAGGCGCTGTCTTTGTCGTACGTGACAAGTCTCACTTCACTGCAAACGGAGTGCGTGGCTATATCGTCACGTCAAAAGAAACCTTGCTGGAAGATGCTCAAGCATTGACGCACTTCACACCAAATGTTTACCGCAAATTTGGCTACATAGATGAAAAACGCCGGTATATCCATGGCTTTGAAGAACGGAACTTACAGCAAATTAACACCTTTGTCGTGGATATTGACACGAAGAAGTACACCGTAAATGAACTGCTCTTAACGTGCATGGATGACTCTATCGGATTGCCGACACTCATTGTTGAATCAACACGAGGCTATCAGCTGTATTTTGCTTTACAGCAGCCGTTCTTTATTTCGCCTAAAAATGATTTTCGTGGCTTGAAAGTGGCCAAGCGTATTAGTGATAATTTAAAGCAAAGTCTGCAAGCAGTAGAGGCAGATGTTTTTTGCAATGACTTTGGGTTCTTCCGTCTACCAAATGCGACAAATATCGTTTATGCGGGGCTTGATAATGTGTATGCTGTTGGATCCCTCATTGATTGGTCGATGCGTCAGGATGATAATAAAGATCGCCCCTTGTTTGTCCTGGCAACGAAACGACTGGCAAGCAGTGTCTTAGAAAGTGAGTGGTTCGATGCGCTTGTCCATACTGTGAATATTAACGGGGACAAAGGAAAATTAGGACGCAATAATACGTTGTTCACCCTAGCTTTAATCGGTTATAGCGAAGGATGGGATATAGAGCGAACGGAGAACTTTTTAGACGAGTTTAACGTACGCCTGGAAGCCCCTCTGAATGCATCTGATTTACATACGATCCTTCAGTCGGCATATTCAGGGAAATACCATGGACCGAGCAAGGAATATGTAGAGGCATTATTAGCCCTCCACGTAAAAAATGGTGCGTCTTACAAGGTATCACTCGGACATAGATGCTGGTATAAGTTCAAGAAGGCAAGGGAAGATCGTCAGCGTAGCCATTACGACGAATGGGAGGATGACATCATTGAATACATTACGGCTCAGAAACAGACGACAGAGCCGTTTGTTTGGCTTACTCAAAAAGAGATGTGCGAAGCAATCGGCATCCCTCAAAGTACATTGAATGTGTTGCTGAATAGTTCTACAAAACTAATCAAAACTGTCACTGGAAAAGGACGTGCTAGTAAAACCGGTTGGACAACCGTACAGTTGTTTATTACCTATACCATCGATCTTTTAAGAGCGCAAAAGAATACCTATACAACGTATGTACACCAAATCATTGAGCAACACGTAAATACGCTTAAGCCAATCGCAGGCTATCATGAACTAATCCAAAAACTAAGTCTCTTAAAAGTACTACCTGACAAGTACAGCCCTACTTTCTCGTCGCTCGATAGCTCAGGATAACTTAACACTCCAGTCTGCCATACATATTTCTAGTTACGTGTTCTTGATATTATTAAGAGAAGGCTAGTTTATTAGGATAGGTTCTGTAGGGGAGCAGTGTTCTTCCAATTTTTCATTATGTTATGTGTGTTTGGGCTACTGAAATGATTTTTCGATTAAGTGAAGCTGTGCAAATTGATTTCTTTACGTAGCTTCACTTGTAAGTTCATGTCACAGAAGTTAGAGCAGAATGGTGGAGTGGCATACTTACTCTTCTAGATTAAAATTTTTGAAGTAAAGGGTATTCCTGTATATTATTAATCAATAGACGTGTTTTTTTCCATATTATTCTTTATTAAAAATAGAGCAATACTAATTGATATAAAAGTTGATAGTCCAAATAATATTGATATTAAATGTAACCCTTGGGTTGGGGAGTTTTTTAAGGTAATCATTAATATAATAGAAATAAAAGTAATTAGCCAAAAAGAAATTATTCTTGTTAGTTTATTTTTTATCCAAAATATTATTTGAAAAGTAATTGAGTAGGTCGCGATAAGTGAAACAATTGGATATATAGGTGAAAACTTAGCAGCAAAAATAAAGTAGTCTATTAATAATATATCTTTGGTTGTTTTGAGTTGTTCATTTGTTAAATTAGAAAAAATAGCTGTATGTTCCCATTCCCAGGGCGTATTTAGTATTTCTGAACCTTCATAAATACTAACTAATAATGAAAATAATAATATTAATAAATTTAAGATGAAAAATATTAGACGAATTTTAATACACTCCTTCGAAAAACCATAATTGGATAGATTTACATGGAAATCTATAGTATAATAAATATGTTAAAAAAGATATAAGGGAGATGTAAAAGTGAAAAAAAACGTTTTTACTTTAGTTATCGTATTTATATTAGCATTGTTTGTTTTTAATCCAAGCCCTTCAAAAGCAAATGAAATTAATGAAATGCCCAAGTATTATGATGAATTGGATCGTGAGATTAAACCTTATACCCAAGAGGAATATTTAGAGAAAACAAAATTAGTGTTTGAAAGGTTTTTGGCTTCAGAATCAGTAAGCTCAAATAATATGTTATCAAATTTGTATCCTAAATATTTTGAGGATTTTGGTTCTGCATCTTTTTCAAATTTTGTTTGGGTCAGAAGTGGAAAAACGTATAAAAATCCATTGTACATTAGTATTGAAAGATTGAATAGAACAACCGGTCTAGCCATATATGTCTATGATAGTGCTAATACATATCAGGGTAAGGCTGTATTCCCAAAGTATGGTAGTATATGGCATTCGCTTGACGTGGATTACTTGCCACGTGGAAAATCATATAAATTTAAATTAGTAAGTGAAAGTGGCGAATTGGCTAAAGTAAGTAAAGGTGAAATTGGATATAATAATTAAAGAAATTACTATTCAACTCGTACAGGGAAATGGTGCGCCTAGTGTTAACCTTTCTAAGGGGATAGTATTATATAATTAAAACTAATGCTTCAATCTGAATGGGCAAACAATATCATTTGCTAGGCTTTACGTTTTATTATACTTAAAAAGTTTGGGGTTAATTCCTCAAGCTTTTTTTTGGGGGAGGAAGGGGGCTCTCAAAAAAACCTGAGATGTGCGTCTTTTGTACATCTTTACTGGGACAGACTGCTTCACCCAATTGGCGATAGCCCAAGTGGTAAGGGGATATATACAAGAAGGGAATCGTTGAGCTGTCTATATCGACTTCGAGAAAGCAAAAGACAGAGGATAAGTCTTGGCATTTACAGGAAACTATTGAACAGTATTCGAATACTACGCGGGCAGAATTAACACAATTATTATCGGTAACTTTGCATAGGATCAGTCAACTGTCTCTAAGTAATTTTATTGAAGCGTTCAGGACGTTTAGCTCTGATAAATTGGCTAAACAGTTGAAGCATTTCCTCTGTTTGTTCGATGGATAAATGATCTGCATCAAGATAATGATTAAGCAGCTTCCCTTTTTGAATTAACAAGGTGGTGTGCTGCTGTTTGTTCTTGGTGTATTGTAGACGATTGAGTTCAAGTTCCAACTTATTTTTTTCGGCCATAAGTTTTTTGAGTTGTTCGTTAGTCATTGGTTTTTACAGGTGTTTGATATTCATGATGAAGAGTAGAAAGTGTTTCAATTAATTCATCGACTTTCTCTTTTGATAGATCTTCATACTGAATATTTAACTTGGCTAATAATTGACGACCGATTTGTGCATTCATCTTCTCTTTTTCATGGCGAATCTGTTCTTTTATTTCTTCAATTTTCTCGATTTTTTTACGTATTTCATTCATGTCTAACACTCCTCACTGTTGGATTGGAATTATAGAATAGTAGAACATAAAGGATAAAACAATTCAAATAATAAGACAACTATGGTAAAATAAATGAAAACTAAGGGCGCACTTATACACCATGTTGTCCGCTTTGCTTCCAAATGGTGTCGTGCTAAAAGATTGGTCACGTTAGCACGTGAAAAATTAGCTTGCGCTCATGTAAAGTGAGGGAGTACTCCATGGCAATATATCATTTTAGCATGCAAGTGATTTCTAGAGGTAAAGGGCAGTCAGCAGTTGCCAGCGCAGCATATCGTAGTGGTGATAAATTATATAGTGAACGCTATGACAAAGAGAATTACTATGAGCATCGTCAGGTCATGCCAGATACGATGATATTAAAACCAACCCATGCGCCAGATTGGTGTATAGATCGGAAACGTTTATGGAATGAAGTTGAAAAGATTGAAAAGGCAAAGAACGCGCAACTAGCTCGTGAGTTTACAGTGGCACTTCCTATTGAATTATCGGGCCAACAGCAAAAGGAGTTGTTAAAACACTTTGTACAAAAAGTATTTGTCGATGAGGGGATGGTAGCAGATATCGCAATTCATCGAGATGATGATCAGAATCCTCATGCGCATGTGATGTTAACTATGCGTCCGTTTTTAGAAGATGGCAGCTGGGGAGCCAAGTCGAAAAAAGAATATATTTTAGATGAAGATGGAGATTCTTTATATACTGCGAGCGGTGCGAAGAAATCTCGGAAAATTGATATGAATGACTGGAATAAAAGGGAGAAAATACAGGAGTGGCGTCAGGCATGGGCACTCTATGCAAATCAGCATTTATCACTTGCCGGTGTAGCTGTGGAAATTACAGAGAAGTCCCATGCAGCTTTAGGTCTAGAACAAGAGCCGATGATTCATGAAGGGTACGTAGCTCGTAAAATGGAACAGGAGGGGCGTTCATCTGATCGGGTGGAAATAAATCGGCAAGTGCAAGCACGTAATGAAAAAGTCGTTTCTCTGCTAGAGGTGGATGAGAAATTGACGAATTTAGAAAATCATCAGCTGATTTTACAGGCATTATCTCCAGCGGAAAAAAAGGAACTTGGCCAGCTGTCCAAAGTGTTAAAAATGTATGTGAAACCAGAGTCATTGGCTGATAAAAGAAGGATGCTTTATTTATGGGATGTTAAGCTGCAGGTCCAAGTAGACCTCGGGTTATTCAATGAGTCAAGTTATAAAGGATATCAGGCGCAGAAGAATGCTTTCCAGCGTGCTGAGGAGCTTTTCAATCGTGAGGCAGAGCGATTGACTGTGAAGTATTATCCAACGCTAGAAACGAATCAGTGGACGTCTTATGAGAAGCGAGCGCTAATCAATGAAACGGCTCGCTTGGATCGCACGTTAAATGAGTTGAAAATTAAGGAAACATTGCTGCAGGCGCGTGAGGAAGAAGTGGTAGAACGTGTCCAGTCGATTTTAAAACAACCGATTACGACTGTTGTAGACGCACAGGAGCGTTTACAAGCTGTACAAACGCGAGCGGCAACCTTTATGCAACAGCAGGGGGTATCGCTTCAACAGAAAGCATCTACGGATCGTCTATCTCCTGCTGAAAAAGAGAACTTTGAAAGTATGTTGAAGGAAATCAAAAGATTGCAACTGGCATTGCGTTTATTTGGATCTTATTATGACGAGCGTATTCATTTAAGAATGCCAAGTTTAGATCTATCGGATAAATCATTAGTTGAGCGTGAGTGGCTGATGACGGCAATGGATTATTACGGAGAAGCTTTCACAAAAGAACGATTGGCCAATTTTCCAAGTGAGCCACCGAAGAAATATAAGAAAGAGCAATTAGTAGCTGTGCCTGATTATGTACGAGTGAAACGAGCATATGATCTAGCTGTTTTACGAGGAGAGCAGGTGTCCGCACAAGAGTTGCTACAGGTACAGAAAGGAATGGATCCAGTGTTATTGAAAGATTTGGCACATCCTCGTTACCAGGCTTTTCTGTTGAGTGATTGTGTTGCGGAAGACATATTGTCCGAAAAGAAAGCGAATACTTTTTTAGCAGCTGTAGAAGTGCCAACAGATCAAGGAACTGTTTTTTACAATGACACGTTCGGTGGCAAACAAATAAACATCTACAGTTCCCAAACGTTATTTGAGCAGTTCTTTAAAGGAAAAGCAATCGAACGGATATTGGATGAGTTGGAATATGAGGAATTTGAAAAATTGAAGGTGCAACAGAAACAAATGAAACAACAGAAGGGGATAAATAAAAGGAAGAAATGATACATCTCTGTCACTATTTTGAGTCCATATTGTCAAAGTCTTTCGGCAAGTGCTTAAAAAGAGACTTTTATTCGAAATTAGAACGATTGGGTCAGAATCAAAAGCAATGGATGTTGCTCAGGTATTTGAGCTCGTTGGCACTATGCAATAAAAAAATGGAAAAATTTTTTTATCGCTATAAGAATTACTAAGCGTTCCCCCTTGAGATCAAGCCGAGAACGGTTCCTAAGCTTAAAGAAAAACCGTCAAAGGTTGTAAATCTGTATAATATCTACGGACTGTATCATGCACGATTGCTCGATCTCGGAAAGTGGCAGAAACTACATAGGAGGCAAAGAAAAGCATAGCAGCTGTCCAGGAAGCGAAAAATGTAAATGCAAGCGGATGGGCCAATGAAAAGTGGAATAAATCTGTAGGAATGCAGATGAGAGTGGTAATGTTTCATTTTAATGAAACATTACCTTAGAAAGAGACATAGAAAACACGGAAAAAGTACAACCAATCCATAACATTGGAGATATTTCAAAATTTATCGAAGTGCTTCAGTTGTGTTCACCTAAGAATGTAGAGCAAAATGTTTTGTTGTTTAAGTTGGGAATATTTACTGGTCTGTGCATTAGTGAAGCTGCATATCGAGATGGTTAAGGAGTGCACGATGTATGCATCCAGAAAGGAAAAAAAGAAAGTGTGAGTTTTACTTGGATGGGAATTTATCAACACGCATAAGTTACCCAAAGTGTTTGGGTATTTTTACTATAAGAAAACTAAAGACCTTACTATTCTTTCTAAATTGTGAACCATTCTCCGAAAAAGATCATCGCTGGATATATTTGAGTCCGTGATGAAGACATCCGTGAATGAGCACGAGGTTTATTTTAATGATGAGAATTAGAAAGGAACAGATAGTACTTTCAACTATTTTATTTTTATATTAGAAGTCACTAGCGTCGCATTAAAATACTATCTCTTGTTATTGAATTCCGAATACTCTTTAATTAATCTTTTCCACAAAAAAATCCTTTATAATGGGTTGGAGGCAGTAATCCATTCAAATCCAAAATAAAGGACTCACTCATGGATGAGATTACACGAAAAACAGCATTTGAGCAATGGGCAGAACCGATTTTCAATGAATTATTCGCGGAACAGGTCCAGCTTCATTGCCTTGATCACTATACCAAGAAGCTGCATATGGCTTCGTTTATGAACTTGCTTTTGTACGCAGAGCTTCACGAAACGGAAAGTTTACGCGCCGTCAGTGACAGTGTCTTTTCCGAAGAACTGCAGGAAGCCACGAACTTGGACTCCATTAGTTTCTCACAGCTGGGTAGGCGTCTACGCCAAGTGCCGACGGAATTTTTCCAAACCATTTTTCTTGATCTAGTCTCACAGATTCATGACATTACCGACTTCCAGACACGCCGTGAGCGATCAATACCGCTGAAAATCATCGCTAGCACACTGCCCTTGAATTTGAATAACCACCGATGGGCGGAATTCCGAAAAATGAAGTCCGGTATCAAGCTTCATCTATGTCTTATGTTTATGGAAAATGGTTGTTCGTATCCTGATCAGGCGGTCTTGACTAACGTCTGATCAGGATACGAACGGAAGTACTGGTGGATGATAAGGAATGCCTGTATGTGTTCGACCGAGGCTATTTGGATTACGAACAGTTTGACCTGATGACAGATGAGGGCTATTTCTTCGTCTCTCGACTGCGGAAAAACGCAGTCGTACGGCCGCTCGAACACTTCGAATTGCCGGAAGACACCGTGGTATTGTCGGATGAAATGGTTGTGATCGGCACCACGCAAAATCGGTCGGAAAATGCGTTCCGGCTGTTAAAAGTACTGGATTCCAAAGGCAACCAACTGAAACTGGTAACGAATCGTTTCGATTTGTCTGCGGATGAAATCGCAGAACTGTACAAGTCTCGCTGGGCCATTGAACTGTTCTTCAAATGGATGAAACAACATTTGAACATCAAGAAACTCTACGCTCAGAGCGAACAGGGCGTGCGCAACCAAGTGTATCTGGCGATGGTCGTCTACTGCTTGAATGTGTTGGCGCAGTTACGGACAAAAAGTGAGCGGACATACTTGCAGATCAGCCGTTATCTAAAGGCATCTATATGGAAGTCCGCGCATATTTGGATCCGAAAGATTGAAGGTAAAAGCGTGCTGTAACGCGGACAATCCATTTTTGTCACAGTAGTCAGAAGGTATAGTGAAAAAATGGATGTTGATTGTCTCTGTTCAGCTGTCTTCGTTTTTTTCCTTGGGGAGCAGAAAAATATAAACGGAATGTTTTGAACATATTCATGCGACGCTAGTGATTAGAAGTTTATAATTAATTGCAAGTATAGAAAGTTACCTGTAATAAGTAAAAGCTTGTAAAAAATTGTAGATAGAGGTAATATTCTCTTTAAAGGAGGGTGAAAATTCCGACAAAATATTGGTGGCGGTATTTCAACCGGGAAAATACAACTGTTAGCTTATTAAATAGCTCTGTAGGTAGAAACAAACAGTGAGAACGGATATCTTTGATTGGCTGCTATCAGAATAAGTCAGGTAATGAATTTCTACTCATTACTATAAGATTCCAACAGATTCATCAATTAGCGAGATTATAATACCAATAATAGGAGGGGGAAGGACATTGAAAAAATTAAAGTTGTTATTATTACTTTCTTTTACTGTAGTTTTGTTTTGTGGAACTTTAAGTGGAGAAGTAAAGGCTAATGAGATTCCTAATTTACCATTCGCAGTTACGAAGGAAGAATATTTGGACCAAAAATCTTTTAGGGACATTCATGGTTTAGACATGTCGGATAAAGCTATTTTCAGAGCTTTGGATCAGAATAATCTTGCTTTAAAAGTTTATAGTGACCATGATATTAGATTAACACTTTCAGAGTGGGAGATTGTGCAAGAAATTGATTCTATGACCGACTATTTGGAGGAAGTTAAAGAAATTATTGGAACTGACGAAATGAAGTATAGTGATTTTGCATCTGTGTATATAGATACTCGAAATCAAGGAATGGTTCATATAAATATTAAGGAAGATTGGAAAGGCAACGGGAAAACAGACGAAATTGTAGATGAGATCATAAGCTCTACACCTATAAAAGAAAAGATTAATATATCTTATGTGAAATTTTCTGAGCAGGAGTTAAGAGATCGGCAAGAAATAATTGTGCAAGATGATAAGTTATCACTATTAGGGATAACTAGTGTTTATGTACATTATGAGAAAAATACTATTGGCATAGATGTTGAAAAAATAAATCCAGAAATTATTTCTACTATTAAAGAATTATACGGCGAGGACATTTATATAGAAGAGTCTCCTGAAGAAATTAAACATGGTCGCACAGACCCCGTGAATTATATGGAAGGGGGATTGGCTATTGGAAGTAATACAGATCCTGCTGGAACTTGTACATTCAGTTATTCAGTAAGAAGATTATCAACGGGTGAAAATAATTTCGTAACAGCCGGTCATTGTGCGAGTTTAAATCAGAACGTCTACCAAGGCGGTAAAAGCATAGGAGTTGTTAATTACTCAACCGATGAGCCGGGAGGCACTCTTGATGTGGCGCTGATTACACCTAAATCTGGAAAAAACCCTACAAAGTATATTTTTCAAAACAACCACCAAGATGTAACAATTGTTGGCACATTGGAGCCGTCGATTGGTATAGCTGTTCGGAAATCAGGTAAATCAACTTTTAATACTCGAGGCACAGTAACAGATCCTCATGCAGCAGTTAGAGTTGATGATGTAATAGTATATAGAGCACGATCAAATTATGAATCCGCTGGTGGGGATAGCGGTGCGCCTGTTTATAATGCAGCACGTATCGTAGGGCATCATACTTCTGGAAATTCTTTGACATCAAGTTTTGTAAACATTAGTAAATTACAGTCAATGTTAAATGTAAGAGTGATTACAGATTAAAGCCTTGTGACTGTATAGAAAAGGAACAACATAAAGCCATTGTAAAAAATTTATATGAATGATTTTTTAAAAGGGTGGTTATCGCTACCCTTTTTTATTTTGGTTTGACGAGTATTTTCACTGTTTTAGAATGGACTGTAGGATGAAGTGAATGATGCAAGCCGAAAGATGTTCTGTCGGAATTCTTTAGAAGAAGGTTCCTGGAACGAAATTAGATTCCAAAAACCAGAATCATAGAAGTAAGCAGCCATGAGGAGTCCCAGAATCGGTCACATGAGCTAGAAACAATCCAATGATGAATTTTTAAAAGTATTGAGACAGTCTTATAGACAACGATTACTCGAGGTAGCGCATACTTAAGGGGAGGTTTGTTCTTTTAGAGGAAGAAGGATTTTCAGAAAAAATATGTAACTTATTTAATTTTTAATAGTCTAACAATCTGAGGGAGGGATAGAATGAAAAAGAAAAGTTCAATTATGTTGATTGGGATGATAATGGTTTTAGCTGCTTGTTCAGAAGAAAATGTCATTAAAGATGGAGGAGGTGACATGGAAGAAGAAGTAATTAATGTGTCAGATAGCATCGAAAAGATATCGGTAACTGGATACGGTTCCGCAGTCTTAACCGAGGACGAGGAACAGCCAAAGAAAAGGAAAGTTGTTTTTGAAAAAGAAAAAGAGATAGAAATATTTTTAAAAGCAATAAAGGATTCATCAGTTCCTTTTGGTGAAATAACTTCTGAAGGTGAAAACTTTAAAATTGTACTTTCCTATCAAAATGGTAACTCTGAGACAATACTTTTATGGCTTTATCCTGACAAAAGTTTAGGAAGAATCCAAAAGGAAAAATACAATGGTCAAGTTCGTATATTAAGTAAAGAAGATGTACAGGGTATTGCGAAATTGTTAGAAGAAAAATCTCGCAATAATTTAACTGATTAAACGAATATGTTAGTTTAACACTAATCTTCGGCAAAAAGTTTTCGGTTTTAGTATATATAAAGGTCAGTTTCTCAATATTTTTGTTGAGAAGTTGACCCTTTTTAAATATTAGAAGTTACATCTTTTCGTGATTCATTTTCTCGCCCTATAACAAATGACATATTAACTGTCATTACAGTTAAATTACAATCATAACAAGAACATATATTTTATTAAATTACGTTAATATTTTGACTACATTCAACTTTTACAGTTAAGCACAATTGTATACTATGTAAAAGTAGGTGATACGTCTAATGATAGAGCGATGGTTGGGGAGTAATCGACCTATAGATTGAGCATGATGGACGTTTTGTCCGCGGCGGAGATGTTCGTCAAGAACAAATCTAGGGAGAAGTAGAGACAGAGACGCAGATAGAGGTAAAACCGCTAAAATTGCGTCAGCACT
Source organism: Sporosarcina sp. (assembly GCF_029257255.1). Taxonomy (GTDB): domain Bacteria; phylum Bacillota; class Bacilli; order Bacillales_A; family Planococcaceae; genus Sporosarcina. The sequence goes on along the minus strand of NZ_JARICI010000059.1, from coordinate 14,760 downwards.
TTCTGCAGCAAGGAAATTTTCAAGATGCTGAGCAGGTGAAGCAAGTAGATGGAACAGTTTTTCAAGGCAAGCGTGGTCGCTTGCTTGCGGAAGTGAGTTTTGCTGGAACGAGTTTTTTAGAGGGGTTTTTGAGTGTATACGATATGGAATTGGATCAAGCCGTGAAGCGTTACGAGGAAAAGTTGCAGTTGTTTGAAGTCGAGCAGAGAGAGAAGAAACAGAAAGCCATCTTTATCGGTCGAGTAAGGAAAGGGGATCTCGAACAGCTTTCAGAAGGATTTTCAACCGTTCAAGAGGCGAAAAGGAAGTTGTCGAGTATGCAACAACAAAAAGAAAACGTTCCCCAACAATTCGTAGAAATGAAACGAGAGGAATAGCAGATAGATAAATGAATAGTGAAAGTAGGTTTGTGTATGACAAAACAACACGTAAACATGCGCTTCGCACTTGGCACAGCTTTGGCTCTGGTGGTTTGTTTAGCAGTTACACCCGAAATCGTTTTTGCCTCAGCTGGACAAGTCCAAGCTAAGCTCACAAATGCAGCCAATGTCGTGAAAGGCATTTTGACAGCGCTTGTGGTTTTAGTCGGGATTTGTGCAGCTTTATTTATTATCATCAAGCGTATGCCTTCCGCAGATGATCCGCACGAGAAAAATGAAGTGTTCAAAAGTGTCGGTCGTGTTTGTGCGCTGGTTGGGTTGGCAGCCGCCGTGATATGGCTATTACCATGGGTGTATTCTTTATTCACGTAAGTGGAAGTAATAAAAGACTACTTAACGAAAGTAGAAAATTCTACTTTTGAAAGGTGTGTAACTGTATGAATGAACAGAAAGGAAAGAAGTTCGTTTTTCCGGAAAACGTCGAGTCGGGGTATGGCGTATTTCTTGGGATCACATTAAGGGAGCTTGCTATTTATTTATTGCCTCCGACAGTGATTGGATTCATCGTTCTTTCGCTACCCCCTCATAATGTGTGGCTAATGCTCTTCAAGCTGATGCTGATTTTAATTGTTCTCATTATGATTTTGGCATTTCTCTCCTCTCGCCCGATTCGCTACCGACAAAATATTCGGTTTCAGGATTATTTGAAGTTACGAACGAATTATAAACAGAGACAGAAGCTCTTTTACACGCAAAAGAAGAAGGAGCGTTTCTTTAGATGAGGTGGTGAGGTGTTTGTGGGAGAAATTATTTGGTGTTCCTAAAAAGAAAGCGTCCATTGAAGCCTATGTGTTCGAAGATGAACCAAGGATGCTTCGGAACGGGAAACAAAGTCTGCAGGAGATGTCGTTAATTGAGGCGCAATACAATGATTTTTTCGTAACGAAGCAAGGTTATTTAGTGGCACTCATTCAAGCAGGCGGTATTAATTTAGATTTATTGACCGTTACCGAGCAGGAAGATGTGTTTGACGAGTTCAATGCTTTTTTGATGTCTACACTCGGTGAAAATAGTGGAGAGATCCAGCAGTATTTAGATATTACGATGCCTGTTGATTTTAGTGAATACGTATTGTTTTGGCAACATCGTTATTTACAAGTGCAGCAGGAGGAACCGGAAAACAAGGCAAAGCTTTCGCTCATTGCGAGCTACGTCGATACGTTTTCAACTATCGCCTCCTCACAGGAAATGACGACGAAAAGGCACATTGTCGTGCTACATGAAAAAATATCGAAAAAGCATCTTGTGTCCTTGGAGCAAACGTCGATTGAACTGGAGGAGAAAGTGACGCTATTCATCCGTCAGCTTGAAAATACATTAAGCACTTACGACATGACGGCTCGTCAATTGACCGCGAAGGAATGTCGGGACGTTTTGCAACATTTGGTCAACTTTTCAAACCATTAGGGAGGGGAAAGCGATGCTTAGACGCAAGCAACCGATGCAAGTGAGTCGTGAATTGGGTTTGGATGAGGTATTGGATGGATCAGGTCTGGATATGATTTACCCTTTTTCATGGGAGGAATATGCCGACCATATTGAATCAGGAGATAACTTCATTCGTGTCATTGCCATTATTGATTATCCCAATAGCCGTTATGGCAATTGGCTTTCTGAATTGAAGCGTAAGAAGGGCAACATCACGATCGTTCAATTTTTAGAGTCATCGAATGCGAATAAGATGGTTGATCATTACAATAAAACGATTAAAAATAAGCAGGCCGAAGTGTTGAAAACATTTGACCCCCTTAAAAAGCGCCAACTTGAAAAACAGGTCGAGGCAGCCGAGCATCAGCTGATGAAATTTCTTGAAAACGAATCGATTTATATTTACCAGTACACCTATATTTATTTGCAGGCCAATTCGTTAGATGCACTTAATGCACTCAGTGATTCTGTTCAAAATACGTTGACGAAATTGCAGTTAAAAGCGATGACTCCGTTTAAGGCGATGTACCAGACATTTTGGAGTGCGATGCCGATTTTAGAGAATCTGCTTGGTGATTACACGTATAAGCAGTCCAATACGGAGGCAGCGAGCAGTATGTTTCCGTTTGATGATGCGGAAATCTTAACGATTAACCCACGCAGTGATGTAGAGGGCGTTAATAAAGACACAGGGAGTTTAATTGCGATTGATTATTTGGACCGTAAAAACACATTGAATCAAAACATGGTTGTGATTGGGACGAGTGGTGTGGGGAAAACGACGTATATGGTGCAGAAGATTTTACGTTATTTTGCTCGTGGCGTGAAAGTGTTTATTATCGATCCTGAAAATGAATATACGAGTATCGTCGAGCATTTAGGGGGCACGGTCGTTCATCTAAGCAGTAATTCAACAACAAAAATCAATCCGCTCGAAGTGTATTCCGAGCATGTAGCAGATGAAACAATGGCTGATATGGAAATGATTTTAAAGGATAAAATCCAGCGATTACTCGGCTTCTTTCAAGTGTTGAAGCAAGACATCACTCAAGTGGAAAAAGCCGTGCTGGATGCAACGTTACGGCAAGTGTATAGCGATGCCGGGGTCCATGACTTTCCCAGTTTCCGTGACGTCCCAAGTACGTCCTATCCCATTTTGTCAGATGTCTATGAGGCACTTTCGAAGTTAAAAGAGACAGATGCGGATCGTTACGGTCGTATTGAGGATTTCCATTATATTTTGGAAAGCTACGTCAACGGCAGTAAAACGATTTTCAATGGACACACGAATATTAACTTACAAAGTGATCTTCTGTCCTTTGATTTAAAGCCCCTACAAAATGAAGCAGACGTACAGGGGGCTGCCTATTTAAATACGTTTAGTTATTTATGGGACAACATTACGGAAAACACGGAGGAGAATGTGAAGCTGTTCGTTGATGAGTTTCACTTTTTAACACAAAATCCTGACGCGGCGAGTTTTTTCTACCAGGCATATAAACGATTTCGAAAATACAATGCGGGTGCAATTGCCGGGACCCAGCAAATCCAAGACGTCTTGGATGGTCAAATGGCAAACGGACAAAATGTTGGGGAAGCCATTATTGGCAACAGTTATACGAAGGTGTTTTTCGGTTTAGACAATAAAGGTGTGGATGATATTACCCATAAGTTGCGAATGACATTCAGTGATAAGGAGAGAAAGCTGTTAGAAAGAAGGAAGCAAGGGGAGGCGCTGATGATTCACGGGACGCAGCGAGCCTTTATGCGAATCGAATTGACCGAGGAAGAACTTCGTTTAAAAGATCCTGTTCGTTACGAAGAAGTGTATGAAGTGAGTGCGGGCGACGTCCCAAATTACGAAGAACGCATTCATATGACCGAATTGGAAAAGCAAGAGGCTTGGAATATGGGAGAAATTCAATAGTTATTACTTCTACTCCGCAAATGTAGAAATTTCTACATTTGATAGGTATAAATATTTATAAACTAAAGATAACTAGTTAACCAACTATAATAAAAGGGTTCCAGGTTAACTAATCTTTAAAATGTTAGGAGATGCTGACATGATTCTAACCAAAATTTATAACTTTTCCTTCGGTAGCATCAAAATAACAGAGCAGTTTGCGCAGTTTACCATGAGTCGCAGTGAGTTTACGTATGACAAGCTAGAAGAAATCAAAGCGTACTTGTCGTCGAATGACCTTCCGTCCTTTCTTTCGCTGCACAATATTGAAGAAACAGATGGACATGTTGTGCTCACTTTTCATTTTACTGAGCATTTAAAGCCAGTCGCAGCAATTAAACAAGAAATGTACGTTGTGAAGCTCGCGATTGCGCAAGCCATCTTGTTAGATGAGATTGTGACGAAGGATCCGTTTCACGTCAGTTTGCATCCGGCAACGGTCTTCTACCATCCCATGTCAACGATACGATACGGCTATCGTGCCAACCGTGTGATGCCGAAAGAGGAAAAGTATACGCACTTACAACGGTATAAGGCTTTGATATTGATGATTTTAACGAATTATCCATATGAGAAATGTTTAACAGAGCCTGAACGCTTAGAAAAGAAAGCGAATGATCTGGTCCGTTCGATTTTATCGGCTAAAACGATGGAGGAAATGCAGGCGTTACTTACAGAGGCCTATGATTTTGTCGCCTATCACAACGTGAAAGAGCAAGTGTCAGAAAAGAAGAAGTGGAAAAATCGATCGGTACTGGGTGTGGTATTGACGGCAGTGATTGCACTCGGTGCGATTGGGTATGTCAAACACGATGCCAATGCTCAGCAACAATTGGCGCTTAGTCAGCTTGAATCAACATATGGGGCAAAGGAGAAAAAGCAGCAAGCCGATGCATTTTTCGAGCAAGGAAATTATAAAGAAGCCGTTCCATTGTTTCTTGTGTTAGGCGATTCACCGGAGGATGTTTCGAAGAAATTGCTCGACAAAGAAGAATGGCAACTAGCACTCGACACGGAACCGAAGATGTTAGAGCAAGTGATTGTGCAGCTGTATGCAAATAAGGACGAAAAAAAGTTGCTTGATTTACGGCTCACAACAAAGGAAGAAGCGCTTACTCAAAAGCTTGCACACGAAAAAGCCATCGCCAGTTATGACGTAGCACAAATGACAGCCGATTTACCGTTCATTTCAGATGTGGACACATTACAGCGGATGGGTCAGACCTTTATCGCAAATGGAGATATGGCAGGGGCCCGCGAAGTGTTGAATAAAACACAGGATGCGACGTTGCAAAGTGCGATTGAAATGGCACAAATAAAAAGTGAAATCGCTTTAGCGAAGGAGAAAATGACGACGATCGAATCTGAAGACTCCCCGAATCAGGCGGATCAATTGAAAGTGCAACAAACGAAAATTGAAGAATTGGAGGCGAAAATAAAGGAGTTAAAGGAGGGCTGAATCCATGAAACTCTTACTGGCGAGATTGCTGTTTTCTAAAGATGGCCGAAAGCTGTTGTGGATGGTTTTAATTCCTATTTTCTTACTTGCGCTCGTTGTCGTGTTGTTGTTTTCGGAGCAATCTTCTCGTCCACAGCTATACGGTCGGAAGTCAGTTATCGTCGGAAGTGTTGCAATATGAAGGCGCTGTTCAAGCAGCCCTTTCTGTCTACGGTTTAGAAGAACATACGGCGCTTGTTCTTGCCATTATGATGCAGGAAAGTGGAGGCTCAGCTTCCCTTGATATTATGCAATCGAGTGAGTCGGTCGGATTAGCACCAAACACGATTACCGATCCGATGTATTCCATTGAAGTCGGGGTGACTCATTTTAATAATGTGATAGAAAAGATGCAAAAAAGCGATGTGGATTTGGATACAGCCATTCAAAGTTACAATTACGGATTGGGCTATATTGATTTCATTGCTCAAAATGGTGGAGTCCATTCAGAAGAACTGGCCAAAACATTTTCCCGGCAAGAAGCAAAAAAACTCGGATGGGCGAGTTACGGGGATCCTGCTTACGTGGAACATGTGAAACGTTATGTAGGTACGATGCGTGACGGACAAGTGATTGATGTAGCGAATGCTTCAGCCGATTTCCAAGTCGTTTATGAAACAATGAGGCAATTTGATGGTTATCCGTATCAATTTGGAGGCATGAATCCGAAAACGTCCTTTGATTGTTCTGGCTTGATGGTTTGGGCTTTTCGGGAAATTGGCGTCAATCTCCCCCGTACAGCACAAGAGCAATTCGATATATCGAAAAAAATCACAGCGGACGAACTGCAACCAGGTGACTTTATCTTTTTTACAGGGACGTATGAAGCTGGCAGGCCGGTAACACATATCGGGATGTATGTAGGTGATGGCAAAATGTTTGATGCAAATGGTGGTGGGATTGGATTTACTAATTTAAATGAACGATATTGGCAGGAGCATTTATATGGCTACGGGCGCATTGTTGATTTTGTGGGAGGTGAGGATGGATGAAGCAAGCAATTGTCATTGGCATTCTTCTAATAGCTGTGTTCATTTTAGCGGGTTCTGTATTTGTTTTATCAGGAGATAAGTCAACATTACAAGATACGATCGGGAAGAAGGACCAAAAGATTCAAGCGTTAAAAGGAAAAGTAGATGAGTTATCGACTGTGACAGGCTTGCAAGTCACAGGGGAGGAAGTGCAGTTTGTTGAACAGGCGTTTCATATGTATTTGAACTATGACAACGAATCGTACGTCAGCCGTTTCGATGAATTATCCAATTTGGTCAAAGTGGACGTGTTGAATAAGTTAAAAGGAGCTTCTTCACTCGCACCCCCTGCAGTGGACATGAAAAACGAACTGGAAAGCGTGCACGTCTATATGAATCCATCTGCACCCCATACGTTTTTAGTGTACACGACGACCAATTACTTTTTAGATGATGCGTTAGTGAATCATGGCAGCCAATTATATGAAGTATCGGTGTTAAAGGACAATAGTCAATTTCTGATTGGAGACATCAAAGTGATTGGCAATATGACCGAGGTGGACGGTGTATGAAAAAGCTATTTTGGTTTTTTATTGGCTTTCTTGTATTTGAAATCGTCATCGTATTGTTTATTGATTTAATTTTGTTAGTGAGTGAATTGAAGCTTGATTTAACGACAAGTGCCATGCTTGATAGTATACAAGCTGTTTTTCTCCATCCAATTCAAACAATCAAAGGCTATATTGCAAGTCAGAATCCGTTGTTCATTATTTTAACTGTACTCAACTTGTTCTATAGTGCGTTTATTCAATTAAAGCGGAAAACTAAAAAGGACGGGTGGGCAATTCATGAGAAAAATGCCTATCATGGATCGGCTCGATGGGCGAAGGAAAAGGAGATTTTAGACGGCAATTTTATCGCCAAGTCGGAGCAAGAGGTGCGTGAGGCGTTTTTTCATTCATTAGAAGGACGTGATCCAAAATGAACGGGACAATTTTAGGCACGTACAATAAGAAAATCTTGATCCAGCCAAATGAATCGAAACCGAATCGAAATATTATGGTGGTCGGTGGTCCGGGAAGCTATAAAACGCAGTCCTTTGTTATTACGAATGTGTTGTATGAAACGGAAAATAGCATCGTCATTACGGACCCGAAGGCGGAGGTGTATGAAAAGACGGCAGCGATTAAAAAAGCGCAGGGTTATGAACTCCACGTCATTAATTTCATGAACATGGAAGCGAGTGATCGCCACAATCCACTGGATTATGTGCGCAAGGAGACACAGGCAACGACTGTCGCGACGAAAATGGTTGATAGCGCGAATAAGGATGGCAAACGTGATGTTTGGTATTACTCACAACGTGCTTTATTGAAAGCATTGATCCTGTATGCCATTCATGAGTTAGAACCAAAGCATCGTAATATGCGTGGCTTGCTTGAGTTTCTCCAAACGTTCGGTTCAGAAGAAGGAGAGGGCGAAAGTGAGTTAGATAAACAGTTCTTGCAGTTAGATTTTAAGCACCCGGCAAGACGTGCTTATGAACTTGGTTACAAGAAAGCGAAGCAGGAAATGCAGGGGAGCATCATCGTTTCCCTTTTGACGACAATTGCCGATTATATTGATAGCGAAGTTGCAGAGTTTACGAGTTTTAGCGATTTTCATTTGACGGATATTGGCCATAAGAAAATCATGCTGTATGTCATCATTCCGTTAATGGATCAGTCCTGGCAAAGTCTTGTGAATTTGTTTTTCAGCCAACTGTTCAATGAGTTGTATGAATTTGCGTCACATCATCATGCAAAGCTTCCAATAAATGTGAACTTCATTTTAGATGAGTTTGTGAACCTGGGGAAATTCGATAATTACGAGGAGTTTCTAGCCACGTGTCGAGGTTACGGCATTAGTGTTGCGACGATTATCCAAACGATTTCACAGCTGCAGGATCGCTACGGCGATAAAAAAGCCGAATCGATTTTAGGGAATTGTGGCGTCAAAATTTGTTTGAATGCAGCGAACCGAACAACAGCCACTTATTTCAAAGATTTACTTGATAAAACGACTGTGAAAGTCGATACCGAATCGGAATCCAAACAATATGGCAAGGAAAATCGAACAAACAGTATGAGTGAAAGTGAAAGCTTTGCAGCGCGTGATCTGATGACTGCAGGAGAGATTATGCAAATGCCTGCTGATACGGGCATTATTCTATTTCAGCATAAGCCTCCCATTAAAATGAAAAAAGCTTTTCAATTTCAGTTGTTCCCTGGTATGACGGAGCAGTACGAAGTAAAGCATGTGGATTACTGTTCTTCCCCATCTACTGAGCAATTGCAGAAATTAGAGCAGGCACAGAATCTGTTTGAAAAGGAACTGACTGAAAAGGCAAAAACGGGACAGACCGAGCAGGAGGCGCTTGAACAAGAGTTTTTCGGTTTTGAAGTGGTCGAGCAAGAAGTCACGTTTGAAAGCGCATTGGAAGAGTTGAACAGCGGAATGGAGTTCAAAAAATAGTAGCTGCGCATACGGCTTCGCTAAAGGGAGGTTTGCCAGTTGTTTTCTGTAAAAGATAAAGTGATGGAGATGATTGATGATTGGTTGAATGATATGTTAACAGCCGTGTTTAAATTTTTAGCGGAAGTGTTATTCAATCACGAAGCGTTGAGTGGCTTATTTTTAGATGTGTACAGTGTATTTGCCGTTTTCGGGGGTGTGCTGCTTGTTGCAATTGTGCTGTTCCGTATACTCAATGCGATGCTCAATGAAGCAACAAATCACGAAGGTAACATTTCAGAAATTATTATGAGTTCCCTTAAGGCGAGTGCTATGGTGTTTTTATTGCCGGTCATTTTATATTTCGTCGTGAAGGAAATTTTATATCCATTAATGGAATATATGTTTGTTGAAATTGCAGGTAGTTCTTCGGATATTATTACGGACTCCATCGCTTCAACGATGGACGTTGATATATTTGGAACAGGAACTATGGCAGCGACGTTATTACTTCTGTTTTTAATTGTCGTATTTGTCATATTCACGTTTAAAATTTGCGTTTACCATGTGGATTTGATTATTCTGGAGGTCTTTAGCGTCTTTGCAGCGATAACGATTGCTACGGAAAATTATGATTTTAGTGAAGTGTGGTGGCGAGAATTTTTAAGCCAGATTGTGAGTATCGTGACACAAGTGCTCTTAATGGCTGCGCTCGTTCAATTACTTGCTAATTTCAATAGCTGGTATGATTTCATGCTCATAATCGGTTGTGGTGTATTGATTATCCGTGGACCGAGTGTATTGCGCTCCATGTGGTATTCCAGTGGAGGAGCAAAAGGTGGTATATCTCTTGGTAAGTCAGCTACACGGGTTTCAATGATGAGGCTTCTAAAATAGATGGGAGGTTGAAGTGATGAAAAAAGCTCGATTTCCATTGCTTGCGGTACTCGTGCTCTTATTATTAGCAGCATGTGGTGATAGTAAAAGTGATTTGATTGGCAAGTGGACTGGGACAGAATCAGCCGGTGGTGGAGGGACCGTTACGTTCAATGATAATGACACCGTGCTCATAGAAATGGGTGTGTTCAATAATTCTTTTGAATGGACAGTAGAGGACAATACATTGAACCTTTATACAACAAAAGAAGGGAAACAGGAACTTTCTTATCAATATGAGATTGAAAAGGAATCGAAGGACAATGTGACGTTGTATGAATTGGATGAGGAGGGAAAGCGGGTAGAGGGATCGACTATAAAATTGGTTAAGTGATTTTAAGTATACTTAACAAAAGTAGAAATTTCTACTTTTGTTAATAGGGGAGGAGTTAAAATTATGTATCGACGTGAAGAAGTGGAATTCAGTGATAAGCCAATTTATCGGGAGAAGCGCGACCTATTAACAGTTGTAGAAGTTCCTGATTTATTGCATTACGATATCGTCGCGTATTTAGAGGTTCCGTTTGAAGATGAACAGCGCTATGTTCCGTTATTTCAAAAGCGAGGTGAGTTGTAATGCCCCTGCAGCCGAATAAATATGAAGCACGGACAAAAGAGTTAACAGCTAGATTAGAAGAACAATTGACCCAATTTGCGAACCAAGATGATTTCAAACGCTACTTGTATTTCATGGCGAGTATGCGCCAGTATTCGATTGACAATCAAATTTTAGTTTTTATGCAAGATCCGAAAGCAACGTATGTCGCAGGATTTCAAGCGTGGAAAAAGCATCAACGCTTTGTGCAGAAAGGGGAGAAAGGAATCCAAATTCGTGCGCCCATTTTTGAACAACGCCCCGTTTTGGATCCAGTGACCAATCAGCCTATATACGAAGATGGGAAACCGAAAATGGATAATGTATTGGTGCGTTATAAATGGGTAACGGTTTTTGATATTGCGCAAACGGAAGGCAAGCCATTAAAAGTAACGAGAGATTTTGTGAATGAAGGTATTCAAACGGATGAAGATGCGACAGTCTTATATGAGAATATGAAAGACTATTTAACCCAATATAAACAGTTGCCTGTGGCAGAAAAGGCGTATTCGATTCAGGAAAGAGGTCGTGGCTATTATGTACCTTCAACAAATGAAATTGTCGTTAATGCAACAGAGAGAAATCCTGTTGCGAAGTTAAGCACGCTCATTCATGAGTTTGCCCATGCCCAGCTGCATGGCCGTGGTGGGCATTATACAGAGGCAAGCCGTGCGCATAAAGAGGCACAGGCAGAATCTGTCGCATGCGCTACGATGGCTTACTTAGGCTTTGATACGAGTCACTTTTCATTAGGATATATTGCAACATGGGCGAAAGATACGGAACTAATGAGACAAGCATTGACAGATATTCAGGCGACACTTGAAAAGACGTTAGCCACGGTTGACATTGTCCTACATCCCCAATTGTACGAGCAGCTGCAGCAAGTCGTTCAAAATCCAATGCAGACGCAAGCAGCCGTTCATGTGGACCAGTTGGCCAAGACATTGCCTGCTTTCCGATATGTTAAAGGACCAGTCACAGCTGTTGAAGTATTTGATGCCAGGTACAACGGATTTGAAATTGCAAAATATGATCACCAAGTGAAGCAATTAAGGGATGAGAGGGGCGAAGCGATTACTGGAAAGATGTTGAAAGGGAAGGAAATCATTTTGCTCAACGTCATAGATCAACATCCTGCTGCAGCAAACATGTATAAGAGCTTTTCCGAGCAATTTGCCCTTCGAGAAGTGCAAGGACCGGAGCCGGTTATAGAGCTGTATCATAAAGCGACGAACCGTCCGATTGTGGATTATCAGGATGTAAAGGAGGCAAAGTCTTCGTTTCTTCGTGTCGCGGAATCTGAAAATCATATGGTGGGTGCTTATGTTTACGGGAAAAAAGAGTTGCAAGTGTTTAAGCCGGTTTTGGAGAGGGAGAAGGGAAGAATTGGACAAGTGCGAGGATCTGGAAAAGCTGAAGAAATATTAGATGTATCGAATGGGAGAAATAAACAAGGAAATCGAGCATTTGGGATCTCTTTTAGATGAAAAGAATAGCATATCTGGGCCAATTCAGAATGGCTATTCTTTAAAATGATAATGAAGTTATTGAAGGACTAGTTTTTTTCCGATGTGTACTTTATTATGAACTGACATATGTGAAAGGGCAGAAATAATATTTTCTTTAGTAAAATTAACATGTAAAACGGAAAGACTGTCGTCTACATTTGAATCAGCTAGACGTGCTTTTAATGCTCTTGGCCAACGTTTTTCTAACTTAGCCCATTGATTCTCAATAGGGGTATTTGTGTCCGGGTAGGCTATTATAAGAGGTAGCTTATAGCGATCAAGGGACTGTTCTATTTCATAATTTAAAAAACCACGATCGTAATTTGTTTCATCTGATAGAATTAAAAGCATAACTTTCGAATCGCTTAATCTTTCACGTAACACTCTTTTCAAAGTTTCCTCCTTACTAGAATCTCTTACTGAACGTGTCTTTTGATGGCTGTCTATATAACTAAAATGTTCTCCGCTTACCCAAGAATTAAGTAAATTATAATATCTAATATCAGATTTTGTTGGATTTGTAGTTCCTTGCCCATCAAAGGCTACATAAACACCGTTTCTATATGCCATTTTTTTCAAACTCCTTTAATTTATAAAAAATAATTTTTTTATAGTGTGATTCATGAAGGACAATTGTAATTTTGGCAGGCTCACGAAATTTTACTTTACTGATTTTGAATGTCCAGAGCATAACCTCTAATAATTGGTGAGGATTAGCTTCAAAGTCCTTATGTCTTGTGATTCCTGAACCTAATAGTGGAACAGCTACTTCCTGTTGAGCGTATAGCGTATTCACTTCATTCCAAAAGTTAATGAGGCAATTAGCATACTCATGTAGTTTTAGTCCGGCTTTATTATTATTGTCGAACTTTGAGAAAGCAACTAGAAAGAAATCTAAATCTTTATAGATAGAGCCAAGTTGATAGCGAGTAGGCTTTCCTCCTAAAGGTCGTTCGACATTTTTTTCGGAAATTTTATATTGTAGACGGGGATCATGCTCTATCTTATTGTTAAGCTCAGTAATTTTTGCAGAATTCGGGTAAAACTTCAGTAAATATTGTCCATTCAATGAAGTACTAGATATTATTTCGTCATCTACACAACTATCAAAAAACTCATTAAAGGCAATTACTTTATAGACGTTTCGAGGATATTCAAAAATATCCCCTTTCTTTATTACTATCTCAGATCCGTCAATATCAAGCGATAGCTCCTTTAATTTGTAGCTTCTATATAAAGTATAAACATACCAAAGGATTGTAAGAATTATTAAGCTCATAAAAATACTAGTTTTTTTCATGGAAGTTTCATCTAAGTCAATAAATGTAAGTATAGTAGCTGCGATACCATAGAGTGCGCCTGGAATAATCCATGAATTTCTCCAAAAATCTTTAGTTTTAAGTATTTCCATTAATTTTTCCATAAATTCCTCGCTGAAATATTTATTTATGTAAGAATATCATTCGTAAATTGAAGCTGACTAATCACCAATAGTTTCCTTGTTGGCATGTATTAAATTTGTTAGTGCTTCTACAATTTGATTAATTTCGTGAATCCCAGAATTCATTGCGAGTGTGTCAGCTATTGATAAGTTATAACTTTTTATTTCGGATTGTGTTACGCGATGCCAGATTGGAAGCAGTATATTATCATCGGAGTCAGAAGCCTTTTGGAAAATACCGTTTAATTCATAGTTTGTCCAATACTTTTGAATGAAATCTGGTGAAAGCACGACTATACAAAAACGTGAGTGGATTAATCCTTTATCGATACTTTGACGAATACTATTGCCCCAACCCATTTGATCAGAATCATACCAAATATTTATTCCAGCTTCTTTTAAAGCCAATGTTAGTGGCTCTACAAAATCTTTTTTGTCTTCTGAGGCATGTGAAATGAAAACATCAAATTCTTTATTAATTTTCATGGTTAGAGTTTCCTTAGTTAAAACATTTATATTTGTTTGTGATTGAGAGAGTAATTGCTGATGGATATCATCTAATTCCTTTTGTTGTGCAATTCTTTGTTTCGATTGTGCAGCTTTTAAATTTTTTTGTTTACTAACGAGGTTTGTATTTTTAGTGGCTAATTGTTTGGCTAATTTAGCCTGTTCATTACGTGCTTTTTCTAAATCTTTATTAGCAGTTTGATATTCTCTGTTAGCAGAATTAAATGAAGTAGTAGTTTTTGCTGAAGACATTTTCTTTGTAGATTTGGCTATTTTATCTAAAGCCTTTGCTTCCTTCTCTTTTTCTTTGCTTACTTTAGTGCTTAAGGATAAAATATCTTGTTCGAGACTTCTAATTTGGCTTAATGTTGTAGAAATAGTCATACCAAAAACCCCACTTTCTTCACTATTTGTTTACTATACACTACCGAACGAATGTTTTTAAATTTGAGCTTTCTGAAACAAGGGATCGAAATAGAGGTAACACAAGATTAACTAGTATTGGTGCCTACACTACCACTTCATCAAAAGCAAAACCCACATTTGTGAAAGGGTACATGTATATGTTATGTGGTAATAAAATGGATTATGGAGAGCATGATTTTTTATTCAAGTAAATATGCTAGAACGTTTGTTCTTGTTCTTATGATAACTTATTTATATATGTAATAGCAAGTTAAATACTATATGTTGTATGTTTATTTTTTTCGTTACTATATATAGAGTATCATTTTATCCTATTTAAGGAAAGTAAGAAATTAAAAAGAATTATATTGAAAATAAATCGGTCGCCTACACTACCCCTTCATCAAAAGAAAAGCCCTCTTTTGTAAAGGGGTACGTGTCGTGAATATAGCCACTGCATTGTCCCACCTTTGCCATGTTTCTGGCCCACCAATGACAAGATTTTGTTCCACCTCTGCCATGCACAGGACCACCCTCCTTTATACTTGAGATGCACCTAATGGTGCAAA
>NZ_JARICI010000056.1 GCF_029257255.1 Sporosarcina sp. | reverse complement strand
ACTTCAAAGTCATTCGGATCATGAGCAGGAGTAATTTTCACTGCACCACTTCCAAAATCCATTTCAACGTAATCATCCGCGACAATAGGGATTTCACGATCAACAATCGGTAGTTTAACCATTTTGCCAATTAAATGCTGATATCGTTCATCGTCAGGGTGAACCGCAACGGCAGTATCACCGAGCATTGTTTCTGGACGTGTTGTCGCAATCTCGATATGCCCCGTGCCATCCGTCAATGGATAGCGCATATGATAGAATGCACCCTGCACATCTTTATGGATAACCTCGATATCAGATAAAGCGGTCTTCGTCGCAGGATCCCAGTTAATGATGTATTCTCCGCGGTAGATCAAATCTTTTTTATACAGTTTAACGAATACTTCACGTACCGCTTTAGATAGACCTTCGTCAAGTGTAAAACGTTCTTGAGAATAATCCAGCGCCAATCCAAGTTTCGCCCATTGCTCACGGATATGATCAGCATATTCTTCTTTCCATTTCCACGTCTCTTCAACGAACTTTTCACGGCCCAAATCATAGCGCGTTTTGCCTTCAGCACGCAGCTTTTCTTCGACTTTCGCCTGGGTAGCAATCCCTGCGTGGTCCATACCTGGAAGCCACAATGCATCATAGCCTTGCATACGCTTCATTCGAATAAGCATATCCTGTAACGTAGTGTCCCACGCGTGACCTAAATGAAGTCTACCGGTCACGTTCGGCGGTGGAATTACAATCGTGTACGGTTCTTTCTTGCTTTTTACATCGGATTCAAAGTATTTTCCTTTCAGCCACCAATCATAGCGGCCGTTTTCGACTGCCTGTGGATCATATTTTGTCGGCATTGTTAATTCATCTGTCATTTCAAGTTCCTCCTTTATTCTTTCAAGCGCGCCTTGGCGTGATTGCGTCTGGATTTTGAACTGTGCATGCACAGTTCACTCCTTTCAAAATTCATGACATCCGCCGGAGGCTTTATCTGAATTCAGCAGTAATTTTCTGTTGAACTCAGATAAAAGTGGATACAAAAAAGCCCCAATCATCCTGTAAAAAGGACGAAGGAGCTCGTGGTACCACCTTTATTTATGAACGCTTAAAAAGCATACATCTTCATGGATCGTAACGGTTTTCACCGGTCTCTGCTACTCTTTGTTCACAGAAACTGCTCACAGGCGACGTTCCATCTGCAGTTTCCAGGTACGTCCCACCAATCGTACCCTCTCTATAGAAAACTCATCACATGTACTGACCTATTCAACGCATAGATATATTCTAATCACCCATTATTATAGGCGATGAACGCTGAACACGTCAAGCGTAACTTAATAAAACAGGAAAGGATGGTGTACGTGCGCAGAAGCTATAATCCATACTTGCTTCCGCCTTGGCTGAGGAAAACGAGATTTTATTGCCGGAACTGTATCATTCCGTTGACAGTCTTCCAATTAATCCGGCTTCTGATTGTGCCGACAACTGGCGACTTTTTATTGTTTTGCCTCCTCGCCTGTCTCTCGTTCTGCTTCTACAAAAACATTATTTGAATGGAAGATCTTTCTCGTTACATCGTCGTCAAGCGCAGCGATGTACAGGAGAAAGTCTTCCATTTCTTTTTGTCCCTGCTCCACTGCCTGATCGGCATTCGCCAGGAACTCTAAATGGGATGTCGACTCCACTGCAACTTCCTGCACCACAGCGACCGGTTCTTCTTCTTTAGCAATCGGTTCGCTCTGCAGCTGTACTGTCCATTCTACAAGTAAGCCGCCATCTTCAAGTTGAGAAGATTGTACTTCGGCAATTTTTAAATCCACTGTACTTACTGTTTCTGAAGGCAAATCTACATTTAGCGGCACTGCATACTCAAAATACCCCTTGCCGTTTTCTACTTCCACATCATCAATAAGTAAGCGGTCTTCTGCAGAATTCTCGATCAGCTTGTCTGAATCAAAGACAACATTGGCAGCAATATGATAAATTCCTTGCAGCCGGATTGCTTCTTCCGTCCGTTCTTCCGTATAGCCCGGTGTCACTTTTAGCTCCGCAGCTTCCGAAAGAGCTCCATATTCAGCAGGAAAATAAAAGGTTTCCGATACTGTCCATTCATGTGCAGTCAATATGCTTCACTCCTTTTCTTAACTCAGGCTATTATATGAAGTTGCTGCGATTTTTAGAAGAAATCTTTTTAAGGTCTGCATCAATATTTGTTTTCAACAATTTGTCACATACGCATTTCCAAACCTCCGCTGCAGTTTAGACTCGCTTCGGCGCTGGGGGATTGCCTTCCGCAGTTGCGCCTTCACTGGCTTGGAAAATATATAACATGCCGCTATTTTGCAGGGTGTGTATTTAGTTGGTATGGTTTCGCTGCGCTACACAACCATGCAAGCACATTAGCCACAAGAATCTAAGCCTTTACAGAATGCTAAGTACTGCTTGAAATACATCTTCTTATAAGTATCAAATATCATGCTAATACTACCTTCTCACAAAAAAAGTATTGAAAATCTAGCCAGTGTACCGGAGTGGAAGGCGGCGACTCCGGGAGGATCAGCCCGACAGGTAAGACAACTTGCGGGAGCGAAGCGACCAAGTTGGCTTACCGCGGGCCCTCTGGAACGCGTCCGCCTGGAACGCAGGAAAACGGTATCTATCCTCTTACCTGCTCTTTCTGCTACAAAGAAAATCTTCCTTGATTCGCACACAGCAGAGCGTCAAATCTCAAACTGCTCATGAAATAGACTGTTAAGCACACACGTTTTTATGAAGATACTTTTTTAATTAGAAAAACGCCAGACCGAACATCTAATATAAAATCAGATGACCGCCTGGCGTTATAAAAAATTATTTTTTTAATTTAGCAAATACACGATGGAACGCTTCTACGGTTTTCGCAATATGCTCTTCTGTATGTGCTGCAGATAAGAACATACCTTCAAATTGTGATGGTGGTAAGAAAATACCTTCTTCTGCCATCAAACGATAGTATTCTGCAAACAATTCCAAATCAGAAGTTTTGGCCTGCTCATAATTATAAACGCGTTCATTCGTAAAGAAGAACCCGATCATCGAGCCTGCACGGTTTACTGTATGCGGAATATTGTTAGCTGTAGCCGCTTCACGGAACCCTTTTTCCAGCTGATCGCCAAGCTCAACAAAGCGCTTGTACGATTCAGGAGTTAATTTCTTCAAGGTCTCGATACCCGCCGTCATTGCAAGCGGATTTCCGGACAATGTACCTGCTTGATACACTGTACCAGCTGGTGCCATATGCTCCATGATTTCGCGCTTTCCACCATACGCACCGACCGGCAGACCTCCGCCGATCACTTTACCGAGACATGTCAGATCAGGTGTTACGCCGAAGTAACCTTGTGCACAATTATAGCCAACACGGAATCCAGTCATTACTTCATCAAAGATTAACAGTGTTCCGTTTGCTTTTGTTATCTCACGCAATGCCTCCAGGAAACCTGGTTCAGGCGGCACGACCCCCATATTACCGGCAACTGGTTCTACAATTACGCCCGCTAAATCATGACCAAACTCTTCAAATGCCGCTTTGACACTATCCAAGTCATTGTACGGTACAGTAATTGTATTAGCCGCAATCGACTCAGGCACACCCGGACTGTCAGGCAAACCAAGTGTTGCGACACCAGATCCTGCTTTAATCAGCAAGGAATCAGCATGTCCATGATAGCAGCCTTCAAATTTCAAAATTTTATTGCGGCCTGTATAGCCTCTTGCCAAGCGAAGAGCACTCATCGTTGCTTCTGTTCCAGAAGAGACCATGCGAATCATTTCAACCGACGGTACGCGGTCGATCACAAGTTCAGCCAATTCATTTTCAACTAAAGTCGATGTTCCAAAGCTCGTCCCAGTTTCAGCCACACGCTGAATCGCTGCAACGACATCTGGGTCTGTATGACCTAAAATGAGAGGACCCCAAGACAGTACATAGTCAATATATTCATTGCCGTCAATATCCTTAATGATCGCACCTTTTCCGCTTTCCATGTAAATCGGATCCATATTAACAGATTTAAATGCACGCACCGGAGAGTTTACTCCACCCGGCATTAAATTTACGGCTTTTTTGAATGCTTGTTCAGATTTCGAATAATTTCGTCCCAATTAATTCTCCTCCAACCAGCGAGCAGCGTCTTTTGCATGATAAGTCATAATAATATCTGCGCCTGCACGCTTCATACTTGTTAATGTTTCTAACACGATTTTCTTCTCATCTACCCAGCCGTTAAGCGCTGCCGCTTTGACCATCGCATACTCCCCGCTGACGTTGTACGCCACTACAGGCAACAGCACATGATTTTTCACATCGCGAATAATGTCCAAATAAGACAGCGCCGGTTTAACGATTAAGAAATCTGCACCTTCTAAAATATCGGATTCAGCTTCACGCATTGCTTCCATGCGGTTTGCAGGATCCATCTGATACGTCTTGCGATCACCAAACTGCGGTGTGGATTGAGCTGCATCACGGAACGGTCCGTAATAAGCAGATGCATATTTTACGGCATAAGACATGATCGGAATGTTTTGGAATCCAGCGTCGTCAAGAGCCTGACGAATAACTGCTACAAAGCCATCCATCATATTAGACGGGGCGATAATATCTGCACCGGCTTTCGCCTGGCTGACTGCAGTCTTCGCAAGCAATACCAAGCTTGCATCATTATCGACGTCTCCATCCTTAATGACGCCACAATGCCCGTGATCTGTATACTCACACAAACAAGTATCTGCAACAACAACGAGGTTAGGATGACGTTCTTTCACCGCACGTGTCGCACGCTGAATAATTCCATTATCGTCATATGCTTCAGATCCGCACTCATCCTTTTCGGAAGGAATACCGAATAAAATAATGGAAGAAATACCGAGTTCTACAACTTCATCTGTTTCTTTTAGCAGCATATCGATGGAAAACTGATCGACTCCCGGCATGGAAGCAATCGGATTTCGGACATTTTCGCCTTCCGTAATGAATATAGGATAAATGAAGTCTGCTGCTTTAATTGAGGTTTCTCTTACCATTGCGCGCACAGTTGGATTCGTGCGAAGTCTACGGTGTCTTTTAAATTCAATCGGATTCATTTGAAACCTTCCTTTCGTTTGGCTAGTGCATGCACCAGCTCGACTAATGTATACGTTTCGGGAATTACGTGAACAAGTGCTCCAGCTTTCAGTAAGGCTCTCTCGGTAACATGCCCGATCGCACAAACGGTAAAGCCGTTCCATGTCGTTCTCGGTACGATCCGCGAAGCAAATACTTCTACAGCGGAAGGACTTGCGAACAGCACAGAAACCTGTTCTTTCTGTGTAATTTGTTTAATCAATTTATCAATGGAACTTACAGCACTTTTCGTTTCATACACTGTCCATTCTGAAACATGAAACGGCAGCTCTTCACGTATCAAACTGCCTGCGAGCGAACCTTTTAAAAACAATACGTGCAATTGCTCGGATTCTTTCGGCTTAAATTGTTTCACAAAAACATCAGCGCTGAAGACACTCGGAATGAATGACACTTCAAACCCCAGCTGATCTAATGCGGCAGCTGTCCTCGTTCCAACAGCGGCGACTTTGCCTGCATACTTCTCAGAAGTGATGCGATAGCGCAGCATTTTAGAGCGGAATGAAGCAACCGCACTCTGACTCGTAAAAATCAGCCAGTCTGCTTTCAATGCTTCAATCAGACGATTCTTATCATCCCTCTGTTTTACTTCTTCCACTTCAATGAGTGGAATGGAAACCGGAGTGCCGCCATACTTCTTTACCAGTTCAGCAGCTTCCGGAGATTTAGGAGTTCCGGTAAAGATCACCGTTTCTTCATATAATGGTAACGCGTTACGCATCCATTTCCGCCTTCACTTTCTCGATCACTTCGGAAGCACCTTGATCACGTAAAAGCTTCGTTACATCTTTACCTACTGTAACAGGATCCATTCCCTTCACAGTTTCACGGAAGACTTGAATCGCATCAGGTGAAGCAATAAAACCTGTCAGTTCTACTTCTTTACCGTCATAGGTCGCAAATCCCGCGATAGGAACTTGACAAGACCCGTCCATTTCAGAAAGGAATGTACGTTCAGCCTGCAATTCGATCCAAGTTTTTTGATCTGTCAGTTTCGACAATTCATTCAATAATTCGGCGTCGTCTTCACGACATTCGACTGCTAAAGCACCTTGGCCGACAGCCGGAATGCAATCATCCAGCGCAAGATATTCTGTTACGATATCGTCATCCCAGCCCATACGCTTGAGACCTGCAGCAGCCAGAATAATCGCGTCATATTCACCGTCACGCAGTTTGCGAAGTCGTGTATCAATATTTCCGCGGATCCATTTGATTTCAAGATCAGGACGAAGCATCAGCAACTGAGAACTGCGGCGCAAGCTTGAGGTTCCGACAATTGCTCCAATTGGCAAGTCCATAAAACGAACGTGATCATTTGCGATATATGCATCACGTGGATCTACACGTTCAGGAATGCAGCCTACTGTTAAACCGTCGGGAATAACTGCGGGCATATCTTTCATGCTATGTACCGCAAAGTCGATTTCTTTATTAAAAAGTGCTTGCTGAATTTCTTTTACAAATAGGCCTTTTCCGCCTACTTTCGACAGCATAACATCAAGAATCTGATCGCCTTTTGTAACGATTTCTTTAATTTCAAATTCGAATGGCGCACCGGATTGTTTAAGTTGTTCAATAAACCATTTTGTTTGTGTTAATGCTAAATTACTTCTGCGGGAACCTACAATAATTTTTCTCAAAATACTCTTCCTTCCTTATATCCATAGATGAAATTGAGACAGCGTACTGCCTAAAAAGAAATTCACAACTGTAAAGAGAAATGCAAAAATCGACATCCAGGCAAACTCCAACGACTGCAGTTTCCCTTTATAATGAAAATAAATTACACCGGTATAAAACAGCAACACGGCAAATGAACCCATAATTTTCACATCAAAGATCGACCAGTCTGTTAGAGCGACATACGCCCACTGCACACCGAAGATCAAGCTGACAAACAAGATTGGGATGCCTGTATAAATCGACATCTTCATTCCCATCATTGTCTGATGAAGATTCGGCAAACTGGAAAATTGCTTCGTAAACTTCTTCTTTTTCAGCACTTTGTAAACGATTAAATACAATACACCGAAAACAAACGCCAGAGCAAATACCGCATATGAGAGAATCGCTGTAGTAATGTGAATAAATAAAACTTCAGATACTAGGGAATCACCGACTGTTGAGGCTGTGTATTTTAGATTGGAAAACACATGAATCATTAAGAACACAAAACCAATAATATTCATAAAAAAGACCATAAAATTTACTTTGTAAATCAGTTGGAACACAATCGACAACGTCACCAGTAGCCATACGTAAAAATAAATTCCTTCAACGAGCGACAAGACAGGAAACCGTTTCATTTCGACAATGTACAATGTCAAGATTGCGGTTTGTGTCACCCATACCGCAACAATTAGCCAGAATGCAATGCGCTGCACAGCCTTCTGCTTTTTGAAGTAGTCAATTAAGTAAAAGACAAGACCAAGGGCATACAGTACAATCATAAATTCCTGAAGTCTTGCCATTGTCAAATCCACCATATGCTATTCTCTGCCTTTCAAACAAAACCTCTCAATTGCCTCAGCCGGAATCACTTCTATATTGTCTCAAAAGAAAGGGCCCAACTGCAAATAATTGCAATCGACGTTATTCTACAATCAACACGAACGGCTATCCGCCTACATACAAAAAAGGGGCCTGTATCGTTCTTGTGAAAGAGCAAGATACAGAACCACCAGCGTATTAGTACAAATAATTAAGTTCGGTTGAGTCTATAGATTCTTTTCTCTGTTCTGCACGTTTCTGCAGACGTTCTTTTGCCTGAAATGCCTGCTGTTCTTTTTCTACGACAACCTCATCTGCAATGCCAAAAATTTGTTCGAATAAAGCCAGTTTTTCTGAGGCGTTTTTATCCGTAGACAGTTCTTTTGCCTGTAGAATAGGATCTTTCAGCAATTGATTAATGATCGATTTCGTGTGTTTATTCAACACTTTCTTTTCACGATCAGTTAAATCAGGCATCTTATTTTCAATGCTTGCCATTGTTTCGCTCTGAATTCGACTTGCCTTCTTGCGTAAAGCAGAAATCATTGGAACGACGCCTAAAGTGGAAAGCCACTCTTTAAACAAAACGACTTCCCTTTCAATCATCAGGCCAATTTCATCTGCTGCAAGTTTACGCTCAGCCAAATTCGCTTCAACAATACCTTGCAAGTCATCGATATCATACAAGAACATATTCGGTAAATCACTGATTTTTGGATCCAAATCGCGTGGAACTGCAATGTCCACTAAGAACAGTGGTTTTCCTTTACGCAATTTCTCCACAAGCTGCATCAGTTCGTAATCAATCACATAATCTGTAGACCCTGTAGAGCTGATTAGAATATCTGCTTCAAGCAGGATACATTGTAGTTCCTGCATTGATTTGGCTTCTCCGTCAAATTTCGCTGCCAGTAATTCAGCTTTAGAGAATGTACGGTTAATGACGGTAATCTTACCAACACCGCTTCCCTGTAAGTTTTTTACGGCTAATTCGCCCATTTTACCAGCACCCAAAATCGCAATATGCTTATGCTTCAATGAACCGAAAATCTTCTTCCCAAGTTCAACGGCTGCATATGAAACAGATACGGCATTCTCACCAATCGCAGTTTCAGTGTGCGCTCTTTTTGCAGTAGTGATCGCTTGTTTAAACAATTCATTGAAAATAGTACCAGTAGTGCCGATTTCCTGGGCAGACAAGAAACTGCTGCGGACTTGTCCAAGGATCTGCGTTTCACCTAATACCATGGAGTCGATACCTGCAACTACACGCAATAGATGTTCCACTGCACCGTCTTCTTCATAAATAATTAAATGGCTTGAAAAATCCTCTATTGGAATCGAAAACCAATCGGAGAGGAATTTCTTTATATAATATCGCCCTGTGTGGAGCTGATCGACGACCGCGTAGATTTCTGTACGGTTGCAAGTGGAAATAATGATGTTTTCCAAGATACTTTTTTGCTGCTGCAAAGTTTGCATCGCCTGCGGCAACTCAGCTTCGACGAATGATAGTTTTTCCCTAATTTCGACAGGGGCTGTTCGGTGATTAACACCGACGACAACTGTATGCATTAGGTGCTCACACCTTTCAAATCTTTTCGTAATTTCATTATAGCATACATAGTGATTCTGTCGGATTATCAAATGTGAACATCATTTGACGTCATTTTTTAGCAATTAATAATCCCGCAGTTATACATTACATACGACTTTCGATTTCACGCCAAGCTTCATCTATTCCCATTCCTTTTTCAGATGAAAATAATATTAATGGGTGATGTATTTCCATATTCAGAGTCGTTCTGACAATTTTCTTATGCTTTTCCCATTTACCTTTGGGGATTTTATCTGCTTTCGTCGCCACGACAATTGTCGGTATATTATAATGTGCCAAAAAGTCGTGCATCATACAGTCGTCAGCTGTTGGCGGATGGCGCAGATCCACAATCTGTATGACTGCACGCAACTCTTCGCGGCAGGTAATATATTGTTCGATCATCCCACCCCATGCTTCGCGTTCCGTTTTAGACACTTTCGCATAGCCATACCCGGGCACATCGACGAAAAATAATTGTTCTTCAATTTTGTAGAAGTTCAATGTTTGTGTTTTCCCTGGTTTTGATGATGTGCGTGCCAAGCTTTTACGCCCGATCATTTTATTAATAAAAGATGACTTTCCTACATTGGAACGGCCCGCTAGAGCGAATTCCGGATAACCTTCCGCGGGGTATTGTTCAGGTCTCACCGCACTCATAATCATTTCGACATTATGGACTTTCATTTCGTTTCCTCCAAAGCGATATCGAGTACTTCATGAGCATCCGACACGAGTTTAAATGTTAATTCTTTACGTACGCTTTCTGGTATATCTTCTATATCCCGTTCATTGTCCTGCGGAATGATGATTGTTCTCAAACCAGCACGGTGTGCACTTAGCGTCTTTTCTTTCAGACCGCCAATCGGTAGCACACGACCACGCAATGTTACTTCTCCTGTCATACCGACTTCACGGCGTACAGGACGTTCTGATAAAGCAGAAACAAGAGCCGTAACAATGGTAATTCCTGCAGATGGGCCGTCTTTCGGTGTCGCGCCTTCAGGAACGTGAATATGGATGTCCCATTTTTCGTGGAATTCCGGATCAATACCAAAGTTCACTGCTTTTGACCGTACATAAGACAATGCAGTCTGTGCAGATTCCTTCATGACATCACCTAATTTTCCAGTTAACAGCAATTTACCTTTTCCGATCGACAATGAAACTTCAATCTGCAAAGTGTCACCGCCTACTGTTGTATAAGCTAGTCCTGTAGCCATTCCGACTTGATTGACCGTTTCGGCCTGTCCAAACCGGAAACGCTTTTTGCCAAGTAAAATTTCAAGAGTCTTCGGACTGATCGTCAGACTTTTCTTTTCACCTGAAAGAATCTGGCGTGCAGCTTTTCTACATATACTGGCCACTTCACGCTCCAATGAACGCACACCAGCTTCTCTAGTATAATAGCGAACCAAATCCAATATCGCTTCGTCCTGGAAGCGTACCTTCGATTTCGTCAGACCATGCTCTTTCAATTGCTTCGGAATTAAGTGATTCTTTGCAATCGATTGTTTTTCCTGTTCTGTATAGCCGGGGATTGAGATGATTTCCATACGATCGCGCAGCGGCCCCGGAATCGCTCCCAAATCATTTGACGTAGCGATAAACAATACATCAGACAAATCGTATGACTCTTCAATATAGTGGTCACTAAATGTACTATTCTGCTCAGGATCGAGCACTTCCAGCATAGCAGACGATGGATCCCCTCTGAAGTCGTTTGACATCTTATCAATTTCATCCAACAGAAATACTGGATTAATGGTTCCAGCTTTTTTCATGCTCTGAATAATCCGGCCAGGCATCGCACCAACATATGTCCGGCGATGACCGCGGATTTCCGACTCATCACGAACTCCACCTAGAGACAATCTCACAAATTTACGGCCTAGCGATTCAGCTATAGAACGTGCCAATGAAGTTTTACCAACACCAGGCGGACCGTCGATACACAGAATAGGTCCACGCAACGAGTTAGTCATCTGACGCACCGCCAAAAACTCCAAAATACGCTCTTTTACGTTTTCCAGCCCTTCATGATCACGGTTCAAAATCTCTTCAGATCTCGTAATATCTAAGTGATCTACCGTCGCATTTGTCCAAGGCAAAACGATTAGCCATTCAATATAATTACGGATGATTCCGCTCTCAGCAGATATGGATGGAATCTTTTCAAAACGCTCCAGCTCACGTTCAGCCGTTTCTTTCACATGTTCAGGCATATTCGCTTCAGCAATTTTTTTTCTGAGTTCTGACACTTCGAGCCCTTTGCCGTCTTTATCACCAAGCTCTGTCTGGATTGCTCTCAGCTGCTCACGCAAATAAAATTCTTTCTGGGTGCGTTCCATCGCATCCTTCACTCGCTCGTTAATCTTGCGTTCCAGCTCGATGATTTCTTGTTCATTGTACATACGGCTGATCAGCCATTCCAAACGCTGAGGAATATCGGTCATTTCCAAAACTTCTTGTTTAGCTGACAATTTCAACGGCAAGTTTGAAGCAATCATATCTGCCAATCGTCCAGGTTCATGAATCTCCTCAACCGTCTCTACTGTTTCTTCTGATATCCGCTTGCTGTTTTTAGCATAGCGTTTAAACTGAGTTATAAGCGTTCGCATGAGCGCTTCTATTTCTGCATCTTTATCCTGATCATCCTCATAGCCCTGAACGTTCACCACTGGATACAAGTCAGCTTCCTCATAAGAAGACCAGTGAGCACGTTGAACACCTTCAATTAATACACGGTATGTGCCATTAGGTAATTGAGTCATTGATTTAATGGTTGCAAGCGTTCCCAGAGTGTATAAATCTTCTTTTTCAGGGTTTTCTAAACTTAAATCCTTTTGGGTGGCAAGAAAAACTTGATGATCACTGGCTAAAGCATGTTCGATTGCAAAAACCGAACGCTCTCTACCTACATCGATATGTAACAGCATCGTCGGATAAACGATCACTCCACGAAGTGGCAATAAAGGGATGTTCTTCATTTGAATACTTGGCAATGCAAGCCACCTCCATTAAAATATGTTATATGTATAATCTGTTAATTCTTATGTAAGAAAAAGCCGACTGCCGAGCGTTGTTCACGCGTCGGCACAGCCGGCTCTTTGCCATTTCGGCGTTATGCCGTATTTTTTTCTGAATCAATGTCAAATACGGTACCATCAGCTTTATATAAAATCGGCTTAGCAGTTCCAAGAACCGACTCTTTAGTAATGATGCATTCCTTCACTTCTTCAAGTGACGGCAGCTCATACATCACGTCGAGCATGATATTCTCGATAATCGAACGCAACCCGCGGGCACCCGTTTTACGAGCGATCGCTTCGTTGGCGATTTCAAGCAATGCGTCATCTTCAAAACGAAGTGCCACATCATCAAGTTCAACCATCTTCTGATATTGCTTAACAATCGCATTTTTAGGGACAGTTAAAATCTGATACAGTGTTTCAACGTCTAAGGCATCCAATGTAGCGATAACAGGCAGACGTCCGATGAACTCGGGTATTAAACCGAATTGCTGCAAGTCTTCTGGAATCAAACGGGACAGCAAGCTTTCGTCCTCACTAATTTCCTTGTTCGGATTCGTTCCGAAACCTATGACTTTACGACCGATACGGCGTTTTACGATATCTTCAATACCGTCAAATGCACCGCCTACGACGAATAAGATATTGGTCGTATCAATCTGTAAGAATTCCTGATGCGGATGCTTGCGCCCTCCCTGAGGCGGCACGCTTGCAACAGTTCCTTCCAAGATTTTAAGCAATGCCTGTTGTACACCTTCACCTGACACGTCACGAGTGATCGATGCATTCTCAGATTTACGTGCCACTTTATCGATTTCATCGATGTAAATAATACCTTTTTCTGCTTTTTCAATATCAAAATCAGCAGCCTGAATTAATTTCAAGAGGATATTTTCTACGTCTTCACCGACATATCCAGCTTCAGTTAATGAAGTAGCGTCTGCGATTGCAAATGGAACGTCTAGGATTCTGGCCAGCGTTTGAGCAAGTAAAGTTTTACCGCTACCAGTTGGTCCAATTAATACGATATTAGACTTCGCTAATTCCACATCATCAATTTTACTGCCTGAATTTACACGTTTGTAGTGATTATAAACGGCTACAGCGAGTGATTTCTTTGCGCGATCCTGACCGATGATATATTCATCGAGAATGCTTTGGATCTCTTTTGGCTTTGGAACGTCTTTTAGCTCGAAGCCCTCTTCAAGACCAACTTCCTCTTCCACGATTTCTGCACAAAGTTCAACGCATTCGTCACAAATATAAACACCTTGTCCTGCCACTAATTTACGGACTTGATCTTGTGATTTACCGCAAAAAGAACAGCTCAAGTTATCGTTTTCATCATTAAATTTGAACATTATGCTCACCCCTATTCAAGTGAATATACTACAAGATTACCTTGACTTAATCAACTATTTAGAACTGCAAGGCAAATATGTATTCGCTTATTCCATTAGCTTGTGGAAATGTGCCCGGATTATGCAAACGAGCTTTACTTATGAAAAACAAGGTACGGTAAACCGTACCTTGTATCCGTTGTTATAAATCAATCAGTCAACGATTTTAGCGTTATCTACAAGCAATTGAACCGTCTTGTTGAAACGAAGATCATTTTCAAGTACTGAAGTGCCGCCAAGAGTCGCCTTGATCTGCTCCACTTCCATACCGAATTGTTCTGACATTTTTTATTTCTTTTGCTACAGCTCTTTCTGCTAATAGTTTTCCAACTAATTTAGCTGCTTCTACGTT
>NZ_JARICI010000054.1 GCF_029257255.1 Sporosarcina sp. | reverse complement strand
TTTGCACCATTAGGTGCATCTCAAGTATAAAGGAGGGTGGTCCTGTGCATGGCAGAGGTGGAACAAAATCTTGTCATTGGTGGGCCAGAAACATGGCAAAGGTGGGACAATGCAGTGGCTATATTCAGATTATAGACAAATGATATGGAGAATACTCGAAAAGATCCTCCGGAATACTTTTTGACCGATCTCTTTAACAGGAACAGAAAATTCAGTTACTTCAAGAAATTTATTTTGAGAATCGCTTGATTCAGGTTGTTCAATAGGTCCCTAATTATAGAGTTTTAGTACAAGTAAAAGAGGTAGATTATATGTCCCAAACCATAGTTAATAAAGCCAAGTCTATTTTGCAAGGGATCGAATCTGATTTTGATCTAGGTTTTAATTGGAAAGACGAGTATTTCGATAACTATTATCGATACTTTGACGACCCAGATGCCGAAGTAAGAAAATGGTCTCTTCTGATTTTTGCGGGAGGATTAGGAAGTTGGTCCTTGCAATCAGCTAATATCTTTTCGCCGGATGGAGAAGGGTGGAACGAAGACAAAGAATACATTTTTGAAGACTACGTTCAAGCGTTTCTTACTCATCGAGAAGCCATCAAAAAAGAGTTCCCGCTTTTGTATAATTATTTAGTATGGGTTTTACTTTACTTAGATAAAAGAAAACCTTTTGACTCGATTTTCACATCCTATATATCTTATCCGTCTTATATATCTCCTAACATAAAACTATTCCGTGAGCTTAGACAAGTACTTAATTCATCGGGCATTGATGTCAATATACTTCCAAATAATCATCAAGCTATCATGAAAGAGGTAGGACTTACACCATTATAAAAACTGCACTTTTATTCTGCAATAAATATCAAGCATATTAGAAATCGAGTTTAACTTCTGTTCGGAACTTTGCGCACAACTCCCTTCACCCACCACCTCACGATAGCCACCTTGTCATTCGCTCATGCAAGGCGCACTGAAAAGAGCCTGTTAGCCAAAAAATCTAACAGGCTCTTTTATGTATTAGATCATTATTCCTAATAAAGATAGGAGTAACCGATACTTAATAGCAAAAAAATCTAACAGTGAGAATTATATTGGATACGCTGTTACAACTACCCAGTCGTAAGCTGAATAATTTCCTGCTGTCACATCTTTTCCACGTCGTAGAATGACTTTAACATTTTGCCTTTCAGTTTTGGAGTATTTTGTCTTGGAAAACTTATTCCCTTGCTCAGGTATTAGTTCTGTAGTTCCATTTATCACTTCCATAATAATCTTCATTGTAGTTTCTGGATATTGAGCATTTTGAAATTGATTTTTTCCATTTACCTTATTACTTTTAGTGCCATCCGAGAATTCCATATGACCTTCAAACACATGACAATATCCAAAATTAAGAATTCCATTAACAAATGGCATAACCACCCGTGACCCTGCATTGCTTATTCTAATTTGGCTTGTCATGTTGGAATTATAAGGTTGCTGATATTCTTCTAATTCCTCAATTATGGGAGTCCTTGTATGTGAACCACAAGATTCCTTTATTTGCTTTTTTCTGAATATGTTATCTAGACTGTCATATGGCTCGACAACAGATTCTTGACTCTCTACACTGTAATGCAACTGCGAAGCAGCTTCTCCATACAAATTAGTTTCTGCTCTTGTGTTCTGTGGCATTATCAAGAAAGATAATAGTAAAATAGTTACTAGTGAAAATTTAAGTATTTTTTTCACATTAACACCTCCTCAGATACTGAAATACCATAATTTAAACAAAAAACAATATAAATCCATTATAGTTATAATTATTCCAATAATTAATTTTTAAGTTTCTATATTAAAAAGTAGAAATTTGCAAAGAAGTTTTTTGCAAAGTGTTTTTTGTTAAGTTATACTTGATGCATAGATTATAAACTTGATAACGTGATTTGAAGGAGATGAAATAATGGCGATTACAATCGTGGTGGGGAACTTTAAAGGTGGCGTTGGGAAAACGAAGGTATCGGTCATGGCGAGTTGGGAGTTAGCTTTTGACCGCAATAAAAAGGTATTGCTTGTTGATATGGATCCACAAGGCAATGCGAGTACATTAATTG
This sequence comes from Sporosarcina sp., assembly GCF_029257255.1. Taxonomy (GTDB): domain Bacteria; phylum Bacillota; class Bacilli; order Bacillales_A; family Planococcaceae; genus Sporosarcina. The sequence continues at coordinate 22,678 of NZ_JARICI010000054.1, read as the reverse complement.
CGCGTTCCACAGGGGTCACTGAAATCAATACAAGTATTTTCGAAGGCTTTCAAAATGGCTCGTTAAAAGAATGCATCGTCAAAATGACGGACAATCTGCATGTGATACCCGCACAAGTGTCCTTTAAAAACTTTCCGAAATTCTTATATGCCAATGTAAAAGAAGAAATTGATCAAGTTTCTTATTTAAAGAAGCTTCTGGATCCAATTCGGGATGACTATGACTATATTTTCATTGACGTCCCTCCAACAATCAGTGACTTCTCTGATAACGCGATGATGGCTGCTGATTACGTATTAATCATCCTGCAAGCTCAAGAGCTATCGCTAGAGGGTGCTGAAACTTATATAAAGTATCTGCAATTCATGGCAGATAACTATGATGCAGATATCCAAGTCGCAGGTGTTCTTCCTGTTCTGCTTCGACCAGGTGGACGTGTCGATATTTCTACGCTTAAACGTGCAAGAGAAATGTTCGGCAATGATAACGTCATGGATAGTGTTATCAAACACCTAGAACGGCTAAAAGCGTGGGATGTGACGGGGATTACGAATAATGATATGCATGACCGCAAAGCCCACCAAGTTTTCTTAGACGTTATTGACGAGTTGGAAGCGAAATTGTCCCAATTCGAGGAGGCCGGTAAGTATGAGTAATGAAAAAGGTGGATTAATCAAAAAGAAAAAGAAGCCAGCAATCATGCAGCCCTCCGTTCCGGTGAAAAAGAATGACATGGATTTCGGCTATACAGAGCAAGAAAAGCCTGTTTCTGTTAAGTCTACAGCAAAACCTGAAACGACAAAGATTGCTCCACCTACACCACGTAAGAAATTAGGTGTCGGGAAATCGAACAGTACCAAAAGCTTAAAAGTTCCTACATTGATTCACAGTGAACTGAATTTACTTGGATCCTTTATGGACGAGCACAAGACATACGTAATTCTTCAAAATTTGATTGATAGCTATGTAAAGAATGAACTGACCGATCGCCAGCAACGCCAGTTTGACTTTATGGTAGAGACTTTTTTTGAGGATAAGTAACAAAAATATGCTTATTAAAAGTAGGAAACGCTATCTTTAAGATGAGATTGCAATAAAAGACACTGCCCGTCGTTTTTTAGACAACAATAAAATACGCTCTAAACAGTCTTTTGTCGGTATTGTATTGGCGACTGGCTGTTTAGTTTCGTTTGAATACGGATATTGTTAATAGGCAATGTATTCTTCGACAATTTGTATCACACACGCATTTGTGGTGCGATAAATTTCATCGAGGTAGAACGTTTCCGACTTTAGCGAGGAATGAAACGTTTCAATTGGGGAATTATCAGCGGGCGTGCCTTTACGGGACATGCTCATGTTAATTCCTTTCTTTTGACTGCTTTTTGATAGGCATAAGACGTATAGATAGAACCTTGATCGCAATGCCCTCAGGCAGCTCCGTCATTACCAAAAGGAACTGCCGATTGCCGAACTGTATCTGGCAGACAAGGAACGCCTGTTACAGCTGCCGGGAAAAGCCTATGAATGTATTCGCCGCGTATCTCTCAAAGCGGACAAATACGGTTTCATTCGGCTCGACAAGAAGCAATATTCTACGTCTCCGCGTTTCGCCGGACAGGCGGTTACTGCGAAGATATCATTCGACGAGGTGACCATCCTGAATGAGCAGAATGAGGTGCTCATCACGCATCCTCGCTTGTACGGAGAAGAGCGGAGGTCCATGAATTGGCAGCCTTATCTGTCGCTTATGGCCAAACGGCCAACGGCAATGAAATACAGTTCGTTCTATGATCAGCTGCTGGAAGAATGGAAAGCGTACATCGAAGCCTGTTCACTGGAAGAAAAGAAGGCTGCATTGAGTCTGTTGTCTGTTCTATTGAAAGGACAAGACTTCCAGCTGCCGACCGAGGCGCTGAAGATGGCTTCTGAGCACGGACATCCATCTGCCGAGACTATCAAGCATGTCAACTACCAATTGGTCAATGGACGTGGAATCCGAGAGACGTTGTCGCTTCCGCGACTTCCCCAACAGCTGCCTCTTACTGAAACGGTAACACGCGGGCTGAGCCATTATACCGACTGTTTTCACAGGTAGGCGGTGAGTTATCATGAGACGGACGATTGAAGAGCACGCGAAACGGTTAAAACTAAGCTAGATCCGGGAGCATTATCATGAGGTCGAAGCTACAACACACGAGGAATTTCTATTCAAGCTGTTTGAGCAGGAAATTCAGCAGCGCGAAGAGCGGAAACTGGACCTATTGATCAGGCAGTCTTCATTGCCGGACATATCGGCAGGCAATTTGATTGGAATGGCATTCATCGAACAGTGAGTTGTCAAAAGAAGACGTATTGACGGGGAGATTTATCGAGAGGAAAGAGAATTTGATTCTCTATGGAGGTGTGGGAGTCGGGAAAACCCTCCTGGCTTCCTTGTGCGGCTGGAATGCGATTCATCACGCACGACGAAAGGTACGGTTTTACACAGCGGCACAGCTGGTGAATCAGCTGTTGGAAGCGAACAGTAAAGGAAAGCTCGGCAAGCTGTACAAACAGATCGAGAGCCTGGATCTATTGATCTTGGATGAACTGGGTTACGTGCCGTTGCATAAGCAAGGAGCGGAGCTCCTCTTCCAGGTGCTTAATCTGTGTTATGAACAGCGAAGTGTGATCGTGACCACCAATCTGCAGTTCGGACAATGGAATCATATATTTGGAGATCCGATTTTGACGGAAGCTTATATCGATCGCTTGATTCATCACTCCCATTTACTGGTCTTTAATCGAGAGAGTTTCCGTCATAAAGAATCATTACTCAATAGTTAGAAAAGGATGTTGGCAAGTAGCTACATTATTAATTGCCGAAACATACATTTTCTACTTGCCAAATACACATGTTTTGAGCTGAGTCACATTTCGGATGGATAGTCCTCCATCACTTGCTTCACAGGCACACCAGCTATTCTCATTTCTATGGCTTTCATTTTCATATCTACTGGATAACTGATTCTAGTCCCTCCCCATAGAAAAAAACCTCTACATTGATTTCATAAGGTTCTATACCCTATTTTCAAAGAAAGGTATTTTTATTTGTCTCATTCTTCTAGGTCATGAAATGCCCAAATGACATGCGTTTTTTTTATTAGATCCCGATGGTATAGGAAGATAATATGGATGTATTCTGTTAAAGATGCGGAGGCAAGAGCAAACGCAATTTGTTTAATCCCCGCAGACACAGCAAAAAGTAACTTCATCGATTTCTATGATACCTAAAGAAACTGCTTACCGATTTGTCAAAACTTAATTTTTATCAATATCCCAAAATGATTGATTAGTACTTGCCTTGGTCAAAGACTATTCCAGCAACATGTAGTAAGCATCATCAAAGGATATTCTTCGTACATACCTAAATGATGTGTTTTTATTTCAGACTTATAGAACAGCTGCCAATGAAAGTAGGTTTTCTATTTCAATGGCTGTTCCTATTAAACAATACAAACCCGTGGTTTATTCTGTTTGCAATACTTACTTGTTAAAAGTTTTACTAGTGCAGAGATATTTAAAGTTTAGGTGGCATTTTTCAACGGCCAGATTCACTCTCCACGAACAAATCTTTTTGTTTCACTAGATAGATTGACGTATCTAAAAAGTATTTCTCTTATATAATGATCTATTCATTTTCCTCGTAAATAAGAGATTCCAAAAATAAATCATTTAGTTTATTAATTTTAGATTCAATATCATCTTGATTTTCTCCTTTTACAACGAATGCAGCTGCGTGCTCAATACTTGTTTTAGCAGGACCTAAAACTTCGCTTTCTTTAACCTTTATTTCATGATGAATTACCCATTCAGGTAATTCAATATTCAATATTTTCTTTACTATACCTGCTCTCGGTGGAGGTATTAAAATCCATCCTCCCGATCCATAATCCTTATCTTCATAATTTATGGGTTTACCAGCCTGCCCTTTTATCCACTCTTCAAGTAAATTGATTCCTGTTACTTCTTCCATTACTTCAACTATTTTACCTCCGCCTACTCTGCTAGCAATCTCACAAAATACAATTTCGTCTTCTAAAGTGTAAAATAATTCGCAATGAAATACTGTAGGAAAATCTAGATCCGTCGGAATAGATTGTAATATCTTTTCCACACTTTCATTTAACTTATGGTATAAAGGATTATCTTTGTCTAACAAAACAGAACCCAAGTATTTCTTTTCTTGATAAGCCAAGCAACCATTAATGTATTTTGAGGGCCTGCTTAATAAAATTTTCCCGTTGAAGAAAATACCGTCTATATGATACATATCTCCCGACACATATGATTCTACCATCAAATTGTTACACCATATTTCATCAAGTACTACATCTAATTCTTCCGAATTGTATATTACAAATGTATTGACAGAGCCAGCTCCATCTACAGGTTTAATTACAATTGGAAACCCATTATCATTGATAAAGTCCAAAACCTCAAATTTATTTAACAGTCTCTTAAAGTTAGGGGTCTTAATGACTTTTGAAACTTTTTCTTTCATTATTACTTTATCTCTGAATGCTAGGGCACTTTCTTCTTTTTGACCTTTAATTCCAAAAAATCCCCTTAATCTACCTAAATCCACTAAGTCATATTCCGAAGTGCCTACAAGGTAATTCTCTTCATTTGAATTAATGTTTTTTTGAAGATAACGAAAAGGAGAGTAATTAAAATTCTCAAAACAAATATTATTCTCGAAATCACTATATTGTTCTTTATGTTTATTCCTGCTTAGTATATATAAATTTGCATCGGTGCCAAGCCATTCTTTATAATTCGATTGCGCTCTTTTTAAAATATTCAAAACGTATATATTCATATTTCCACATTCCTTTTTATTTGATTTTCTATTCTAAATCTCTCTAGGTATCCTAAATCCATTTTCTACTTTTTCGTAACCTTGAAGTGGATAGAATTCCATTGCTCCTGGAGAAGAAAGCAAGATTATAGCTACCTGTTTACCAAATTGAGTTTTAGTGATTTTTAATAGTTCCTTTCCAATACCCTTACCTTGAAAAGGTTGCTTGACTGCTAAATCAGATAGATACGCACAATAACTATAGTCAGTGATTGATCTAGCTATTCCTATTAACTCTTGTTCAACCCAAGCCTCAACAATGACATCGGAATTATCAATCATTTTTTTTAGTCTTGATAAATCATTGTAAGGTCTCTTAATACCTGACAACATAAAAACGTTTGCTAGTTCTTCAGGAGTTATACCTGAATTAATTTTGTACTTAATATTCATTATTTTATTCTCCTTTACTGCTATTTTCGTAATATTTTTTGTCAAAACTTCTAACCTTTATCTCAAGGTTTCTCTCTATAATAAAATCAATAATCGCTTGCCAAAAATCTTTTAAATGTCTGGTCAGTTCCGTCAAATATATTAAATCAGATATAGTAAAGGTAGAGCCCGATTTTCTCATTACCCTCAGATCTATCATTCCATTATAATTGAAATTTCCAATTCTTAAACTTTCAGGCGATCGGATGCTGAATCGAACCGACGAATTTACATGTCCAAGGTGATGTTGGTCACTCCATTCTGCAATATCAGGGAATTGAGGTGGAAAGAAAAAATGTCTGTTTGCTGGTACTTGTTCTATAGGTAAGTTTCCCGGTATGAAATGCCAACAGTTATATTGCATCCTTCTGCTAACAGCTTTTGAAATATTTGAAATGATAGATTCTTTTCCTTTAAGTTCCTCTTGTAATCTTTTACTAGGTGTAACACAGCAATAGTAATCACTAGGAGACCATTTACAAATTTCATTATACGATTCGTTATTAGTTAATTCTATTAGGGATTTGAAATTCCTCACCCCGCGAGTCATGGCAATATCTGCATTCAATTGCTCAACTGCTTCGAGACAAAAATGTCTTAATACTTCTTCAACAGGGGTTAATTCTTTATCACTTTCGTTTAACAAAAATTGTGTTGATAACCAATCGTAAAAAAAATCATATGAATTATCATAGTTTTCTATGTCCATACCATAATTATCCTTAAAAAACCCGTTTAGTTGTATAGGGAAATTTGATTTATCATGTGAAATTTTAGGCATTAGTAGTTCTTTTTTATTCAAGTTTATTCCATTCATTATCCTGTATTTTTGAAAATTACTCAATATCTTAATATCTAAACTTTGAAGTGTTTCAATTTTGTCTGGGATGGTAGATTTATATTGCTGATCGGCTTTAAGATTTAATTTTTGACTATATAAATTAATCTTTTTATTTAGAAATATATGAACCCTTTTGACCGAAAGTTGACATCCATTAAATTCTTCGATTCGTGATGGATTATTTGTTTTCAATAACCAATAAGCACAATATACGAAAACCATTTCTTCATGAGACCATTCGCTAACAGATAGAGAATATAGTTTTTCTAATAAATAAGTAGATCCTTCAATGTTTGTTAGATTTAAATGAGAATTCCTTCTATCTTTATATAGATTACTTGCGAAATAAAAGGTTGATAATATTTGTTCATTCACATAGATAATGATGGGATCAATATGATAAATATTTTTATAAATAAAGTCTAGCATTTCATTTGTTTTTTCTTGAGGCTGATTACTAATGAAACTGTAGGCTTCTTGATTGAAACTTTCTTCAATTTTCTGACTTTGTAAATAAAGCGTTGTCCAGTTTATGTATATATCCTCTGGTACCCTTATGTAACCAATTATCGTATCACCTGGATCAAAACGTTTTGAGGGATCCTGGATAATAATTCTCCCTATTTTTTTTATACCAAAGGCTATAAAACGAGATTTATCATCGAATTCCGGTCTTAATATATATCCATTTTCATTATTCTCTAAAAGAATATATAATTCTCTTTGCTTAATAGTAAGTGAATTAAGTGCCATTTTAATAGGTATTCTATTATCAAGAGTTAATACTAATTTAAAGGCCTCCAAAAAAAATTTAGTTTTTTTAGCTTTATTAGTTATCTCAACGAGTAAAGATTCAAATCCACTCAATTTTTTAGACTTGTTTCCTTTGGTTTCCAACAAGAATATTATCTCTCCTTTTAATAAAAACTAATATATACCAATAATACATTTAGTTTGAACTATTAGCAAAATATACTTTGTGTGAATTAACAATGAATATGAAACATTTCCTGAATGAATCAATAATAATTCACTTCGCTCCCACTTTTCAGAGATTCAATTCAGATTGTAAAATGTTTAATTACACATGAAATGCAAGGACCGTCTAGTCACATCAAGCTTAGCTTTAGACACCATACTTTAAAAGCGTGAATTGTGTATTTAGAATCACATTTTGAATGAACAAATATTGCTTAATGAACAGGAAATACTAAAAGTTCACCTCTGTTTGGTTATTTTAGTTTATAATGAATTTAGAATTAAAAGTGTATTTAGGAAAGGAAGGCTTTATCTAAGAAAGCATTAAATTTTCGAAAACAATACTCATAAAGGTGAATAGGGTTTTATTTTAATGTAAAATTAGCAATAAAGGTTCCGAGTATTCGAACATTAAATTCTACAATACGCGTCAATATAGTTGAGGAACTGATACTATTTAAATAAATTAAATTGGAGGTAGTCATGATTAAAAATATTTTATTTGTAAATTTAAGGGGTCAATCAGTAGAGCGATTAAAACCAGTATACACTGCAAAAAGTATGGGATTACAGGTGATTCTATTAACTGATAGTATACCTGAAAATGATTTGGGACTTTTTGAAGATATAATTATACGAGATACATATAATCAATTTGAAACAGTAGAATTTTTTAAAAAATACAATACTACAAAAACAATAAGCGGAATTATCACTTGGTCTGATAAAGACGTAGAGTTAGTAGCTAAATTAGGAAAGGCCTTGGACTTACCTACAATAAGCATTCAATCGTCAACGTTAGTAAGAAATAAATACGAAATGAGATTGGCAATGAATAAAATTGAAGGATTATGTCCTCAATTCCGTTCTGTAAAAAATCTAGACGACTTTAAAACAGCAGTGGGCGAGCTTGGTTATGGCGGCATATTAAAACCTGTGGGTGCCTCAGGCAGTAAAGCTATTATTCAAGTGGACGATAATAATACTCTTGAAAACACTTTCAAGAACATGCTTGAGCTAACCTCACCTAGAGACGATAAAGTCTATACTTATTACCCGTACGAGTATATATATGAAGAGTTTATTGATGGACCTGAAGTAACTGTTGATGGGATTGTTCAAAATAATCATGTTTATATAGCAGGAGTTACTGATAAATTTATCACCAATAAACATTCTCTAGAATATGCTGCGTTTTTTCCGTCTAAGAAAGATTCAAAAACAATTGAGGAAATTAAAATGAAAACTGAACTAGCAGTAAAATCGCTAGGGATTAATGATGCGGCATTTCATTTAGAATGCAGGGTTTCATCAAAAGGAGTTATGATTTTGGAATGTGCTGGTAGAGCCGGAGGTGGATTTGTTTCTTCCCATCTAATAGAGTTAGCTTCCAATAAATCTTTTCATGAACAAGTCATTAGAGTTTCTCTGGGATTGCCAGTTGAATGGGAGGAATACGATAAGATTTCCTTGAAATATGCAGGTTCTTATTTTGTATACCCCAATAAAAGAGGTTCGCTTAAAGAAATTTCTGGTTTTAAAAACGCTATTGAAATACAAGGAATAGAATATGTAATTCCCAATGTTGAAATTGGAGATTTTATTGATATTCCACCCGAAAATGTTTCTACTATTTTAGCATCTCTGATTGCCACAAATTCCTCTTATGAAGAATTAATCAATAACTTAGAAACCAGCGTGGGAAAACTATCCTTTACAGTACAATAGTGGTGATATAATTGAAAATGACTAAAGATAAAATATTAAGCTGGCGTGAAATTGGATAGAAATAAAGGGGGGGCGCATACTAATGTCTATTTTAATCATGAATAGATCCTCACACTCTAAAGTTCCTTACGAAAAATGGCTTGAGAATATAGACGATGACATTGTTTTATTGACTTCAAGTGAAACAAAAAAAGGATTTGGAGATAGTTCTTATCATTTAATTGAACCATTTGATAACTATGAAATTAATAGTTATGTAGAAATTAAAGCTCTTGAACTTAACAAAATTTATAACTTTACCACAATTGTCGCTATATCTGAAATTGACATCATTAGGTCTAGTGAACTACGGGAAAAGTTTAAAATACAAGGCCAAGGTGTTAACAGTTCCGAAGTGTTTAGAAATAAGATTAAAATGAAGGATTTTGCCCAAATGAATGGAATAGCTGTTCCTGAATATATGAAGGTAAATAATAGTTTTGACATTTTGAATTTTATCAACAAGAATGGTTACCCTGTAATATTAAAGCCAATAGACGGTTCAGGCTCGATAGGGATTACTGTGATTAATAATTATACTGATTTAAAGGAATATCTTATAAATGGTATCCCGACTAATACAATGATTGAATGTTTTATTAATGGGGATATGTACCATATAGATGGCTTGTTAATAAATGGCCAATTCATTATTAATTGGCCATCGAAATATATAAATGGATGTATAGCATTTAAAGAAGAGAAATACCTTGGAAGCTATATGCTAGAAGAGTCTAATCCTTTAACAAAACGACTTAAAAATTTTGTGGGACATGTTATTAATAAATTTCCAACTCCCGATAATACAGCTTTTCATGCCGAGGTTTTTCATACAGAAAACGATGAGTTATTACTCTGTGAAATTGCAAGTCGAGTCGGTGGAGGAAAAATCAATGAAACTCTACATGAAGCATTTGGCTTAAATATTATTGAGAAATGGGTTCAGTCACAATGCAGCACAGGAAAACAATATGACCAAGAACTTGTTCCTAAAAAGTTGGTCGGTTTTGTCTTAATACCACCAAAACAAGCTACTTATATTGACGCCCCAGATAAGGTTCCTTTTGAATTTGTATTAGAATCTCAGATTAACAAAAATTTTAACCATTCTTATACAGGACCAAAAATGAGTTCAGACAAAATCGCAGCTTTTGTGGTTACCGGTAAAAGTGAAGTTGAACTCAAATATAATATTCAACTTGTTGCTGATTGGTTTGATGAGCTAAGTATTTGGAAAAGTAATGTAAATTCAATTTAAGGAAGGCGAAATATTTGAAACTATTTATAGCAAGACATGGTGAGTCAGTTGCAAACATACAAAATATTATACAAGGGCAACTTAATTACGGTTTATCAGAACGTGGGATTAAAGAAGCGAAATTGTTAGCTGAATATTTAAGGGATGAACAATTTAATTGTATTTACTCTAGCGATATTAAAAGAGTAGAACAAACAGTAAATGAAATTAAGAAGTACCATGATATTCCTGTAATGCAAGATAAAATTTTTCGAGAAGCTTATCTTGGTAGATTTGAGGGATGTACACACGACGAAATAGCTTTGAAATATCCAGAACATGCGGATACAGACTGGATGAGTTCTGGATTACCGGATGTTGAACAAATAGACAAGGTTTATGAACGAGCATTAAATTCAGTGAAATTAATACTGAATCGGCATAAAATCGGCGAAAAAGCTTTACTCGTATCTCACGGTGGATACATTAGTTCCATTTTTGCTGCATTATTAAATATCCCATGGACAGGAAAAAAACCTTTTTCAATCCAAAATACAAGTATCTCAATTATAGATTTTACCGATCCCAAGCAATTTGTTGTTTTAAGTGTAAATGAAACACCTCATTTAAATAAAGAAATGAGAAAAAACCTGACAAAACCAGTTGATTTAAAAAAACAATAATTTTTAAGATAAGAGGAAAATATGAAGCAGAATATTTTTGAGATCTTAAAATTTAGACCTTATTTATTTTTTGTAGTTAGTACATTATTCTCAAATATAGGAACAGGAATGCAAGTTATAGCAAACAGTTGGCTAATACTGGATATTAGCGGACAAGTTTCCTCTATAGCAATATTTTTAATGTGTTATACTTTGCCTGGTATATTTCTCTCCCCACTAACTGGAATTATAGTGGATAAAATAGATAGAAGATGGCTAGCCATTTCAATGGATATATATCGTGGACTTATCTTATTGACCATTTTTGTACTGTGGCATTTAGGTTCTTTATTAACATGGCATCTTTATTTAATGGGTATCTTGATTGCGATCGGAGATCAAATATATTCCCCTGCAGCAGCAGCAATGATTAGAGAAGTCGTAAAGAAAGACATGCTGTTATCTGCAAATGCTAGCACATCTATAGCAATGCAAGTTGGTGCTTTAATTGGAGCGGGCTTTGCAGGTTTAATAATAGCAGTTTCTTCAGCTATTGATATTATGTGGATTAATGCTTTGAGTTTTGTTGTATCCTCCTTTCTTCTTAACTTTGTTAGAAAAGGATATAAAAGCCCTTCAACCAATATATCTAAGGTTAAAGGATACAAAAAATATTTTAGCCAACTTACCGATGGGATTAGGTATATCGTAGATAACACTTCGATAATCCCGATGTATATATTAATATTTTGTATTACAGCTACTGTACGAACAATTAATGTACTACTCGCTCCTTTTGCAAAGGATGTGTTAGCGGTTGGTTCTGTAGGTTTTGGGTATATCGACGCTTCGTTCGCTTTAGGAGCAATATTAGGAGGTTTGCTTCTACCTAATATTTACAACAAGTTTAACTTCAATAAGACTGTTGTATTGTTAATGGGTATGTTGTCATGTGGTTTAATTGGATTCTCATTATCTAATAAATTAATTATTGCTATGCTCTTTTTTTTCCTTATTGGCGCTTCTGTTAATGTGAAAATAGTTTGTTTAACATTGGTGCAGCAGATCGTTTCCCTAGACTATCAAGGAAGAGTACACTCCACTTTTAATGCGATTTTTTCGGTTTTAACTTTTGGACTTTATTTTTTAATGGGATATCTTGGTGATTTAATTTCTCTCCGATGGTTGTACTCTTTTCAAGGTATTATAGTAATAGTTGTAGTAATTTTGGTTCTTAATTCTAAATCAGTATGTGTAAAAGCCGTTAAAAACGAAAAGAAGCTCCCTGTTTAATTTAATTGGACTATTACTAAACCAGGTTAGAAACACGTCTTGTGTTCCAAAGGAATAATAGATTAATATGTATATATAATAGACCTTTTTATAAAACCACCGTTATATAGACAACTTAAACAACCTTCTCAAATCAATGTTTGAGAAGGTTGTTTTTTATTGTCTTTGTCTATTTACTCGTCTATACTGAATATTATATAAAACGTACGATTGTAGACAAAAAGGAGGAGTTTTCATGAGTAGAATTATCGGCTATGCGCGTGTCAGTACCGAAGATCAAAATTTGGACCTTCAAAAGATTTCTATTGAAAAGTATGCCAAGGAGCAAGATATGGATCTCCTTTTATATGTTGAGAAAATTTCAACACGGAAAACTGATCGTACCGAATTAAATTATGCCCTTAAAGCTGCTGCTCCTGGCGATCGTTTTGTTGTCTACAAACTAGACCGGCTTGCTCGAAGCACTAAGGAGCTCTATCAATTAACAGACGAGATGGCCAAGCGACAGGTGGATTTTGTTAGTATTCAGGATAGCTTTGATACAACTACTCCAACTGGACGTGCCATGTTCGGGATGCTTGCAGTCTTTGCTGAATTTGAGCGCGATATTATCCGACAGCGGACAAAAGCTGGGCTGGAGGCTGCCCGTAAACGTGGGCGCATCGGAGGACGTCCTGCCATTGATCCGGATACGAAACGCCGTATTGTAAAGTTGTTTAACAGTGGCGAAAGTGCCTCAGATATCGCGAAAGAATATGGGATTGGACGTAGCACGATTTATAAAGTTTTAAAAGAAAATCCTCAATAAAGTATATAATGAAGAGAAATAAAGAGTTCAATGAAGGCTGATACAATATCTACTTCGGATTTATGGTGTATTTGTGGGATAATTATACTTGTACGTCTTATAGTAAAGGATGAAACTCATGGGGCAATTAAATAAAGAACTAGAGCAGCTTAGGAAGCTTACAATCATCGGTCTCTTTGCGGACGATGATTTGATGGATTTGTTCGTGTTAAAAGGTGGAAATGCCCTGGAGCTGGCGTATAAATTGCATTCACGCGCCTCAATGGATATCGATGTATCTTTAGCACAGGATTTCGAAAAACTCGGTTGGTCAGTCGAAGCAGTAGAAAAGAAAATCCATGACAGTATGGTTCGTACATTTAAAGACGAGCATTACCATGTATTCGATTTTAAAATGAGCCATCGACCGAATAAGAAACTACAAGTTATTGATGAACGTTGGGGTGGTTATGCTGTAGAATTCAAAGTAATTTCGTCAACAAAAGCTGATGAGTTAAATATGAATATTGAAAAGATGCGAAAATCATCTATCGCTGTCGCTGGTTCAAAAAAAGTATTAAAAATAGATATTAGCAAATATGAATTTGTTGAAGCAAGTGAGGAAACAGAATTTGAGGATTACGTAATTAAAGTTTATACTCCTCGAATGATAGTGTTCGAAAAAATTCGAGCTATTTGTCAGCAAATGCCTGAATATCAAGCTATTATGAAGTCAAGTATTAGCCCACGTCCAAGAGACTTCTACGATATTTATATGGTTATCACGCAGCTAGATCCAGAATTGGATATTACTTCTGGAGAGAATATTGAAATGCTACGCAACTTTTTTGAAATTAAAAAAGTTCCATTAGATTTACTAAAAAAGATTCAAGAACCTGCTATTGAATCCTTTCATGCTTCTTCCTTTTCAGCAGTTGAAGATACAGTAAAAGACAAAGAAGCGTTACATCCCTTTGCCTTTTACTATCAATATGTTGTGGATTTAATTTCTCCACTCCACGAAAAAAGCATCTAACTTAGATAAGCTGGATAATAAAGTTTCCATCGTTCTGAAAAAGATTTATCTGTTAGTTCATAATCAAGATAAAAATTTAGCTCTATCGGAAAACGTTCTAGCAAACGCAAAGAACTCTCTTTATATCCAGCCTTTTCTAGATAAAAACCCACACTTTGATGATAAGGATAAGTATATTTTAACTTCTTTAGATAAGAATACATTTTATTGACTGATACATGATCCTTTGCATTTTCATACATTGCCAATATTTCATGAACGCCACCTCCATACTCTGGCCGAACAGCTAAATCAATAAGTGTTCGCTCAATGTTTGTTACTCGTATTCCGTCTTCTTCCAAAACGCCTAATTGGCCTGTATTTTTTCCGTTTATCCAATGAATTTTTTGGCCTTTGTAAATAGTTTTTCTATTAGTTGACCTCATTGGTTTTGAAAAAGCATTATCAACTGCTTCTTGTGTTGGTTTCCATTCATTCTCTTTTTTAAGTGATTGTTCTTGATTGACATATACTGCTTTTACAATATTATCTGTCAGTCCGTGATAAAAGGCTGCCGTGTAATGTGAAATATAAGCTTTTTCATGTAAAGAGCATGCAAGTTCATATATGGAAGGTTCATTTCCGAAAAATACATATCTTTTGATTATATTTGTTGGAAAGTTTAGTTCTATTAGCTCAATAATTTTCACGTTTAACAGAAAGTAAATTAAATCCTCAACAGAAGCGGAAGATGGTAATTTCCAATCATCTCGATTCTCTTCTAAAATGTCTGCCAAATGACCTTCGGAAAATATTTTATACTTTGTTCCCTGGAGTATTTTTGAAATGTCAGACTTAAATAAATTCATAATTTGAAACTTGTTTGGTCTGGCCAATTTTTCATTCTCCATTCTTGTAATAAAGTATATATACTTTATTACACTAATTTAAATTATTTGTCAAGAAAAAAGGCTTAAGAATTAGTAAACAAAAGCTTTGATATCAATATTTTCTCCTTTTCTAGAGTATTTATACTTGACAAACGGCATTATTTTTGATAAAGTAAAGTATAAATACTTTACTTTACCTCAACTTTTACTGATTAATTGCTGAAGTTGCGTTATTTCCGCCTGCATCTTCTCCTTAGTTTCCTCATGCACTCTACGGAGGGCTGCCATTTCATCATACAGCTTACGCACTTCCTCATTATGCAAACGCTCTGCTTCCACCACTGCTTTTTCACGCTCTAGTTCCTTGCGCTCTGCAAGATGTGATAGATCACGGTCATGGTTCACTTTCACTTGTTCAAAATCCATTCGTAGTACGCGTAGCTCTTCAGATAACGTTTGTTTCTCCTGTGACAACTCCGAGACTTTTTCTTCAAATGCAGCCTTTTCAACACCTGCTTGTTTTTTCCACTCAGTCTTCTCCATTTCAAAGGAATTTTTCAACACCTCATTTTCCTCTGCATATCCTTGATACTTCGTGACAAGCCCACTTAACGTGTCGTTCTTATCCTTATATTCACTAATCAACGCTTGATTATTTTCAAGCATCGTTTGATTGGCCAGAAGTTTCTCTTCAAGTTCTTTCGCCTGTTCTTCAAATGCTTGAATTCCTTCTGTTTTTGTTACCACTTCCATCTTCAATTGTTGGTTCTGTTGCTGCAAATCTGTGATAATGGCTTCTTTGCTTTCTAATTTCTCAGCCACTTCCTTCACAGCATATTCCTTTAAATGAACAGAACGTTGAATCATATTGACAATGAGTTCATACATGCGTGTCGTATGATGCTCCAGTTCCGTTAAATCCTGTGTATAATCGGACGATCCTTGCTTAATGGCATTCATTTCGTACAGGGCAATGGCACGTTCAAACCATTCTTTACTGCTTGTCCCACTTGTTTCAATAACTTCTCGAACTTTTTCATACATTTCCTCGCTAACTTTCACGCCAAAAGTTTTATCAGCCATTTTATTTCCTCCATTTGTTAACCTTTAATTATCTTTGAAACAAAGGTTAACTCGGTTTTTTTATGTTAACTAATTATATAATAATTTTTCTGTTTAATCAATTTTATAATTCGCCACCTTGCCGGCAAGGTGGCGCGATTTTTTCATTTTTATGAGCAAAAGACGTACATGACGTACGCCTTTCGCCATTTTGGTTTTACATATATCCCTTATCTTTCAGCGATAAATAACTGTTTTCACCTACAATTAAATGATCAAGAACACTTACTCCTAATAACTCCCCTACCTCACACAAACGCTTTGTAACCTCTATATCCTCTCGGCTCGGTGTAGTGTCCTGGCTCGATAGCAATAGGTAAGGATTTGAAGTCATCTTCACCTTTTCCCCTGCTCCACACCGTGCATGCAACTTTCATCGCACACGGCATTCCATCGTTCGTCAACTATTTCATTTTCCTCAATCTTGTTTTATTATTCGATTTCCCTAGTTTTACAGCTCTTCGTTACCAATTAAGACCCGAAGTTTATTAAGCTTTTTCATTTGCTCCCCATTTAAATTCAAATGTTCAAGATACATGCGGATTGTATCTTTTTCTGTGACATGAATCAGTCGATGAACATCTCTGGTAATCAATACCAGATTGGAATACCTATCATCTTTTGTCAGACTCCATAATTGTTTATGGTGACAATCCATTTCCGTTAGAATTAACTCTTCTCCCGATACAGCACATTTTCCCTTTTGCGCAAGGAACAACGATATTCGATTATCATTAAACTCTATCGATGCCCGTTCGTTAATGACAGGATGTTTTCTAATCCATTGAACTTGCCAGTTTGGGACTGACTGTTGTTCTTTATGCATCAGTTCACGTCCCTCAACAGTAAACTTATTGACGCCATTTTTCGGTAGTAATGCTGTCCTGGTTTTTATGAAACCAATCGGGATAAGTGGATATCCATTGATATATCTTGTCATTTTTGATTTTAAATAAGGTTTTAACCCCTGGTCATTAATCGGATAGCCTGTTTGTTTACGAAGTGAAAACTGTTTTAATCGGTGACGTTCTACAATTGTTAATTGGTATTGTATTGGCATTAAACTATCGTTTACCTGTGTCGCAATCTGATAATAATTATGAATACCAATTACCATACTATTGTAGATTCGAATGTTCTTGATTAAATCGTTTCCATTTGCTGCTTTTTGCATGAGTTTGATTTGATCTTTGAGCTGTCCTTTAATCCTCTTACGCGCTTTTTCCGCTATATAGGACTGACAAACATATCGTTTACGTTTCAAGCGGTCATAGCCTTTGCGTTCCATTTTCAGTTCAAATCCTAAAAATTCACTACGATTCTTTTTAAGATTCGTGATTTGGGATTTCTCTTCTGAGATAGGCAAGCTTAATCGCTCTTCAAGCCACATTTTACTTGCCTGAAAAATCTTTTCGGCGTTGGAACGTGTTGTCGTAAAGATCTTAAAGTCGTCTGCATAGCGAACAATGTACATTTCTTTAAGTGAAGAAGTTTCTCTTAATTTTCTATACCTGTATTGATGGCTATACAACCCAGTTTTCTTAATAAGGTGGTCATTGATTGAATGACACTTTTTACTTTCCCACTGATTTGCAATCCACCAATCAAATTCGTTCAAATTGATGTTCGCTAACAAGGGGGATAGTATTCCACCTTGTTAGCGAACAAGGGGGATAGTATTCCACCTTGCGGTGTCCCTTTCGTCGGATAGACAGTTTTTCCATTCGGTAAAACAATAGGCGCTTTTAGCATTCTCCGAAGTATGACAAGCAATTGTTTGTCTTGGATGCCCATTGTCCATATTTGCCGCATCAGTTTTGAATGTTTCACTTCATCAAAGAACCCTTTGATATCCACATCCACCACGTACTGCATTTTACTTCTGCTTATCCGAACAGCACATGCTGAAATTGCATGCTCCGCTGATTTGGTTGGCCTAAAACCAAAACTGTGTTTGTAAAACTTAGCCTCACATATAGGCTCTAACACTTGTAAAATACATTGTTGTGCTACACGATCCCACATGGACGGGATTCCCAGTGGTCTAGTTTTCCCGTTTGGTTTTGGTATTTCCACGCGTCTTACTTTTCGAGGATTGTAATGGGCGAATCTTTTCTTCACAATTTCAATAAATTTATATGTGCTTAGCTTTTCAATGTCATAAATTGTGACTCTATCTTCTCCAGCCGTTGCACTTCCGTTATTCCGCTTAATATTACGATAAGCGAGTAAGATATTATCGTCTGAAGTAATAATAGACATTAGGTTCGTCAACTTTTGATTTTCTTTACTCTTTGCAAACAGCATATCGAAGGTTTCTGTCATGCCGTAATACTCTGCATGCCGCAACCTTGTGTTTTTCATTCTAGGGATTTTCTTATAATTTTCTTTCAAGGTCTATCACGCTCCAAACTCGGCTCGTGACCTTTTTAGTCATACGAGAATCCTTGAGGTGATTGAGTTGAAATAAAGTTCACTAAACGACTTGAGGCTGTTGCTCCATTTCCATTACAGAAACTTCAACGCTCATGCCTCTACTCTCACTATCACAAAAGGAAGTTATGGACGAATCCTTTCCTCCCTGCCACTTCATTGAGTGTGTACTCTCCATGTTGATAGCTTTCCACGTTCCCTTAACTCTATCCATAATCTTAACTTAGGTGCTAGCTCTTGCCTGGCGTCCTCTCCATCGCCTGTAACGATGCATGGAGCTTTCGAAACCACCATAGGTACTCGCCCACGGAACGCACTTGAATTTTCATCAAGCCCACTCATTTCTAAGTAGCCACACTTACAGACATTTCGTTCGCTAGTTCGTCAGTGTTTTACCACATTCTCACCATATTAAGTTTTTCACGACTCCCGGCCTATCAGTCGCACTAACTACCTCTAGTTAGGTTTCGGTTACTAGTTAACCTAGCACTACGACAACTTTCAGCCGACTTCACCGAGCTTCACACCCTATTCTTTTACACATTCAAATAGCGCATGTCGGAGTATCAGAGTAGGCATTTCAAGGCGTTACCCTATCATTCTACCTATCAAGTTAAGAGTTCACGACTCTCTTTTGGTCGATTGACCTTCAGACAGCGTGCGTAACCTTTTCAGTTACGAACGTGTCGCACGATGATTATGCGCAATTATGATACTTGCTGCATTTTGCAAAAACGCTGTTTTAAATACTTCTCGTGGTGATACAAGGCTTGAATTTAAGGTGCCAATATGGCAACGGTGCAAACCTTGTATTTCATTTTTTACGGAGAGACAAGCCACAAGGAATACTTCTCTGTCCTCATTACCAATAAATTTCATCGCAATATGAGCAAAATCTTCAGGGGTGCGTACTTTATAATCTGCTAAGTTCTCAGAAAGATATTTTTTCGGCAACTTGCGACGCTCGGCCTTGATTCTCACAATCTCATAAATAGGCTGTAACTCTAGATTTTTTTCAATTTCTTTTGTCATGGTAATTCCTCCTTTGTTTTTTCGATTGCTTTAGCCGCAATCACGAAGTCGGAAGGCTGAATTTTTTCCGATTTCTTGGCTATGCCATGTAGCTATTTGCAGCAATCAAAAAGCAAGGAATTGCCTGCAATAGCTCAAAAGTTTTTGTAGCGTAGCGTTTTCAACAAAAAGTTTTGACGATCCTTGCTTTTTGAGGTGAAACACGGATAGGAGCGTGGTAGGCAGAATCTGCCACGCTCATTGCCGATTGTTGAACGCAAATGGCAAAGCCCAAGCAGACGGTCCACCTGCTTGGGCGTATGGCGAAAGAAATCGAAAAAATGCTCATGATAAAAGGGAATGCGGATGCATTCCCTTCCTTTTAACATGTAGGTCTTGAACTTCGCCTCGTTTGGTATGACGGCTTGCCGTAAACGATCCAGGAATCTACTCGCTGTTTCACGGTCTTTACAGCGAGTGATTATCGGAACGTTTAATGCCAAAGCGACATGACTACAGCCATGCGATTGTTCCACTCTTGCCATGTTTTTGGCCCACTTCTGACATTGAATTGTTCCACCCTTGCCATAGGGGAATCCACGCAAATTATTCCTAAAACAGCCATCGAACCAAATTTTCGATGGCTGCCTTTAGTTATTTCATACTTTTTCCATCCAATCGATCCCGTAGGATTAACACTGCTTCAGTGACTAGTCCATCTTGGTCTAAGTCATTTTCATCCTCTACATTCAAACACTGCGGGATAAGCAGGTCTACAAGTTCATACATGATTTCATCTGGTAGATAATTATGAAAGAAATACTTCGCAATACGATTCTCCACTTCTTCAGGAATCATAAAGAACCCTCCAATCCATGACGTTCACGCATTGAAACATCACCATCAAGCATCATATGATAGGAGCCGTGTACAATTCGATCAAGAATGGCATCAGCCAACGTACCTTCGCCAATCTTTTCATGCCAGCCACGTGGATCAAACTGGGAACAGAATATTGTGGAGGCAACTTGATATCTTGATTCAACGATTTCTAAAAGATCTCTGGATTCGGTTTCTTTTAGTGGCGTTAAAAGCCATTCATCAAGGATCAATAAATCTACCTTTGTGTATTTTTTAATTACCTTGCGGTAAATGCCTTCACCCCTGGCTACTGCGAGTTCATCCAATAAATCCGGAAGGCGTATATATCGCACTTTATAAAACTGACGACAAGCAGCGACACCAAAAGCGCATGCTAGGTAAGTTTTTCCGTTTCCTGATGCACCTTTAATGATGATATTATGTTTCTCTTGAATATACCTTCCAGTTGCTAATCTTAGAATTTGAGTTTTATCGAGCTTTCGGTCAGCGTGATATTCTATATCTTCTATGCATGCCTGGCTATCTCGGAACTCTGCACCTTTGATAAGGCGATCGAGCTTGGCATTCTTTCTGCGTCCCCACTCAATATCAACAAGCATTGCGAAACGATCCTCAAACGATAGGTCCTGATATTCCGGGTTTTTCAATTGATCCATATATCCCTCAGCCATCGCTGCCATTCTCATATCATTTAGTTTGGATAAAGTGTTTTCAGTTGTCATTGGTTCTTACCCCCATAATAGTCTGCCCCTCGTGTAAAACCGTAAGGGTTGGATTTAACTTCTTTTCGATCACTTTCTTCTTCAATTATGACAGGGAGTTTATCCTGTCCGTTTTTAAGCATTGTCTGAATGCTTTTAAGTGTAGGTCTACTTGTATATCTCAGTGCACGCTCACATGCTTTTTCTAACCGTTCTACTGAATACGTGTCTGACAACTTAATTAGCCCCAAGCAGGACTTCAGTGCTTGTTTTTCAACACGATAAGAAGCTAAAATACTATTAATGGTGATCAAGATATTAGGACCAGCAGTCTTTCCCCATTGGCGTACATATGAAGGGTCAAAATCAATGTATTGCTTATGTTCCTTAGGCATGTGATCAGACAATGTATTGGATTGTCCTGGTTTTCCTTTCAGTTTTTTGTGCGAAGCGATTCGTAAGCCTTTATAAAATACTTCCACAATGGTTCTTGTGACTCGAATATCAACCTCGTACTTTACATAATCATATGGAACAGAGTAAGACATTTTATCCACCACTATGTGATAATCATATTGTACGGTCGCAATTCGCCAAGTTGCGATTTCGTATGTTGAAGCAGGCAACGGTGTTAATGCGAAGTGTTCTTCTTCTTTAAATGCCGTGTGTCTGCTTCCTTGCTTCTTTTGAAAAGGTTTGTGGTTAAATTCCTCTAGCTTCTCATGAACCGCGTCATTTAACTCTCCTAAACTGAAAAACTCTTGGTTTCGAAGTGAAGCGATAATCCATGTTGAAATATGACCTACTGTACTTTCAGCGCTCGCCTTATCTTTTGGGTGACGAACGCGCGCAGGCACAATCGTCGTGTGATAATGCTCAGCCATCTCCTGATAGCCCGCGTGAATGATTGGTTCATACTTTGAAGCCTTTACTACACCTGTCTTCAGATTGTCAGGAACAATGATTCTTGGAACCCCTCCATAAAACTTAAATGCATGAATATGAGCCGTGATCCATGACTCTGCATTCATCGAAAGAAAACCTTCTACATAAGCGTATTGGCTGCACGGAAGGGCAGAAACAAAAATGTATACTGGGATATCTTCGCCGGTTAGATGATCTCTTATTGACATTGTTTGCCCCGCCCAATCAACTTCCAAAAGCTCTCCTGGTTTACGCTTAATACGCATGGTCGCTTTCGTTTTGCGGGCATAGTCATGATAGATCCTGCAGAACTGACGATAGCTATATGGGATTTCTTCATTTGACCTACAGCTAAGAGAATATTCCTCCCATAAGAGAGTTAAATTAACGCCCGGCTTTGCCAGTTCTTTATGAATGTAGTCACAGTCCGGTTTTCGTCTAAAATCATTAGAGGCATGTTTCTCTGGAAACAACATCTCTTGTAAGTCATGATCCGTAAATTCTTCCTCCAATGGCCAGCTAATGTTGCGTTCTTCAGCCCTTTTCACCACCTCCCGTATCGTTGTCCTAGAGTTTGAAGTACTTGAGGCAATGCCCCTTTGGCTAATCTCCTGGGCATGGAGCCTCAAGATTTCCCGATATTTAATCACAAAAAAACCTCCTTTATTTTTGATTTGCACCATTAGGTGCATCTCAAGTATAAAGGAGGGTGGTCCTGTGCATGGCAGAGGTGGAACAAAATCTTGTCATTGGTGGGCCAGAAACATGGCAAAGGTGGGACAATGCAGTGGCTATATTCA
>NZ_JARICI010000043.1 GCF_029257255.1 Sporosarcina sp. | reverse complement strand
TATATTAGTAGCACTCTTCGTAGGGCTTATATTATCGATAGGCTTATTGATAATAGGTTTAATAGCAGGTATTATAGCCGTTTGTAAGAGGGAGACGGGATTTAAAAAATACATTGGTATTTTATTGCCTGTCCTAATTATAGTATTTGCAATACTGGTTCCACTTCTAATGGCTATTGGTTTGATCTTAAATGACAGCAGATAGCTGAGAATCTTTGGCGGATATGTCGTGAAAGTAATACTACAATCGGGCGCGATTCTTGAATAGTTTTATGAGCAAATACTAAGTTGATTGGAGTGTAAGGCGGCGACTCCTGCGGGAATAGCATGAGCCTTGAGACCCCGCAGGAGCGTAGCGACGAGGAGGCTCAAGCCATGCCCGCGGAAAGCGTCCGCCTGAAACGGAAATCAACGGTTTTAAACTACCTTATCGCTAACGGGGGCTATTATTGAACAAGTTTTTTTGGTAAATACTTAGTTGATCGTAGCGGAAGCTGGCGACTCTGGGAGGATGAACTGGATTTGAATGCACCATAAAGTCCTGCCTTAATTTCTGCAAAAAGACGCAGAAATACGACAAAGCGAACCCTGCGCTGTTCGCTTGGCTGCAGCGCAGATCAACGGTTTTAAATCGCTATCTAACTAACAGGAGCGTTCGTAGCCATAAGGCAGTTGAAGGGACCAATAAATTAGGTCCCTTTTGTTTATTTGTAAAGAAATCAACACAATCTTAATCAACAAATTAGTAGGGACTTTAACGCATGTTGGCAGAGCTGCAATAGTTATGATAGGTCCGCTAATCAGCTGTCTTAAACTCTTTCTTATTAACCAAAAGTTTGATAGACAGGCAAATTGATTAGACCTAATTCATATGCGAATTAGGTCTATTTTTGGTTATTTAATTGTGTTTTTGTACCAATGAACTGAAAGGGTAACTCTGTACAGACGAACCGGTTATTCCATTATGACAGACGTTCTTTAAAATCTTCATAGCCAAACTGCTTAACGATTTGTAAATCGCCGTCGGTTTTCTGCAAAACGATCGAAGGCAGATTCATACCGTTAAATGTATTATTCTTCACCATCGAATAGTGCGCCATATCACAGAACACCAGACGGTCGCCTGGCTGCAAAGGAGCGTCGAAAGAATAGTCGCCGATCACGTCGCCGGCAAGACAAGTAGGCCCGCCCAGACGATACGTGTGGGCTTTTTCATTCGGCATGCCCGCGTCAATGATTTCCGGACGGTAGGGCATCTCGAGAACGTCAGGCATATGGCAGGAAGCTGATGTATCAAGGATCGCGATCGGCATGCCATTATGCAGCGTATCAAGCACTGTCGCAACGAGGAAGCCTGTATTCAGCGCAACTGCTTCACCAGGCTCCAAATAGACGTCGAGATCATACTTATCTTTCATAAATTGGATTGAGCGAATCAGCGTTTCGATATCATAATTAGCACGTGTAATATGATGACCGCCGCCAAAGTTGATCCATTTCATCTGCTTCAGATAAGGTCCAAACTTTTCATCGACTACTTGAATGGTACGCCAAAGCGTATCGGAATTCTGCTCGCACATCGTATGGAAATGCAATCCGCTAATACCGTCCAGCTGGTCAGGTTCAAAGTCTGAAAGGGTGACGCCGAACCGGGAATGCGAAAAGCAGGGGTTGTACATATCGACTTCAATCTCCGAGTACTCCGGATTAATCCGAATGCCGCACTCAATCTGTTTACCGCTGTTTTCAACCTGATCTTTAAAACGATTCCACTGCGCGAATGAATTGAATACCAAGTGATCCGAATAACGCAGAATTTCTTCAAATTCAGCTTCCTGAAAAGCAGGGGAATACGTATGCACTTCTTTACCCATTTCTTCATAGCCAAGCTGTGCTTCGAACAGTCCGCTTGATGTGACACCATGGAGATACTTACCGATTAACGGGTATACTTTGAACATCGAGAACCCTTTTTGTGCGAGCAGAATTTTACAGCCAGTCTGATCCATGACAGCTTTCATTTTTTCAAGATTATTTATGAGCAGCTCTTCCTCCACCACATAGCTCGGTGAAGGAACTGCCAGTACATCAAAGTTCATGTCATTCTCCTCAGTCAATCAAAGTAGGATTGAAATCTTCATGCCAAGGCAAGCCGTATTCATTTAGTGCGTCCATGAATGGATCCGGATCAAACTCTTCAATATTGAAGACGCCGGGCTTTTTCCATTTACCTGTAAGCATCATCATCGCGCCAATCATGGCAGGTACGCCTGTTGTATAAGAAATCGCCTGTGAACCGACTTCGCGATAGCACTCCTGATGATCGCAAATATTATAGACATAATACGTTTTCGGCTCTCCGTCTTTCGTTCCCTGATAGATACAGCCGATATTCGTTTTTCCTTTAGTGCGCGGTCCGAGTGAAGCAGGATCCGGCAATACAGCTTTCAAAAATTGCAGTGGAACGATTTGCTGACCTTCAAATTCAATCGGCTCAATAGAAGTCATGCCGACGTTTTCAAGTACTTTAAGATGTGTCAGATACTTTTCAGAGAATGTCATCCAGAAACGAATTTTCTCAACACCTGTAATGTTTTTCGCTAATGATTCCAATTCTTCATGGTACAGCAAGTACACATCTTTTGGACCGATTTCGGGCAAGTCATAGACACGCTTCACTTCAAGCGGCTCAGTCTCAATAAATTCGCCTTTTTCGTAGTAACGACCGTTTGCTGTAATTTCACGAATATTGATTTCTGGGTTAAAGTTCGTCGCGAACGGATAACCATGATCGCCTGCATTGGCGTCGACAATATCAATTGTATGGATTTCATCAAAGTAATGTTTCAGGGCATAAGCAGAAAATACACCGGTTACGCCGGGATCGAAGCCGCTGCCGAGTAATGCCGTAATTCCAGCTTCTTCAAATTTTTCTTTATACGCCCACTGCCATTTGTACTCGAATTTCGCTGTATCAAGCGGTTCGTAGTTTGCTGTATCTAAATAGTCTACTTTTGTTTCCAGACATGCATCCATGATCGTCAAATCCTGATAAGGAAGCGCTACGTTGATGACGATATCCGGTTGAAATTCATTGATCAATGCAACCAGTTCCGGTACGTTGTCTGCGTCTACTTGTGCAGTTTGGATTTTCGTACGTCCTCCGTCAAGCTTTTCTTTCAAGGCATCACATTTTGATTTCGTACGGCTCGCGATACAGATTTCCTCAAACACGTCAGGTACCTGACAACACTTATGAACCACTACACTGGCTACGCCGCCAGCTCCGATAATTAATGCTTTTCCCATTCAAAACACCACCAATTTGTATTATTTTTTATTAATTGCAATCGCTAATTCACGAAGTACTTTACAGGCAACGGCAGTGGAGACGCCGCTTTGATCATAAACAGGGGACAGTTCATTGACATCACAGGCGACAATATTCAGACCGCTGACAGTCAGAACTGCCTGCAGAAGCTCCATGAACGTGACACCGCCTGCTTCAGGTGTGCCGGTTCCAGGGAAGACAGAAGGATCGAGGACGTCAAGGTCAATCGTTAAATAAACTGGCTTACCCTGTAATTGTTCAACTGTTTTCCCGAGGCCGTCAAAATTAAACTTTTGCATGAAGACATGCTGTTTCGCAGCCCACTCGAATTCTGGACGGTCACCGGAACGGATACCATATTGATAAATTCTGCCGTCTCCTAGAAGATCCCAGATTCTGCGGATGACCGTTGCGTGTGACAGACGCTGGTCCAAATAGTCTTCCCGCAAATCTGTGTGTGCATCAAACTGGATGACGTACAGATCAGGATATTTCTTCGCAACTGCACGCACAGCGCCAAGTGTTACGAGATGTTCTCCACCGATCATGCAGGGGGTTTTTGCGTCATCTAAAATCTGAGTTGTGAACTCTTCAATTTTGTTTAGAGCTCGCTCCGTATTACCGAAGCTGAGTTCCAGATCGCCGCCATCAAACAACGAGAAATCCGTTAAATCAGCATCTTGATACGGACTATATGTTTCCAGCCCGAATGATTCGCTTCGCATAATCTTGCTTGCAAAGCGTGTGCCAGGACGGAATGAAGTAGTGGAATCAAACGGTGCGCCAAAGATTACGAATGAAGCATCGTCATACTCCGAGTCAAACCCAAGAAACGTCTCAATATTTTTATTCAGCATGGATTAGCAGCTCCTTTACATAATTCGGCAGTGCAAAAGAGCCGACATGAAGTTTTGTATTATAGTATTTCGTCTGTAATCCGAGTGCATTCCACGCGTCTGCCTGCAAATCTTCTACAGGATCAAACTTTTTGGATGCAAACCCGAACAGCCAATGTCCTGAAGGGTAAGTAGGAATATGCGCCTGATACACTTTCGAGACAGGGAAGAAGCCCATGATGCTCTTATGTGCCCGTTGCATACCTCTAGCATCTTCGGCGTAAAACGGACTTTCATGCTGGTTGACTAAAATACCGTCATCCTTCAGTGCTTTATAACAATTACCGTAAAACTCCTTCGTGAAAAGACCTTCACCCGGCCCAAATGGATCCGTCGAGTCTACAATAATTAGGTCGTAGGCATTCTCCTGGTGTCTGACAAAACGCAGACCGTCTTCAAAATACAGATTTACGCGAGAGTCAGTCAGCTTTTCGGCTGTCTGTGGTAAATACTTTTTGCAGACTTCTACAACTTGCTCGTCGATTTCCACCATATCAATCTGTTTGATGGAAGGATATCTTGTTAGTTCGCGTACCGTGCCACCGTCTCCAGCTCCGATCACCAAGACTTTTTCAATCGAAGGATTGGTGGCCATGGGAACGTGAACGATCATGTCATGGTATATGAATTCATCTTTCTCAGTGACCATCACATAGCCGTCGAGTGTCAGGATCTTGCCAAACTCAACTGTTTGAAAGACATCAATTTTCTGGAATTCACTTTTGGCGGTATATAGATGTTCTTCCACTTGAATGGAAAAACGGACATGCGGTGAGTGATCCTCTGTATACCAAAGATTCATCAGTCGGCCTCCTTTACCACATTGATATTCTCTACTTGCGGATCTTCGGTACCTGTTAAAAAGCAGCCCTTGTCCTTGCAGTACACAATGTAGTTGATGATTTCTTCTGTAATCCGCTCTCCAGGTGCAACAATTGGAATACCGGGCGGATAACACATGACAAACTCGCTCGCAACGCGTCCTGCCGCATCATGTAAAGGAAGGATTTCTTTCTCTGCATAAAATGCCTGCTGCGGTGACTGGACGATTTCAGGATTGATATATTCATGGTCAAACAGCTTGCTTGGATCTTTTTTATAACGGCGTTTGATTTCAGCTAAAGCAGCGACAAGCCGTTCTAAATCGAGTGTACGATCTCCAACAGAAATATAAGCCAGTATATTGGCAACATCGCCGAATTCGATCTGGATATCATATTCGTCACGCAGAATATCGTAGACCTCAATTCCGGCGAGACCCATTTCACGCGTATGGACCGACAGTTTGGATTCATCGAAATCAAAAACCGTGTCGCCGTTAATCAGTTCTTTTGAATAGGCATAGTAGCCGTCAATCTTATTAATTTCATCGCGAGTATATTGCGCCATCTTAATGACTTTATCGAAAATCTCCTGGCCGTGAAGGGCAAGATTCTTTCGTGAAATATCGAGTGAGGACATCAGTAAGTATGATCCGCTAGTAGTTTGAGTCAGATTGATAATTTGCCTTGTGTATCCTTCGCTTACTTTATTATTAATTAATAAAAATGAACTTTGCGTCAGCGACCCGCCTGATTTATGCATGCTGATCGACGCCATATCGGCACCGACAGACATAGCAGAAGCAGGTAGCTGATCATTAAAATAAAAATGTGTACCGTGTGCTTCATCCACTAACACGAGCATATCGTGACGGTGGGCTAGTTCTGTAATAGCTTGCAGATTCGAGCAGATGCCGTAGTAGGTAGGGTTGTTGATCAGAATGGCTTTGGCGTCAGGATGATCAAGTATCGCCTGCTCCACATCTTCAACGCCCATGCCAAGTGGAATACCCAGCTCCATGTCTACGCCCGGATTGACATAGACGGGCAATGCGCCGCTTAAGATCAGCGCATTGATGGCACTGCGATGGACGTTTCTCGGCATAATGATTTTTTCGCCGGCTTTGCAGGCAGTCATGACCATTGCTTGTACAGCAGACGTCGTACCGTTGACGAGCAGGAAAGCATGCTTGGCGCCGAATGCATCAGCTGCAAGTTCCTCTGCTTCGCGTATGACAGAGACGGGGTGGCATAGATTGTCCAGCGGTTTCATGGAGTTCACGTCATGATGCAGGCACGCATCTCCCAGAAACGCCGCAAGTTCAGGATTGCCCCGTCCATGTTTATGACCAGGGACATCAAAAGGAACGACACGGGCGGCTTGATACTGTTGTAATGCTTCCATAATCGGAACGCAGTGCTGTGATAATTTCACTGTTCTCGCCTCATTCATTTTCATAGACATTGGAACCGCTGAAAATTTCAATCATCTCTTTTCGCAAATTATGAGAGATTTGAAGCCGTTCCTTCGGGGGGATTTCCGACACGTCTTTATTGAACAGATAATCTTGCAGATCAATTTCCTTGATCAGCATTTTTGTATGGAAGATATTCGCTTGATAGACATTTACGTCAATTGCGTCATATTTCTCGAGCGTCTTTCGGTCAATGAAATCCTGAATCGAAGTCATGGAATGGTCCATGAACAATTTCCTGCCATCGACAGATCTTGTGAAGCCACGTACGCGATAATCTGCCGTAATAATATCCGAATCAAAACTGCCAATCAGATAATCTAGTGCGTTTAACGGTGAAATTTCTCCGCAAGTAGACACGTCAATATCAACTCGGAATGTGGCGATGGAATTATCCGGATGATATTCAGGATACGTATGCACTGTCACATGGCTTTTATCTAAATGACTGACGACCGAATCTTTATCAGGAGGGAAAGGAATTGCACCCTGATTGCAGGAAGGGTCAATTTGTGAAGCAGGAAACTTCTCTTCTGAAATCATCAAGGTGACACTCGCTCCCTGTGGATCGTAGTCCTGTTTGCTGACATTCAGTACATGTGCACCGATCATTTCCGTGACATCGTAAAGAATCTTGGTCAGCCGTTCTGAATTATATTGCTCGTCGATATAGGCGATATACTCACTTTGCTCCCGTCGGCTTTTCGCATAGCTTACATCATAAATGTTAAAGCTAAGAGTTTTGGTGAGGTTGTTAAAGCCGTAGAGCTTCAGCTTGTTTTCCAACCTTAACATCCTTCCTTTCTATACTATTCTGATTTATGTGCATAAAAAAATCTCTCCCCAATCGACATGAATTCGCACAAACATGACAGATTGGAGAGAGACCTTTACTCTGTTCGCTTGTATATAAAAGACGATATACGTGTAGAGGATATCCTCTAGTCCATTACATAACAGGTGATTGGGTTGATAAAACACTCACAGGGTACTCTTCCTAAATAAAATAACTTATGAAATTATTTTCAGTATAATGGATAAAGACAAAAAAACAAACCTTTTTTCTCAAAAAAAATTAAAATATGGCGTTATTTTTAACAGGAACAAAAGCTTTAAATTGTCGACCGATACTCATTGCGATATGGTAGATGGTAAACAGTAATTCACTTGGAGGGAATTGAATGAATAATACAACAATCGAGTATTTAGAAAAAGTGCGCCAAGATTTTGAAACGAGCGCATTCTGGAAATTCTCAGGCCTGCAGACACAGAAATTGGAAGAGGGCGATGTGGAATTATTTTTACCGTACCGTCCAGAATATGATAACGTACGCGGTACTATACACGGCGGTATGTATATGTCGATTTTGGATACGACAATGGGCATGCTCTGCCGCTCCCTTGGTTCTGATGATGTTATGACGATCGAAATGGCGACACATTTTTTGAAGCCTGCTGTTCAGGAGGCAGTGTATTCGAAAGCGTCAGTCATTAACAGAGGCAGAAGCACTGCGTTAGTGGAAGGTAAGTTGTTTAATGAAAATGATGAACTGGTTGCTCACTGTACGGCTACATTTAAACTGAATTGAGGAGTTTCATCTGCTTATAGAAACGCATCATTGCCGTCATCTTCTTGAAAGGGCGGATCAGTCGCCTAGGCTGGATTGGGATGGCCATCGGTTTAGGCCGGCATATTGGCATTTTTCTAATCTCTCCGGGTTTACTCAAGGAAATAAACAACTAGCCAAGCATTCATGCTTGGCTAGTTGTTAAGTGAATTACCCTTTTGGAATAAACGTCTGACAATCGGTTTCGGCTGAGTCTTTAGCTTTTCTGCCTTTTCTTGTGACTACTTTGATCTCATCAGCACCACATTGGTTGCCTGATTCCCAAAAGTGACAGTTCGTTACTTCACACAATACATCCTTTGCCAATTGACGCACCTCCCTTTTCGTATAGCATGTCCGAAATGAAAGGTTTCATTCGAAATACGCGAGGGAAGAGTTTAAGTAAAACTTGGAGGAGAGTACATGGTTACCGTACAAAACGTGGCTACACCCAGATTGCAGAATTATAAGCAATTCACGAATGATCCGATCGGTTTTTTCATGCGGATGCGCCCGCTCGGTGACGTCGTTTCAATGAAGACGGGATTTTCACCGACGTATGTTGTTAACAGTCCTGAAGCCATCAGGGAAATTTTAATTCGCCATGATCAGTCATTTTTTAAGGGCCGCACGACAAAAGTGCTTCAGCGTACGGTCGGAGAAGGGTTGCTGACCACGGAAGGTGAGCGGCATGGATTTCAAAAAAAATATATGCAACCTACTTTTTATAAGGAAGCACTCGAGCGTTATGCCTATGCAATTGTCGAGGAGACAGAGCGTGTTGCAGAACGGTTAGAACAAGCGCAGGAACTTGATATACATAACGAAATGATGCAGCTGACATTGTCGATCATTACTCGCACAATGTTTTCAACGGATGTTTCTGCAGAAGAGAAAAAACTGGCAGACGCGGTCACAACAACGATTGAGGAAAGCGTCAAAATTTTATTTAACCCGATCATTTTACCTGCTGTGGTTCCGACGAAATCGAACCAAAAACATAAACAGGCGATTCGTACTTTGGAGGACATGATAGAAAACGTTCTGATGGTAGCAAAAAACCAACCTGAGCGGTTTCATCATACATTGCTCGGTATGATGCTTGAAGTGAAGGATGCAAACGGGGAAAGACTGCCGGATAAAGAACTTCGCGATCAAATGATGACGATGCTGCTGGCGGGTCACGAAACAACTGCGAACTTGCTTGCGTGGATATTTGCTGAAATTGCTGCACATCCGGAAGTGGAATCACGTTTATCGGAAGAGGTGGAAGGAGCTGACCTTTCGGGTAATCCATTCAATTGGCTGCGTGAATTGCCGTATGTCCAGCAGATTATTGAAGAAGGACTACGTCTGTATCCACCCGCCTGGCTGATTTATCGTGAGCTTAGCGAACCGCTTGAGATGTTCGGACAAACTTTTAAAAAGGGCAGTACCTTCATGCTGTCTCCTTATGCGATTCACCGGAATGAAGAAGTATTTCCGAACCCGGAAGAATTTGACCCAGACCGTTTTTCTTCCGGTAACCGTTATGCACCATTCAGTTATTTACCGTTCGGTGGTGGCTCCAGAAGCTGTATTGGCTCGCGTTTTGCGATGCTTGAAGCGACATTGATTCTTGTTGTTCTGTATAAAAAGTTCACGTTCAGCAATCTGCGTCCTCATGCGCCTGTTCCGGAACCTTTGATTTCATTGCGGATTAAAGACGGCTGGCCGATGAAGCTGGAAAGACGTTAACAATAAAACAGCGTCCATCATATATTCATGATGGACGCTGTTGCTGTTTATACAAAAACTACCGCATCTTTAGGTGTTGGCAGTTCAACAATGCGCTGAACTTCTTCGCCTTCAAGTGTCTCTTCTTTGTACAGTTCATTGACGAGTAGCTCAAATTGATAGGCGTGTTCCGTGATTAACGCTTCAGTCTTTTTAGCTGCCTGGTCAAAAAGCATACGCATGCGTTCTTCTTTTTCGGCTTTATTGAAGATCAAAGAAAAACCATCTTGGAACAGACCTGTGTCGACCATTCGATTCAAGATATCCTTCGCCTGTTCGACATCACCGCCTACGCCGATACTATGCTCTCCTAAATACAGACGTTCAGCGATTCCGCCTGCTAAAATCATACTGACCTGATCGAGCAGTTCACTCGCTGTTGATAAATGAAGTTCCTTTTGGATTGGTGCTACATAACCAAGTGCCTGGCCGCGTGGAATGATCGTTGCTTTTCTGACAGAACCTGGTTTAGTCAATGCGGCAATGATCGCGTGACCTGATTCATGAATGGCAACGCGGCGTTTCGTATCCTGATCATTCAATGTGCGAGCAGTGTTTCCTAGAATTGTCCGGTCGATTGCGAAGTCCAGATCGTGCTTTTCAATCAATTTACGACCTTCTCGGATTGCGCGGCGGCTAGCGGTTTCAAATAAACCACTGATTTCCGCTCCCGAGAAACCGGATGTGCTGTCTGCTAACGTATCTAGAGTAGAAGCTACATTTGGTGCCAGTGTTTTGCCGTTTGTATGAATATCGATGATTTCTCGGCGGCCTTTTGTATCCGGTAATTGTACATTAAATGTAAAATCAATCCGGCCGGGACGCAAGAAAGCATCGTCGAGCATATCTTTTCTGTTGGTCGCTGCGATAAACAGCAGACCATCGTTATCGTTACCGCCGTCCAGTTGAACGAGAAGCTCCGTCAATGTTTTTTCAGACTCATCTCCGCCGTGTTCTTTACGTTTACCTGCTAAAGCATCTACTTCATCAATGAAGATGACTGCAGGGCTCTGTTTGCGGGCATTTTGGAAGAGTGTGCGTACGCGGGAAGCGCCCACACCAACGAATAATTCAGTGAAAGCTGCACCGCTTGAAGAATAAAATGTTGCACCGATTTCTTTCGCCATAGCCTGAGCCAGCAATGTTTTGCCAGTTCCCGGAGGTCCATAAAGCAGGATCCCTTTTGGCATGGCAATGCCCATTTCCTTGGCGTCTTTCGGATGTTTGAAGATTTCCAGCGTCTGCAGAATCTCGTCTTTCATTTCCTGCGGAAGACCGCCTATATCGTCCAGTGTGATATCCGGAAGAGGTGTGGATTTTGAAGCCTGATGTTTCATACCAGAAGCCCCGATATTCAGCTTGCCCTTTTTATGAAGAATGAACAGTGTAAGGAGGGCTACCAGCACCAATCCGCCGATCATCCATCCACCAGCTGAACTGGCTGTTTCATATTGATAGGATATATTGTACTTCTGCACGAGATCATCCACTAATGTACTTTGTGGACGCACCATTGTGAGATATGTTTTATTGTCTATTGTGACTGACAGCGTGCCGTCTGCTGATTCATTCAGCAGCAAAGCATTTCCTGACTGACCGGCAATCAGTTTTTCCATCTCTGCAAAAGAGATTTCCTGCCCGCTGGTTCCTTGTAGATAGTTCCATGTGACTCCTGCAGCGATTGCCGTGACGAAGAGAACAGCGACTAGTATCTTTGAGGCTAATTTAGATATAGGCTTCAATGTCGGCTACAGCTCCTTTTCTTAGTTATTCAAAGTATAATAAATTATAGTAGTTTTGAACAGTATATAAGCTGAAAAAATAGTTACAATTTAATTACGATATGAGAAATTACCTAGCGAGCTAGCGATTTTCGTTGTTAAAGATAGACCGTCAGTTTGCTTTAAATAAAAAAGGCTGTAAGTGGTTAGTATACCGTTTCCCTACGTTCCAGGCGGACGCTTTCTGGAGGGCCCGCGGTGAGCCAACTTGGTCGCAAGCTCCCCTAAGTTGTCATCACCTGTCAGGCTGATCCTCCCAGAGCATTCCTGTTTGGTTAGTGGAGCCCTATTGAAATAGAAAAGTCCCCTTGGTATGATTCGGGGGTGTCAAGGCATCGACTACTTGACCCCTAATAATAACCAAGGAGGACTCACA
>NZ_JARICI010000033.1 GCF_029257255.1 Sporosarcina sp. | reverse complement strand
TATATTTAGGGAACACATACTACAGATACATCCGAAAAAATATTTTTTGGTCTTACTCAGAACGCGATAAACCTTGTCACTATCGTATTTCCAAGAGGGAGTCGCCGCCTTGCACTCCAATCAACTGAGTAGGTTGGACAAAGCATACCTTTCATGTGAAAAGTATAATTCAACTTATATAGACTATATCTTTCTCTCTCTTACTCATTTTATCATCTTCAACAGATGAACTCTATTGATATATAACAAAACTCTTGCTACAACTGGGCAGCAAGAGTTTTGGGTCGTCACTTTTTAGGTATTTTAACTGTAATTGTATAGAATTCTTCCGAGTCCACTTCTTCGGATTCTACGTCAATCCCACTCTTGCTCATAAGCGAGAGGGATTGTCTCAGTGTATTCACCGCAATTCGCACATCTTTGCTGACTGCTTTTCGACGGGGTGCTTTTCTCTTGGCAGGCTGCGCTTTTTCACTGGGATGCAGAATTTCTTGAATTCGTTCCTCAAGCTGTTTAACATTATAATGATTCGTTTTCGCTTCTTCCATTACTTCTAACTGAAGAGCTGCTTCTTTCAACGGCAGCAAAGCACGCGCATGCCGTTCGGAAATCTGCTGATTCAAAATAGCATCTTGCACTTCTTCAGGCAGCTTTAATAAACGCATCTTATTAGCGATGGTAGACTGACCTTTTCCTAATCGCTGCGCCAATGCCTCTTGCGTTAGTTCGTGAAGCTTCAGCAGATTCTCGTAAGCATAAGCTTCCTCAATCGCAGTCAGTTCTTCACGCTGCAAGTTTTCAATCAAAGCAATGGAAGCTGTTTCCTTATCGCTTAGATTTCGAACGATTGCCGGTACTTCTGACCAGCCCAGCTTGCGCATTGCACGGTATCTTCTTTCCCCTGCAATAATTTCGTACTGTTCTTCATCCATTTGACGAATTACAATTGGCTGAATCACACCATGCGTATGAATGGTTCTAGCGAGTTCTTCAATCTTTTCCTCACTAAAAATCGTTCGCGGCTGAAATTGGTTCGGTTTGATCAAGTCAATTGCAATCTGTTCTACCTTTTCAAGTTGATGAGCCTCTTCTTCTATAGCACCCATCTTCTCTCCCCCACCAAAAAAGCGCGAAAAAGTATTTTTCAACCCCTGCACCACCTTTTCGAAACTAGTCCCTCTTACCATTCTATCTCTTTTTTTGTTCCACGTGAAACACTTTTACAAATTTATTCTGTAATAGGTGTCTTATTAGGCACTCCTGCTTTACGCGGATACTTTTTTGGAGTTTGTTTCTTTTTTTCGAATATGAAAATATGTCGTTCACTATTTTCGACTGGCAATAAAAATTCGTGTTCTTCCTGCAGTACTGCGCCGAGTAATTTTACTGCTCTGGCACCATCCTGCAATTCTTCTGTAGCAGCTGCGCCTTTCATTGCAACAAACAAGCCACCTTGCTTCACTAATGGCAAGCATAACTCAGAAAGCACGGATAAACGCGCAACCGCACGTGCTGTGACTAAATCAAATTGTTCACGGTACTTGGGATTGCGTCCGAACTCTTCTGCTCTTGCATGGACAAAAGAAACCTTTTCCAACTTCAATTCACTTGCTAAGTGATTCAAGAAGGTAATTCTTTTATTCAATGAATCGACGATCGTCACTTCTAAATGTGGAAAGCAAATTTTCAAAGGAATACTTGGAAACCCTGCTCCCGCTCCGACATCACAAATGGATGTAACGGATGTTAAATCCATATAGAACGAACTAGTGATTGAATCATAGAAATGCTTTAGATAAACAGAAGGTGCGTCAGTAATTGCCGTCAGATTCATCTTTTCATTCCACTCTACGAGCACTTCAAAATAGCGCTTGAATTGCTGCTTTTGTGTATCTGACAACTCAATACCCTTCTGCTGCAACGCTTCGTAAAACTCTTCTTCCGTCATGTTCTCATTCCTTTTCAAAAAGACTGACGCCCGTAAGCGCCAGTCATATACTCAACCGGATACTTTCGCGATTTTTCCCTGCTCAATGTAGACCAGCAAAATCGAGATGTCAGCAGGATTAACGCCTGAAATACGGGAAGCCTGTGCAATCGACAATGGCTGTACAGCTTTCAGATTCGCTTTCGCTTCTTTCGCTATTCCTAAAATTGCATCGTAATCGATGTTCTCAGGAATCCGCTTATTCTCCATCTTCTTCATACGTTCTACTTGCTGCATGGATTTTTCGATATATCCTTCATACTTAATGAAAATTTCTACTTGCTCTGCCACTTCCCCATTAATCTCTTCAAGAGGAGGTACGACTTTGCGCAATTCACTGTATTTCATTTCAGGGCGTTTCAATAAATCAGCGGCTTTCATTGGTTCACGAAGTGCCGTGCCCCCCGCTTCAGCGATGATGTCTTGAATTTCTTCTGTCGGCTTAACTGAGATTTTACGTAAATTTTCAATTTCCGCTTCGATCTGCGCTTTCTTCGCCACGAATTTCTCGTGACGTTCTTCGGTGATCATTCCATTCTGATAGCCAATTTCCGTCAAACGCATATCTGCATTATCATGACGCAGCAATAAACGATATTCCGCTCTAGAAGTCAGCAAACGATATGGCTCACTTGTACCTTTCGTGACTAGGTCATCGATCAACACACCGATATAGGCATCACTTCGCGCCAGTACAACTTCTTCTTTTTCAAGAACATTGCATGCCGCATTGATTCCCGCCATCAGTCCCTGTGCTGCAGCCTCTTCATAACCGGATGTACCGTTGATTTGGCCTGCTGTATAAAGATTTTTAATTTTCTTCGTTTCAAGTGTCGGCCATAACTGTGTCGCGATAACGGAATCATACTCAATTGCATACCCCGCACGCATCATTTCAGCCTTTTCAAGACCAGGCACGCTGGCAATCAAACGATGCTGTACATGCTCAGGTAGACTTGTGGACAGACCCTGCACATACACTTCACGCGTATTACGCCCTTCAGGCTCCAAGAAAATCTGATGACGTGACTTGTCTGCAAAGCGAACAATCTTATCTTCAATGGAAGGACAATAACTAGGTCCCTTCCCTTTGATCATACCTGAATACATCGGCGACAAATGAAGGTTTTCATTGATAATTTCGTGTGTTTCAGGTGTTGTGTATGTCAGCCAGCACGGCAGCTGATTCATAATGAATTCAGTCGTTTCATAGCTGAATGAACGCGGCACGTCATCACCAGGCTGAATTTCAGTTTTGCTGTAATCTATCGTGTTGGCGTTGATCCGCGGTGGTGTACCCGTTTTGAACCGCACTGTTTTTAAACCTAATTCCTGCAGATGATCTGCAAGTTTAATGGACGGCATTTGGTTATTAGGACCGCTGGAGTATTTCAAGTCACCGATGATGACTTCTCCGCGTAAGAATGTTCCTGTTGTGATGATGACTGTTTTTGCACGGAAGATAGCACCGATTTGTGTGACGACACCTTTTACTTCATCGTCCTCTACGATCAACCGCTCGACAACTGCCTGACGCAGTGTTAGATTCGGCTGTTCCTCCAATACTCTCTTCATTTCCTGCTGATACAGCACTTTGTCAGCCTGTGCGCGCAATGCACGGACAGCCGGACCTTTACCTGTATTCAACAGACGCATTTGAATATGCGTTTTATCTATTACTTTCGCCATAGCGCCCCCGAGTGCATCAATTTCACGCACAACGATTCCTTTTGCAGGACCTCCAAGAGACGGGTTACACGGCATGAAAGCGATCATATCTAAATTCATTGTTAACACTAAAGTCGATGCGCCCATTTTAGCTGCAGCATAAGCGGCTTCTGCGCCTGCATGTCCAGCACCAATGACGATACAATCGAACGTGCCTGCTTCAAATTGTGGCATGTTCGTTCATCCTTCCTATATATAAAATGGTTATTTTCCGAGGCAGAATTTTGAAAACAACTCTTTAATCAAACTATCTTGCACGGTATCCCCGATGATTTCACCGAGAATTTCCCAAGTACGTGTTACATCTATTTGAATCATGTCAATTGGAACACCTGTCTGGGCCGCCTGGACGGCATCATCTATCGTATCGCGTGCTTGTTTCAACAATGCAATATGACGTGCATTCGAGACATACGTCGGATCATTCGATTCAATTGCTCCTTCAAAAAACAGTGAAGCAATCGCTTCTTCCAATTCCGTGATGCCCTGCTCCTGCAAGATAGAGGTAGTGATGACGCGTTCTTCTCCCGCCAATTCCTTCACTCGCTGCAAATCAATTTTTGCCGGCAAGTCGGTCTTATTGACGATGACCAGTACGTCCATCCCTTCCACTGCTTCAAATAACCGCTCGTCTTCTTCAGTCAGCGGTTCTGAACTGCTGACCATCAATAGAATCAAATCAGCTTCTTTGAGCACTTGTCTGGAACGTTCTACGCCAATTCGCTCGACGATATCTTCGGTTTCCCGGATCCCTGCTGTGTCGACAAGACGCAACGGAACTCCGCGTACATTGACATACTCTTCTATAATATCACGGGTAGTGCCTGCAATGTCAGTCACAATTGCTTTATTTTCTTGAACTAAGCTATTGAGCAATGAAGATTTTCCGACATTCGGACGACCGACAATAACAGTAGACAGTCCCTCACGTAAGATTTTTCCTTGTGAAGAAGTCCGTAATAACTGATCGATTTCATCCCGTACCCATTCCCCTTTTTCAATCATCAGGGGAATTGTCACTTCTTCTACATCATCGTATTCCGGATAATCAATGTTCACTTCTACCTGTGCCAATGTTTCCAAAAGTGCCTGGCGCAGCTGGCCAATTAAATGGGACAGTTTTCCTTCCATTTGATTGAGTGCAACGTTCATCGCTTTATCCGTTTTAGCTCTGATTAGATCCATGACTGCTTCAGCTTGTGATAAATCGATCCGACCATTCAGAAATGCCCGTTTGGTAAACTCGCCGGGTTCCGCCAATCTCGCTCCTTCTGTCAAAACAAGTGTTAACACCCGATTGACGGAAGTAATTCCTCCGTGACAATTGATTTCCACGATGTCTTCCCTTGTGAATGTCTTGGGTCCTTTCATTATGGAGACCATGACTTCTTCCACTGTTTCTTCTGTGGCGGGATCGTGCAAATGTCCGTAATGAATGGTATGAGTAGGCTGATCGCACAATGGCTTGGCTGCAGGCGATCGGAATATGCGGTCTGCTATTTTCCATGCGTCTTCCCCGCTAATCCGAACGATTGCGATGGCTCCCTCTCCCATTGGAGTTGAAATGGCGGCTATTGTATCAAAATGCAAGTTTTTCACCTTCCTGGCTTCGTTATCCACATGTGAATATCTTTGACGCGGACACAGCTTTCTAACATCTTATATTATCATAAATCGTCGAAATCTCCTAGCATGCGAAATGAAAAATTGTGGATAATTTGACTTGTTGCTATATGACGTCTTTTTTGGATGAATTTTGGTGAGTTAAAAGGGTCTTACGGGCAGGTAGTTAATCTGGCGAGGAGTACCGTTTCCCTTCGTTTCAGACGGACGCTTTCCCAAGGGCGTGCAATGAGCCACTTCCCTCTTTGCGCTAAGTCCAGGGTCTCACCTGTCACGCTAATCCTCCGGGAGTCGCCGTCTTACACTACGGTCCACTAATATGCAGTATTAGACTCTTTATTTAGGATAGTTATCAAAAAGTGTTATTTAATAAAATGATATGCCAGAAATATAGAGTTTAAATTAATAAGTAGACTATTCCACGAGATATATAAGTAACATACTTGTTTAAAAACACTACCTTTCCTAAATAACTACACCCGCTTAGCAACGGCAGGGTTCGCTTTGCCAGTTGACTCTTGGCGTAAGGCAATTCCCCAGCGTTGAAGCGGTTTCTAAACTGCAAATAAAATACAGCTTATTTCAACAAATTGCTATTATAACAATAATAAAAACCAGTAAAAAAAAGCCCGCAGATTCGTTCTCTGCGGGCGTTAATTTATTCAATTCCTACGATAACGATGTGGCGGTACGGGTCTTTTCCGTCTGAGTATGTTTCCACGTCGAGCCTGCGTGATAAGGCATTGTGGATGACTTTTCTTTCGTAGGACGGCATTGGTTCGAGTGCTACATGTTGTCTTGTACGAATTGCACGGTCTGCCATGCGGTCTGCGAGCTGTTCTAGTGATTGTTCGCGGCGTTCACGGTAATCGCCTACGTCGACGCGTACAATTTTGAACTGATTCGTGACTTTGTTTGTGACCAGCTGGGCCAATTGTTGAATAGCGTTAAGTGTCTGGCCTCTTTTTCCAATTAAGAATGCGGCTTTTTCACTTTCCAGGTGGAAATTCATGTACTTCCCTTTTGTTTCACAGGTAATCACTAAATCCGTGATCCCCATTTCTTTCGCCATATCTACAATATAACGCTTTGTTTCTTCAATGGCTTCTTGTTCATTATTTTTCTTGGCCAGTGCAAGATCTTCGTCCATGCTTTCAGGAGACTCTTCCACAATTTCAGTAGTTACGGGTTCGGGATCCTGAACTGCCTCCGGTGCCGGCTCTGTTACGAGCGGCGGTACTTCAACTTCCTCTACCAAAGTTACCTGTTCAGGCGTTACCTCTTTCACAGGAACAGCGGTCTGTTCTGCAGTTTGTGGTTCAGACTCTTTAACCGTTACCAGAACTTCTGCGTCTCTTGCACCGAAGCCCAGAAAACCTTTTTTGCCGTTTTCCAATACTTTTACTTCGACCTCATCTTTTGTTACACCCAGGTCCTGTAAAGCCGATTTAATCGCTAGCTCAACGGTTGCAGCCCTTTGTGTAAGTTGCTTCATTTCTTTTTCCCTCCTGTTTTTACTACGTCAACCTCTTTTGGTTTATCAAATGGTTTGTAGATAAAAATATTTTGGATTAGTGAAATGATATTTCCGATGATCCAGTATAAAGCAAGTGCTGCCGGCATGAATGATCCGATACCCATGATCATAAACGGCATAATGTACATCATCATTTTCATTTGCGGATTATCCATAGCAGGTCCTGTGCGTAGTACCATCAGCTGGAATAATCCGGCAATGATTGCGAACAAGATACTCGGCGTACCGAGTGCAAAACCTAAGAAGCTTCCTAATTCAATCGTCGGTGTCGCATTCATTCGGCTGATTGCGTGATAGAAACCGATAAAGATTGGCATCTGTATAAGAACCGGCAAACACCCTGCAACTGGATTAATTTTTTCATTAATCATGATCTGCTGCATTTCTTCCTGGTATTTCTTCTGAGTCACAGCATCTTTTGACTTATACTTTTCTTTTAGCGCTTTCAGACGCGGCTGAATTTCCTGCATGCGTTTTGAACTTTTCGTCTGTTGAATGATTAATGGAAGCAATGCGGTACGAATTATTGCCGTAACGACGATAATTGCCAATCCATACGTTCCAAGCCATCCTTTAAATGTCGTAATTAATGAAACGAGCGGCCAAACGATGTATTCATTCCAAATTCCCGTACTCTCTGCTGTAATTGGCTGCTTAAACTCTGAACACCCTGCCATAAAGACAGCAACTACGACGAGCAGCGAAAGAAAGACTAATTTCTTTTTCACATTTTTTCCCCCAAACAGTCGCTAGCTGATTTCTCAACTTTTTTCTCAGTTTATCATGATGACTCTAAACGTTCTACTTCTTAAATGCTTTCGCAATTCGCAGGACATGCTGCAGATTTTTCTTGGCCGTATGGAAATCCAGCGTGGCAGCTTGATTTCTTGCGATAATAACATAATCAAGATCCTGTCTGACCTCGTCTTTCATTTCTAAAAATGCTTGCCGTATATAGCGTTTCACTCGGTTTCTAGTGACTGCATTTCCTACTTTTTTGCTGACGGACAGTCCGATGCGAAACTCTTCCTGGTCCTCTTTCTTATAGGTATACACAATAAATTGGCGGTTGGCGAAAGATTTTCCCTTCTTAAAAACCGTCTGAAATTCTTTATTTTTTTTTATCCGCTGGCTCTTCTTCACGTTTCCACCTGCTTTAATTTTCTTCAACTTCATATCTGATCTTCGTAAAAAACGTCCTAATAGCAAAAAAAAAACCACTGATAAGTCAGTGGCCTTATGCTGAAAGAACTTTTCTTCCTTTACGACGACGAGCTGCTAAAATTCTACGGCCGTTTTTTGAACTCATTCTTTGACGGAATC
Source organism: Sporosarcina sp. (assembly GCF_029257255.1). Taxonomy (GTDB): domain Bacteria; phylum Bacillota; class Bacilli; order Bacillales_A; family Planococcaceae; genus Sporosarcina. Next base: position 10,898 of record NZ_JARICI010000033.1, on the reverse strand, counting down.
CGTGGACTTTACTGCGTTTACGTTTATTTGGTTGGAATGTACGCTTCATTTCGTAAGACACCTCCTGCTTGATTGTCTCTATTTACTATTGTGACAGTCTTGAATAGTATAGCGACCCAGTAAAAGAATGTCAATGCTTTTATAAGCATACACTTTGGATCGCAGTTAAAGTTTTTGTGAATCACCATATAAGTTATCCACAGTTGGCAGCACTTCACTTCTGGACAAATTGTGCGTATATAAAAATTGTGGATTTTTTAATCTGGCATTTGTCGACAAGTTTCTCACATATCAAGGCTTGTGGATAACCACTTTATGCACAGTTGCCGGGATTGTGAATAAATCGTTCGGCTCCTTGTCATTATTCAGGTTCCCTGTTACAATTAAAAAGCTTTTATTGTGTGTATAAATAATTTACAGATTCTTATCCACAGTTGTGAATACAGTGTGGATAGTTTTTTCAACAGGTTTCGATAATTTTTATCCACAAGTTTGGATACTGTGCATAAGCACATTCCAAGCTTTTATTATCTCATTGAAAAGGAGGCACACGATTGGAAAATTTATCGAATTTATGGGACCAAGTATTGAAGAATATCGAAGCGCGTGTTTCGAAGCCCAGTTTTGAGACGTGGCTGAAGTCAACGAAGCTACTGACATACGAAGCAGAAAACGCTACGATTTCGGTTCCAAATTCATTCGCAAAAGACTGGCTCGAAACTCATTACGTTCATCTGATCACGGGGATTTTATCTGAACTAACTGGAGAAGACCGTATTATTGAGTTTATCGTGCCGCAGGACATGGCAGAAAACGATATTCAAATTCCCAAAGCACCGCCAAAAGTTACTGAGAAAGTGCCTATGCCCAATTCCGCGGGCATGCTGAATCCGAAATACACGTTTGATACGTTCGTTATCGGATCCGGAAACCGTTTTGCCCATGCAGCTTCTCTTGCTGTTGCTGAAGCTCCCGCAAAAGCTTACAACCCGCTGTTCATCTATGGAGGCGTAGGTCTTGGGAAAACACACTTAATGCATGCAATCGGTCATTACGTACTGGAACAGAATCCTGCACTTAAAGTATCTTATTTGTCGTCTGAAAAATTCACTAATGAATTCATCAATTCAATTCGTGACAATAAGGCCGGAGACTTCAGAGACCAGTACCGCAATGTCGACGTGCTGTTGATTGATGATATTCAATTCCTGGCGGGAAAAGAACAGACGCAGGAGGAATTCTTCCATACATTTAATACGCTGCATGAAGAATCCAAGCAGATCATTATCTCAAGTGACCGTCCGCCAAAAGAGATTCCCACACTGGAAGACCGGTTGCGCTCACGTTTTGAATGGGGTTTGATCACAGATATTGCACCACCCGATCTGGAGACACGAATTGCCATTCTGCGTAAAAAAGCGAAAGCTGACGGACTGGTTGATATCTCGAATGATGTGATGCTGTATATTGCTAATCAAATTGATTCGAATATACGGGAGCTTGAAGGCGCGCTGATCCGTGTGGTTGCGTACTCTTCTTTAGTGAACGCAGATATTACAACCGATTTGGCGGCAGAGGCACTGAAAGATATTATCCCTAACTCACGCCCTCGGATTATTTCCATATTGGATATTCAAAAGTCTGTAGGCGAGCATTACAATATACGTCTCGAGGATTTTGTTGCCAAAAAAAGGACACGGGCTATTGCATATCCGCGTCAGGTTGCGATGTTCTTATCAAGAGAACTGACTGATTCTTCTTTGCCGAAAATCGGTTCGGAATTTGGGGGGCGAGATCACTCGACTGTAATTCATGCTCATGAAAAGATTTCGAAGATGCTCGAATCCGATAAATCTTTACAGCAGGATATTCAGGATATCAAAAAGACTTTAGGGCGCGCGTAAGAAGCTGTGGATAAATGTGGACAAGGTGTGCAAGGTCATCCACTGTTTATGCACATGTGGGAAACTTTACTGCGCATGAATTAATTGGTGTTTTCCACATATCCACAGGCCCTACTACTATTACTACTATCTTTAAGTACTTTAATAACTATTATATAAGCGAGGTATCGAGATGCAGTTTGAAATTATGCGTGATAGATTGCTGGATGGATTAAGCGACGTCATAAAAGCAATCAGTTCAAAAGTGACGACACCTATTCTGACGGGAATAAAATTAGAGGCAACAGAAAAAGGATTGACGATGACCGGAAGTGACTCGGATATTACAATTTCCACATTCATTCCACTTGAAGAAGACGGCAATCAGATCATCCAAATGATTCAGCCAGGTACATTAGTGCTGCAAGCGAAAGTCTTTAACGAGATTATTCGTAAGCTGCCGACAAATGAAGTGATGATTGAACTTCGTGACGGAATGAAAACTCATATCCGTTCAGGACAGTCTGAATTCCATATTATTGCCCAAAGTGCTGATGAATATCCTATTCTTCCGGATATTAAAGATGCAGAGCGTTTTGAACTGCCTGCAGATCTGATGAAATCAATTATTCGTGAAACCGTATTTGCCGTATCACAGCAAGAAACACGTCCAGTATTGACTGGTGTTCAATGGACAGTAAAAGAGGATGAGCTGTATTGCATCGCAACAGACAGCCACCGTTTAGCAAGACGTATTATTAAACCTGAAGTACAAGCAAGCACACCGTTCAATGCAGTCATTCCGGGTAAAAGTCTGCAGGAATTAAGTAAGATCCTTCCAGATCACTCGACTGCAGTTGAAATTTTCATTGCAAATCAGCAAGTGCTGTTTAAATTGCATAATGTTTTATTTTATTCAAGACTGCTCGAAGGCAATTATCCGGACACATCCCGCTTGATTCCGAATGAATATAAGACTTCGATTACGGTTAATGGACGAAATTTATTGCAGTCAATTGATCGTGCTTCATTGCTCGCTCGTGAAGACCGCAATAATATTGTCCACTTTTCCACAGACGGCAGTAATACTATTCAAATATCTTCGAACTCTCCGGACGTCGGAAATGTAGAGGAATTAGTGGAAGCTGTGAATATCGAAGGTGAACCTTTGAAAATTTCATTCAGTGCGAAATATATGATGGATGCTTTGAAGGCGATCGACGGTCAGGACCTGATGATTCATTTCACAGGCAGCATGCGACCATTCATCTTAAAATCCATTGACAGTGAAGCGATTCTGCAATTAATTTTGCCGGTTCGGACGTTTTAATTTCACAGATAAGAGAATAAGCTAAGAACGGATAGTCAATATGTTGGCTATCCTTTTTACTTATTGTGAAAAGTTAGGTAAACTAGAGGGACAGACTATTATTGATGAGGGATTGAGCAAACATGGAAAAGGTACATTTCAATACGCCGTATATTACACTTGGTCAATTATTGAAAATGACAAACGTGATCAGTTCAGGCGGTATGGCCAAATGGTTTTTGTCAGAGAACGTTGTCTATGTAAACGGCGAGCCGGAACAGCGCCGCGGTAAGAAATTATATGATGAAGATGTCGTGAATATTCCGGGCGCAGGAAAATTTAAACTGTCAGCGGATGAATCTGGACAGACGGATGCATATTGATCGACTTGCTTTAACGAATTATCGAAACTATGCCTCGCTTGAATTGGAATTCTCTCCAACTATGAACGTATTAATTGGTGAAAATGCCCAAGGAAAGACCAATGTCATGGAGGCAATCTATGTATTGGCTATGGCAAAATCTCATCGCACTGCAAATGATCGTGAACTCATACGCTGGGAACAAGAGTGTGGTAAAATAGAAGGTGATGTTGAACGGAAATTTGGACGTTTGCCATTAGAATTGATTATTTCCAAAAAAGGCAAGAAAGCAAGAGTCAATCACTTAGAACAAAACCGGCTGAGTATGTATGTGGGACAGATGAACGTAGTGATGTTCGCGCCTGAAGATTTAAATATCGTAAAGGGCAGTCCCCAACTGCGCAGGCGATTTTTAGATATGGAAATTGGACAGATTTCCAGAGTCTATCTGCACGATCTGGTCAATTTTCAAAAGATCCTGAAACAGCGCAATGCCATGTTGAAAGATCATCGGGGAAAACTGGATCTCCAGGATGTCATGTTCGATGTGTATACAGAACAATATATTCAAGTAGCGGTACAAATTATTCGCAAGCGTTTCTACTTCATGGAATTACTGCAAAAATGGGCCAATCCCATCCATCAGGGAATTTCACGCGGGCTGGAAACACTGGAAGTTTCATATGGGACTTTAAAAGACCTTCATTCTGGACAGACTGTCGAGGAAATGGAGACGATTTTTGCCGACCAGCTGAAAACTGTACGCAGACGCGAATTAGAACGGGGACTCACACTGGTAGGTCCGCATCGTGATGATTTGCAGTTTTTCGTTAATGGCTATGACATTCAAACATTCGGATCTCAAGGCCAGCAGCGGACGACTGCATTGTCTTTGAAACTCGCTGAAATTGAATTGGTCAAGCAGGAAGTGGGGGAAACTCCGATATTATTGCTGGATGATGTGCTGTCAGAACTTGATGATTATCGTCAGTCTCATTTGCTGAGTACGATGCAGGGACAAGTGCAAACGTTTGTTACAACGACAAACATAGCCGGAATAGATCATGAGACACTGAAAAAAGCGGCTATTTTTGAAGTGCAAGATGGTTCCGTCCAGCATAAAGAATAAGTTTTTGTAGTTTGAGATGGTTGGAAAGGAAAGGTGAACACTTTGGCAATAGAAGAGAAAGATATGCAGCCAGCTTATGATGCGAATCAGATACAAGTGTTGGAAGGCCTTGAGGCTGTCCGTAAACGTCCCGGGATGTACATCGGTACGACAAGTGCAAAAGGACTTCATCATCTCGTATGGGAAATTGTCGACAATAGTATCGACGAGGCGCTCGCGGGCTATTGCGATCACATAGAAGTAACAATTGAAAAGGACAACTGGATTAGAGTAGAAGATAACGGCCGTGGAATTCCTGTAGGCATTCAGGAATCTACAGGTAGACCAGCTGTTGAAGTCATCATGACGGTTCTCCACGCCGGCGGAAAGTTTGGTGGCGGAGGTTATAAAGTGTCTGGTGGCCTACACGGTGTTGGATCATCTGTCGTCAACGCGCTGTCGGAAAAAACTGAAGTATTTGTTCGCCGCGATGAAAAATTATATGCTATTGAGTTTTCAAGAGGTCCAGTTTCAAAAGAGCTTGAAGTAATTGGTGAATCGACCGAAACAGGTACAACGATTCGTTTTAAAGCCGATTCAGAGATCTTTACTGAAACGACTGTTTATGAATACAGCACGCTTGCAACACGTTTGCGCGAACTTGCGTATCTAAACCGTGGTCTGCGTATTACGATTACAGATGAGCGCGACGAAGAGCCGAAAACTCAACTGTTTCATTACGAAGGCGGTATTAAATCATATGTTCAACATCTAAATGAAAATAAAGAACCAATTTTTGAAGATCCGATTTACATTGAAGGCGAACGGGATGGTATTGCTATAGAAATTGCGATGCAGTACAACAGCGGTTATGCGGAAAATCTGCTTTCATTTGCTAATAACATTCACACATACGAAGGCGGAACACACGAATCCGGCTTCAAAACAGCGTTAACACGTGTCATTAATGACTATGCACGGAAAAATGGCTTGCTGAAAGAAGCGGACGGCAATTTATCCGGTGATGATGTGCGTGAGGGACTGACTGCAATCGTTTCAATCAAGCACCCTGATCCTCAATTTGAGGGACAGACAAAAACGAAGCTTGGAAACTCGGAAGTCAGCACAATTACGAACTCTCTTTTCTCTGAAGCACTGCAGCGTTTCCTAATTGAAAATCCGGCAGTAGCCAAACAAGTAGTCGAAAAAAGTACGATGGCGGCAAGAGCACGCATGGCTGCTAAAAATGCCCGTGAACTGACACGCCGCAAGTCTGCCCTTGAAGTATCGAGTCTGCCTGGTAAACTGTCTGACTGTTCTTCACGGGATCCGTCTATCAGTGAACTGTATATCGTAGAGGGTGATTCTGCCGGTGGTTCAGCTAAAAATGGCCGCGATCGCCACTTCCAGGCAATCCTTCCGTTACGAGGTAAAATTCTAAACGTGGAAAAAGCTCGTTTGGACCGTATTCTCGGCAATGCGGAGATTCGCATGATTATTACAGCAATGGGTACGGGTATTGGTTCTGAATTTAATTTGGAGAAAGCGCGTTATCATAAGCTCGTTATAATGACAGATGCGGACGTCGACGGCGCCCACATCCGTACGTTATTATTAACCTTCTTTTTCCGTTTCATGCGTCCATTAATCGAAGCCGGTTATGTATATATTGCACAGCCGCCGTTATACCGCGTGCGTTCGGGCAAAAGAGAAGAGTATTGCTACGATGAGGAAGCATTGCAGGAGATCATGGCGAGTATGCCAGCGTCACCAAAGCCAGACATTACGCGCTACAAAGGTCTTGGTGAAATGAATCCCGAGCAGCTTTGGGAAACAACGATGGATCCTGATAAGCGTACGTTCCTGCAAGTTCGTCTGGAAGATGCAATGGAAGCAGATACTACTTTTGACGAACTGATGGGTGATGAAGTAGAGCCACGCAGAAAGTTCATTGAAGATAACGCGGTGTTCGTACAGAATATCGATACTTAATCAGCCGCCGATGAATTGGCAACAGCTGAACTTATAGATGTAAGTGGTGAAAGGAGCTTGACAACATGGCAGATTTGCCACGAAGCGGAGTGCAAGAAATAAATATCAATACAGAAATGAAAACCTCATTTCTGAACTATGCAATGAGTGTTATTGTTTCCCGTGCACTTCCGGATGTCCGTGACGGGCTGAAGCCTGTACACAGACGGATTTTATACGCTATGCACGACTTGGGCATTACAGCCGACAAACCGCATAAGAAGTCAGCACGTATCGTAGGGGACGTAATTGGTAAGTATCACCCGCACGGTGACAGTGCTGTTTACGACACGATGGTTCGGATGGCGCAGGATTTCAGTTATCGCTATATGCTTGTAGACGGTCACGGTAACTTCGGATCGGTCGATGGAGACGGAGCGGCGGCGATGCGTTATACAGAGTCCCGCATGTCGAAAATCGCAATGGAACTGCTGCGTGATATTAATAAAAATACTATTGATTTCCAAGCCAACTATGACGAGCAGGAAAAAGAGCCTGTCGTGCTTCCTGGCCGCTATCCTAACTTGCTGGTTAACGGTACGTCAGGAATTGCGGTTGGTATGGCGACGAACATTCCACCTCACCATCTTGGTGAAACGATTGACGCGGTTCTTGCATTAGCTGAAAACAGTGCCATCACAACTGAAGAACTGATGGAAATTGTTCCAGGACCTGACTTTCCTACTGGTGGCATGATCTTAGGACGCAGCGGTATCCGCAGAGCGTACGAGACAGGCCGTGGTTCATTAATTATCCGTGGTAAAGCGGAAATTGAGACGGCATCAAACGGACGGGAAACGATTATTGTTACGGAAATTCCATTCCAGGTGAATAAAGCGAAGCTCATCGAAAAGATTGCCGAGCTCGTGCGTGATAAAAAGATCGATGGCATTACTCACTTGGCGGATGAATCTGACCGGACGGGAATGCGGATCGTCATTGAAGTACGACGAGATGCGAATGCCAATGTATTGCTGAATAATCTGTACAAGCAGACTGCTTTGCAGACAAGCTTTGGTATCAACATGCTTGCACTCGTTGATAAACAACCAAAAGTGCTCGGCTTAAAAGAAATACTATTTCATTACTTAGAGCATCAGAAGGTCGTTATCCGACGCCGTACACAGTTCGAATTGAACAAAGCGGAAGATCGTGCCCACATCTTAGAAGGACTGCGTATTGCGCTCGATCATATCGATCGCATCATTGCCTTAATTCGTGGATCGAAGACTACCGCTGAGGCGAAAGCTAATCTGATGGAAACATTCGAGTTGTCTGACCGTCAGTCCCAGGCTATCCTTGACATGCGTTTACAGCGCCTGACAGGTTTAGAGCGTGATAAGATCGAGTCTGAATACCAGGAACTTGTGACGCTGATCGAGGAACTGCGTGCGATCTTAGCGGACGAGCAAAAGGTCATCGAAATTATTCGTGAAGAATTGATGGAGATTAAAGAACGCTTTGCAGATGAACGCCGCACAGAGATTATGCTGGGTGGTTCTGAAATGCTAGAAGACGAAGATTTAATTCCAGTTGAAAACTCGATCGTTACGTTAACTCACCAGGGGTATATTAAGCGTCTGCCTGCCAATACATATCGCAGTCAAAAGCGTGGCGGTCGCGGTATTCAAGGTATGGGGACGAATGAAGACGACTTTGTCGAACATTTATTGAATACATCTACACATGATACGATTCTATTATTCACTACCAGAGGCCGTGTGTTCCGTAAAAAAGGCTATGAAGTACCTGAATACAGCCGTACTGCGAAGGGCTTGCCGATTATTAACCTAATTGATTTTGAAAAAGGCGAAAAAGTAACGGCAATGATTCCAATCAGTGAGTTCAGAGAAGATCATTATTTGTTCTTTTCTACAAAACACGGTGTCATCAAGCGTACTTCCATTATGGGCTATGCAAATATCCGTGCGAACGGTCTGATTGCATTAGGTCTGCGTGATGAGGATGAACTAATTTCTGTTAAATCAACAGATGGCAATTCTGATATCGCAATTTGTACAAAACAAGGTATGCTTATCCGTTTTGCGGAAGAAGATATACGCCCTCTAGGCAGAACGGCAGCCGGTGTGCGCGGTATTCGATTACGTACGGATGATGAAGTGGTTGGAATGGACATAGTGGATACAGACGATGACATTCTGGTAGTCACTGAAAAAGGTTACGGTAAACGTACCCCTGAAAGTGAGTACCGTTCACAGTCACGTGGCGGATATGGTCTGAAAACAATGCATATGACAGAACGTAACGGAGAAATTGTTGCGATGAAGTCCGTAAACGGTGAAGAAGACCTGATGCTGATTACGATCCATGGGATTTTAATTCGTATGTCAATTGGTGATATTTCTACCTTTGGACGATCCACGCAAGGTGTGCGTTTGATTCGATTAGCAGACGATGAACGCGTAGCGACGGTAGCAAAAGTAGAAAAAAGCGAGGAAGATCTCGAAGAAGAGTTAGAAACGGAATCTGTTGATACAGTTGTAGAAAGTGAAACTGAAATCGAAACAGAATTAGAAGATCCGGAAGAAATAGATTGATTGTAGGTCATTGAAGGGGCAAATGTTCCTCTTCAATGACTTTTTTTATTTGTGGCAGTATTTTTTACTCATGCATCTACCCATATAATTGAGAATAATATATGATAATAGATAGAGTACAGAGGAAATTGGGTGAAATAGTGGATATTTATAAAGAAGTCAGTGAATTAAGACCCGGCAACTTTCTGAAAGAAGACTTGTATGCAAATACAAAGAATCCTATTATGGTGAAAGATACAAAGCTAACATTAGAACATTTTGAAGTGCTCCGCGCATTCGGTATTTCAAGAGTACTCATTGAATCAAAAGCACAAAATCCAACTGAACAACCACCTGCTAATCAAATAACAGAAGTAAAACTTACACCAGAAGTAGAGAAAATGGTAAAACAGAGCTCACCACCTAAATCGAGATCATTGGAATCTTTATATGACGATACAGTAGATGCCTATCAAAAAGAGTTTGCCAGCTATAGATCGGGCAAAAAAATGGATGTGGCAGCAGTGCGGACAATCGTTCTGCCTATTATTCAGTCATTCCTTGAGAATAAAGATTATGTTAGACGACTGAATGAGTTTTCAACGATTCAAAACTATCGAGCTCATCATTCAATCAGCGTAGGCATATTATCTGCACTAATCAGTGAACAGATGGGTTATCCAAAGGGGCAAGTGTTGCAAGTGGGTATCGCCGGGGTATTGGCGGACAGTGGAATGGCGAAAATCGACCAGAAAATCGTTGATAAAGTAGCTTTTCTAACCAGCGAGGAACTGAACCAAGTGAAGAAACACGTCATCCATAGCTATCAAATGGTACAAGACTCTTCATTAGTGCGCCAAGAAATGAAAGTTGCAATATTACAGCATCATGAGCGGTTTGATGGCAGCGGTTATCCCCGCGGTTTAAAAGGTCAGGAGATTACAGAAATCTCTCAGATTATTTCAGTGGCGGATGTCTATCACGCAATGGCTTCAGAAAGGCCGTATCGTCAGAAGGAGAACTCTTTCAAAGTAATCGAGTTAATGAGGGAAGAGGAGTTTGGAAAGTTCGATGTGAAGATCATTCAAGTACTCCATGACCTTATCAATAAGCTATCGATCGGTACAAAGGTGAAGTTAACAACTGATGAAATAGCAGAAGTCATTTATCTTCACCGTGATTTTCCATTACGGCCGATCGTTAAAGTGATGGGAAGCGGAGCACAATTAGATTTATCAGCAAACAGAAAGATTACAATTGAAAAGATCTTTTGATTAATTGAGTAAGAATCCTCCCACTGATAGAAGGATTCTTGCTCTATTCTTCTATAGAGAGGTTTAAAAGTGGCTTTAAAGGTGGGGATTTAAAAAAGTTTATAAAAATGTTTGCATTATAAATGGAACGGTGGTATATTAATAAGCGTCGCATTTGCAAGACAGCTACTCAGCTGAAAGAAACACTTGAAAAGAAATTATAAAAAAGTGTTGACAATGAAATAGCGATTTGGTATTATTAGAAAGTTGCCTCTTACAAAAGAGCAGCCACATGAACCTTGAAAACTGAACAGCAAAACGTTAACGAAAATAGTTTGTGCACTTCGGTGACATAAACAAAAATGAGTATCTTAAATGATGCCAGCAAGAAACTCGAGCTACTCGAATTTCTCTA
>NZ_JARICI010000039.1 GCF_029257255.1 Sporosarcina sp. | reverse complement strand
TTGCCCACGTGTTACTCACCCGTCCGCCGCTAAACTTCAGGAGCAAGCTCCTGAAGTTTCGCTCGACTTGCATGTATTAGGCATGCCGCCAGCGTTCGTCCTGAGCCAGGATCAAACTCTCCATAATACTGTCCGGCGATACGCCGCGGATTACGTCGTCAGTTTCGCTCGTTCGGTCGGTCACGTACAAAAGTACGCTCCCTCCCTCTCTCACTCACTTCCTAGTACTCCACAACGTCTCACCGGCCAGCAAGTATAAGAAAGATTCGAGTTAGCTCGAGTTTCTTGCTGGCATCATTTAAGATACTCATTTTTGTTTGTGTCACCGAAGTGCACAGACTATTTTCGTTAACGTTTTGCTGTTCAGTTTTCAAGGTTCATTTGGTTTGTCCTGTAAAAGCAACTTCTCTATAATACACTCAGCAACACTTTAAGTCAACATCTTTTTTAAAAACTTTTTTCGTTGATTTAGCGTGTGTCCCAAGCGACAAGAACTAATATACAATAGATTCGATATAGAAATCAAGTCTTTTTTGAAAAAAGTTTTTTATTTATTACTTTGAAGTCTATTATAAACAGTAGAATCCCTATCAGGACAATGATTCCGCCTGTTAATTGCGTTGATGTAATACTTTCTCGCAAAACAAAGTAAGCAGCAACGGATGCAATTACCGGTTCAAATAAAATAGTAATTGAGATCACATTTGTACTAACCCATTTGATTGCCCAATTAAAAAGAGAATGCCCCAATAAGTTTGGTAACAGCGCTAAAGCAAGGAACCACATCCAGTCAGAAGCAGGATAACCGATCAGCGGCTGTTGTTCATATAGAACATATGCGAACAATACAATGGAACTTGCTGTATAAACGAGAAACGTATAGGTTATGAGCGATACTCTTTTACGCACATCCTGCCCTACTAATAAATAAGCCGTAATAAAACCACAGGCTAACAGCGCCAGGAGGTCTCCAAAAAGCGCTGCACTGCTGATTTGGAAATCCCCCCAGCTGATAATGATACTTCCCGTGAGCGCAATTAAAACTGCAGTCAGCATCTTACCGGTAATAACTTCCTTAAAAAACAAAGCGGTACCTGCTAAAGCAAAGATCGGCTGCAGTGTAACAAGCACGGTTGAACTGGCAACGGAGGTATAATTCAGCGATTCAAACCAAAGCACAAAGTGAATCGCTAAAAAGAGCCCCGCTATCCCAGATAACAGCCAATCTCTTTGTCTAAGTTGCCGAAGTTCTCTTCTATAGGAATAGAAAAATAACGGAAGCATAATAACAACTGAAAAAAACATACGATAAAAGGCAGTGACTCCTGCATCTGCGGTTGTTAATTTCACAAAAATAGCAGATAAGCCCACTGTCAGAACTCCAATTACAATTGGTATATATGGATGAATCACCGGTTTATTCATAACATTTCACTTCTCTTTCTATTACTCAACCCTTTACAATAAGAAGCAGAGATGAGTGTACAAAGTTTACCTTATTCCAGAATTTCTAATGCGTTTTTGTTTAATTCGTCCATGAAGGAGGATATACCATGACGACCTTGCTAACTGAATCATTCAATTTAGAAGCAGTTATGAAAATAGGAATCGCTCTTTTCTTAAGTTTAGTTATCGGCGTCGAGCGGGAAATTAAAAAGAAACCCATCGGATTGAAAACGAGTGCGGTAATCGCTACATTCAGCTGTCTACTGACGATTATTTCGATGGAAGCAGCTTATATGGTACCAGCACGCAATGATATCAATATTACAATGGATCCGTTGCGTTTGTCAGCACAAATCGTCAGCGGGATTGGCTTTTTGGGAGCCGGCGCCATACTGAGAAGAGACAACGACAACATCACCGGTCTGACAACAGCTGCAATGATATGGGGTTCAGCAGGAATCGGAATCGCTGTTGGTGCAGGATTCTATATTGAAGCCTTCTTTGCAGTGATCAGTGTCATGCTGGTTATAGAAATGATCGCACCGTTTTTAAGCCGGTTTGGTCCAAGACGCTTACGAATGAAGGAAGCGACATGCATCGTCATCATATCAGATAAAGCTAAAATTGAAGAACTAGTGGAATATCTAAGGAAAGAAAGTATGGAAATCGATCATATGAGAATTAGACAGTTTCAGACTGAGCACCAGCAGTATCGTCATGAATTACAATTTAAACTCACTGCCCTTCCAAAGAAATCTACCTCCTCTCTCTATGTGGAACTGACAACTCTGTCGTTCGTAGAATCAGTGGAACTTGTCATTTACCCATAAAAAAAGCATCAAGTCGGCGGACTTGATGCTTTTTTATTATAAGCACGTTTTCAGTAATACTAGCACTTCATCACGAGACAGCTTTGCGTAGCCGCCTAGTGGGCCATTGACAGCCGCTTTATTGGCAATCAGCTCTAGTTTCGAATCATCAATATTATAATCTGCAAGTGATACAGGTGCTCCGATTTGCTTCCAGAAAGCACTCAAACGATCAATACCTTCCCTAGCAGTTTCTTCATCGGTTTTACCAGTAGGATCTACATCAAATACATTCACAGCTAACTGGACATAACGCTTCGGGTTACGTGAATACGTCTGCTTCATCCAATGAGGGAAAAGAATGGCCAAACCGCCGGCATGAGGAATATCGTAGACTGCAGAAATTGCATGTTCAATATCATGCGTGCCCCAATCCCCTCTTGTGCCCATCGATAAGAATCCGTTCAATCCCCATACTCCAGCAAACATCATTGCTTCACGGAGCTCAAGATTATTAGGGTCCTGCACCAATTTACCGCCAATGTCCATCACCTGACGCAATGCAGCTTCGCAAATCGCATCCTGAAACGGCGCTTGTTCTGTCGTATGGAAGTATTGTTCAAAAATATGCGACATCGTGTCTACAATCCCATTAACCGTTTGATCCATTGGAACAGTTAGTGTATAAGCAGGATCTAAAATAGAGAACTTAGGGTAGCTTAAGGGACCACCCCAGCCGTATTTCTCTTGCGTTTCTTCATTTGTGATGACAGAACCTGCGTTCATTTCTGAACTGGTTGCCGTCAGCGTCAAGATCGTACCAAAAGGCAATGCTTCTTTCGGTCTCTCTTTACCTATTACGAAGTCCCAAGGATCGCCGTCATACTTCGCTGCTGAAGCGATTAACTTCGTGCAGTCAATGACCGAACCGCCACCTGCCGCCACAATGACATCGATATGATGCTCTTTACATAAATCTGCCCCTCTTTTTGCAGTGGACAGACGTGGGTTTGGTTCCACTCCCGCCAATTCTGTAACTTTAAAATCATTAGCAGCAAAGATATTCATTAATTCGTCGTATAAACCATTTCGTTTGATGCTGCCTCCGCCATATACGAGAAGCACTCTTTTACCAAAAGCACTCAGTTCTTTCGACAACCGCTGTAACTGACCTTCACCAAAAATAAGTTTTGTAGGGTTTTGAAAAACAAAATTATCCATCCGATTTCCTCCTCCGATTTGTCTCTATTATGAAAAAGATGTATTTGTGTTGCAAGTATAGTGTTCTGAAATTGGGATATACTTCATTTTAGGAGGAGATCGTATGGAAACACTTCAAAAACTAGCGTTAGCCGTGACGATTATCGGCGCATTAAATTGGGGCGTCGTAGGTATTTTCCGTTTTGACGTGATTGCCCAATTAACAGAGGGTGCTTACCAGCCGCTTGCCCGTTTTTTATATGTAATTATCGGATTGTCCGGCTTACTGACACTCGGTGTGCTATTCAATTATTGGCAGCGGGATCACGATGATGAACAAGCACCTGTACCTTCAGCAGAATGAAGAGTAAAAGGCATCCCCTCAATAAAGAGGAGATGCCTTAATTTAATTTATTTAAACCCAACCACGGAAACGGCTGGCTTCTGCTGTTTTTCGTACACCTATCATGTATGCAGCTAAACGCATATCCATATTGCGAGTAGTCGCAACGTTGTATACATTTTCGAATGCAGTGACCATTTTCTCTGTCATACGTTCGCGCACTTCTTCTTCAGTCCAGTAGTACCCCATATTGTTCTGTACCCACTCAAAGTATGAAACGGTTACACCGCCGGCACTTGCCAATACGTCAGGCACCAATAAAATTCCACGGTCTGTCAGAATTTTCGTAGCTTCTGATGTAGTCGGGCCATTTGCTGCCTCTACTACGATATCCGCCTTGATATTGTGTGCATTTTTTTCAGTAATCTGGTTCTCGATAGCTGCTGGAACTAAGATATCACAGTCCATTTCGAGCAACTCTGCATTTGTCAGCGTGTTGTCGAATAATGTAGTAACGGTACCAAAGCTGTCACGGCGATCCAATAAGTAATCGATGTCTAAACCATCCGGATCATGCAGCGCGCCATAAGCATCGGAAATCCCAATTACTTTCGCTCCTGCATCATGAAGGAATTTGGATAGGAAACTACCTGCGTTACCAAACCCTTGTACAATGACACGGGCGCCCTTCATATTGATATTGCGACGTTTTGCCGCTTCGTTAATAATAATTGTTACACCTTCAGCAGTTGCACGGTCACGACCATGTGATCCACCTAGTACAACTGGCTTACCTGTAATGAATCCTGGTGAGTTAAATTCATCAATCGCGCTGTACTCATCCATCATCCACGCCATAATCTGTGAGTTCGTAAAGACGTCCGGTGCGGGAATGTCTTTTGCTGGCCCCATCACTTGACTGAGCGCTCTAACATATCCGCGGCTTAAACGTTCTAACTCACCCATTGACATTTCACGCGGATCACAGATGATACCGCCTTTACCGCCACCATATGGAAGATCAACAATTCCGGCTTTTAGCGTCATCCACATAGAAAGTGCCTTCACTTCATCAGCAGTTACTCCAGGGTGGAAACGCACTCCACCTTTTGTAGGACCGACCGCATCATTATGCTGACCTCGGTAACCTGTAAACACTTTTGTTTTTCCATCATCCATACGGATAGGAATTCGTACTTCCACCATACGTAGTGGTTCTTTCAGTAGTTCATACATTCCTTCATCATAGCCTAACTTTTCAAGTGCTTCTTTGATGACAACTTGCGTAGACGTAAATAGATTCAGGTTTTCAGTCATTGTATGGTTCGCCTCTTTGTTTGGTATTGTCTTTCACGGCCATATTATAACACGGTCACTTTAAGAATTCCACCCCGAATTTCAAACCTTTTCTGAATTTTTTATTGTGATGACTTTTATTCAGTCTATAAAAACACCTCTGATTTTCTCCAGCGCCCAATCGAGCTCCTCTTTAGTAATGGTAAGAGGCGGAGCAAAGCGGATCACCGTGTCATGTGTTTCCTTACACAACAAGCCTGCCTCTTTCAATTTTTCGCAATAAGGACGGGCCGCTTCCGTCAGTTCCATTCCAATGAAAAGTCCCCTGCCGCGAATATCTTTTATAGATGGATGATTAATTTTTCGCAATTTATCTACAAAATACATTCCAAGCTCCTGAGAGTTTTCTGCTAATCTTTCATTTTCCAGTACGTTAATCGATGCAATCGAGACAGCGCATGCCATCGGGTTACCCCCGAATGTCGAGCCGTGAGAGCCAGGATTAAACACATTCAGCACATCGTCGTTTGCCGCTACGCAAGAAATCGGGAATACTCCCCCACCTAACGCTTTGCCGAGAATATACATATCCGGTACGACATCTTCCCAGTCACATGCAAACATTTTCCCTGTACGGCAAAGACCCGACTGGATTTCATCTGCAATAAACAGAACTTGTTCTCTTTTACAAAGATCTGCTGCTTTTTTCATGAATCCTTGCGGTGGAATGATGATTCCCGCTTCCCCTTGAATCGGCTCGATGATAAATCCTGCAGTGTTCGGAGTAATGGCATTCTTAAGCGCTACGATATCACCGTACGGCACTAGTTTAATGCCAGACAAGAGTGGACCGAATCCTCTTTTATACTCTGCTTCGGAAGATAATGAAACTGCACCCAATGTACGTCCGTGGAAATTCCCAATACATGCGATGATTTCAGCCTGATCCTTTGCTACGCCTTTTACTTCATACGCCCAGCGTCTAGCCGCCTTTATTGCAGTTTCCACTGCTTCTGCTCCCGTATTCATTGGTAGCACCATGTTTTTACCTGTCAGAACAGCTACTTTTTCGTACCACGGTCCTAATTGATCGTTATGAAACGCACGTGAAGTCAGTGTGACACGGTCTGCCTGATCTTTCAGCGCCTGAATTATTTTTGGATGACGGTGCCCTTGATTGACAGCCGAATAAGCCGCCAGCATATCAAGATACTTATTGCCTTCCGGATCTTTCACCCATACCCCTTCTGCTTCCGAAACGACAATCGGCAGCGGTATATAGTTCGGCGCACCGAATTTTTCCGTTTGTTCGATGATTCTCTCTGATCTTGTCACATCCATCCACCTCTTTCATTCAGCTTACAGCATTTCGGACGTAGTCTTGCCCTGCATGTGAAGTTGTAGATAATCCGGCCCGCCTGCTTTTGAATCGGTACCCGACATATTAAAGCCGCCAAACGGCTGATATCCTACAATTGCACCTGTACATCCGCGATTAAAATATAGATTGCCGACATGGAAATCCTCACGCGCTTGTTCGATATGATGACGATTCGTCGTGATGACAGCGCCAGTCAATCCATAATCGGTATCGTTTGCAAATTGAATGGCTTCTGTAAATGAAGAAGCTTTGGAGAGTGCGACTACCGGTCCGAAAATTTCTTCTTGTGAAATTCGGGCATACGGATCAACATCCGCAAAAACCGTAGGCGCAATAAAATAGCCTTTTGAGTCATCTCCTGTCCCGCCTGCAATCAGACGGCCTTCTCGCTTGCCAATTTCAATATAATCCATAACTTTATCGTATGCTGCCTGATCGATAACTGGACCCGCCAAGTTTTCACAGTCCGTTGGGTCTCCCCACTGAAATGACTTGGCCAACTTCTCAACACGCTCGACTATTTCGTCATACACATCTTCATGAATGATCACACGGGAACAAGCAGAACATTTTTGTCCACTGAATCCGAATGCTGATTTGACAATGGACAGCGCAGCCAGTTCTAAATCTGCTTCATTGTCCACTATGATCGTATCTTTACCGCCCATTTCCGCTATCACACGCTTCAGCCACTTCTGACCATCCTGTACTTTTGCTGCACGTTCAAAAATTCGGGTCCCTACTTCCCTGGAGCCAGTGAATGACACAAACCGCGTCGAAGGATGGTCGACGAGATAATCTCCAATTTCAGAACCGGAGCCAGGGATATAATTGACGACACCTTCCGGAAGCCCCGCCTGCTCCAGCACTTCCATGAATTTATAGGCTATGACAGCAGCCGTTGAAGCCGGCTTCAGCAGCACGGTGTTACCTGTAACGAGCGCTCCCACTGTTGTGCCAGCCATAATGGCAAACGCAAAATTCCACGGTGAAATGACAACACCAACACCAAGCGGGATATAATCAAAACGATTGTACTCCCCCGGTCTGCTTTCTACAGGTACGCCTTCCTTCAGTTTCAGCATTTGCCGTCCATAGTATTCCAAGAAGTCAATTCCTTCTGCTACATCGGCATCCGCTTCATTCCAAGGCTTCCCCGCTTCTTTCGTAAGCAGGGCGGAAAACTCGAACTTCCGGCGTCTGATAATAGCCGCAGCTTTAAACAGCACATCTGCACGAAATTCAGGTTTCACCTTGCGCCACGTTTCAAACGCGTCTTTTGCTGCCGTCATCGCCTGTTCTGCCAGTTCCTGCGAAGTTTGCGAGACATTGCCGATCAGTTCTTTTTTATTCGAAGGATTGTTTGATGCTGTTTTTTTATCCGTCATGATCCGCTTTCCGTTAATAAGTAAAGGATAGTCTTTCCCCAAATAACTTTCTACCGACCGAAGTCCGTCTTCATAAGCTGTACGGTTTCTCTCCACTGTAAAATCTGTAAAAGGTTCATGCTTGTATGGAATCATCATAATCAAGTCCTCCTTTTATGATAGCGTTTACATATCTAATTATGAAAGAAACTGAGAGGTAAGTCAAAGTACACCTCTTTTGAAATGTAATAAAAAAACACGGAAGCATATGCCTCCGTGCGTTTTTAGTGACCCGATTGCTCGATCCAGTCTTTCAGTTTGTCTTTAAGCGAATTAAACCCATCTGCATCTTGCTGATCCACGCGTTCCTGCAAGGATTGACGTGAGCGGTGATGGTTTTGATAGGAGCTTGGTGGTTCTTGTAAAGCACGAATCGATAAGCTGATTTTACTCGCTTCTTCATCGACTTCGAGCACTTTTACACGAACTTCCTGTCCCACTTCCAAGTATTCATGAATATCTTTGACAAATCCGTACGTGATTTCAGAGATATGCACCAACCCCTGCGTTGAAGCATCCAATGCGACGAACGCGCCGTATGGCTGTATGCCGGTTACTTTTCCGGTAAGCTCATCTCCTACTGAAAACTTGTGAGACATGCAAAACAGCTCCACTCTATAATAGTATCTAGTCTGCCACTAAGGCCGCTTCATAGTATACCATATTCAAAACGGTTGAACAAAAAACCACCCCTGCAAAATGGGTGGTTTTGATTCAGATGAAATTAGACAATACACTTGGCTTCATATTTAACAGCCAGTAATTTATAGGAGATGTCCATACACTCCTCTAAGGGAATCCAAATTTCATAAGAGTGCTCGTAGACTTCTCGGATGCATTTCGCCAAGTCTGTCGGATGATCAATCGTTTGAAGTGAGGATATGACGTCTGCGATTTCCAGTTCATACGCTTCTTCCCCTGCTTCAAACGGATCCCATTGTTTTAACAGCATGGCAGCTCTCTTGTTCATTTCCACGGTTTGCACGATTTGTCACCTTATTTTTGTTTTCTTTTATCATAGCATAGCGGTCCAAAAGAAAAAAGAAAATCAGCCGCAATTTCAACAATTACCGTATTTGATATACATAAACAACTAACTTCAAGCCAATATAATTATATTGCTTCTGCCAGTTTTAAGACTAAAAAACATCCCGTTTAGTCGACGGGATGTTCTTGGTTTTTATGATGTTGTCGCTCTTTAAGAATACGCTGTTCGAGCTCTTTCGTTTCTTCTTCCTGCCGTTTTGACTTCTTGATGATCCAGCGGAATACGAATAGCATCAAGGTCATGAAAATGACAAATGAAATTGCTGCCGGGATGTATTCTGCTTTATCTTCAGGAAAGTATAGGAAAGGCATTAACAAAACGAAATTCATGCTGGTTTCCCCCTATTACTTGCTGGCTGTTGCTTATTTTTGAACGATTTCAATCGATTCGATTTTGATTTCTTCTTTCGGCTTGTCTTGACGATCGCGTTTCGCCCCTGCAATCTTATCCACTACATCCATACCTTCAATGACTTGGCCAAATACAGAGTGTTTTTGATCTAGATGCGGTGTACCGCCGTTTTCTGCATATGCTTCTGCAATTTCATCCGGCCAGCCGCCTTTTTTCAATTGATCAGGAGATGCACCTGCTAAAGCGGATGCTTGAACAATGAAGAATTGGCTGCCGTTTGTGTTCGGTCCTGCGTTAGCCATAGAAAGTGCTCCGCGAAGGTTGAACAGATCCATTGTAAATTCATCTTCAAATGAATCACCGTAGATACTTTCTCCACCCATACCTGTTCCAGTCGGGTCTCCCCCTTGGATCATGAAGTCAGGGATAACACGGTGGAAAATAATTCCGTCGTAATAGCCGTTTTCTGCATGTGTCAGGAAGTTCTCAACCGTCTTCGGCACTTGCTCTTTGAAAAGTTTTATTTTAATCGGGCCCATTGTCGTGTTCATGACAACGAGTGCTTCGTTTTCTGCTACTTCAGTTGATAATTGTGGATACATGGAATTCCTCCTCTAATTTGCGTGCTTAGACATACGTTTGTTAGTTGGCGTATATGAAAACAGTTTATCATATCTGATCTAGAATTTCGATAATTGAACCTGTGACAGTTAGTTGACAGTGTTTTTGAGGGCTAGACGGCGCTTTCCGCTTTTAGTCATATCCAGCTGCGACGGCTAGCTCCTCGGATCACTTCAGGCATAAAGGAAAGGCAAAGAGCGCCTTTCTTTTATGCCTCCGACGTACAGGATGTACTAGTGCCGACGTTGCCGCAGGACGCGGCGATTTAGTCGGCCAGTGCCTGTCGGAGC
>NZ_JARICI010000012.1 GCF_029257255.1 Sporosarcina sp. | reverse complement strand
AAACCGTCTTTCAACATCTCTTCATGCGAAGAAATGGGTTATTCGGTATTAGCCCCGGTTTCCCGGAGTTATCCCCATCTGTAAGGTAGGTTGCCCACGTGTTACTCACCCGTCCGCCGCTAAACTACAGGAGCAAGCTCCTGTAGTTTCGCTCGACTTGCATGTATTAGGCATGCCGCCAGCGTTCGTCCTGAGCCAGGATCAAACTCTCCATAATAGAGAAATTCGAGTAGCTCGAGTTTCTTGCTGGCATCATTTAAGATACTCATTTTTGTTTATGTCACCGAAGTGCACAAACTATTTTCGTTAACGTTTTGCTGTTCAGTTTTCAAGGTTCATTTGGTTCGTCCTGTAAAAGCGACTTCTCTAATCTACCATATCTTCTTATCACTCGTCAAGCACTTTTTTAAAAATGTTTTTTCGAGTGTGTTGTGCGCTGTAAGAACGTTTGTCCCAAGCGACATTTACTATAGTAACATGCATTCGTTTCTAAAGTCAACAACTTTTCTAAAAAAGTTGTAGAGCGATCGTTAAACCGCTCTACAATGCATTTCTTCCTCTCTGTGACCTGTATTGTCTATGATATAACAACTCATTTTTTGAAGGCACACAAACAATTTCAATCAGCTGCTTATCCACTAGATACTCAATAAAAAACTCAAGGTTTGATGAATATAGCGACAGCTCTTTATGATCATACAGTTCTTGGATTGTCCAGGAATCTTTTAGATCTAGGATATTCAACAAATGCTCAGAAGCTTCATTGGTATAGTTATGAATGAAAAATTCACTTGCCAGAAAAACTAAGTCCAGCCGCTTCTCAAGATTTTCTTCGCTTCCAATCAATTCTTCATATAGCTTATAAACGGAAGGATCTACTTTTTTCATTTGAGACCAAACGGTTTTCTCAGGCAGCGTATTATGTTTTATCGCAACCATTCTTGCCAGGTGTTGCAGACAATTCAAGGCATTAATATAGGCATCCATGTACTGCTTTCTCTCGAAATGAATTTTCCCTTCATTATAAGCGCGAATCATTTTCGCCAGTTCCATCCCCATTTTCACGCTTCTGCCGAAAAGCGGATCTTCTGACAGCCGCTGTTTCAGACGTTCTGCATATTCATCCCTGTCAAAATAAACCTTTCCTAAGATCAACCAGTCAATGATCTTTTTATTGGTCCCTACCAACAGCCAGTGCGTTAATTGTTTCTCACTGATCGTATGCATGGCAGCTTTACGCTCTCCGTCAGTATAGTGCTTTGATTGAATCGGCACTTCATTGTTCGAGGAAATAATGAACAGCACTTCATCGAATGCATCAGTGATTGGATCGTCCAATCTTTGATTTTCAATAAGAAGCACACTTAATGTATCAGATAGACTTGCTCTCTCCTGGTATATTGGCCGTAACATTTGTTCCACATCTTCGCCTCCCAGTACTTTCTTGAACGTCTCGAATACTCTATTTCGACGATTTCACATAAAATCCTTTAATTAAAGAGAGTTTGTACTGCTTTTATTTAAGAATATGATATATTAGGTGAGGATAGTGTGAGGAGGATATTTTAGATGAAACCATATAAAAATAAAATAAATCGCATTCGTTCATTTGCCTTGTCGCTCATTTTCATCGGAGTCGCCATTATGTATATCGGCATTTTCTTCCGTTCAAATGAAATTGTTATGCTGATTTTCATGTTCTTGGGTGTGCTCGCTATCATCGCAAGTACGGTCGTTTACGCTTGGATCGGAACACTTTCAACCCGAGCCATCAGAATTAAATGTCCGAATTGTGGAAAGCATACAAAAATGTTGGGCCGCGTAGATATGTGCGGGCATTGCCGTGAGCCGTTAACACTGGATCCGGATTTAGAAGGCAAAGAGTTCGACGTATCGTACAATAAAACAAAAATGTCTCATGATAAGTCAGCAAAATAAAAAGAGTGTAACCCATCTGGGTTACACTCTTTTTACTTTGCTTCTGTTTGCTGAGCTTCTGCACATTCCGGACATGTACCGTATACTTCTAAACGGTGTGAATTCACTTTAAATCCCGTTACATGTGCGGCCAACCGCTCCACTTCCTCAAGTCCTGGGTGATGGAAATCTACAATTTTTCCGCAATCGTCACAAATAATATGGTAATGATCATGCGTCACAAAATCAAAGCGGCTTGATGCATCCCCGTAGGTAAGCTCTTTCACAAGTCCAGAGTTTTGAAATACACGTAAATTATTATAGACTGTCGCGACACTCATATTGGGAAAATCCGATTCAAGTGCTTTGTATATCTCATCAGCTGTCGGGTGTGTTTGGGAAGTGATCAAATACTCAAGAATGGCATGTCTCTGTGGAGTGATTCTCACACCACTTTCCTTTAACGTTACGAGCGCATCTTTTAAAACTACTGTCGGCATCGTAATGCACCTCACTTCATAAAGACTACTTCTTTATAATCATTATAATTAGTGTACTCAATGAAGAGGGTAACTGTCAACTTTTGTGCTAGCCTTTAAGATGCCGGTAATAGAAACTTTCATTAATAGCCTTTATCTAAATCCACTAGATTAATAAGATTGCGATCGTCTGCAGCCCATTTGTCCAAATTCGTTTCCATAATATCAAGGGAGCGTGTAATATACTGACCCGACAGACTGGACATATGCGGTGAAACTGTACAATTTGAAAGACTCCAGAGCGGACTGCTCTCAGGAAGAGGTTCTTCTTCGAATACATCAAGAACAGCGTGTCGGATTTCATTGGTTTCTAATGCTTCAATAACGGTTTCATCCTTCACCGCATCTCCTCTTCCAACATTCACAAAAATAGCGGATTCTTTCATCGCCTTGAAATGCTCTCGCTGATAAATCCATTTAGTTTCTGCAGTGCTTGGTAAAATAGAGATTACATAGTCTGCTTCAGGAAGTCTGTCTAAAAGAGTAGGCATCGTAATCGTCTCATCCATGAAATCACTCTCATGTCCTGAACGGTTGCAGCCGATTGTATACACACGGAAAGCCTGTAGTAGTCTGCCGATTTCTCCTCCGATTGCGCCGGTTCCGACAATTAGTGCTGTCGAACCGTTTACTTCACCAGGAATTTTATCCAGCTTCCACTTTTTCTCTGCCTGTCTTTCATATATACCGGGCAAACCTCTTTCCAGTGACAATAAATGAGCCAGAACCGATTCTGCAAGAGGAGCTTTATGAACACCTCGTGCGTTGGTAACGATTACTCCTTTCTGCTTTAACGCTTGAAGTGGCAAATCATTCACACCAACTGCGGCAACCATCACCCATTTTAATGCAACAGCTTTTTCAACGATAGCTTCTGTCAGGTCAACGCCTTCTGTCGCAATTACATCCGCATCTTCGATAGATACATCATCAATGGAAGATGCATAGACGAATTCTGTATCAGGAAACTTCCGCTCCAGTTTTTCTTTAAAAGCGGTTTTAATTCTGAACGTGAAGACAATCTTCATAGTCAGGCCTCCTTAGTCAATTGCTGCAATGTTGTGAGCGCATCTTCGACATGCCCCTTCACTCGAACTTTCCGCCACTCTTTTACTACCGTGCCTGTCGGATCGATCAGGAATGTCGAACGCTCAATTCCCATATATTCTTTACCGAAGTTCTTCTTCAATTTCCACACACCATATTGTTCAGCTACTACATGTTCTTCATCGACAAGCAGCGAAAATGGGAGACCATGTTTTTCAATGAATTTCTGATGTGAGGCTTCTTTGTCCGGACTAACGCCTAAAATCACTGCATTCAACTCTTCAAAATCATTCACAGCGTCACGGAAATCACATGCTTCCGTCGTACAGCCCGGCGTTGAATCTTTCGGATAAAAATACAACACAACATACTTTTTACCTTTATAACTTTCTAATGAAACTTCTTCCCCGTTTTCATTTGGCAATGAGAACAGCGGCGCATGCAATCCTTCTAATTTGTCCATATAAAGCCCTCCTCGGTAAGTTAAAAACATTCATCCATTTAAATTTCTTCCTTACTCATCGTAGCTGAAATACTTACACTTTTCAATTTACTGCAATGGAGCTCTGAGGGTGGAGACCTAATGGGTATTAGTGCTAAAATGGTAGCGTATAATGGATTTGGAGGAATTAACTAATGAACAGGAAAAACTCAGAAGCAATCTACGCAGAAGCATGTGAACATATTGTCGGAGGCGTTAACAGCCCTTCGCGCGGATACAAAGCGGTCGGCGGCGGAGCTCCCACTGTTATGGAACGTGCGCAAGGCGCTTATTTTTACGATGTAGACGGCAATCGATATATCGACTATTTAGGAGCGTACGGACCGATCATTACCGGGCACGCGCATCCTCACATTACAAAAGCAATCACACACGCGGCTGAAAACGGCGTATTATACGGGACACCAACTCGCCATGAAGTGAAATTCGCCAAAATGCTGAAAGACGCGATTCCTGGAATGGATAAGGTTCGTTTCGTCAACTCCGGAACGGAAGCTGTCATGACGACAATCCGGGTGTCACGCGCATTCACTGGACGTACTAAAATCATGAAATTCGCTGGCTGCTATCACGGCCACTCAGACCTCGTACTTGTTGCTGCGGGTTCGGGACCGGCAACTCTCGGTATTCCTGACTCAGCCGGTGTGCCTTCTTCCATTGCGAAAGAAGTCATCACGATTCCTTTCAATGATCCGCAAAGCTACAGAGAAGCAATGGATCAATGGGGGGATGAACTTGCTTGTATCCTGATCGAACCAATTGTCGGCAACTTTGGCATCGTTGAGCCGAATGAAGGATTCCTTGAACTCGTTCATGAATAAGCTACGGATAAAGGTGTACTGACTGTCTACGATGAAGTCATTACTGCGTTCCGTTTTCATTATGGGGCAGCTCAGACGTTGCTTGGACTGCAGCCGGATTTAACAGCTTTCGGTAAAATTATCGGCGGCGGCCTGCCAATCGGCGGGTATGGCGGCAAAAAAGAGATTATGGAACAAGTAGCTCCACTCGGACCTGCTTATCAGGCGGGAACGATGGCAGGAAATCCGGCTTCCATTCTTTCTGGGATTGCTTGTCTAGAAGTATTGCAGGAGCCTGGTGTGTATGAAGAGATGGATCGCTTAGGCGGTTTATTGGAAGAAGGAATTTTACAGCTGGCGAAGAAACACGGCATAACAATGACGATCAACCGTTTAGGTGGGGCACTCACCCTCTTCTTCACGGATGTGATAGTGAACAATTATCAGCAGGCTGAAGATACGGACGGCGAGATGTTCGGACGTTTCTTTAAGGAAATGTTGAAAAACGGTATCAACCTTGCACCTTCAAAGTATGAAGCTTGGTTCCTAACGACTGCTCATACAGAAGAAGATGTGAAGGAAACACTAGAAGCTGTGGACCGTTCATTTAAGGCATTAACCTGAAGAATGCATTGACCGTCTTGCTGCAATATTGTAAAGTAGCAAAAAAGAGCTTTTTAAGGAAAGGAATTACCCAATGAAACTTGGTGCCCGCATTTTTAAAACGGGTATTGCGATTGTGTTCGCTCTATTTCTTGCGCAGTTACTGCAGCTACCTACTGCGGTGTTCGCAGGAATCGCAGCGATCTTCGCAATCCAGCCATCTATTTATAGGTCGTATTTAACGATAGTTGAACAATTACAAGGGAACTTGATTGGGGCAGCGGTCGCAGTAAGTTTTACACTGATCTTCGGTCCGCAGTTAGTCGTCGTAGGGTTAGCAGCAGTAATCGTTATGATTATCATGCTAAAGCTTGGTCTAGAAAAATCCATTTCACTTGCCCTCGTAACAATGATTGCAGTCATGGAAGTAAAAGGAGATGACTTTTTAATCTTTGCGTTTCTCCGAGTCTCTACCATTTTAGTCGGCGTACTCGCAGCATTTCTGGTGAACTTAGTATTTATGCCGCCAAAGTATGAATCAAAACTTTTCCAGGCCGTTCATCAGGCACAAGATGAAATTATTCGCTGGGCTCGTTTGGCTGTCCGACAAGCATCTGATCATTCTGCCACTAAAAAGTCACTTATCAAGTTGAAAGAACGGCTTATTCAAATAGACCAGCTTTACCTGCTGTACAAGGAAGAACGCAGCTACTTCAAGAAAACTTCTGCTTCTAAGGCTAGACGTCTCGTTGTTTACCGGCAAATGATTGCCACAACGCGAAGCAGTTATGATGTACTAAAAAGACTGCATAAATTCGAGAACGAACTGATCAAATTGCCTGAACACTTTAGAATGATGGTCACTGAACGGCTTGAAGCACTACTCGTTTATCACGAGCAACTTCATTTGAAGTTCGCAGGCAAGTTGAAAGCGGATCGCGACGAAACGGAACTGCACAATGAATTTATTCAGCGGCAGGAAGTGATGGATATATTCGCAAAAGAAATTGCCATTACCAAAGAAGACGAAGAGTTTTCAGCTTATCACTTGCTGCATATTCTTTCTTCCATATTAAATTATGAAGAGCAATTGGAGCATTTAGATACATTGATATCCTCCTATCAAACTCGTTATGAAGATGAAGATAACATTTTAGAAGATGAATTTTATTAAAAAAACGTCGACGGATTTATTCCATTGTAGTGACCCCTAAAAGTTAGAGTTTTATATTACGCAGCTAGTTGGCTGGTGTGTAGACGGTATTGTACCGGACTCATGCCAGCCAATTTCTGTTTGATACGTTTGTTGTTGTAAT
>NZ_JARICI010000076.1 GCF_029257255.1 Sporosarcina sp. | reverse complement strand
GCGCTGCCCGCCACTTTCTTTCCTTCTACAACCAATTCATACCAGCTTGGCGCATCAAAGCAGACGCCGCTTTTCGGACGCCGCAGCTGATCTGTCACTTCTTCATCAGGAATTGAGAACTCTGCCTGCAGACCTAAATTACGGAACCCCTGCAATAATCCGCCAGAAATGACACGGTACGCTTCTGTGACGGAATCGGGCATATCAGGATACTGCTCGCTGACAATGACACTGTACGTCAATTCATGCTCGTGAAGCACTCCTCTGCCGCCTGTTGGTCTGCGCACAAATCCAAGTCCAAGTTCTTTTACTTTTTCCATATCAATATCTTTTTCGATCTTCTGAAAATAGCCTATCGATAACGTAGCGGGAGACCATTCGTAAAAGCGCAGAACTGGCCCAATTTCCCCACGGCTATGTAATTCCAACAGCGCCTCATCCAGCGCCATATTGTAAGAAGGTGTACACTCTCCCGAATCCACGTAGTGCCAAACCGCTTTTGTCATATTCATTCTCCTTAGTCTGTGGTATCTCATTTATGCTATATGAAATCGTGAACGAAAAAAACAATAACGCATTACATTTTAACATTCCGATTGAACTGATGCCAGATAATCTTTATAATGAAGATATAGATAAAAGGGGGAAGTTTTTTTGAATTACTTTATTTTGGGCGCAGTGGTGCTCGCAGTCATTCTGTATTTCGTAATTACATATTTACGTGTACGAAAAGCACTCAACACATTAACACAGGAACAATTTATTCAAGGATACCGCAAAGCACAACTGATTGATGTACGTGAGCCAAAAGATTTTGAAGCCGGACATATTTTAGGTGCCCGCAATATACCATTTACACAGTTTTCCCAGCGTTACAAAGAAATTCGTCCCGATAAAGAGATCTACCTTTACGATCAAAATAACAGCCGTACAGGTCGTGCAGCTTTATTCTTGAAGAAAAAAGGGTGCAATGATATTTATCAGCTGCAAGGCGGATTCAAGCAGTGGTCAGGAAAGATCAAAACAAAATAATACTATTGAATCCTCCTTTTTAGGGGGATTTATTATTTATAAAGGAGAATGACTAAACTTTGAAATCAACTTTTCTAATTCCCAGCCTACCGGAGCAATACGTAAAACTGCCACATCTGCAACCTTATGCTGAAGTCCTTCAAGCGATTTTCAGCAAACTTCAGGAGCGGTCACCAGATGATTGGAAGATTATTAATGCCGAAGAATTTCTAACCTACACTGACACAATGCTGCCGGAACTGATTCATCAAAAAAAGATCGCCTATGAATCGCTTGCACATATTTACGAAACACTGCCGAGCGAAAAAGTAATACCCGATGCGTCGGCAACAGGATTTTCCATTGAAAAGTCTGAAACAATCGACAATCAACTGCTTTTCTTCCCTGGCTATCAAATAGCTGCAGCAAAAATTACTTATTATGTGACGACAGGAGAGACTTGGTCAGAACAAATGCTTTTCGCTCCTTCTGCAGAACACGTTAGACACTTTATTCATGAACTGAATGCTATTCAAAGAGAATCCATGAAGGCAGCCATCACGTATCTAGTGGATACAGAAGAAGGCATCGGAAAGAAGACTTACGGCGCTGGCGAACAAATTGAGCGCAAGGATGTGCTGCTTGATGAAAAGCTGAAAAATGAGCTGTTCCGATCCATTGATGAGTTTTTCACTGAGGACGGACGCTTTTTTAAGGAATACGGCCTGCCGTATAAGCGCGGAATCCTGCTCTACGGGTCTCCCGGCAACGGCAAAACTACTCTTGTCCGTTCAATTACCGGAACGACCGATGCACCCGTGGTCTATTGGCAGATCACTGAATTTACAGGCAGTCATTCCGTCCAGGAGGTTTTCTCGACGGTTGAACGTCTGGCACCTGCTATTCTCGTCATTGAGGATATCGATTCCATGCCCGAACATATGCGCAGTACATTTTTGAACACATTGGATGGCGTACACGTTCGTGACGGACTCTTTATTATCGGGACAACGAATTATCCCGAACGCATCGACCCCGCCTTAATAAACCGTGCCGGACGTTTTGATAGTACCTATGAAATCACTTCACCGACAAAAAATGTACGGAAAGAATATATGCAAAAACTTGATCGTAAGAACATCCTTGATGAAAGCCATATTGAAGCAATCGCAGAACATACAAAAGATCTGTCCATTTCTCAATTAAATGAATTGTACATGTCGATCGCGCTTACCTTTCATTATGAGGGCATCATTTCTTTCAAAGAGCGCATTAAAGAATTGCAGAAACAGCATCGCCAGGCAACCCGCAATGATTGGGACAGCGATTCTTCCATCGGATTTTAATGAAATGTAAAAAAGGAGAGACGAATTTCGTCTCTCCTTTTGCTGTGTATTATGCTTCTTTCGTATAACGCAGAACCGGTTTACGTGCAGCCTTCGTTTCATCCAGGCGCCCAATTACTGTTGTGTGCGGTGCTTCCTGAACGATTTCCGGATTCTCTTCTACTTCCTTAGCGATCTGAATCATCGCTTCGATGAAAGCATCCAAAGTTTCTTTTGATTCAGTTTCCGTAGGCTCAATCATCATGCCTTCTTCTACGTTCAACGGGAAGTAGATTGTTGGCGGATGATAGCCGAAATCCAGAAGACGTTTCGCCATATCCAGCGTACGGACTCCCAATTTCTTCTGACGACGTCCTGACAATACAAACTCGTGCTTACAATGCTGCGTATACGGCAGATCGAAATATGGCTCAAGTCGGCGCATCATATAGTTGGCATTCAGCACAGCGTATTCCGTTACGGCTTTCAGGCCGTCCGGACCCATCGTGCGAATATACGTGTAAGCACGCAGATAAATACCGAAGTTGCCGTAATATGGCTTCACGCGGCCGATTGATAGCGGCACATCGTAATCCAGTACAAAACGGTCTTCTTTCTTCGTTATGACAGGCTTCGGCATAAATGCTGCCAGTTCTTCTGTTACACCGACCGGGCCTGAACCCGGGCCACCGCCGCCGTGCGGTCCAGTAAACGTCTTATGCAAGTTCAAGTGAACCGCGTCAAAGCCCATATCTCCAGGACGTGCTTTTGACATAACCGCATTCAAGTTCGCTCCGTCATAATAGAGTTTACCGCCGACACCGTGTACAATGGCAGCCATTTCCAGAATATCTTCTTCAAATAGTCCAAGTGTATTCGGATTTGTCAGCATCAATGCAGCTGTATCGCTGCCTACTTTCGCTTTCAAATCTTCCAAGTCCACTAATCCATTGTCATTCGATTTTACTGTTATCGTATCGAAGCCTGCAACTGTTGCGGATGCAGGGTTTGTGCCGTGAGCGGAGTCAGGGACAAGCACTTTAGTTCGCTCTGTATCGCCGTTTGCTTCATGGAATGCACGGATCATCATCAACGCTGTCCATTCACCATGTGCACCTGCAGCCGGCTGAAGAGTTACCGCAGGCATCCCTGTAATTTCAGCTAAATGTTCCTGCAGATCATAAGCCACTTCTAATGCACCTTGCACTGTCGACTCATCCTGCAACGGATGAACGCGGGCAAAACCTGGGAAACGGGCAACTGCTTCATTAATTTTAGGATTGTATTTCATCGTACATGAACCAAGGGGGTAGAATCCTGTATCTACACCGTGATTACGATTGGATAATGCTGTGTAATGGCGCATTATATCAAGTTCCGCAACTTCAGGCAGTTCCGCGTCTTCAGTACGGATCAGACCTTGCGGCAGGATGTTAGAAACATCTACTTCAGGTACATCTAATTCAGGAAGACTGTAACCGACCCGTCCAGCTTTTGAGATTTCAAATATGAGGGCTTGATTTTCGTTATGCATGGATAGCCTCCAGTTCTTGCACGTATGCATCGATTTCTTCTTTCGTACGTTGTTCCGTTACCGCAACCAGCGCATGATTTGCCAGGTTTTCATCCACCAGACTGAGATCATATCCGCCAATGATGCCTTGCTTCAGCAACCTTTCATTCACTTCTTTGACAGGTGCTTTGCAGTCTACAACGATTTCATTGAAATGAGAGGTACTGAACTTAACTGTAAAGCCTGCCTTCTCAAATGCAGAGCGGGCATAAGCAGTTTTTGCGATATTTTGATAAGCAATTTCTTTTATACCTTCTTTACTGAGTGCTGTCATTGCAACAGATGCTGCCAATGCATTCAAGGCTTGATTGGAACAAATATTAGATGTCGCTTTATCACGGCGGATATGCTGTTCACGGGCCTGCAGTGTCAGCACGTATCCTCTGCGTCCTTGATCATCTGTCGTTTCACCGACTAATCTGCCCGGCACTTTGCGCATCAATTTCTTTGTTACCGCGAAATAGCCACAGTGCGGGCCGCCGAATGCTTCAGCAATCCCGAAAGGCTGTGCATCCCCTACTGTAATATCTGCACCGAGTGCACCTGGAGGCGTCAAAAGTCCGAGTGAAAGCGGATTTGCAGATACAACGAAAAGTGCTCCATTGTCATGTGCAATATTGCTCATTGTCTGCAAATCTTCCACCTGACCATAAAAGTTTGGGTATTGAACAATTACTGCAGCTGTCTGATCATCAATTAATTCCTTAAGCTTTTCCACATTTGTTACACCGTCTGCATGCGGAATCGTTACTACTTCAATGGATTGTCCGCTGGCATAGGAATTCACGACGGCATGAGATTCCGAATGAACCGTCGAGGAAACTAGTAGTTTTTTACGTTTTGTATATCCCGCAGCGAGTGTTCCCGCTTCTGCCAATGCAGTTCCACCGTCATACATGGACGAGTTTGCCAGTTCCATTCCTGTCAGCTCACAGATCATCGTTTGGAATTCAAAGATCGCTTGCAGTTCCCCCTGTGAAATTTCCGGTTGATACGGTGTATACGCCGTGTAGAATTCAGAACGTGAAATTACGTGATCGACGATGACAGGCTTATAGTGATCATAGACACCTGCACCGAGGAACGAAGCATAGTCCTGCGCGTTGGCATTCTTTGCTGCCAGACGGCTAAGCTCTTTCAGTAAAGACGTTTCAGATTTCGCCTGTTTGATATTGTACTCTCCTGTAAAACGAACTTTTTCTGGAATGTCTGCAAACAATTCGTCAATAGAAGAAATTCCGATCGTTTCCAACATTTCTTTCTGATCTTGCTCTGTCATAGGAAGATAACGATGCTTCAACATATATTTACCCCTTTTCACTTATGATCTTTTATAGAAAGGTGTTGCTACTACTTTTGCTTTCAGAAGCTTTTTACGAACTTCCACTTCTACTTCTGTTCCAAGTTCAGTAAAGCCAGCCGCCAGCAGCGCAAAACCGATATTCTTTTTCAATGTAGGCGATTGAGTTCCTGTCGTCACTTCCCCAATCTCCTGTTCGCCCGACAACACCTTATAGCCCGTACGCGGAATGCCTTTATCGATCATTTCCAGTCCGACAAGTTTCCTTTCAACACCTTGCTCTTTTTGTTTCTTCAACACATCTTTTCCAATGAAATCTTCATCTTTATTCACTTTTACAACGAAACCAAGTCCCGCTTCGAGTGGAGAGATGTCCGCTGACAGTTCCTGCCCGTATAATGGCAGACCTGCTTCAAAACGCAGCGTGTCACGTGCGCCAAGTCCAGCCGGAACGACTCCTTCAGCTTCACCCGCCTGTAAGATCTTCGGCCAGAGTGCCTGAATTGCCTCAGGTGTACCGTAGATCTCAAAACCATTTTCTCCGGTATAGCCAGTGCGCGAAACAAGTACATTCTCACCGCCCACCTGAACATGCTCTTTGAAACGGAAAAACTTAATATCACTAAGCGCTTCATCTGTTAATTTCTGCAAGACCGTTTCCGCCTGTGGACCCTGAAGTGCCAACAAAGCATAATTTGAAGATTGATTATCGATAACAACATTTTCAGTTTTCTGTTTTTCCATCCAAGCGACATCTTTATCAATATTGGAGGCATTAACAACTAATAGATAGCGTTCTTCTTCGAGTTTGTAAATTAGGAAGTCATCAATTGTACCGCCCTGCTCATTACACATAACCGTATACTGAGCCTGGCCAATTTGCAGTTTCGAAACATCATTTGTCACGAGCTTCTGTAAATAATCCAGCGCTCCGCTTCCGCTGACCAATACTTCTCCCATATGCGATACATCGAAAAGTCCCGCTTTAGTCCGGACTGCTTCATGCTCTGCTTTGATGCTGGAAAATTGTACCGGCAGCTCCCATCCGCCAAAGTCGATCGTCTTTCCACCGTACTCTTTGTAACTTTCAAATAAGGGCGTGCGCAATAATTGATTCGTCAAACTGCTTCCTCCTTTGTGGTCTGTACGAATTGAACCCGCACAGTATGTATTCAATCAAAAAAGGACAAGGGTCTCCTATAAATAAGAGAACCCCTGTCCTTTTGCCTGATCGGCAGCCGGTCAAGCCGGCAATGTCCAGAGATGCGTCCTGCATACGTTTTTTTACCTGAGAGATTCATAACATTTCGTTACTTGCTCCTTCGGCGGCGCCTAATGCGCGCTCTCCCTATGCAATCATCCGCATTATTTAATTAATCTCACACTTCACTGATATCTTAACATTATAAAGAAGTAAGCGCAATCTATTTCTTATAAAGTCCACAAACCGAATGATTAACAGTGTTTATTATTAATCATCCGGTTTTCAATACAATGATTATTGATATCTTTCAATTTGGAAGATAATATACTCCGCAATTTCAGTCAAAGACTTTCCAGTAGTTTCGACAGTGAAATGACTTGCCTGCAAATATTTCGGCTTGCGTTTCTTATAAAGAGTCTCCAGTTCCATTCGCGTGGACTTCTGAACAATTGGACGGTTGACATCGGTAGATATTCTCCGCCAAATATCACGGAATGAAGCATTTAAGAAAAACACCATGCCGGTTTCTCGCATCAAACGAATATTTTCTTCTTTTACTGCCACACCTCCGCCAGTTGCGACGATACAATATTCTTCAGGGAAAGACGCTAAAAATTCCGTTTCAAGCTGGCGGAAGTAAGGTTCACCGTATTGATCGAAAATTTCAGGGATCGTCAGCTCCATCTCATCGGAAATTTCATGGTCCATATCGTAAAATGGAATGTCTGTCAGCGAATGAAGCCGCTTACCAATCGCACTCTTCCCGCACCCCATAAAACCTACTAAGTAAATCCGTTTCATTTTTATTCATCCCGTTTCATTAATTTGACTGCTTCGCGTTCATAATAGATCTCCAGCGAGTCGTATATGCCATATAAGCTATCATGCCATGAAACGAGGGAAAAAAGAAAGAGGCTTACGAAAAATAATAGAATAATGGCGAAAACGAACATCCCTCCTTTTTCATTCCGAATATAATCCAATCGCAAACGTCCTTTCTTTTTTGACACCATCCTGCCTTTCTACAGCCACTCGTAGCCGGTTTCCTTCAACTATAAACTTACAAGATGCGACATCTACCAATAAAGGTACATGTCCTTGCCCGCTGACAACTTTTCGAATGAGCTGATTATACAGCTGGATCGTTACCAGCCCTTTTTCTGTTTTGAATGAAACGCTCGTGTTCGTCGGTTCAGCAACATATTCCACTTCTTCAAGCAGCTGCTGAAGCTCCATCGAAAACAATTCCCACTCACCTAAAAAGTCGCTCTGATAACTCGATAGGATCGGTGCTTTCCAATAAAAGAAAAGTACAGTCAGCTGAATTAGAATAGAAAAAATTAGCAGCTGGATCAAGCTCTCCAGTAAAGAAAAACCTTTTTCATTCGAATGCTTCATAGGCCTATACATTTGCTGCGCACACCTCGCAACTCTTCATACGTCACACATATTTCATCCCCCATGACAGTCCATTGATAGTCATGACCATCATGCGTTCTGACCCCTGCCGTCTCTCCACCAGTTCGATAATGGATGGCTGCTTGAAAGCTTGTTTCCGCAGCAATCATCATATTTTTCTTCATGAGAACAGTGGTCGTCAAACGACTCGCCATTGGAAGCAATGAGCTGAAAATCACCATAATAATAACTAAAGACAGCATAGCTTCAGGCCATGATTGCCCTTTTTCATCCATTGATCAGCATCCTCCCCCGTTCGAACTGAAAAGTAATCGTTTTCGTTCCGGAGTTTTTCGTCCGTATCGTCAGCTTTCCTGTAGGATACATATTGCCCGAAGGCTGAAATTCCAGTTCTGCCAAGCCGGTGTTCTGCACTTTGACCATTCCTTCCGGAAAACGACCAGAAGCGAATACTGACAGATCACCGCGAAAAGATTTGTAGACGCTGCCCCCCTCAGAGAACCTTAATCTTACATGTTCCCGATGTGTTGCTGCATACAACTGTGTTTCATGAACAGTAGCCATAAAAGCCTTTAGCGCGTCTTCTTCTGACATTGCATGAAGTCGCTTCTCACTAAAAGGTAAAATGACAGCAGTGAGCACGACGAGAATTGACAATACAAGCAGCAGTTCCACGAATGTAAAACCTTGCTGCCGTTTACTTATTTTCATGGAGTTGATGATCCGACTTTTCCCTCAGCGTCCAGAGTGATCGCTGAGCCGTCCGGACATGTTGGCGCATTTGGGAGATATCCCGCACCCGTCAAATCACTGATTGTCGGGATCTTTTTTTCATCCATTTTATAAGCCTGAACCTGTCCTTCTACCATTTTAATATAGGCAGCACAACCTTTTTCATCAATAGATTTAGAGTGCTTTGTTACGTTTGGAATAGCGATCAAAACTAAGACGGTTATAATGAGAAGGACGATCATCATTTCAATTAAAGTAAAGCCTTTTTCATTGCTGTATATTTTTTTAAACAACTCATTTCCTCCTTTATATCGTGTCAATCATGCGATATACCGGCAGTAAAATCGCTAAATATGCCAATAAAATACATACTGCCAAGATACCAAATAAAGCGGGTTGCAAGATCGCAATCCATTTATTCAGTTTTTCTTCCAGCAAGTCGTTTGTATGCTCACTG
>NZ_JARICI010000068.1 GCF_029257255.1 Sporosarcina sp. | reverse complement strand
TTGCACCATTAGGTGCATCTCAAGTATAAAGGAGGGTGGTCCTGTGCATGGCAGAGGTGGAACAAAATCTTGTCATTGGTGGGCCAGAAACATGGCAAAGGTGGGACAATGCAGTGGCTATATTCAATGATGGCAAGTATTGACCAATTTTATGAAGATATGATGGCTCGAAGTGAAGAAATGAAACAAATGCAAGGATATAAAACAGGAGAAAATTATGCTTATTTGGGCTTAGCTCCTCACTTTTTAGTTTTTGACGAATACGTAGCTTTTATGGAAATGCTTGCGTCTAAAGAAAGTACAGCTGTATTAACGAAACTAAAACAGATTGTCATGTTAGGGCGTCAAGCCGGCTTCTTTCTTATTCTTGCCTGTCAACGACCAGATGCAAAATATTTAGGCGATGGGATTCGTGATCAATTTAATTTTCGTGTTGCTTTAGGAAGAATGTCAGAGTTAGGATATGGCATGATGTTTGGTAGTGACGTGCAAAAACAATTTTTCTTAAAACAGATCAAAGGACGTTGATACGTCGATAAAGGAGATAATGTCATTACTGAATTTTACACACCACTTGTGCCAAAGGATTATGACTTTTTACAAGAGATAGAAAAACTAGCACCATAAAGGCTGCCCAGTGCGGCGGCGTGCGAAGCATAAGCCGCTGTGCTGGGCAAAGCCTGCGTGGCGATAGCCACGCTTTACCCCCCGTTTCTAACAGGGGGGTAGAAAAACAATAAGAAACTGTTTCAAAAGCACAGAAACCATGATGCATCAAGGGTTTAGGTCATATTACGAAGATGTCAGCTATTAGCCCTTAGTTGACATCTTTTTTCTGTTGGGAGGAATGCACATGAATGAAGTACCTTGGTATCAACAATTAAAAGAAAAACGACTGTCATATGGCGTATCGCAAAATAAATTAGCAGTACATGTAGGAATTTCAAGGCAGTATATTAGTGAAATTGAAACAGGAAAAATGACACCAACACCAACTTTACAACAAGCAATGTTCGATATTTTAGAACAATTTAATCCAGAAGCACCTTTGGAAATCTTATTTGATTATGTAAGAATACGTTTTTTAACAACGAACCCGAAGCCAGTTATTGAAGAAATTTTACGATTGAAAATGGAGTATATGATCCATGAAGATTATGCGTTTTATTTTTACATGGAACAATATGTCTTTGGCGACATTGTTGTCATGGTTTCGCCAGATGAGGATAAAGGTTGTTTACTTGAACTCAAAGGCAAGGGTTGCCGTCAATTTGAAAACTTTTTATTAGCCCAGCAACGTACATGGTTTGATTTTTTCGTGGATGTGTTTCGAGTAAATGGTGTCTTTAAACGAGTTGACCTAGCAATCAATGATAAGACAGGCATTTTGGATATTCCATTTCTCACGAACAAATGCCGAAATGAAGAATGTATTTCCGTGTTTCGTAGCTTTAAAAGTTACCGTTCTGGCGAATTGGTTCATGGAGAAGAAAAACGGGATATGGGAAATACGTTATATATTGGCTCTTTAAAAAGTGATGTGTATTTTTGTGTGTATGAAAAAGATTACGAACAATACGTGAAACATGGCGCATCACTCGAAGATACAGATATTAGAAACCGTTTTGAAATCCGTCTGAAAAATGATCGTGCCTATCATGCGGTTCTTGATTTAATGACCTATGAAGATGCGGGACGAACAGCCTTTTCTATTATTAACCGATATATTCGATTTGTTGATAAAGATGAGAAGAAACGACGAAGTAGTTGGCCAATGAATGCGGAGTGGCAGCGTTTTTTAGATTTTGGTGAAAACAGAAAAATTTATTTAACAACAAAACCTGAACCTTACACATTCGATAAAACACTTAGATGGTTGGCTCGACAAGTTGCTCCTACTTGGAAGCTAGCTACAAAACTAGATGAAATCAATCAAACGACCGTGATTAAAGATATGTTGGATCAAGCGAAGTTAACCAAACGTCATCAACAATTATTGATGCAACAGGCACTTAAAACAGAAGATGTCATTAAATGATAGATTGGAGGACTTCCATGAAATTCGCAAAATATATTTTTATTACCATTATAGGCGGTATCGTTTTATGGTTTATCGAATGCATGCGGCAAGTAACAAAGTATTAGAAGATGGAAGGAGGAATGAAAGATGAACTTTGGACAAAATTTATACAACTGGTTTTTAAGTAATGCACAGTCATTGGTATTAATGGCAATTGTAGTAATTGGTATTTATTTAGGCTTTAAACGAGAGTTCTCCAAATTGATTGGGTTTTTAATTGTTGCGTTGGTTGCAGTAGGATTGGTCTTTAATGCAAGCGGCGTGAAGGATGTATTGTTAAACTTATTCAATCGGATTATTGGAGCGTGATATCTGGATTGGTTTATTCAAATAGTAGAATCATTATTCTGAATGTAGTAGTTAGATTTAGAGAATGGAGGATGATATAATAGATTTAAAAGTGGAAAGGTCTTGGTAATTTTGACGAATAAGAAAACGAAAATACGTTTTAATAAATTGCCGTTTTTATTAAAGGATATGGAGAAAAAACAATGGATGATAGACTCTTTTTTCTTTGAATATAAAAGTGAACAATATATTGTTATATTAACTTTGTATAATGAAAAAGAAAGAAAACCAGATAAGTATGCTAAAGCTAAAGTAGAATTTATAAAAGATAACAATACGGACCACTCAATTAAAGGATTTATTGACTTTTATGAAGTTCATTTTGATAACTTTAAAGAATTTTGTGACTTTTTCGGTGTAGAAAGTAGGAATGCGGGGAGAAATTTATTTGTAGATTTTGCCGATATATTCTCTAATTTTATACCTGAAGAAAAAATAATAAAGAAAAGTGAGAGGATACAAAAAATAATAGGTAGTCGTGCAGAAGGGAATAATCCAAAAGCGGTGTATTGTTATGATGTTCGTCGTAATGGTAAAAAAGCTGATGGAACATCGAAAAAGCGCACTATTGCTAATAGTAATAAAGCAGAAATGCTTCGACCAGAACTATATGAAACATTTCGTAAAGATACTAATTTGAGCTTTTACTTTTCAACAGAAAAAGCTGATTGTAAAAGCGACCCAGAAATTAAGAGGACATTTGCAAAGAGATAAGTTAAATTTTCCAGTGGACATTTATTGTCTGCTGTTTTTTTATGCCCATTTTTAATAAAAAGGATGTGATAAATTAATGGACATGCAGGTATATATCGCCAATCTTGGAAAATATGATGAGGGTGAATTGGTTGGGGATTGGTTTACACCACCGATTGATATGGAAGATATGAAAGAACGAATTGGCTTAAATAGTGAATATGAAGAATACGCCATACATGATTATGAATTGCCATTTGAGGTTGGTGAATACACTCCAATCTCTGAAATTAACAGGTTATGTGCGATGGTAGAAGAATTAGAAGGATCGCCGATTTATCATAAACTATCCGAAATTCAAGGTTACTGGTTTGATAGTTTGGAAGAATTGCTAGAAAATCAAGATGATATTATTTGTTATACAGATTGCGAAGACATGGAAGATGTGGCTCGGTATTATGTAGAAGAAACAGGTATGCTCGGTGAAGTGCCTACTAATTTACAGAACTATATTGATTATCAAGCGCTTGGAAGAGATTTAGAAATAAACGGGAGTTTTCTAGTTACGTCACATGGTGTGTTTGAATATGTTGGATAAGTAAATATAAAACTTGTGAAACAGTCTGTGTCGAGTGGCAAGTTCGCTGTGCCTTTAATGCTTTTCGTAAACGTGTGTTGAAGAATGAAGCGATAAATATTTATAACGAAAGGAAACAAAGACAAGCAAAGGAGATGACATTTTCTGATCTTACGTCACAAGAAGAAAATCAACTTTATACCTTGGATAAGCAATATGAAGGAGAAGAAGGAGAATGTCTACAAGTGGCTGGTAAGAGAGTCACTCCAATATTACTTGCTGAAGCGATGCGTACTTTGCCAATAGAAAAGCGTAAGACAGTCCTACTATACTACTTTTTTGATAAATCAGATGTAGAAATAGCTGAACTACTAGAGATTCCTCGTAGTACGGTTCAGTATAGGCGGACAAGCTCTTTTAAAAGGTTAAAGCGATTTTTGGAGGAACATGCAGATGACTGGGATGATTGATGCTAACACAAAAGACAACGAACGTGGTTTATTACCGTATTCAATTATTTTAGCTGCAAATAAGGGTGAGCCAGAAGCAATGAAATATGTCATTCTACATTACGGAAGCTACATGACTAGTTTGTCGATGCGTAAACTTTATGACGAACAAGGAAATACGTATTGGGGCATTGATAAAGATACACGTGATCGTTTACGTTCGAAGCTGATGCAAGGCATTTTAGCTTTCAAGATTTGATTACATGGTTAAATTTTCCCTTTCACATATATATTGTTCTTTGACAAAGAAAGCACGGAAGATAACGTCGTGCATTATAAACTGAAAATCAGATACGTTCTACTGATGCAGAGCTACTTGACTCATACGCCATGACTTTCGATAGAAACGAGCGATTATCTATGAGTCTAATACAATCGTGGTAGATTGTTGGCGATAACTCATCAGATAGGATAATGATACTCCTCTATCGTCATGGTTCGAGCGTTCAAAGCGTCGCAAGCTATGAATAGAGCTGGAAGGAATACTTGCAGGGGTGAAATTCCCGTGGAGCTGTACCAACAGCCGTCTGATTTTTAATTG
This sequence comes from Sporosarcina sp., assembly GCF_029257255.1. Taxonomy (GTDB): domain Bacteria; phylum Bacillota; class Bacilli; order Bacillales_A; family Planococcaceae; genus Sporosarcina. Next base: position 44,081 of record NZ_JARICI010000068.1, on the reverse strand, counting down.
ATTAATTATAAGGGGGCGTGTTTTTGAAACAGAATTTGATTCTTTATAGTATGCAAATTGCTATGTTAAAACAACTGCTAACCCGTAAATTGATTACTGAAAAAGAATATTACATGGTTAAAAATAAGTTAATGAAAGAATATTGTATTATCTCCGATATTACAAGCTGAATTGTGTTCCTTTTGGTGCTATAATAGAAAGTATATAAGGAACACAAAAGGGAGGAGCTATTATGTCGGAAGTAGAAGTGATTCGGGCCAATAGTAACTTAGCCAACCAGAAACGTGGAAAAGAAATAAAACAGCTTAGAGTAGCAGCCTATTGTAGGGTAAGTACAGGCTCGGAAGATCAGTTAAATAGCTATAAATCACAAGTCTCTTATTACTCGGATTTAATTCAGAAAAATGTAGAATGGGTGTTAGCCGATATTTATGCGGATGAAGCCATCACAGGCACACAAGTTACTAAACGTGAAGATTTTCAACGAATGATTAATGATTGTATGAATGGAGATATTGATATGGTGATTACGAAGTCAATATCTAGATTTGCAAGGAATACATTAGATACGTTGAAATATGTTCGTATGTTAAAAGAAAGAGATATAGCCGTTTATTTTGAGGATGAAAAAATTAATACACTGACAATGGATGGTGAATTGTTACTTGTCGTTTTAAGTTCAGTCGCACAACAGGAAGTTGAAAATATATCTGCCAATGTTAAAAAGGGATTAAAGATGAAAATGCAACGTGGAGAGTTAGTTGGTTTTCAAGGTTGTCTTGGTTATGACTATCATCCAGAAGATAACAGTATTTCAATAAACGAAAAGGAAGCGGAAATTGTTCGTTATATATTTCAAAGATATGTTGAAGGAGCAGGGGGAAGTATCATTTCAAGAGAGTTAGAGAATTTAGGCTACAAAACAAAGAAAGATACTCCCACATGGGCTGAAACAACTGTACTTGGAATTATAAAGAATGAAAAATATAAAGGCGATATTTTAATGGGGAAAACTTTTACATTAGATCCCATTTCAAAACGCCGATTAGAAAACTTTGGTGAGGAAGATCAGTATTATTTACGAAATCACCATGAACCAATTGTCAGTGCTGAAATATTTGATAAAGCACAGGAAATCAGAATGAGAAGAAATCGCGGACGAAATACAGTAGCTAATAATGGTGGGAAGCGAGAGAAGTTTAGTCGTAAATATGCTTTTAGTTGCATGATTGAATGTGCATATTGTGACAGTACATTAACGAGACGTAGATGGCATAGTGGAACGAAATACGGTAAAACGATTTGGCAGTGTGTTACAAGCACAAAGAAGGGGAAAAGATTCTGTCCAGATAGTAAAGGAATACCCGAAGAAGCTATTGAAAAAGCCTTTCTAGAAAGTTACCGAATTATGTGTAATAATAACAAAGATGTATTGGAAGAATTTTTGCAACGAATGGAAGAAGCATTGAGCTCCAATACGATTCATAAAGAAATAGCTAAAATAGAAAAAGAGATTCAAGGATTGGAGAACAAAAAGAATAAATTAGTGGATATGAGATTAGAGGATATCATCGACAATGAAACGTATGAAGAAAAGTACAATGCACTGATGCAAGAAATTAATGAGAAAGTGCAAACAAGGGAAAAGTCTTTATCGAATTTGGAAGAGGAAAAAGATATTAAAAAACGCTTATTAACTTTCAAAAAAGTTTTAGAACAAAATGAAGTGATTGATACATTTGATCGATATGTATTCGAAAGTGTTGTTGATAAGATAATTGTCGGCGGAGTAGATGAAGATGGAAACAAAGATCCTGCCATGATTACGTTTGTATATAAAACGGGATTAAGTAACAGTCTTGATGGCGAGATATTTAAACCTGCGCGAAGAAATGCGAAAAAAGATAACATAAAAACATCTAATGAATTGTGTTCACATACAGCTAACGAGGATAACAAATTGTGTTCACATAGTAGTGACGACACATGTGGAGTGCGTGGCGTTGCTAGAGTTGAAATAAGTTGGTGTCAATAGTTTATGGAGATTTTAGTTACATATGAAGTGTGTTTTATGTTCCCTCGAACGAATGGTTCGGGGGATTTTTTGACCCCGTGGAGTCTAGTCCATTTAATATACTTTTAGTAGCTTTTTTATTAACCCACTGCTCACTGAACAACTTAGAGCGATGCTTGCCAAGTTTTTCTGATTACACTGAAGGGAAATCAGATTATTTGACGAAGTAAGAATAATATAGAAACTTAATGTCATGGTATTGATAGTACTTCCAAAAGCATAGAATGATGAGTAACGAAAAAGAGGTGAAGTATATGCATTCCAACAAAATACCAGAAGAAATTTCACTTCCAGCTTTGCTGTTGGATCTGCCTGCTTTTGAGGAGAACTGTAGACAAATCGCAAGTTATGGTAATGGAAAAAAGATAAGAATAGCTTCAAAATCTATTCGTTCTGTAGAGGTTATGAAAAGAATTTTAGATTCCAATTCTGTGTTCCAAGGGGTCATGTGCTACAGCCCGGAGGAAGCCATTTTTCTTACGGAAAAAGGATTGGACGATATTTTAATAGCATATCCTTGCTGGGACAAAAAGGCGTTATCTGATATTTCTATTCTGAATTCTAAGGGGAAAAATATTATTTGTATGGTAGATGCACCAGAGCATGTTGACCATCTCAATCATATTGCTGAGGGAACAAAGGGGAACTTTTATCTTTGTATTGATGTTGACATGAGCACAACCTTTTTTAATCTGCATTTTGGTGTAAGAAGATCGCCACTTAAAGATTCTACAGCAGTATTAGAGCTTGCTAGAAAAATCAAACAATCACAGAATGTAAAGCTCATTGGAATAATGGGCTATGAGGCTCAAATTGCAGGGGTAGGAGATAAAGTCCCTTCTCAACGGATGAAAAATAGTGTCATAGACTTTCTGAAAAAGAAATCAATTAAGGAAGTAGAAGAGCGAAGAAACAAAGTTGTTCATGCACTGCGACAAGAGGGGTTTTCACTCCCACTAGTTAATGGAGGTGGTACTGGAAGTCTCCATTCAACGACCAAAGAAGATGTGGTTACAGAGGTAACAGTAGGATCTGGGTTTTATTCACCAAAGCTATTTGATTATTATAGTGGATTTTTATACAAGCCAGCATTGTTTTATGCTTTACCTGTTGTTCGAAAGCCTGCGCCTAATATATATACTTGTCATGGTGGGGGGTATGTATCCTCGGGTCCACCGGGTAAGGATAAGGTACCGCAGCCAGTATTTCCAGTAGGTGGGAAGTTACTTGATTTAGAAGGGGCGGGTGAGGTTCAAACACCGGTATATTATGAAAATGCAACACTGGAAATTGGAGATGCCATTATTTTTCGAGCCGCAAAAGCGGGAGAAATTTGTGAGCGCTTTAAGGAAATTGTATGTATAGCAGAACAGCAAGAAGTTGGCCGGCATAAAACATATCGAGGGGAAGGAGTATGTTTTGTATGATGAAAACGGATGAGGGCAAGACATGGAGAAATTGGGCACATACAAGTGAAAGTACTCCCGAGAATATATTCTACCCAACTTCAATTGAAGACATTTGCAAGCTCGTAAAAGAAGCCTCAAAACAAAATAAGACAATCAGAGTAGTAGGTGCCGGACATTCATTTACAAGCTTAGTCCAGACGAGCGAGTGGCTTGTTTCTCTTGATGAATTAAGTGGCATCGAAACCATAAATGAAGAAGAATGTTATGCTACAGTACTTGGCGGGACCCGGTTGTTTCAAATTGGTGCAGAATTAGGTGAGCTTGGATATGCACAGGAGAATTTAGGGGATGTGAATGTACAAAGCATTGCAGGAGCCATTTCTACAGGCACCCATGGCACAGGGTTAGCATTTGGAAACATTTCAACTCAAGTCTTGGAGGTTGTACTAGTAACTGGGTCAGGTGAAGTTCTAACAATCTCAGAAGAAAATAACCCTACATATTTTAAGGCATGTCTTGTTTCATTAGGAAGTCTTGGTATTATCGTAAAAGTTACCATAAAAATTATTCCCTGTCCGATCTATGAATATAAAAGTCGGAAAATTGCGTTTCCTCAACTAGCACAACAACTTGAACAACTCATAGAGTCGAACCGCCATTTTGAATTTTATTTGTTTCCTTATTCAGATATTGTGCAAGTGAAGACAATGAATATCGTTGAACAAAAACCTCAGAGAATGGAACTTCATCATTTTAAAAATCTATTACTAGAAAACTATTTATTCTTTATCTTCTCAGAAACATGTAGAATATTTCCGAAGAGTAGTCGCTTTTTTAGCAGATTGTCTGCAAAAGGAGTGGGTACCTCGACTAAAAGAGCTAATAGTTATCAATTATTTGCAACGCCGAGATTAGTTCGATTTAGGGAGATGGAATACTGTATCCCACTAGAAAATTTAAAACCTGCCTTGAAGAAAGTTCGAGAGTGTATCGTAACAAAAAAATATAACGTTCATTTTCCTATCGAATGTAGGACAGTGAAGGCAGATGATATTTGGATTAGCCCCTCCTATCAGAGAGACTCTGCCTATATTGCTTTCCATATGTACAAAGGGATGCCCTATGAGGAATACTTTCATGATATGGAATCAATTATGCAGCAATTTGACGGTAGACCGCATTGGGCGAAAATGCATACTCGAACAAAGGAAGATTTGTTAACTCTTTATCCAAAGCTATCAGATTTCCTTGTGGTTAGAGAGAAGCTCGATCCTGAGAGGATATTTATGAATCACTATTTGAATGAATTATTTAAGGTTGAAAGAGCCAGTCATCAGCCACGCCAAATTGTTAAGTCGTGATAAAACAATATGGGGGTAATGAGCAGATTTCGGCCGTTTGTTTCAATCGTTACGAATAAATCACGCACCCCTGGTAAAATTCACTTTTAGGGGAATACATTCACGCAAAATGATCCTTACGCGAAAATCTAGTAGTATGTGATGATAACACACGTTCAGTGTGTGCCATTGATACAGTTGAAATAGTAATGAGAGGAAATATACTGTCCGCGGACAACGTATTTCCTCTTTTAATAGTACTTAAACATTTTCATACGATCTTCCACAGGAGAAAATTCTTTCTCTCCGGCTTCCATCAGTGGTTTGCCAAACGGCATCTGTGCTAGCAGTTTCCACGACTCAGGAAGACCCCATTCTTTTTTCACGCTATCATCAATCAATGGATTGTAATGCTGGAGACTTGCGCCGAATCCTTCTTCCTCTAATGAAGTCCAAATAACGAATTGCAGCATGCCGGAAGACTGCAGTGACCAGACAGGGAAGTTTTCTTTATACCCTTCAAACTGATTTTGTAGCGATTCGATCAGTGCCATGTCTTCAAAGAAAAGAATGGTTCCGTAACCGCCGCCGTGCGCTCTTCGGTCGTATGGAAATTCTGCAGGAACGATTTCACGGAGAGTATCCTCTGTGATCTTCCAAAGCTTTTTATATTGTTCGCCGAGTAGCACAATAACGCGGCCGGACTGTGAATTAAAAGCAGATGGTGTATGTTTGACAGCGTGACTGATGATTTCTTCGATTCTATCATCCGAAATAACAGGTTCCGCACTGAATGCATAGATGGAACGACGGCTTTCTACTGTCTCTGTAAATGTTTTGACATACTAAAAACCTCCACTTTCAACTAGTTATTTGATTATATTTACTTCTCTGTGAGTATAAGCGGCAACAGTACTTGGTAGAAGTACGCACTTTAAAGTGGTATAGTGTACAAAAGGATACTATTGGAGGGATCAGTATGAATATAGAGATATCTCAATGTAAAGTAGAAGAGGCGCTAGAGATTGTGGTGGGAAAGTGGAAGCCTGTGATCTTGCTTCATTTGCTTCACCAAGGTACGAAACGCTTCAGTGAACTGAAGCGCAGTATGCCTGGAATTACTCAAAAAATGCTGACAAAGCAGCTTCGCGAATTAGAAGAGGAAGACATTATTCAGCGGGTCGTCTATCCACAAGTGCCGCCAAAAGTAGAGTATTCCATGACAGATTACGGCAGATCTCTGGGACCCATTCTGGAAGCGATGCATGAATGGGGAGAGGACCATGTGATGCACAAGCAGAAGATGGGGCTGCTTCAAGAACAGCAAGAGCAAGTATTATGAATGCAAAATCCACGTCTCTTTACTAAAGGAGACGTGGATTTTTTAATTATTCATTATGATACTCTGCAGCTTGGGAAATCTCTTTTGTTTCGTGTATGGTGCCGAAAGGGTGTTGCGGCGGAGCATAAATCGAATATAACTTGAGTGGTTGTGTGCCTGTATTCGTCAGGTTATGCCATTTGCCAGCTGGAATGATAAGAGCGTAGTCATCATATACTTTACGTTCAAAATCCAGCTGTTCCATTCTATCTCCCATTTGAACTAGTCCTTCACCAGCTTCAATCCGTATGAATTGATCGACATCAGGATGCATCTCTAAGCCGATGTCTTCTCCAGATTCCAGGCTCATTAACGTTAACTGAAAATATTTTCCTGTCCATAGTGCTGTGCGAAATGTGTTATTTTGTTTTGTAGCTTCATCAATGTTGACGACAAAAGGTGAAGGGCCGTAATCAGTTATGGCAGCTTGAGGAAAGGGAGTATGGAATTCATTTGCATGAGTGGTATACGGTGGCTGTGTAGGATAACGGTAAGAATGTCCATCGTAACAAAGTGGAATATAAACCGGCATACAGCAGTTGAACATGAAATAAGGGACTTGATAACTCGAGGGGATCATTCCTTTCATAGTCTTTACTGTTAGTAGTATATGTGGCGGTTACCCGGCCGTGCCTCACTAACACTCTATTTGAAAAGATGAATTACTTGGTTACTTTTACTAAACGTTGTTTCTCCATGTGTCACAGAGTATCCATATGTAAGCGTTTCGAGTTTGAATGAATTGTGAAAACCTTCACAAGCTACTTCCTTTGCACCGAAAAGATAGTATGATAGGGGTAACAAAAGAAGTTGGTTATGCATTTCCTACAAGGGAATCAAAATACAAACCAAAGAGGAGAATGAACAACATGTGGGTTATCACTTTGTTCGATCAAGAAAATGTACGAATTTTTGAATACGCAGAGAAAGCTGAAGCAACAAACGCAATGAAGAATTTCAGCAAGTACGCGGTTCTTTCTTATACAAGATAACTGGGCAGCACCCGGCCCGCAGCGATTGAAGCTGCGGGTTTTATCTTTAAAAAAATACAATTACACTTCTAAATCAACCAGAAAATCATATCTATATAGTGAGAAAAGATAGTCCTGCCAACTGTGTAAGTAAAGATATTTCCAATATTAACTGAAAATCCTTTACTTTTAAAAAACACTATTTTATACTAAGGATAAATCGAGTGGTTATGACCACTAAAATGTGGAAATTAGATCTATGAATGATTTCCTTCTTTAAGGAGGTGTTGGTTCTCTTTGGATAAGACAAGTAAGGTCCCTTTGTACTTTCAGCTTATGGAAGAATTAATTAAGAAGATTGAGAATCAGATTTACAATGAACATGAACAGTTGCCCTCAGAACGTGAGCTTTGCACAATTTATGATTTAAGCCGAATTACTGTCAGGCAGGCACTTCAGGATTTAGAACGTGAAGGTTATATTTATAAATTAAAAGGTAAAGGCACGTTTGTAGCGCCGAAGTCGTATGATCAACATCTTTCTACTCTATACAGCTTTACTGATGAAATGGCGAAGTTAGGTAAAACACCGAGCAGTAAAGTGTTAAAGTTCCGCATAATTACTGTAGACGAGCGACTGGCGCAAAAAATGGAGATTGAAGCTTTAGAAGATGTCTATGAAGTTGTCCGTTTACGTTACGCAGATGATGAGCCATTGATGTATGAAACATCTTATTTACCCTGCAAGATATTTCCGAATTTAACCGCAGAACAAATGATTGAAAAACCAATGTATGATATTTTTCAGAAAGATTATCAAATCGGTCTGACGAAAGCAACAGAACGTTTTACGGCCACTTTGATTCGTGATGATGAAGCAGTCCATCTGAATGTGAAAGCAGGTCAGCCAGCGATGTTAATTAAACGATTTTCTTATTTTAATAACCAGCTAATCGAATATACAAGTAGCATTGCAAGAGGAGATAAATTTGCTTATACTGTCGAATTGACGTAACTGCGAATGACTACTTTTGCAGTTATGTTTTATGATTTTACTGGTTATGACAACATAACCAGTATCATAGAATATAAATACATCTTAATACGGAGGATAAAAATGTTTAACTTAACTGCACAGAAACTAACAGAAATGAAAGCGTTTAACACAGCTACTGAAATACATCAGCAACCTGAAGTCTGGAAGGAAACTGTTGAAAGTCTTAAGAAAGACAGCGGAAGAAATAAAGAATTTATAAATGGAATTCTTCATAAGCATGACATGGTGAAAGTAATTTTGACTGGAGCAGGAACGTCTGCTTTTGCGGGTGACACACTTGCACCGGTTTTGAAAAAACAAAATGCAGGAAACGTCCAATTTGAATCAATTGCAACCACTGACATAGTTTCCAATCCTGAGGACTATTTTAAAAAAGAGACTCCAACAATTCTTGTTTCATTCGCACGCTCAGGAAACAGTCCGGAAAGTGTCGCAGCAGTGGAACTTGGAGAACAAATTGTGGATGATTTCTACCAAGTTATCATCACGTGTAATAAAGATGGTCTACTGGCGAAAAACAGTACGGAAGATAAGAACAGCTTAATTATACTAACTCCTGAAAAAGCGCACGATCAGGCAATGGCGATGACCAGCAGCTTCACCAGCATGATTTTATCTGCATACGGAGTGTTCAGTTCAGCGTTCAAAGACAGCGACTTCCATGCAGTAATTGAAAATGGTGAGCGTCTGTTGGACTCTGCAGCAGTTCAAATTGACAAGATACTGGAGTTTGACTTTAATCGAATTATTTATTTAGGTTCTGGCCCGCTTAAAGAACTTTCACACGAAGCAGCGTTAAAAATGCTGGAACTTACAGCGGGGCAGGTTGTTGCAGTACATGAGTCATCGCTGGGCTTCCGTCACGGCCCGAAATCCATTTTAGATGATCAGTCAGTAGTGGTCCTGTTCATGTCGCAGAACGAATATACGAGGAAATATGATATGGACATTTTACGTGAAATTGCCTCAGATGAGTCAGGATTAAAAGTACTTGTTTTAACAGAAAAAACAGATTCAGAGATTGAAAAACTGGCAGACTGGGTTATCCAGGTTAACACCGGATCTGAAAAAATGGAGAGCGATTTCGAGCTGGCTCTTCTGTACGTAGTTTTTGCTCAGACGCTTGCAATGAAAAAGTCCATGCATCTCGGAATTACACCGGATAATCCAAGCCCTACTGGCCGCATTAATCGTGTAGTGCAAGGTGTGACAATCTACGGATATGACAAAGAATAATAGGAAGTGTCAGTAGTAACTTCTTCAAAATTGCTTAAAAATCCAAAAATGAAGGGATAGGATACGATGACTGGTCCAAATATTTTATTGACAAGAATTGATAATCGCTTGATTCACGGGCAGGTAGGAGTTACATGGGTAAACCACCTGGGCGCAAATTTAATCGTTGTGGCTAATGATAAAGTTTCAACTGATGAAGTACAGCAGAGCTTGATGGATATGGTTTTACCGGATGTTATTCAAGCAAGATACTTTTCTATTCAAAAAACGATAGATGTAATCCACAAAGCATCTCCGCGGCAAAAGATTTTCTTGGTTGTTCGTGACGTAGAGGATGCTTTGAAATTAAAAGAAGGCGGCGTACCGATCGATCATATAAATGTCGGCAATCTGCATTATGAGGAAGGAAAGAAGCAAGTTTCATCAACTGTATCTGTTGATGATCGTGATATCGCGGCATTTAAAAAGCTGGATGAACTGGGTGTGAAAATGGACTTGCGCGGTGTGCCAAGTGACAAAAAACAAAACATATTAGAGTTACTGTAAGGACATATGGAGATGGTCAGTTAATACTCAGGATTTCCGATTCAAAAAATAATGTATAGGGGGGAACTTTATGCTAGTGCAAGCACTTTTGATCGCTTTATGGGCTGGTATTGCCGGGGTGGATATGTTTAACGGACTGACGCATATCCACAGACCAATCGTTACAGGCCTTGTGGTAGGTATTATTTTAGGCGACGTAACAACAGGTCTGTTTATTGGTGGAACGTTAGAATTAATCTGGATGGGAATGGTGCCTCTTGCAGGGGCTCAGCCGCCGAACGTCGTAATCGGGGGTGTCATCGGTACTGCTTTCGGTATTATTGCGGGACAGGATCCGGCAGCAGCAATCGGTGTCGCTATTCCATTTGCTGTCGCTGTACAAGGCTTGATTACGCTATTCTTCACGATCTTTGCTCCAATCATGCACAAAGCAGACAGCTATGCTTTGGATGGAAACTATCGAGGAATTGAACGTATCAACTACTTGGGAATTACGATATTGTTTGTATTCTACGCACTTATCGCATTTTTGCCGATTTTCTTTGGAGCGGAAAAAGCCGCAGCCTTTGTCGAGACCGTACCGGAATGGATTATCGCTGGACTTTCCGTAGCAGGTGGAATTATGCCGGCCATTGGTTTTGCCATGCTGCTGAAAATTATGATGAAAGTGGAATATGTCATGTTCTTTATTGTCGGCTTTATCCTGGCTGCCTATATGAATCTTCCTATTCTAGCGATCGCACTAATTGGATTGGCGATTGCCCTGTATGATTTCTACCAGAATAAGAACAAGCCAGACCCAAATGGCCCGGGACCGCGAGAGGAGGAAATCACTGATGGAATCTGAAGATAAGCGTTACCTATACGATGATGATACTGCTGCCCCGGATCTCTCCAATAAGCAATTGAATCACTTGGCATGGAGATCATTGCTATTACAAGCGTCTTTTAACTACGAGCGTATGCAGGCAGCGGGCTGGGTGTACTCCCTCATCCCCGGACTGCGCCATATTCACAAAAACAAAAAAGATTTAAGCAAGTCTATGAAGGATCATATGGAATTCTTCAACACTCACCCGTTTCTCGTAACATTTATCATGGGTATTATTCTGGCAATGGAGCAGAAGAAAGAAGACAGAGAAGCTATACGAGGCATTAAGGTTGCTACGATGGGACCGCTTGGCGGTATCGGTGATGCGCTGTTCTTCCTAACTCTCTTGCCCATAACCGCGGGTATAGGGGCCTCGCTGGCCATAGAAGGAAACGTACTTGGACCCATCATTTTCTTAGTAATGTTTAACGTAGTGCACTTCGGTGTCCGTTTCGGTTTGATGAAATACGGCTATAAAACAGGTGTAAAGGCAATTGCAAAATTAAAAGAAGGAACGCGTCATGTTTCACGCGCGGCTTCTATTGTCGGTCTTTCTGTTGTAGGTGGATTGATCGCAACATACGTGTCATTTGATATTGGATATAAGTGGGTATCCGGTGAAGCTGAACTAAACGTACAGACAGATATCTTAGATATGATAATGCCGGCATTGCTGCCACTTGCCTATACGTTATTAATGTACTGGCTGTTGAAAAAAGGCCGTTCTCCAATCATGCTGATCGGTTTAACGGTTGTAGTAGGATTGCTGGGTGCGTACTTTAAAATACTTTAATCTGATCACGCGCTTATAGGTAATGAAGGAGGAAGTAGCATGATAGGAATTGTGGTAACAGGTCACGGCGGGTTTCCAAATGGAATTTTGGAGTCCGTTCAGCTGATAGCCGGCAAGATTGAAAAAATTGCTGTTATTCCTTTTAATGAGGATTCAGAAAAGCTTCTTGCTGATTTGGAAAGTGCGATAGTGGAAGTGGACAGCGGTAAAGGTGTTGTTTGCTTTACAGATTTGGCAGGAGGAACTCCATTCAATGTCAGCGGCAAGATTGCAGCGACAAGGGATAATGTACGTGTTATTGGTGGAACGAATTCGCCGATGCTGCTAAGTGCGTTATTCAAACGAAATCTTTCACTGGATGAATTTACTTCTACTGCCATCCAAGATGGTAAGGACAGCATCAAACTTTTCGAAATGAAAAAGAAAGAAACGGAAATCAGTGAAGACGGGATTTAATAAGATTGACTTTAATCAAAGGAAGTAATCGATATGAATTATTTCATTAAGGCAGACAAAGCTCTTCTAGAAAACGAAGAACGGCAGATGGGCTATCTCGAAGTGAAAGACGGTGTTTTCGGGGAGTTCATAGATGAAGTTCCCGAAAATGCAGAAGTTAAAGATTGGTCAGGATACCTGATAGCGCCTGGATTATTTGACACGCATATTCACGGTATTCAAGGTCATGATGTCATGGACGGAACAGCTGAAGCTGTTTATGAGATTTCGAGAGCGATAGTGGAGCTTGGTGTTACACGTTTCCTTCCTACAACCTTAACTTCATCTGATGAAGCATTGGAGCAGGCGATCGTTGCCGTTACTGAAGCAACGAAAAACAGCTTGCCCGGTGCTGAATCGGAAGGTCTGTTTTTGGAAGGGCCTTACTTCACCGAGAAGCATAAAGGAGCACAAAATCCGGGTTACTTTAAAGATCCAAACGTTGCTGAATTCAATAAATGGCAGAAGCTTGCGAATGGACAAATTGTGAAAATTGCTCTGGCACCTGAACGTGAACATGCGATGGATTTCATTCAGAAAGTCAGTGATACCGTGCTTGTCAGCATCGCGCATACGGATGCTGATTATGGCTGCTGCAAAGATGCTATTGATCATGGTGCGCGAAATTTCGTACACTTGTTCAATGGTATGTCAGGTGTTCATCACCGTGAACCAGGTGCGGTAGGCGCAGCTTTGACCGATTCCCGTGCTTATGCAGAATTAATTTGTGACGGCCATCATGTACATCCGGTAATTGCCGCAATGGCGCTTGAGAATAAAAAGGATAAACTTATGCTGATTACAGACTGCATGCGTGCTGGATTGATGCCGGATGATAATTATTATTTAGGTGAATTCCCTGTAACCATTATGAATGGGATTGCCAGAACAGAAACAGGATCTCTTGCTGGAAGTACATTGAAACTGATTGACGGAGTGAAAAACCTGCAAAGCTGGTCCAGTCTGCCGTTGTATGAAATATGGCACAGAGGTTCATTGACTCCCGCTGCAAGTCTGGGGAAAGCGGACAGGCTAGGTAGCATTAAAAAAGGCAAAGCAGCTGATTATGTTGTGCTGGATGAACAGTTAACTATTATGGCGACGGCAGTTGACGGACTGGTGAAATACAAGAAAATGTAATTGCAACTGGATTCAATACTTGAAACTCAATAACTAGGAGGAAACAGGATGACACAGTTACGAAATACAAAAGAAATGCTAATCAAAGCGAGTAAAGAAGGATACGCAGTTCCGGCATTCAATATCCACAACCTAGAAACCATCCAAACTGTGATTGAAGCGGCGGTTGAAATGAAATCTCCGGTGATTCTGGCTGCAACTCCGGGAACGATGGACTATGCAGGTCGTGCGTACATCCAGGCGATTGCTGATGTTGCTGCTAAAGAGAATGATATTCCAATTGCTTTGCACCTTGATCATCACGAAACTATTGAGTCTATTGAAGAATCACTGAAACTTGGAACGAAGTCTGTCATGATTGATGGTTCTATGGAGTCATACGAAGAAAATATCGAATTGACGAAAAAAGTTGTTGAACTGGCTCATTCTTATGGGGCTACAGTTGAAGCAGAGTTAGGAAAGCTCGTTGGCCAGGAAGACGACAAAATTGTAGAAGCGAAAGATGCAGCTTATACGGATCCTGACACGGTAGTCGATTTCGTTGAACGTACAGGCGTAGACACAATTGCGGTTGCGATTGGTACAGGCCACGGTGTGTATGCATCTAAACCTGAGCTGGATTTTGAGCGTTTGGAAAAAATTAATAACCTGGTTGATGTTCCGATTATTTTACACGGTGCATCCGGAATCTCCAAAGAAGATGTACAAAAATGTATCGAGCTCGGCTGTGCGAAAGTAAACATTTCAACAGAATTAAAGATCCCTTTTTCCACTGCATTGCGTGAGTTCTTAGTGGAACATCCGAATGAAACAGATACGAGAAAGTATATGGGACCTGCAAAAGCTGCAATGAAAGAAGCGGCAATCAGTAAAATCCTTATTTGCATGAGTGACGGAAAAGCATAAACAGCTGGTTGAAAAATAGAGTGTGGAGTAGAAAGGTGTGCGGATAAATGATACTTACTGTAACCATGAATCCTTCTGTTGATATACGCTACAATCTGGAGCATTTTAATTTAGATGCAGTAAATCGTGTCGCGAATGTATCAAAAACAGCGGGCGGAAAAGGATTAAATGTATCAAGAGTGTTGATTCAATTAGGGGAAGAGGTTGCGGCAACAGGCTTCTTGGGCGGGAGCCTGGGAAGTTTTATCCGCACACAAATAAGTGACCTTTTGATTAAAGATAGATTTATAGATAGTATAGAAGATACACGAAATTGTATCGCGATCATTCACGACGGTCAGCAGACGGAAGTATTGGAAAGCGGACCGGTGATTAGCGAAAAAGAACAGACGGAATTTCTGGAGCAGTTCCGTTCCTATGTAAAGAATGCAGAAATTGTAACCGTATCAGGAAGTTTGCCAAAAGGACTGGATACCAATTTCTATACAAAGCTGCTTGAAATTGCTCAGGAGCATGACGCAAAAGTGTTATTGGACACAAGCGGCGAGGCACTGAAAGTTTCATTGGAAAGTGTATGTAAACCTTATTTGATCAAACCGAATGAAGACGAACTGGCGGATATAGCTGGTAAAGAAATTAACACAAAAGAACAAGTAATCGAAGCACTGCAAAATCCTGTACTCGACGGTATTCCGTGGATAGTAGTCACGCTGGGCGGACAGGGAGCATTGATTCGCCATGAAGACCAATTCTATCAGGTGCAGATTCCGAAAGTCGAAGTAAAGAATCCGGTTGGATCAGGCGATTCAGTCATAGCGGGATTTGCAGCGGGGATACGGCGTAAGTTAGCCGATGAAGAGCTGATTAAGTTCGGCATTTCCATGGGTGTTCTAAATGCCATGGAAGAAAAGACTGGCCATATTGATCCGCAGAAGATTGAATGGTGTACAGATCAAATTGACATGAAGAAGATAACAATTTAAGTTCGAATATAATAGCTGAATTAGCTATTTAGATACAAGAATATCGATTACTTAGTTGAGGAGAATGATGACAATGAATCAGAAAACCTTTACGATCATAGATGAAATGGGGCTTCACGCAAGACCGGCTTCCGCATTGGTGAGTGCAGCAAATGATTACAGTTCGGCTATCAATATCGTATATAAAGGGAAAACCGTAAATCTAAAATCAATCTTAGGCGTGATGTCTATGGGCATTCCTTCAGGAGAAGAATTCGACATTACGGCTGAAGGCGCAGACCAGGACGCAGCGATGGAAGGATTAGAAAACAAGCTGAAGAGTGAAGGACTGATTGCGTAATGAAACAATTACATGGTATTGCTGCATCGAGAGGAATCGCGATTGCCAAAGCATACTGCCTGGTTGAATCAGATCTGCAGGTTGAAAAGAAAACCGTGGCGGATATCCCGAAGGAAATCGAGCGCTTCCAATCTGCACTGGCGGCATCCAAAGAAGAGTTGGAAGCCATCCGTGAAAAAGCAGAAAAGGAAATGGGCGTTGAAGAGGCGGCAATTTTCAATGCGCAGATATTAGTTTCATCCGATCCAGAACTAATCGACTCTGTAGAAAACAATATTAAGGAAAATCAGTTGAATGCAGAATCTTCCTTGGAAGAAATAGCGAATCAGTTCATCACGATGCTTGAACAGCTGGATAACGAATACATGAGAGAACGGGCTTCGGACATTAGGGATGTAACGAAACGAATCCTATCTCATTTGTTAGATGTGAAAGTTGTCAACTTGAGCATGATCAATGAGGAAGTCATCATGATTGCCAACGATTTGACCCCCTCTGACACAGCACAGCTGAATCGACAGTTCGTCAAAGCATTCGTGACCAATATTGGGGGAAGAACTTCACATTCTGCCATCATGGCACGCTCTATGGAGATCCCCGCTGTCGTTGGTGCAGAAGGAGCAGTTGAGCAGGTTCGAGACGGAGATCTGGTGATTGTCGACGGTGTGAAGGGTGAAGTACATATCAACCCTTCTGAAGATGTTGTTGCAGCATATAAGCAACAGCAGAAAGAGATGGAGCTTGAAAAGAAAGAACTAGAAAAATTATTGAATGAAAAGACCGTAACAGCAGACGGAGAACATATCGAACTGGCTGCCAACATTGGTACACCCGCTGATCTGGCAGGAGTTAAAGCAAATGGTGCGGAGGGAATTGGTTTATACCGGACAGAGTTTTTATATATGGACCGAGACCAATTGCCGACTGAAGAAGAACAGTTCACAGCGTATAAAAAGGTACTTGAGGAAATGAACGGCCTACCCGTCGTTGTGCGTACTTTGGATGTGGGCGGAGATAAGGAACTGCCGTATTTACAGCTTCCGAAAGAAATGAATCCTTTTTTAGGCTTACGTGCGGTCCGCTTATGTCTAAAAGAGCAGGAAATGTTCAGAACTCAGCTAAGAGCTTTATTACGAGCAAGTAAATTCGGATCACTGAAAATTATGTTCCCGATGATTGCTACGATTGACGAGTTCCGTCATGCTAAATCCATTTTAGAAGAAGAGAAACAGAAGTTAGTATCCAACAATATCGAGGTTGCTGACAATATTGAGGTCGGTATCATGGTGGAGATTCCTTCAACCGCAGTACAGGCAGATGTATTTGCCAAGGAAGTGGACTTTTTCAGTATTGGAACGAATGACTTAATTCAGTACACGATGGCGGCGGACCGAATGAACGAGACGGTTTCGTATTTATATCAGCCATGCAACCCGGCTATATTGCGCCTGGTTAAGATGGTCATTGACGCTGCACATAACGAAGGGAAAATTGCTGGTATGTGCGGGGAAATGGCGGGTGATGAAACCGCGATCCCTTTATTGCTCGGCCTGGGACTTGATGAGTTTTCCATGAGTGCTTCTTCTATTTTAAAGAGTCGTAAACTAATCAGTCAGCTGAAAATGAGTGACATGAAAGAACTTGCCAATGAAGCAGTCGGCATGGCAACTGCTGAAGAAGTAGTGAATGCTGTGATGAATCGGGTACAAACTGTGAATATATAGTCGTTAAGCAGCATCTAAGAATAAACTATTCTTAGAAGCTGTTTTTAATTCTTTTCTATTTGCTGCTCATCATAGTCTATTTTTGCAGCAGATTACACTTGTTTTCAGAAATTCTCACATGTAATGTATTTGGTACACACTATTCGCAGTTTACTGCCAATTCCATAAAGAAGGTAATCAATTTATGCTGACAAAATTCAATACGTTTCTACAAAGAAGAATTGCCATCTTAACACCTCTGAGTCTGCTCATCGGTGTTCTGTTTCATCAGGTTGGAGAGCAGCTGCTGTTCCTCGTGTCTTGGCTCATTGCATTTATCACGTTCACTGGAAGTCTCGGTATGAATGTCAGGGAATCACGCATGGTAGTCAAGCACCCGGGAATCGTATTAGGGAGTATTGCATTTTTGCATATCCTGATGCCTGCATGGGCGTATTTATTATCTATTATATTTTTTGACGATCACTTACTGACGATTGGATTTATACTTGCAGTGGCGGTGCCGACCGGCGTTACGAGCGTGATCTGGGTAACTATTACTAAAGGGAATCTGCCTCTGTGCTTGTCGATCATACTAGTCGATACCTTACTTGCACCTATTGTCATGCCGGGTATTCTTCATGTAGTGGCGGGTGAGCGAATTACTCTTGATACCGGTTCGTTAATCCTTAATCTAGTCTGGATGATACTGCTTCCGACGATTATCGGTATTGTGCTGAATGAATGGACGAAAGGAAAGGCTAAAGCTGCCCTTAGTCCGAAATTATCTCCGTTCTCAAAGCTCAGTCTGTTTGCAATCGTTGCGATTAACGGAAGTGCAGTGTCACCGTATGTACAGAAATTCACATGGGAACTAATCGGGATTATTTTATTAGTATTATTCCTCGCTGTTACCGGATATGCTGCCGCGCTGGCGATTGCCCATATCATTTGGAAAAGCCCCGAGATTTCTGCGACATTCATGTATGTAGGCGGAATGCGCAACATTGCGATCGGTGTCGTCATCGCCACAACCTATTTTCCTGTAAAAGTAGCCATGCCCGTTGTGTTCGGCATGCTCTTTCAACAGGTTCTTGCTTCTTTCTATAGTAAGGTGATAGAAAAGTATAATCGCTGGGTTACGTTAAAACATAATAAAAATGGCATTGCGACTTAAAAATTAGTTTACATGTACACTGTTCTTTTATCATAAAGATGTTAAGTAAACGATTGCAGACACTAATCTGACAAATGTAAGCGGTTAGAGTTTGAATGAATTGTGAAAGTCTTCACATGGTTGTTTCAATCAACGCAAAAGAGCGTATGATAAGGGTAACAAAAGAAGTTGGTCATGAATTCCTAAACAGGAAATAAACGTGCCAATAAAAAAAGGAGACTGAACAACATGTGGGTTATCACATTGTTCGAACAAGAAAATGTACGGATTTTTGAATATGCAGAGAAAGCTGAAGCAACAAATGCAATGAAAAACTTCAGCAAGTACGCAGTTCTTTCTTATACACGATAATTTATATTCATCATGCCCGCAGCAATCAAACGCTGCGGGATTTTTTTATGCTTATTTCTTCCATTCAACTTTCTTCAGCTCAATCAGTTACTAATTTCGTAAAATTCATTTTATTTTGATAAAATGTCTAAGGGTACAGTTATAAAATAGTTTAGAAGAGAAAGGGATGGAATAAAATGAAAGAAATAAATAAGTATATTGATACGGTATTTTGTCCACAAGATGAAGTGCTCACAGACACGGTGGAGTCCATTAGAGAAAATGGTATGCCTGCCATATCGGTTTCATCAAGTTCAGGCAAACTATTGACAATGCTGGTTTCAATATCCGGCGCAAAAAACGTGTTGGAAATAGGGGCTCTTGGAGGTTACAGTGGAATTTGTCTGGCGAGAGGATTCACTGGGGAAGGTAATCTGACTTCATTAGAACTCGAGGATTCCTACGCAGAGCTGGCACACCGCAATCTGACAAAAGCAAGCTTTGGTGATCAGGTAACGTACATGACAGGTGAAGCTTTGAAGAATCTTCAATTACTCATCGATGGTCAAAAGCGTTTTGACTTCTTTTTCATCGACGCGGATAAAGGAAATTACGAAAACTACTTGAACTGCTGTCTACAGCTTGCGGAACCGGGTGCGGTAATCGTTGCTGATAATGTATTGGCAGGGGGCAGCGTAGTTGGCGGAACTGAATCAAGGAGCCACACAGAAGTGATGAAGAAGTTCAATTCCTATGTGGCATCCCATCCTAAATTAGAATCGCTGCTTATTCCTACAGGTGACGGGTTAACCGTTTCGATTGTGAAAGTATAAAACGATTTCGCAATAATTAAGCATCTATAAAAACCGCTAGGCTCTTTTCGTAAGAGTTTACAGCGGTTTTTCTGTTTCCGAAAATCCAGAAGACTGTAAAATATGATATTCTTTATCTATAACGACAAAGCAGTCAAACGAACGGATAGAGAAGCAAGAAAGAAGTGAATCAATCTGATGAAAACAGTGAAAGAGTTTCTGGAAACTTATATTTGCAAAGCCGGGGAATCGATTCAGCAAATTAGTGAGAATGAATGGGAAATCCAGAAGTGGACAGTGCGTACATACAAAACATTAGGCAACGTCTTGGTAGCTGATGAGTATGATGTGCATCCACCTGACGAAATTATAAGGTTACAGCTCAAGCCGAATTCTAAGAAAATCTCACTGGCCATTTCGGACGAATTGACACGGGAAGCCTTGCGTAAAGGGTGGTTACTTCAGGAAATACGATTTAAATCTGATGGGCGGACACCTGATTCTACAGTGTACCGCATGGGCCCTGGTATTGCGGAATATGAACGAGTAAGAAGGCTGGAAACTATGGAAGCAGATGAATTATTGCGCCAAACACTACTGGCGGAAATTGAAAACTCGAACGTACTGTTTCCCTTCTTGTTTATCCAACATATAAAGGCTTTTGTTTTAGAATCCAAAGATGAAGAGTCCTGGGGAAAAGAAAAGGTTCGGAAGTTTACGGAGTTCCTAATTGCTTATCTCCGGTTGAGAAATCAGCAATCTCAAATGGAGTTTAAAGAAATCGGTGCGACTTATTATAAACGGATTGGCGGATCAAAAGTTTTTGATTCTTATAGAGACGATTTTATTAGCCGAATTGAAAAATGGATAGGCGCGCCGATTAGTGAGATCGGGGTTGTCAGTACGGGCTCCATTGTACCGATCTATTTTACTGGAAATCTAACAGGACGGTTCTCGGATTATTCGTTCGGTACTGTCCATGCGACGACCGAAATTGCGGTGATGGATGAAAGCTATGTCACAAGCGCAGAAATCTTATGGTTGGTGGAGAACCGTGCAGTACTGACGAGAATGGCTAAAGAACTTTATTTTTTATCTGAGACATCTTCACTGATCATCGGAGTGGACGGGCAGGTGCGGGGAGCCCATCGAAAATTAATTCAGCAGCTCTGTCAGAATTCATCTATTCAGCAAATTGTGATTTGGGTAGATTATGATGCGGCAGGCAGGATTATAGCCAGAGATTTAGCAGATTTGACAGAAGGGATTTCCGTTCGTTTTATCGGCAATGAAAGAAATGTCTTTACGACCTATCAAGCCTATGTAGAATGGTCAGCAACTGTTCCGGAAGCTGAACAAGAAATGACGTTAGGGGGTCCAGGAGAATGGAGAAAGTGGATCAGCAAGTAATTTCTATCTTCAATATGGATGAACAGCAGCCTGAAATGACACGGGCGATGCGCGATATTATTTCATTAGCCGGTGTGATGAAAGATTTATCTTCGGAAGCGGTGTTCCAATCGCCGTTAGAAATGCTACGATTTTTACGCATTATTGAACTAATTCATGAAGAAGCATACGGCCTATCCGAACCCATCGATAGTGCAGATACATTGTATTACCGCTATCAGTCCCGTTATCGTGATGAAGATCCGCCATCTAAAACGCGCGTAAATCAAATCGTTACCATATTGACGAGCAATAATTGGATCAGTAAACAGACGCATCAAATTAAAATGATGAGTGTCGGGAAGCGGATGATGCACTCTTTGACACGGCTCGCTAACGATTCACTCGCTTATTATTTGGAGGATGATATCGGCCGTTCGCTGTTTCAGGCGAGGAGAGATGCCGAGATCAGCGAAGCGTATGATGATAAAGGGATTTCTGGCGGTAATGTCATCGCCAGTATGATTCGCAATGTGAAAGATGCCAATGAAACGTTGAAGGAACGCGAATTGGAGCTATTGGCTGATCGGAATGCACTGCCGCAGCTGGAAGTAATCCATACGTTGATGGCAGATTTGGAACGCAAGCTACATGAGCGGTATAAGGAATTCCAAACAATTGAAGACAGTCTGGTACTCAGTAATTTAATGCAGAGCGGTGCGGCTGTATTGGCAGAAGGGACAAGCTTATCTCTTGGTATGATCAATAAGTACTTGCAGTTCATGAATGTTCAGCAAACACCTCTCAAAACTGCGATTTCACCTGAAAAAGTACGAGCATTCATTATCAAAATGTTTCATCCTCCTCTGGAATCTGAAATCCCGAATGCTCACCAGCTCTTTAGCTTTATGGATCAAGGACAGTATGAAGGAGAAGAACTTGACGGTATTTGGATGCCGGTTAAATACGCAAGTCCTCTATCTTCTCAAGATATTGAAAGCGGGGTCGAATTCCTGGAGAACTATGAACCTGTTGTTGCGGAAATGGAAGCACAGCACAGTATAGAATTCAGACAGGAAACGCTGGAAGTTCAGTCGATTGACGATTTAGTGGATGAAGCGAGCTGGCTTTTGACGAAAGCGAGCATTGATACAGAAAAGATTGAGGAATATATAGAACGAAAACATAAAGCAGAAATAGAAGAAACCATCATTGAAACAAGTTCTGCAGAATGGGGAGACGCGATACGTCAGCTTCTCGGAATTGCTGCACTGGAGGCCAATAAAAGAATTCAACTAACGCCGCAGCAAGACGTGAAAGAAATAGATAAAGAGTGGGAGTGGATTCAAGATGACGACCGAAGATTTAGCATTCGAAAACGACAATAGTGAAGACTTCTCATTGAATAGTCTGCAATCATTGCGAAGTGTGTTAACGAACCGGGAAGAGCAAACATTTATGTCTATTCTCTTTTCTTCCAGCGCAACCATCCGGGCAAATAACTTTGGATTGTCGCGTAAAGAAGTAGAAAAACTGCTTGGTGTAAGTAAAGAAGACACTTATTTCCATTCATTTCTATCACGTGTCAATCAAGCTGTCGGAAGATATTATCGGCTGATTTATGATGAAGAACGTGATCAGGTCGTCGCTATGCTGCGCGTTCCCGCCCGATCTGCACGTCATACATTGTCAGAAGAAGCGCTTGCTGTATTGTTGTTCATGTTTTATCAGCAGGAAGTATTAAAACATGAATATACCTTGCTGACTCAGTTGCTCGAAGCATTCGGTCATGAGATGAAGAAAGGCAGCCGGCGTATACAGCTGGCAATCGATACGCTGCGAAAGATAGGAGCGCTTGAAATTCATGTAGGTTCGGATACAGAGGACGCCTATCGGTTAACAGCCATTGGGGTCAATATGTTTTCAGATTCATTTTTACACCGGATGGTCGAATTCAGTCATTCCAGTCAGCTGTCAAAAGAAGACGTGATGAAGTTTTTCAATCGCTATAATTTGTATGAAAAGGAGGGGCTCCTGTGATCCCTTGGCGATTACAGTTTTCAGGTATCCGTGATTATGATGCAGAAGAAATGATTTTGGAAAATGCCGATGAACATATTCTCATAACTGGACCAAACGGCGCGGGAAAGTCGACGATTTCATTTTGTATGGGAGCCGTCCTGCGTTCGAGTAAAGTGGATATCGAAGGATTGAAATCTCAAAACCTTCCGGAAGACGAAACATGGAGGGCGGCGATTCACTTTTTGTTTAAGAATGAAGGCCAATCCCGTATCGACGGGCCACTTTACATTGAATTCCGTCTGCTATGCGAGCAGCCTCCGAAACAGCCAATCAAACTGCGTTATGAAATTCATGACGGTGATGAACTGGATGATATCGAATTACGTCAAATCTTTCGTTCGGGAGACGCCAATAAAAATAATCTGAGTGCCTATAAAAGAGAATTGCAGTTTAAATATAAAATCCATCCTGATCTGTATTATTTAATCTGGTATCAACAAGAAGTCAATCAATTTTCAGTGATGGCGCCAGAAGAGCGATTCCGCATCTTCAGCGAAATGCATGGCATTGACAGGATTCAAAAAGACTGGGAGACGAGTCTGGAGATTGTAAAAGACGCGCGGGAAGCGTATGTAATTGCGACCAATCAACAAAAGCAGCATGATTTTAATTTATCTGTTGCAAGAAATAACAAAATTCGCTTTGAAGATAACCGAAAACGCCTTGCCGATAACGGAATTCAATATGCACGTACTACCTATGGGCTTCAATTAAGTGCAGAGAATGGCCGTAAAGAAGTCGAAGCGTATATTGAAGATCGTAAATTGGATCTAGAGGAAGCGGAAGAACAGGCACGTCAACTAACTGCTGAATTGGAACTGCAAAAAGCTGCAGAAGAGAAAATGAAAGCAAGCCAGCTTGAGAGAGAAACATTACTTAGACAATCCGAAGCACAAGTAAAGGAAAAAGATGAAGAGTTGGAGGAAGTGCAAAGTGAAGTCGATGCCTTACAAGAGGAATTGAGTGCACTTCAAGACGAATATTCGAAATTGCCATATCCGGAAACTGAGACAAAGAATAGACTGGCGGCAGCTGCTGAACAAGTTGAGATCATGGCGAAACAAGAAATAGAACTAAAGGGACAGGCTGATAAAGCAGAGATTTCAATTGAAGAATATCAGCAAAAACAATCGCATATACAAGCAGCAATTGACCAGTGGGAAAGAAACAGCCGCTTTCATTCAGAAATGATGAATCGTTATTTATCCAGTCATCAATTAGAAAAAGATATTGCTGATCTGGATCATTCATTAGAGACCAGAAAAAAGACATTGGAAAAGAAGCAGGTTACTTATTCTGCTTTGAAAGATGAATTGGTTATGTTAGAAAACAATCAAATTGAATCATCCCGACAGAAAGAAGCGATTCAGCATTTAAA
The DNA here is from genome assembly GCF_029257255.1 of Sporosarcina sp. GTDB lineage: Bacteria > Bacillota > Bacilli > Bacillales_A > Planococcaceae > Sporosarcina. The sequence continues at coordinate 19,669 of NZ_JARICI010000068.1, read as the reverse complement.
AGATCAACAAATCAAAGCGTATCCTCTGCGAGCTTTCATTAAATTAATGGACCAGGCACCGATTGAGAACGAACGTCTTTTTGATACGATTAAATATACCATATTTTATGATGCCTCAAAATGTCAGCCCATCAATGACCTGTATCATGTTTCGCTGAAGAAATTAATTCCGGATCGCAGTATTATTGAATTGCCTGGCATGGGTCTGCAAATGCAGGAAGGGCTTTCACAGCAAGAACAGAATCATGCTACGCGTGTACTTTGGTGGATTGAACGGTTTTTCTCAGAGGAACAGCCAGCAATTTCAAAAGGAAGATTGGTTGACAGGCAAGGTGTAAGAGGGCCACAAGAACAAAATACGTTTATATTGAGCAAGCGTGCTTTAGAACAACGAAAAAGATTTCTTATCCAGGAAATTGAGAAGTTACAGAAAGAAATCGAATCACTAACACTGCAAGTTTCTGAGGACAATGAAATCTACCGGGTGTGGAATGCTGATGTCCAAAAGGTTAGGGAAGCGGAGGCTTTTCTTTCATCAAAAGCGGAGCAGCAATATCGTGTAGAACAGCTTGTCCAATTGAAGACGGAGCAGCTTCAATTAAAAGTGGAGAAAAAAGAATATGAAGCAAAATCGCTGAAGATTTGGAAAAAGAAAAGTCTTGAAGAGGAAACAGTCGCAACTTTGCAAGACTATTTGAAGGTATATGAAAAATTCAGCCGACATTCTGAAAAAATTGAACGTCTTCAGCAACAGCAATTGTTGTTAAAGCAACTGAAACAAGAGCTTAATTTGCTGCGTAGAAATATTGATAAACAGCAAGATGAATTGGATGATATTCAGGATCGTATACGTAAACAGCAGCGGGAAATTATTGATGTGAGTGATCAACAAGAAGTTAATCAGCGGATGATCATACTCATTACTAATCAGTTATCTGAAAAGCAGGATGAACGAATTGCTTTGTCTAAAGATGAAGCTGCGCAACGAGAAAAAATGAACGACCTTCGTGAGCTTGTACCTCAATTGGTAGAGCAGGCTTTGATGGAACAACCTACAGTCCAATCAAGACAAGATTTATTGATAAGACAAAATCAGGCAATGGTCGGATTTGAAAATGCCCGGAATGAAGAGAATATTGATTCCAATGCGGTAGAAAACTTTTATACACTGGAGCAGGAAGTCAAACGTAAAGAAGAAGAGCTTCATTCAGCAAAAAACTTGCTGGAAGAAAATGAAGAACGTGCGATCCAAAATGAACGTCGCCTGGAAACTGCCATCGAAATGCAAGTTCAGAAAATCCATTTGCTCTTTCAACAGTATATGGGTGAATTCCAGTTTGAAGGCCAAATTAAATTTGAAAAGCTCATGGATAAAAAAGGACGTCCTATTTTCAAATTATTTATTTATGTACGGAAAGAAGGCCATCGGGGGAAAATCCAAGATGTCAGTTTGAAAGCAAGAGGCGGGCGTGTTGGTAGAGGAGTTTCTGGTGGTGAGGAATCGCTGAGTTCTCTATTATTTGCGCTGTCGCTGCTTCAGAATTTGGAAAATCAGTCGGGTTTCATTGTGCTCGATGAGTTCGACAGTGCGTTAGATGAAACTCGTAAAGCGACAGTCTTCCAATTGTATGCCAGTAAATTGCAGAGGAAATTGATAATACTTTCACCTAAAGCACATGATACAGACTACTATAACGAATTTTCTAAGGCATTTATCATTTCCCATGATCCGCAAGAAATGAAGAGTAAGGTCAGAGGGATCCAAATCGGCAAAAAACAGTAAACATAAACAAACAGCCGCTTGTTCAGATGATTAGAACGAGCGGCTGTTTTTTACTTTCTTTTATTAGAAGTTTGGTCTTTGTCGTGATTGGTTTTGTTATTCTTATTTTTGGCTTTCGAGTCAAATTCTGCTGACAGTTCTTCATTCATATTGTCATTCGGATTATTATTGTTGCTGTTGCTGGCATCCTTACTTTTGTTTTGATACGTATCGAAAGGATTGGTAGTTCGTTCATTCATCGTTTGTTTATTGTTTTTATTGCCCATGATGAAACACCTCCTACAGCGTAATATGGCAAGAAAATCAGAATTTATTCTGCCGCGTATGAGTTCTTCAATTATCTGAAAAATGGTATGATAGCTGAAAGAAGTATTGAAAAACACATTGTATGATTTCTATCAAAGAGGGTGAATTTTTGGAGAGACGAAACCAAACTGTTCTACTGATTATTTTCAGCATCTTGTTGCTGTCGGCTTGTTCAACTAATGAGCAAAAAGAAGAACGATTGCAAGAAGAACAGAATGAGAAAACCTTAGCTGAGATTCAAGAACTGGCTGCACATGGACAAATCCTTGGCGAGCGGTGGTTTGCGGGCGTTACAGAATTTCAGGAAGTTAGCGAAAGCTTAGGCGAACCAGACCAAAAAAATCGTGCAGGCAACGGTACGTATGCAGTATATGAAGATCATGACACAGTAATCGGATTGACGGAGAATAACCGAGTGTTTGACTTGCGTTCATCTGCTCCTGATATAAAAAAGATCACCCGAGCACATACTGAAAAGATAGTAGGTATTCCTGAAGAAGTTCGGCATATTGACGAGCAGGACATTCTCGTTTATGAACTGAATGAAGAGTTTCAATTGAAATTTGTGTTCTTATCTTCAGATGATACTGCAACAATAGATCACCTTTCTGTCGTCCATAAACCGAGCGAACATATTCAAAAGAATGTACTTGGCATGTCCTTGGAAGAAAAACTGGGACAGCTCATATTGATGGGCGTTCAAGGAACGGATTTAGATCCAGCGGCAAAAGCATTTATTACAGAACAGCATGTAGGCGGCATCATCTTATTTAAACGCAATTTTATCGATACTGTGCAATCACTGGATTTAATTAATGAAATGAAACAGGCTAATAAAAGCGGCAAAGCTCCGTTACTGATTGGAGTAGATGAAGAAGGCGGTCGTGTCACGAGGTTGCCGGAAGAATTAGTAAAAACTCCTTCAAATCGCATGATCGGTAAAACAGCAGACGGAGATTTTGCATTTCAGGTTGGAGAAATGCTAGGTGAAAAGCTAGGTTCATTTGGTATTAATATGGACTTTGCGCCTGTGCTTGATGTGGACAGCAATTCGAAAAACCCTGTAATTGGGGACAGATCTTATGGGTCAGACGCTCAGCTCGTAGGCGAAATGGGGGTGCAGCAGTTGCACGGTATGAAATCAAAGCATGTAGTGCCGGTCATCAAACATTTTCCAGGTCATGGAGATACGAGTGTAGATTCGCATATTGATCTGCCGGTAATCCCGCATAGTGAGGAACGGTTACAAAAGGTTGAGCTTCGTCCATTTAAAGAAGCGATTGAGAGCGGTGCGGATGCTGTAATCGTCGGACACTTGATTGTGGAGGCGTATGATCGTGAAAATCCGGCGTCGTTTTCTAAGTCGGTTATAACGGAATTACTGCGAGAGGAACTGTTTTTTGATGGTGTGGTTATTACAGATGATTTGGTTATGGGTGCGATTGAAAAGTATTATTCGATTGGCGATGCGGCAGTCAAATCTATTCAGGCTGGCGGCGATATCCTGCTTCTCGGCCACGGCTATACGCCTGTTAATGAAGTATTAACTTCATTGAAAACTGCGGTGGCATCAGGAAAACTTACGGAAGAACGAATCAATCAGAGTGTTGAACGAATTCTTACACTGAAACAAACGTATGAGTTGAATGATGAATTACCTCAGAAAGTAGATGTAGATGGACTTAATGAGCAGACGGAAGAGCTGCTGTTGAAAATGAAATAGGCGAGGTGATCCTATGGAAGACCAAGTTCTTTTGCTGCACGGCTTCAATAAAACGTCACGTGATATGGCGACGCTTTCGGCCCATTTGGAAGAACGTGGCTTTCATTGTAGATCCCTCAATCTGCCTTTAACACGCCTGGAATTTGACCGTTCTGCGAGCATTGTTGAACAGGCATTACTTGAAATGACAGCACGAGATAATAGGAAAATTCATATGGTTGGACATAGTACCGGCGGACTGCTGATACGCCAAGTTCTGAAAGAAACTGGTGTGGGGGATTTGATCGGGCGATGTGTGCAGATTGCAGCACCAAATCAAGGCAGCGGTCTTGCGTATACAGCGAGTAAAGTAAAAGGCTACACCTACTATTTCAGAACTTTACGTTCATTGCATACCGATTATATTGAGAAATTGAAGTTACCTGAAGCTCAAGCTGTTTCAATTGGAGGGATTGCTGGAACACGTAGTCATTTATGGCTTGGCAAACTATTGAAAGGTGCCAATGATGGTAGAGTGGAATTGGCATCGGTTCATTATCCAGGGCTGGCAGATTTCATTGAGCTACCTTATGGTCATAAGGAAATTCATCATCAGCAAGAAACTGCTGAATTAATCGTACGATTTTTGCGTTCAGGTCACTTTTGAAAACATTTACAGCTTCCGTTCTCTTGTAATTTCCTGGTTAGCGGGCATGCTACTGTTGAGGGAATAATGAGGAGGATGAATGGATGAGCATGAGCGAAGAGTTAAAACAGCTGAAGGCGTTTCATTGTGATGACCGTTGCGTACTTTCCGTCTACTTGAACACCAACCCTGCCGATAGGGATCAGCAGCAAGCAGCATGGCGAATTCATCTGAAGTCTGGACTGAAGAGGCTGGATGAATATATCGTTGCTTCTAATAACGAAAAAGAGCTGACTGCCTATCGCTTGGTCAAGGACAAAGTCATGAAAGAAATTGAGCATAATCAGAACGATTTGGCAAAAGGCGCTGTCATCTTTGCGGCAGCTGATCCTGAAATCTGGTCTGTCCATTATGTTCAGGTAGCAGTCAAGACAAGCTTTCATTGGGAGAACCATGCGATGACTGATGAATTGGAGTATATGTTAAAAGCATACCCTGAAGCAGGAATCGTACTCCCGAGTTATAGTGAAGTTCGAATTTTGGACACGGCGATGGGTAGAATACGTGATGAAACCGTGTATGAATTCGACTCAGGACTAGACGTCTGGAAAGAGCAAAAGAGCGTCAAGTCTTCTTTGCAGCGAGGTGTCGGAGGCCACACAGACGGATTCGATCAGCGGCTGAAAGAAAATCTAGATCGGTTTTATAAACAGATGGGTTCAGTCGTCGGTACCATGAAGAAAAAGCGCGGCTGGAAAGAAATTCACGTAGCGGGTGAAGCGGAACTGGCGAACAGTTTTGCGTCTGTTCTTTCTCAGAAGCCTGAAAGCTGTATTCACAAAAACTTCGGTAGAGCGAAAAACGAAATAATCATCCAAAAGGTCTTCGAATCCCGATGAAAATGGAAGCACACTGCTTTTCTGGCAGTGTGCTTTTCCATGTAAAGAGGAATAATCAAATAATTCTAGAATATTATAATAGAATGATAACAAGAGGGGGAAAGAAAATGAGTCGCAGAAGAAAAATATTCTTATGGAGTTTGAGTGTGGTGGCGGTCATTGCAGTATCTTTGGCACTGTTTGTAAACGCTTACATATCTAAATCAAAACCGATGACGGCAGGTGAGCGTCAAGTATCATTTATTATGGAAGACGTGGTCATTACACGCGACGATAATGGTGTACCGCATATTAATGCTAAATCAGATGAAGATTTATACAAAGCACAAGGATACGTGCAGGCGCAGGACCGCTTATTCCAAATGGACTTGGCACGCAGACAGGCAAGCGGGCGTCTGGCTGAAGTGATCGGCGACGCGGCTGTTGACACGGATAAGCTATTCCGTACATTCAGCCTGCGCGCTGCGGCCGAAGATTCTTATGACGGTTATAGCGATCAAGCGAAAGATGTGCTGAATTGGTATGCACAGGGTGTCAATGCATTCATTGCAGAAGCAAAAGAGGGCAAAAAGCTATCGTACGAATTTAAATTACTTGGCTATGAACCGGAAGAATGGACACCGCAGGATTCTTTGACAGTCGGTAAATATATGGCCTATGACTTGGGTGGGAGATGGCAACCACAGGCATTTCGCCACTGGGCACTGAATGAGTTCCCGGAAGACAAAGCAAAGGAATTATTCATCACTTATCCAGAAAATGCTGAATCAATCATGACAGCGAATAAAGAACATCCAGTAGAAGTAGCAGGAAAGTTTTTACCTGAATTATCGCCGCCGGAATTTAACGGCAGTAATAACTGGGTATTGTCAGGAGAAAAAACGGCTTCCGGTATGCCGCTTCTCGCGGATGATCCGCATCTTGGATTGAGTACACCTTCTATCTGGTATCAAATGCATTTACAGTCTCCAGAGCAAAATGTCGGTGGGGTCATATTTGCGGGAACTCCGGGAATTATATTAGGACATAATGAAGAAGTTGCCTGGGGAGTAACCAACGTTGGTCCTGATGTACAGGATCTCTATATTGAAATACCTCATCCAAGTGAAAAAGGAAAGTTCCGTTATGACGGGAAATGGGAAGACGCTGAAATTCGAAATGAGACAATTAAAGTAAAAGACGGACAAGATATTCCATACGAAGTTGTTGTGACGAGACACGGTCCGATCATTTCAGATGTCATTTATCAAGAAGAAGATCCTGAAGCTCAATTCTCTATGCAGTGGACTGCACTCGAGCCGACAACTGAACTTGAAGCGGTCATGCTGATGAATAAAGCGACAGATTGGGACAGTTTTGAGAAAGCGCTGGAAGGATTCCATGCACCTGCTCAGAACTTTGTCTTCGCAGCTAAAGACGGCACAATTGCTTATAAAGCAAACGGACGGATCCCGGTTAGAAAGCAAGGAGATGCGCAGCTGGCGGTACCTGGTGATTCTTCGGAGTATGGCTGGGAAGGCTATATTCCGTATGATGAACTGCCCCGTGTCGTGAATCCTGATGAAGGCTTTATTGCAACAGCTAACAATGAAGTTGTCGATGAAAAGTATCCGTACCATATTACAAAATTCTGGGCACAGCCGTATCGCTATGAGCGGATCGCAGAAGTTTTGCGGGAAGGTGATAACTTTACAGCAGAGGACATGATGAAATTACAGATGGATCAGAAGAATCTTCATGCGGGCGAGTTTTTGGCTGACATGATTAGGTCGGTTGAAAAAATGGATTCTGCTAGAGCATATGAAAAGACGATGAAAACCATGAAATACTGGGATCAAGTTGATTCTGCAGAAAGCGGCGCACCGCTCGTTTACCACAAATGGTTAAGGCAGCTGCAGATTGACATGTTCCAAAATGAAATGCCTGAAGATGTGTATGAGCTGATGCCCGGCAAAGGACAAATTACCGATCAGCTTCTTCGCGCAGGATACAGTGGCCAGCCAAGCGTTTGGCTGGAGGAAAAGCAAGGCGTCGATCAGTGGGTGTATACTTCATTTGTCAATGCTATGAAAAATGTTGAAAAGGACTTTGGCAGTAATCAGGATAAGTGGCAGTGGGGAGATTTCCATCAATTGACGTTCCCGCATCCGCTTAGCGCTGCTTCACCTATATTGGCAAAGTTTTTGAATCCTGAAAAACAGGCTATCGGCGGATCGAATATAACAGTACAGGCAGCCGCATTTAAAGAAGATGGATCCGTCAATCACGGGGCTTCCTGGCGCTTTGTAGCTGACTTGGAAGACTTATCAAAAACGTATCAAATCGTCGGGCCAGGACAGAGCGGACATGTGAAATCTAAATGGTTCCATGACCAAGCAGAAGACTGGGCTCTCGGGAATTACCATGAGACTGTTCTGACTGAGGAAGTGGAGAACGGCCGAGTGCTGACTTTAACGCCAGCTTCGAAATAACACTGTTTACAAAAACTGTACTGAAAGTTTAAAACACTTTCAGTACAGTTTTTTGATGATGCCGGGAGACCGGATTAGTTGAGCAGAGCGCCAAAGGAGGATCGAACCGCACCAAAGAGGTCTTGCAACGAGCCGAAGTCTGCGGTTGCCGCACATTCACATGTTCATTCCGCCCCAAACCAAACGCTGAGCGAACCAAACTGACTGTTCACCGCACCATTCACACGCATCTTTTCCACAGAAAAATAAACGTTGTAAAACTATAAAGCCAAGCTGCGTGGTATACTGAAATACATCAAATTAGCTACAGAATTATCGGAGGAATCATCCAATGAAACATCTAGCGGGCGGCATACAGTGGACAATTTTCCTCATTGCCTCATCCATAGCAGCACCTATCGCAATTGCACACGTATTCGGAATGGACCCTGTTGCGACATCACTCTTCATGCAACGGACGATTTTCGTACTTGGTATAGCCTGTCTCATTCAGGCGTTCTTTGGCCATCGCATGCCAATCAATGAAGGACCCGCGGGATTATGGTGGGGAATTTATGTCGTATATGCAGGCATGGTCGGTATCTTTTATTCCACTGCTACAGATGCGCTGCAGGCATTGCAGAGCGGCATGCTGTACAGTGGTGTTCTCTTTATTATTTTAGCGGCGACCGGTGTTATTACGAAAATGAAGGCGCTGTTCACTCCCGCAATTACGTTTACTTATTTACTGCTGCTGATTTTGCAGTTAAGCGGAACGTTCATAACCGGCATGATCGGTGTGGAAAATGCGGGAGATCATCTCGATCCGGTTATTTTAGGCGGAAGTTTTATCGTCCTGCTGATTACATTTATCGCAATGGGAAATAAACGGCCGACGGTTTCCAAGTATGCCGTACTGATTTCAATTGCACTCGGCTGGGGCATTTTTCTGTTGCTTGGTAAAACACCTGCAGTCGCAAAAGTGTCTGATCAATTCATACAATTTCCGAAGATGTTTGTTTACGGACCGCCGGTATGGGACAGCGGTGTGCTGGTAACAGCCGTTTTTATTACCTTTTTATTAGTTGCCAATATGCTGGCATCCATTCGAGTGATGGAGCATCTATTGATTCATCAGTTCCGTATCACGCCACCTGATAGACTACATCAGGGTGCGTTCGTATCGGGTTTCAACCATTTGATTGCTGGCTTATTTTCAGCCATCGGTTCTGTGCCCATATCCGGTTCGGCTGGATTCGTAGGTACCACGCGAATGCCTTCTATTAAGCCATTTATGATCGGAAGTCTACTGCTCGTCCTGATGACACTTTTTCCAAGTGTCATGGCAGTTTTTGCTGCGCTTCCTGCACCCGTTGCTTATGCCGTAACCTTTGCGATTTTTACGAAGATGGTATCGATGGCGTTCAATGAACTGGATGCAGATCCAGAAAAAGAACGAGCACGGCAGGCAGTGGCCTTTGGCTTGATGGTAGGAGTGGGAACGATGTTTGTGCCGGCTGAAAGTTTATCACATCTTCCCGCCATAATTGCTTCTACACTTTCCAACGGCCTGATCACAGGTACAATCTTAGCCATTCTAATTGAGCAGTTGATGATTTATCGCAGCAAGAAAAAAGTGAAGTTTGACAAAGCAAAGCCTGACAGCTGATAAGGACTGTCAGGCTTTGTATGTTATTCTGTTCGATTGGAATTGCTGTACTTCTTATCTTTCAGCCGCTGCGTAAGAATTTCATTGATTTCATTATACGTCGGACCAGATTCCGCATTCAGCCTTTTGACTTCTTCGATATCGGTGCCTGCCACTGTATATTTTTTCTTCTCCAATACTTCAGCTCCTCTTCTTTTCTGTTGAACGATATAATTCCTTCAGCGCATTCCGGTATTCCTTTCCGGATGCACCTTCCCGTCTGCGTGCGGATTCCGCAGCGCTTGCCTCAAATTCCAAACCGAGTTCTTCATTTTGTGTACCTTTATGAAAAATTTCCCGTACATTTTTCTCCATAATTGATTCCTCCTCGTCATAATATGGCTCTGTCATACAGAAAACATGTATGAATGAATAGTACTATCGACAAAAAAGAGGGTTCTATTTTAAAGTGTCGAAGTAAATAAAATAGAAACGCAATTCAGAATTAAAAAGAGGGGGAAAATGAATGAGTAAGAAAGTATTGATTCTTGGCGGAGACGCTGTAGAAGCGCTGGAAATTTTTTATCCGTATTATCGTTGCTTGGAAGAAGGTTTTGAAACGGTGATTGCGTCGCCGTCGGTGAAAAAACTCTATACGGTCACACATGATTTCATTGATGGAATGGAGACGTATGTCGAAAAACCAGCATACGGTCTGGATTCACATATTGCATTTGCAGATGTCAATCCTGCTGATTATGACGCACTGATTATTCCGGGAGGTCGAGCACCGGAGTATATCCGTCTTAATGAATCACTTCCAGGAATTGTGCGGCATTTCTTTGAAGAAAATAAACCGGTGGCTGTGGTCTGTCACGCTGCACAGGTTCTTTCAGTTTTACCGGATCTGATGGAGGGCAGAGAGTATACGGCATACATCGCGTGTAAACCAGATGTTACTGCAACAGGCGCAACGTACATCGAAAAGGATCTCCATACCGAAGGCAACCTGGTCTCAGGTCACGCTTGGCCAGATCTTCCAGGCTTAATGAGAGAATTTATGAAAATGGTAAATAAGTAGATAAAACAAAAACGCAAAACCTTATGCAGAAGGGCTTTGCGTTTTTTTGCATAGAATGAAAGTTATGAAGCGGAAGCTTAGGTTAATAAACACTCTAAACTAAAAAACCTCCCACATTCGTTGAGTGTGAGAGGTTCCTTAGATTCCGATTTAATAAGGATCTGCTTCGTGCCCTTTTTCTATTGCATCCTCAACCGCCTCTTTTGACTCCGTTGTCCCTTGTCCAAATTTTGTCTTTCCTGAATCACGCCCCGGAATGTCGGATCCAGCAGTTGTTTCTTTCATTTCTCTTATTTTTTTCTCAATGCCTGCATTGACGAGACGGCCGTATTCTTCATCTGCTTGGGTGAAGTGTTCAATCATAGCTGCTTGAATACGGGAATCGCATGCCGATAATGCTTCTGAAAGATTGTTAATCAATTCTTTTCGCTCCCAATCCTCTAACTGACGGAACGTTTCACCAGCTTGACCATAATTATTCGGACGGTCGATTGGCGCACTCATGGCTGCTGCGTTATACGTTGGTCGATGTGGTGGTCGCGTTTCCTCATGGACTTCCTCAAATCCGCCAAGTAGGGATGGTTCATAATTGATATGAGGATTTTCACCGGGCTCACGGGAATCGCGAATATCCATTTGTCCCCGTTGCTGATTGGTGCGGACTACCGTTTTAGGTGCATTGACAGGCAGTTGCAAATAATTGGTACCTACTCTATGACGCTGCGTATCCGAATAGGAGAATGTGCGACCTTGTAGCATCTTGTCATCTGAGAAGTCCATACCATCCACAAGCACACCAGTCCCGAAGGCAGCTTGCTCAATGTCCATATGGAAATCCTCCGGGTTACGATCCAATACCATACGCCCCACCGGCAACCAAGGAAATTGTTCTTCAGGCCAGAGCTTCGTATCATCGAGCGGATCGAAATCCAGTTCCGGATGGTATCCGTCTTCCATAATCTGTACAAATAATTCCCATTCCGGATAGTCTCCACGTTCTATCGCTTCGTGCAAATCCTGTGTAGCATGTCCTACATTCTTTCCTTGAACTTCATCTGCATCGTCCTGTGTGAGGTTACGGATCCCTTGTTTCGGTTCCCAATGATATTTCACCAGTACGGCTTCCCCTTTTTCATTCACCCATTTATACGTATTCACACCTGATCCCTGCATGTGACGGTAAGTCGCAGGGATGCCCCACGGCGAGAATAGTAAGGTAATCATGTGGATAGACTCCGGGGTACGTGATACAAAGTCAAACATCCGTTGCGGATGCGGAACATTGGAAACAGGGTCTGCTTTGAACGCATGAATCATGTCCGGAAACTTCATGGCATCGCGGATAAAGAAGATTTTTAAATTATTCCCGACCAAGTCCCAGTTTCCGTCTTCGGTATACATCTTCACAGCAAAACCTCTCGGATCCCTTGCAGTTTCGGGAGAGTCCTTTGCCCCTGCCACAGTTGAAAAACGAACCAATACGGGTGTTCTTTTCCCTTCGCCTGAAAACACTTTAGCACGGGTATACTTTTCCACTGGTTCATCTCCCGCTCTGCCGTAGGTTTCAAAATAACCAAATGCACCAGATCCCCTGGCGTGGACGACGCGTTCTGGAATTTCTTCACGATCAAAATGCGAGATCTTTTCTATGAAATGATAATTCTCAAGTGTTGCAGGACCACGGTCTCCAATCGTCCGGATGTTCTGATTATCTTTCACAGGATGCCCTTGGCGCGTAGTGAGTATTTCCCGCTTCGTCTCTTCTTTATTCTGCTTGGTTCTATCCTTTTTCAAAAGAACTCCTCCTCAACTATGTTTTCAGAAAGTGATGAATGAACTTTACCTAACTTAGTTCTCATTCACTCACAAAAACATCTTGCCCATAAAAAGTTCAAAGGAAACCTATTTATCTGAACGTTGCTCTGTCAAATTGATGCCTATGTATTGGATACGAGGGGATAGATCCGGTCTTTTGAGTGGGTTAGGACTCATATTAAGCGGCTGCTGGGAAGTCTGCATTCTGTTAAGAACTCAAAGCAACTTCATTTCTGTATTGCTCTTTATGTATAATTCCTTTGACGCGATTTAAACCAAATCGCGTCAAGGTATTCCCATTTACCAGGGTTCAGGTGTCTAATAAACAAACGTAAAAGTTGCTAGATTAGGGATGTTATTGAGTCAGATATTAGAGGCTTAGGCTAAGCCCTTCGGAAAGCGTACCCGCTGAAGCGCAAATCCCGAACTGCATAATAAGCTGCAAGTTACTATTGCTGTAAACAACTTGATAATTTTAAACAGCAGCAATAAACAAGAACATAAACAGCAGAATGAAAATGGGAATCATCAGCACTAATACAATACCGACAATGATCATAATCGTTCCAAAACCGCGCCATGCAGAAAATTGATGAACTACACCGATTGACTTGGATTGTATAACTGTACCGAACACACCGAGTGCGGTCATCAAAAGATTCGTAAACAGGATGACTAAAAAAGGAACAGGCCCCGAAAACGGCATACTACTCGAATCAACAAATAAATCCTTACCGTAAATCGCGAGCATCAGAAAATTATATGGGAACATCCAAATCATCGGGATGGAGCCAAGCGGTACTACCGTAGCCATATCTTTAAAGTTCCCCTTACCGCCAAGCCATTTGCCCACCCACGTGTAAAGACCCGCATTAATGAACCAGCCGATCACTCCGCCGATAAAAGAGAAAATCACTCCGATCATCACGAGTACAATAAGTGGCAAACCAAGTAGAAAACCAGTGTCCGCAAAAGCTGTTAGACCTAAACTGAATGATGCCAGCAATAAAATAAACACGCTGTAACTCCAGGTTTTATGTTCGAGTACATACTCGATAGTCCGTTTCGGCTGTGTCCATATGGTTAGTAATGGATTCATTGAAAATCGAACTCCTTTCATTTCCTCTATACATTCTATACGTATCTCCCCTTCCATATGTTTCATTTTCCTAACCTCAATCCTGAATCAGTTAAAATGTATGCAGATTTGCTATACTCTCTCTATCTGTTATTCAAGGAGGACAAATTCATGGCAACTTTATTTACACCTTATACAATACGCGGAGTGGAGTTCAAAAATCGTATCGCAATGGCGCCGATGTGTATGTATTCTTCACATAATCAAGATGGAAAAGTGGAAGACTGGCATAAAATTCATTACGCGTCACGTGCAGTCGGACAGGTTGGACTCATTATAGTGGAAGCGACGGCAGTACAGGCTCAAGGAAGAATTTCCAGTGAGGATCTCGGTATCTGGTCGGATGAACAAATCGAAGGATTGTCTGAGATTGTCCGTTTGATGAAACAGCATGGGACACGCACAGGCATTCAGCTGGCACATGCTGGCAGAAAAGCGACTGTAGACGGAACCATCTATGCACCAAGTGCAATTGCGTTCAGCGACCAATATAAAACACCGGCCGAAATGACAACGCAAGATATCGGAGAAACAATCGAAGCTTTTAAGGCAGCGGCTATACGATCTATACAAGCCGGCTTTGAAGTGATTGAAATCCATGGCGCACACGGCTACTTGATCAATGAATTTTTATCGCCGCTTTCTAATAAACGGACAGATGAATATGGCGGGACTGCCGAAAACCGCTATCGTTTGCTGGGGCAAGTAATCGATGCAGTACGGTCTGTGTGGGAAGGACCACTGTTCGTCCGTATTTCTGCAGAAGATTACACAGAAGGCGGTATGGATACAGCGCAGTATGTGGAAATGGCACGTTGGATGAAGGAGCAGGGCGTGGACTTGATTGATGTCAGCTCAGGAGCAGTAGTACCTGCAAAAATTCATTCATTCCCTGGATACCAAGTTCCTTATGCAGATCAAATCCGCACAGAAGCAAATATTCCGACTGGTGCGGTGGGGCTGATCACTACTGCACTTCAGGCGGAGGAAATTCTGCAGAACGGCAGAGCGGATATCGTACTGCTCGCGCGGGAATTATTGCGTGACCCTTACTGGCCGTATACAGCGGCGAAAGAGCTTGGAGTAGAAATAGAGCCGCCTGTTCAGTACAACCGCGGGTGGACGTTCTCTTAAATTTTCTGTTTATACAATACCATCTCTGCACGAATCTCTTCATCGACATGCAAAATGGCGAATGAATAGTAAGGTAGCTTTCGTTTGTCGGTAGGAGAGCCGGGATTGATGACTAGCGTCTGATTTATATAACGAAGCATCGGAATATGGGAGTGTCCGAATACGAGAACATCGAGCGGCACTCCCTTAAATGCTTCAACGGCTCGTTTTTCTGTCGTCTTTTTCTCACCGTGTCCGTGTACAATACCAATTCGAACACCCTCCGCTTCAATCACTTGCTGCAGCGGAAATTTCTTTTTCATTTCATCGTCATCCACATTTCCTGTCACTCCCCGTACTTCTGCAAATTCCGAAAGCATTTCATAGACTTCAAACGATTTCCAATCTCCTGTATGCAAAATCAAATCAGCTGTTTCACATTCCTGAACAAGCCGCGGAGGCAATACTTTACCTCTTCCGGGAATATGTGTATCGCCCGTAATGACAATTTTCATTAGAATTCACTCCTAAAATTTGCTGTCAGTAACTATATCATTGCCATTCTTCGTGAATAGCAAACAAAACTGGCGGACATACTAGTGATGAATTGGAGGGAATATAATGGAGGATTTCACATTTACAGATGCCGTGCTGCAGGACTACAAGATAGGTATGGGCATGATGTTGGAAAAGGTCCCGAGTTTAGTAAAATCGTTCAATGCGTTTTCGGAAGTCGGTTTTGAAGAAGGCGAAATTAGTCAGAAACATAAGCATCTAATCGCACTGGCTGTCAGCGTATACGCCCACAGCGAATATTGCATCGTCTATCATACCAAAGGTTGCATCGATGGTGGCTGTACGGAAATAGAAATTCTAGAAGCAGTAGGCGTGGCAGCTGCTCTCGGAGGCGGAAGTGCATTGAGCCAGGCAGTAACATTGGTCATGCAGACAGTTGAGGAATTGACGGAAGACCAGAATCCTATCCAATAAGTGATAACGCACCTTATCGATCAAACTCGGTAAGGTGTTATTTTTAATTATTGCATTGTAATACGAGGTACATCGTGATAGTATGTATGGAAAGAGGTGAAGAAAATGGATCAGGAAATGATGAAAGGCAGTATCGACTTGATATTATTGTCACTGATTTCCCAGCGTGATTTATATGGCTATGAGATCGTCAAGGTTCTAAAGGAATTAAGTAATGACACGTACGAAATGAGTGAAGGTACATTATACGCTGCCCTTAAGCGTTTAGAAAAAAAGAGCTGGGTGGAATCGTACTGGAAAGAAACAGAAAGCGGCCGAAGAAAATATTACCGGCTGACCGATGAAGGCGGACTGGCACTGGAAAACAAACAGGAAAATTGGGAGTGGATGAACGCACTTGTCCGCAAAAGTTCGGATGGTCTGACATGAATGAAGTATTCGAGCGTTTCGTCAGCGGTATCGTCAGGCAGACGGACAGTAATCAAGATGAACGTAATGATTTGTGCGAAGAATTGCTCAGTCATCTGGAATGCTCCTATGAAGATTTGCACAGTCAAGGCTATTCGAAAGAGGAGGCGGTCAAGATGGCGATGATGAATTTTGGCGATGATCAAGAAGTTGGAAAACAGCTGCAACAGGCGATGTATCCATACCGAAGAGAAATGATGCTGGTTCTTTCAGTTGCTTCTTTGGTTTTTGCTTTCAGTGTTTATACGCTTCAATTATTTACCCGCGGCGATGCTCATATGATCTGGCTGTTGCTGGCGGTTGTAGTAAGTACATCCATTTTAACTATCACACTGCACCCGGTTCAATCGATGAATCGTCGGCTTTGGATGAATGGATTGTTGCTCAGTCATATAGCTGTATTTGTTGCAGGAAGTCTGCTGGCTGGTAATTTGGATATGCGCTATTCAGTCGGATTAAGTATTTTTTCTTACGCAATTGTGCTGCTCGCTATTATTCTTGTGTATCGTACAACCATCTATGATTACCCTTCATCTAAGCAACCGCTTCAAAAACATGCCAAATGGATTCATTATATTAATATAACCATAGGAATTGTTCTAACTTATATTACATTATTCTTTGCCTGGGGAATTATGCTGTTCGCCGGAGATATGAACCCTGCTTTTTTAGTGATTCTGATTCCGCTTATTGTATGGGGGATTTTCTATATGGTTCAGCTGAAGCTCTTAGCCTTAAAGCTGAAAGCGCCCGCTTATGCCATTGCCATTATCGAGATACTGCTGGTAGTGGGAGCTGCTGTAATTTGGCTGTTGAACACATTCTGGCGATTTGGAATGTGAAAGGGGAAAACTATATGAAAAAGTCACTAGTAATCTTATTAAGTTTTATAGCATTCCTGACGTTTACATTCATTATGCTCGGATTGATGTTCGACAAGGATGAGAATGAAAAGCAGGCGGGATTGACAGACGTATATGATGTGTCAGCAAACGGGGATATTGCGTATGTAGTTTATGAAAAAGGAATAGCACACCTGTTAGTCAACGATAAAGAAAAACCTCTTATTCAATTGCCGGTTGAAGTGGCAATTACTGATATAGCATTTTCAGATGATGGCAGAATGCTTGCCTATACAGTTACAGAAAAAGATACTGAGATCAGTGAGGAAACGGAACTGCATATTTATAATTTGGAAAGTGGAGAAGATGAAATCGTCTTTTCATCAGATTCCTTGATTACGGAATTGGTGTTTGATCCGAAGAATCCGGATGTGCTGTTTTATTTGCAGGCGGGTATTGTGACGAATTACTCTCCGATCGCTTCAGAAAGACCTCATGAATTTGATGTGCACAGTTATAATGTAACAGAGAAAAAACAGACGAAACATACCGATATGAAGAAATACAGTATGATGTCCCTTCAGGTTTCGGCAGAAAAAGATTCCGTATTTGTTCAGATGGATGATGACGAACATGCGGAAACAGCAGATGATATATTTTCAACCAGTCAGCGTATTTTTGAAATCCCATTAGACAATCCAGATGAAAAATCGATTGTCAGCAGCCCCGTGCAAGCGGACGATATTTATGATTTTGTGATCATCCCGGAAAGTCAGGATATTGTTTATCAGGCAGTCGGGGGGACAGATGAAAACGGGACCTTTGAATATGAATTGTTCAAATTTAACTGGAGAACGTATCAAACCGAACAGCTGACTACACTGAAGGAATCGGCATCCAATCCGAAACTTGGAGCGGACGATAAAATCTATTTCATGGTAGACCGCAGTTTTGGAGAACGTACACCTGCCTATCATTTATTTTCGATTAATAGAGATGGCACAAGTCCAAAAGAAATAGAGCTTAATAATCTGGAATAGATGAGTGTGCAGCGGTTCTTTTCCTGCTGAATGACTGCATATCCTCTATGAGACAATGGGTTAAAGATGTTTCATTACCCGAAAGGTAGGGTATTCGGAGTACAGTATAGTAAGTTGAAAGGGGTTATACCGTTGATCCAGACATCAAATGCTTTATTGACGAAAGATGATTTTGTAGAGCGTAAAGATTTGCCGGATTGGCTGTTGCAGGAATATCAGACTTTCCATAATATCGTGACAGATAAAACATTTCCCTGCTATTTCGGTATGAGCGGCGAATTAAAGGGTGAATTGCGTTACGCATATATCACGCAGGATGACTGGTCAAATCTGCCGCAGGCGCTAGAATCTTTTTTGGCATTATTCGAGAATCCGAAACATAAACGGCACGGGCTGTTTGTTTTTGTCGAGCCTCTGGAAATAGAAGGCGGCATTGAAGACTACCGTCAGCAATTTTGGGATATCCTGCAATATTTGCATAAAGAAGATAAGGTTGAATGGCCGGCTGAAGCACCCCGTGATCCAGATCATTATTTATGGGATTTTCATTTCCATGGAGAACCGATTTTTGCTTTTGGAAACGCACCTGCTTACAAACAAAGAAAGACGAGAGATCTCGGCAATTCAATGGTTATTGGTTTTCAGCCGCGCAAAATTTTCAAAGGACTTTTAGGAACGGAAAAGGGCGGAATTAATTCGCGTGAGAAAGTGCGCGAGCGGGTAGAAGTATGGGATAACTTGCCGAAACATCCGGACATCAGCCATTTTGGAGATCCGACACACAATGAATGGAAACAGTTCTTCATAGGGGATGACTGTGAACCAATCACAAGTAAATGTCCTTTTAGCCATAAAGAAATGCAATAAAGAAACGATACCCAAAAGGTATCGTTTCTTTTATTTAAAATACATATTCAATGCTTGCTGCAAAGTGCCCCATGTCTGTGTCTGTGAATCGAATACGACACCCAGTGCAATAATATTTCGGACGACATCTGGTTTCAGTCCTGTGATGATCGCATGACACCCCATCATTTTGGCGCCTTCAATCATCTTCAGAAACTGATCGACTACTTCTGTATCCATTTCGGCTATACCGGATAAATCGATAATTAGCGTTTGAATTTGCTGTTTGGAGATCTCCGTCAAGACTCGTTCTTCTATAATTTTTGCACGGAAATAGTCAACCGTTCCGATTAACGGCAGGATACTGACTGTCGGTGTGATCGGTATAATCGGTACCGATAAATTTTCAACCAATTTGCGCTGTTCACGAAGCAGGGTATCTTTATATGTGGAATAATTGATGAAAAATTCATTTAAGAAGTGATCGATTTGATTATTGACTCGTTCTTCTAATTCGAAGAAGTTATAGTCATTGATTCTATATTCCTTTATCATACGCTGGATAAAAATCCATAAAGTACGGCGTATTGCTTGTACCCATTCGAGCTTTAGATCAAGCGTCAAAGAGTACGTCGCCCATGCAATTCCTTCTTGCTGTGCAAACCTGTGCAAATTCTCATCCTCTGTCCAAATAACATAGTGAACGAGTTTATGTGCATTATTGATAAGGTCTATATTTCCGATCTGTAATATTTCTTTGACTTTATCTCGTACGTTGACTGCTTGTTTCAGAAGTTCTTGTTCAAAAGCTTCTTTATGCTGAGCTAAAAATTCTTCTGCTGTATGTTGGTTAAAAGAGCTGCTTAACATCCTGCTCACCTCGAAATATTGTTTAAGATATG
>NZ_JARICI010000067.1 GCF_029257255.1 Sporosarcina sp. | reverse complement strand
GTGCAGGAACTGGAAAAACAACAGTAGAAATAGCAAAAATGCTTCCAGATAAAGAAGTAATTGCATTGGAACCGTCCAAGTATATGCGAATTGCTTTTATGTCAAGGTTGGTAGAACATGAAGAGGTGCGAAAACAAATCACTGTGTTGCCATGGACTGTAAAACAATATGATTTCAAAGAAGAAATCAGTGGTATTTTATGCATGGGTGTTTTGGGACATCTAAAAGAAGAACGGCAATATTTTTGGGAAAAATTAGACAGTGTATTAAAAACAAATGTGCCTATTTTAATAGGACTTCTCGATCCAAGGTTTCTTAATGTGCCAAAAGGGAGCAGAATATCTGTAACAACACAGGGAAGGATACGATATGAAACTTATATTACCGAAATAAAGCATGTTATGGAAAAGAGCTGGGAATGGTTAATGACTTACAAGATTTTTTTCGGGGACAAAATAATCAGTGTAATTGAAAGTCCTATGGAATGGAACTACGATAGTGCAGAAAATGTGCTGAATGAGCTGGAACAAGCAAATTTTAGAGGTATAAAGCTATCAGATACGTTACTACTCGTAAGAAAAAGATGATAAAGAATAAATGTGTTTAAAGTTAGAGAGGGGTATTAATGAAGCAAAGAAATAAAGCACTTAATGAATTGTATTATAATTTGATTACAAATTCACCACAGACTTTTACAATGGAAATGCCTTCTGATGTAGGAAAAGGATATATTTCTCAAACAGCCACAAAACGAGGAATTATTTTCTCAGATTGGCAAATGAATTATTTTGCTGATGTGAATGTTCAGGGGATTAATAATGAAGAGTATATTCAGATAATGTTTTGCTTAAATGAAGGCGTATCCTGGGGAATTATGGATGGATATAACTCGGTAAATATTCAAAAAGGAGAGTCTTGTATCTATAAAGGACACGGAAAAATGGAATGTGTTTGCTATGCTAAAGAACGAGATTTTGTATTTAAGAATGTGAAGATTCCAATGTCATTTTTTTTCAAGCTACTATCAGATTACTTTGAAATCCAGGAAACACAAGCGTATAAAGAAAAATTGTTTGGAGGAATTTCAAAAGTTAATATTACTCCGATAATGGAAAGAATACTGGCTGAAACGAAGGAATTTGTTCATTTCAGAGGTGGATTGGGGCATTTGTATCTTGACGCAAAGATTTTAGAACTCCTGGGGGTCTATTTAAGAGAGATATTAGAAGAAGATATTTTAACCAAGAATGACATCTCGATTTCTAAATCAGAGCGAGATTCCATTATGGAAGCTAAGCGTATTATAGATTCACAACTGACCGATGCACCTTCCTGCGAAAAATTAGCTAAACAAGTACAACTGAGTATGAGTAAATTAACAAAAGGATTCTCTAATATAGTTGGTATGCCAATTCATGCCTATATTATTGATCAAAGAATAACGCGTGGAGCACAGCTATTATTGGAGACAGGGTTAAACGTCAGTGAGGTTGCGACTATGGTAGGCTATTCTAAACCGAGTAATTTTTCAGCAGCTTTTAAGAGAAAATATGGTGTGGTTCCCAAGGAATATAAGCGTGTATAGTATATAAAAATGAAAATACTGGTTTTGGGCTAAAATATACTAGATTTGGGTTGAAGATAAAAGCTAATATGTGTTAATTTATAAGTAGGTTAGAAACAGCTAACTGCATATGCCAGTTAAGAAGCTGTAATAGGGAGGATGATATTTTATGACTAAAAAATTGACTGCAAAAGATTTTATTCTTACTGGAGTCCTGACGGCAGTTATGTGGATTATCTGCATGATTATCAGTACTATTATGAGTGTAGCCGGACCCGTGACGAACGTGTTCTACCCTTCGGTTGTTGCTATTCCTAATGGAATTGTAATGATGTTGTTACTTGCCAAAGTTCCGAAAAAAGGAGTATTTACAATCTGCGGAGCGATTCAGGCAATTCTTTTTCTATTAGTAGGTGCTTTTTGGTTTATTCCGATTGCATTGGTTGTAGGAGGAGTTATCTGTGATTTTTTGGTTATGGCAAGAAAGAAAATCACAATAAAATCTATGGTTGTAGCATATGCGATTTTTAGTGCTATTTTTGCTTTTGGTGCTATTTGTCCAATTAAATTTTTACAGAGCGCGTTTGTGGGGGCAATGGAGAAAAACAATATTGCACAAGAGTACATAGATGGTATGTTAAAAATCACTTCCGTGCCGATGTTAATAGTGATTGTTGTTGCAGGTCTAGTTGGAGGTCTTTTGGGTGGATATATTGGACAGAAAACATTGAAAAAGCATTTTGTTAAAGCTGGGCTTGTTTCGGTAAAATAAAAAATATCACAGATAAAGTGGTATAAAGAAGGAGTCCAATATGAGTACCTAAAACATAAGAGCGGGACTACGTTGGCGTAGTCCCGTTTATTTTCGGAGGAGTATATGAAGGAAGATAATATAAAGCAAATAATTGAAACAGAACAATTTTGTGGAACAGCAAGACTTGATCCAAGGTGTAAGGCACTATTATTGATTCTTATTGGGTTTACAAGTTATTTTTTGGGTGG
>NZ_JARICI010000063.1 GCF_029257255.1 Sporosarcina sp. | reverse complement strand
CCTTCGGAGTCCTATGTAAACATAGGCGCGGACCTCGGCGTTATGAGGAGAGCGGGATTCATTTATGAATCCAATGATGGTGGCACCGCGGAAGCTAAGTCCTTTCGTCCTGATATATCGGGACGACTGGGCTTTTTTATATGGATTCAGCAGGAAATACCTAAAGCGTAAGCGGCTGTTCAGAGGTGGCAAGCATAAGTCGAAGCTGCGAAGCGGCGCACTTTGCCGCACAGCAGCTTTGACTTATGACCCGAGCCTCTAGCCGCTGAAGCTGGATGTATCTAAAGCGGAAAGCGCCGTTTAGCCTCTAAAAGCGTAGAATGTTATAAACAGATGTATCAGCAGCGGAAATATAGAAATGGCAGGCGAATGAAAGATGAAAAAACAGCGAATTGTAGTGAAGATTGGGAGTAGTTCTTTAACCAATGACAACGGTGAAATCGATCAACTGAAATTCAATGATCATGTAGATGCGCTGGCAATGCTGAAAAATGCCGGGCATGAAGTCATTGTCGTGTCGTCAGGTGCTGTCGCAGCAGGTTTTGCTAGATTAGGATATCCGTCTCGTCCTGTTACGATCAAGGGAAGACAGGCTGCGGCTGCAGTCGGCCAAAGTTTATTGATCCAGTCCTATATTGAACGGTTCAGCGAGCACGGCGTCGTTCCTGCTCAAATTCTTCTAACTAGACAGGATTTCGCCAATCGTGACCGATACCGCAATGCGTTTGCTGCAATGTCGGAGCTGTTAGAACGAGGCATCATGCCGATCATCAATGAAAACGACACAGTCTCTATCGATGAATTGACGTTTGGTGATAATGATATGCTCTCTGCACTTGTCAGTGGGTTTTTACATGCCGATCAATTGATCATTTTAACAGATGTCAATGGAATTTATACAAGCAATCCAAGAAACGATCCGGATGCTGTACGGCTGACAGAACTGGATGAAATAACAGACGAGTTGCTTGGTGGAACAGACGACCTCGGCTCCAAAGTTGGAACAGGCGGCATGCGTTCGAAATTACTTGCTGCCAAGACAGCGCATACATTAGCTGTTCCTGTTTTCATTGGCACAGGAAAAGGATCTTCAAAGTTATTGGATATTATGCAGGGACTTGGTGACGGTACTTATATTTACAGTCCTCTCAGTCACGGCATTAATACAAAGCGTCAATGGATTGCGCTGCATTCAGAGTCAACTGGTCGTTTATATGTAGATAAGGGTGCGGAGAAAGCTGTTCTGCATGACGGCCGCAGTCTGTTGCCGGCAGGTGTCTTTAAAGTGAAAGGTAACTTTGAAGCAGGTGAAGTAGTGGAAGTATATGGTGTGGACGGGCTGATCGGCAGAGGTGAGGTTAAATACTCATCCGAACAGCTACAGGAGCTGCTGGCAGAGCGCGGAAAAAGCGCTGAACTGTGTGCGCCGATGATTGAAGTGATTCACCGGGACCGCTGGGTAGAAGTCAATTAAAGGAGAGATAAATGATGAGTGAGATTACAAGAAAAGGTAAAGCTGCAAAAGAAGCGAGTTATTCATTGAATACAGCCACGACAGGAGAGAAAAATGAAGCACTGAAACTAATTGCCGATCAGCTGCTTGAAGAAACAAATCATTTACTGATAGAGAATAAGAAAGATATCGAAGAAGGCCGCAATAATGGAATCGAAGCCGCTGTACTCGATCGTATTTTATTGACAGAAGACCGGATTGAAGCAATGGCAGAAGGTGTCCGGTTGCTGATTGACCTGAAAGATCCGATTGGCGAAATAATGGAAGAAATCAACAAGGAAAATGGTTTGCATATCGTCAAAAAACGCGTGCCGATCGGTGTCATTGCGATGATTTATGAAGCGCGTCCAAATGTCACGATTGACGCTGCCTCACTGGCTTTGAAAACAGGGAATGCGATGGTTCTGCGCGGCAGTTCTTCCGCGAAATATTCTAACTTGGCTCTATGGCACGTCATTCAGCGTGGACTTGAGAAAAGTGCACTACCTGTAGATTCGGTGCAGTTGATTGAAGATACGAGCCGTGAGACTGCAAAGGAATTGTTTACACTGAATGAATACTTAGATGTACTCATTCCACGCGGAGGCGCGAAATTGATTCAGACGGTCATCCGTGAGTCGACCGTGCCGGTCATTGAAACAGGTGCAGGAAACTGTCATTTATTCATTGATGAATCAGCCGACGTTCAGATGGCGGTGGATGTCGTTATCAATGCCAAAACACATCGTCCGTCAGTATGTAATGCTATTGAAACCGTACTGATCGATCAGCAGTGGCTTGACGTACATGGCGAGAAATTAGTTCGCACATTGCGGGATCAAAAAGTTCAGCTTCTCGGCGATGAAAAAATTCATCAGTTTGATTCAGCGATTCCACAAGTTGAACAGGATGACTGGTCGAATGAGTTTCTTGATTTGACGTTACGCATGAAAGCAGTGGATAATTTGGGTGAGGCACTACAGCATATTCAACACTACAGCACGAAACATTCTGAAGGTATTATCACACAGAATGACGAAAATGCAGAGCAGTTCCTGAACAGTGTCGACGCAGCGGCGGTGTATGTAAATGCATCGACTCGTTTCACTGATGGTTTTGAGTTTGGCTATGGAGCGGAAATCGGTATCAGTACACAAAAGCTGCATGCACGCGGACCAATGGGCTTACAAGCATTGACTTCATCTAAATTTGTAATCAGAGGGACAGGCCAAATCAGATAATCTTAGGAGGGCGTTACGATGACAGCGAAGAATCAGATAGCAGTTACGAAAACAACACAGCCGAAGGAAAAACCGGCAGCGGATCAGCTCGCATTCGGTACAGTGTTTACGGACCATATGTTTGTGATGGATTATACAGAAGGAACAGGCTGGCATGACGCGCGAATCGTGCCGTATGAGCCGTTTCTGCTTGATCCTGCAGCGATTGTTCTGCATTACGGACAGACGGTGTTCGAAGGATTAAAAGCATACTTGACGGAGGAACAAGAAGTGGTGCTGTTCCGCCCTGAAGAGAATATGAAGCGGCTGAACCGTTCCAATGACAGACTGTGCATGCCACAGTTTGATGAAGAATTTGTTCTGGAAGCAATGAAAGAATTAGTGTCGGTTGATAAAGATTGGATTCCAAGCAAAGAAGGGACTTCATTATACATTCGTCCGTATATTTTTGCCACACAGCCGTATTTAGGAGTAGCGCCATCCAATACGTACAGAATGATGATCATTCTTTCGCCGGTTGGTGCCTACTATAAAGAAGGCATGAATCCTGTGAAAATTGCAGTAGAATCGGAGTTTGTCCGTGCAGCTGTCGGCGGTACAGGCAGTGCGAAGACAGCTGGAAACTACGCAGGTTCCATGAAAGCACAGGAAGTGGCGGAAGCAGGTGGCTATTCGCAAGTGCTCTGGCTGGATGCGAAAGAGCATCAGTATATTGAAGAAGTCGGCGCAATGAATGTGTTCTTCAAAATTAACGGCGAAGTGATAACACCAAGTCTGAATGGCAGTATTTTGGAAGGGATCACCCGTAAATCAGTTATTGAATTGCTGAAATCATGGGACATTCCTGTTATCGAGCGCAAAGTATCGATTCAAGAGATTTTTGATGCCAATGAAGCGGGAACTCTTGAAGAAGCATTCGGCACAGGCACCGCGGCTGTTATATCCCCGATGGGTGAATTGTTTTGGGGCGGTAAGAAATGTGAAATTAATAGCGGAGAAATCGGTGAATTATCATTGAAATTATATGACACTATCACGGGTATTCAAACAGGTAAAAAAGAAGATCGGTTTGGCTGGATTGTCCAGGTTGATTGACTCGGAATTTAAAAGCATGACCGAAGGAACGAAACATCCGTGACAACTCCGCTTCTGTGCAGTACACTGTAAATAGTTTTGATTGAAGGGGAGTTTCTTGATGAACAAACGAATTATTGTTCTTTTCCTTGCAGTCATCGTGCTGGCGATGGCGGGATGCGGAAAAACTTCTTCCGCGCCGTCCAGTGCGGAAGATTTGCTGAAAAAAGCGGATCAGGCAATGAAAGACCTACAATCGGTACATACAAGCATCGTTTTCGATGAAAGCAGTGTGACGTCTGAACCTGTAGAACGCAGCAGTAAAAAACTGCATATCCAATCCAATGTCGAATTGGATCCAATGAAAGTATCAGAGGAAATCGTGTTGCAGCTTCCAAAGCAGCAGCCGAAGAACCTGAAGATTTTCAGGCAGGACGAGCAACTGATGATTAAAGAAGAAGATGGCGAATGGCAGAAGATGACGGATGATGAGCGCATCAAACTGTTGGATGTCTGGGTTCCATTTACAGCGCCTCTCATGGACCTATCGTTATTGGAACCATTTGTAAAAGATGCAGAGCTTGAGAAAATCGATTACGGCTACGCGCTGCAATTTTCTTTGCCACCTGCAGATTATCGTAAATTCATGGAGCAAGTGGCGGTCAACAGTCCGACTCCTGAAGAATTCATCCACACACATACCGGTTTTCCGGTTTTGGATAAAATGGATATCGAACTGACGATTAATGAAAAAACGTTTTTCGTTACTGGCATGAAGCTGTCAGCGAACGTCACAAGCTATTTTGACCGCGACTACGTCCGTTATAAACAGAAACTTGACGCAACCTACAGCTATTTCAATGATATTGATCCGATTCAGATGCCAGCAGGTGCGCTGAATTAATAGAATCCGCAGTGGCTTCGGCTGCTGCGTTTTTTTGTATTTGACACTATTTTATAACTGTTTCCATGCTAATGTTAAATTCCTTTTCAAAGTACAAATAACAAGTCATTTTCTCACCAAGGACTGATTAACTCGAATTTAGTTTAGATAATTGGCAATATATGCTACAATTATGGAGAAACTCGGTCTTCAAGAAACGGGCCATTTTGTTTTATAAATGATCTTGTAAAGACTAGCGTTTTCTGTTGGTGTTATAATAAATAAAATTGTAGTTCAGATATAAAATTAAGGAGGAGATAAAATGAAGCAAACGCC
>NZ_JARICI010000027.1 GCF_029257255.1 Sporosarcina sp. | reverse complement strand
TTGTCCGTTCCGATTGGATCTTTTGCGAAGTCAATGTTCACTGTTCCAGCTAGTGCGTATGCTACAACTAGTGGAGGTGAAGCCAAGTAGTTCGCTTTAACGAATGGGTGTACGCGGCCTTCAAAGTTACGGTTACCTGAAAGGACAGATGTAACTAGAAGATCTTCGTCGCCAATTGTTTTTTCAATTTCCGGAAGCAATGGACCGGAGTTACCGATACATGTAGTACATCCGTAACCTACTGTGTTGAATCCGATTTTATCCAAATAATCAGATAGACCTGAATCGTTCAAGTAGCCTGTTACAACTTTAGAACCTGGTGCCAATGAAGTCTTAACATAAGCAGGTGGTGTAAGTCCTTTTTCAACAGCTTTCTTCGCAACCAATCCAGCCGCTAACATTACGTAAGGGTTTGAAGTGTTTGTACAAGAAGTAATTGCTGCGATTGCAACATCACCAGTTTTCAACTCAACCTTGCGGCCGTCTTCAAACTTGATAGTACCTTTTTTCTCAAGTTCTTTTGGCGTTAAACCAAAGCCTTGTGTTCCTTCTGGAGCAACAACTGCGTCTTTGAAAGACTGCTGCATTTCAGTCAATGGAATCAAGTCTTGTGGACGCTTAGGACCTGAAAGGTTTGCAGCGATATCACTTAGGTCAATTTCCACCACTTTAGTGAATGTCGGCTCTTCCTTTTCAGGAGTAAAGAACATATCGTTTTCGATCAAGTATTGCTTCGTTACAGCGATATGGTTTTCATCGCGGCCAGTTAGACGCATGTAGTTCAATGCTTCTTCGTCAACCGGGAAGAATCCACAAGTAGCACCATATTCAGGCGCCATGTTAGCAATTGTTGCACGGTCAGCAAGAGGTAGTTGAGATACGCCTGGTCCGAAGAACTCAACGAACTTACCTACCACGCCTTGTGCACGAAGTGTTTCAGTTACTTTCAATGCTAAGTCAGTTGCAGTTGTTCCATCTGGAAGTTCTCCAACCAATTTAACGCCGATTACTTCAGGGATTGGGAAGTATGAAGGCTGTCCCAGCATTCCTGCTTCAGCTTCAATTCCGCCAACACCCCATCCAAGTACTCCGATACCGTTGATCATTGTCGTGTGGGAGTCAGTTCCTACCAATGTATCAGGGTATGTTTCGAATGTGCCGTCTTCACCTTCGATTGCGTGAACAACATTTGCAAGGTACTCCAAGTTTACTTGGTGAACGATACCTGTTGCAGGCGGTACTGCACGGTAGTTGTCATATGCTTTTTGAGCCCAGCTTAAGAACTGATAACGCTCAGCGTTACGCTCGAATTCAAGCTCCATATTCATCTGAAGAGCCTGTGGTGTACCGTAGCTGTCTACTTGTACTGAGTGGTCAATTACTAGATCCACTGGGATTTCAGGGTTGATTTTATTAGGATCTCCGCCTTGTTCTTTCATTGCAGAACGCAATGATGCAAGGTCAACTACAACAGGAACACCTGTGAAGTCTTGAAGGATTACACGTGAAGGTTTGAATGGAACTTCAGCATCTGCATTCTGTACAGTGCCCCATTTCGCCAAGTCTTCTACGTGCTCGTCCTTGATTACGTATCCGTCGTGCTGACGAAGAACTGATTCCAGTAGTACTCTCACTGAATAAGGAAGTTTAGAAATTTTTGAAAGGCCTGCTTCTTCTAAAGCTTTTAGGCGGTAGTAGTTATACGTCTTTCCATTCACTTCGAAAGACTGGCGGCTATTGTGTAAATTGCTTTTTGCCATGATTTGGTTTCCTCCCTTTATATACTGAAAGATCATAAAAGCACATCTTTCCTCTACTCCATCATAGTATAGCAAAGAAGATTAGTAAAATACATATAAATTATAGGATGACATAAGAAAAACCAATGACTAAATCAATTATCATTAAGAATTCTCAATTAGTCATTTGGATTCTCAAATAGACGATGTTTCACTGGGAATTTTTTACTTTACACGACTTATCACCCAAATTCTGTCTTTCGAAGTGTTGGAAATTATTTTTTATTCAGCTGTCTTTACAGATGTCTGGATATTCATCAGCCACTATGCCAAAATAATAGCAAAGGAGCTGATGAAATTGAATAAAGCATTATTAGTCGTAGATTATACAGTAGATTTTGTGGCGATTGATGGAGCATTGACTTGCGGTGAGCCGGGAATTGCGCTCGAAGATTATATCACACAGTTAACAGAGGACTTCCTCAAACAGCAGCATCCCGTTTTTGTCATTAATGATCTCCATGAAAAAAACGATCCATACCATCCGGAAAGTGCCCTGTTCCCTCCTCACAATATCCGAGGAACAGCAGGAAGAAATCTCTACGGCAAAATGAATGATCTTTATAAAGAGCATGAACAAGAAATTATGTGGATGGATAAAACAAGATACAGCGCATTTGCTGGCACTGATTTAGATATACAGCTTCGCGCACGCAACATTTCAGAAATTCATCTGACAGGCGTCTGTACGGATATCTGCATTTTACATACCGCAGTGGATGCCTACAATAAAGGCTATAAAATTTTTGTTCATCAAGGCGGCGTTGCAAGCTTTAATCCATCAGGTCACGATTGGGCGCTGTCGCATTTCCAGAGCTCTCTCGGCGCAACTGTCATACCTAATTAATCACACAAAAGTTCAGCAGTAAAAAAACTGTCTGAACTCTTTTATTTTTATCTTCCGAATAAAAAAGGTTTCATGTATTAAAAAATTGGTAATACAAATACTAAGCAAGAGATACACACAAATTCTTAAAGGAGATGAACAGAATGAGTTTTCTTTGGTTCTTAATTATCGGAGGTATCATTGGTTGGTTAGCTGGCCTTATTGTAGGTAGAGATATTCCAGGTGGTATTATTGGTAACATTATTGCAGGTATTGTAGGTGCATGGATCGGTGGTGCACTGCTAGGCGAATGGGGTCCACAGATCTCTAGTTTCTACTTTTTACCAGCATTAATCGGTGCAATCGTACTGGTATTCATTGTCAGTCTGATTATGAAGAGTATGCGCAAAGCATCTTAATTTAGACAAAAAAGTGGAGTCTTCCTAAATTGGAAGCTCCACTTTTTTATTTGGCTGCTTGTATTTTTGATTCATTCGCTTTACGCTGTTCTTCAAATTCATTAAAATACCAAAGCACATCTTCCACATATGTTTCACTGTGATTATAGTGAAAGATTGCTTTTTCTATCTGACCGTCAGCCGCTCCGCTTTTGGACAGATAATTCGCTGCACTGAATATCGCATCTTCGATATTAAACGGATCTGCAATTCCGTCCCCGTTTGCATCTACACCGTAACCGCCATATTTTTTAATAACAACAGGATCGGTTTTATCTTTTTGAGGAATACTTCCCTTGCCAAGATCTTTGCATCCCGGATAGCCCCAGCCGACAAATGTACAAGGCATAAATTGCATCGGGCCTTCAGCACCGGCATGGGATACATCGGCATGCATCGTACTGAATCGCGTCTCAATCCGGTGATGCGCTGCGAGCAACGTCCACGGAATGCCATATTCTTTGCCTGCTGCAATGTAAATCGGAATATATTCTTCCGGGATCGCGGTACCGGTCTGCCTGTCCTGCATGCTTAACAGAGTCGAGGCAGATTTTCTGATAACGTCATTTTTTTCGATGCTTGTCCAAAGGATTGCAGCAATCGTGAAGACGGTGACGGCAACGGGTATTAAAAAGATCAAGAAGGCTACTTTTATACGGATCGACCGACTGACCTTCTTTTTCTTCATTGCCTCACCCCTTCCTCATCTTAGTTGCCTTCTTTTATCAGCGCTTTCATGTCTTTTACAATTGTATCATAAGGGACATCATCTTTCCCGTCATATAGTTTTACGACTTCCCCGTCCCGATTCACCAGACCAAATGAAACACTGTGCAGTACTTGATTACTGTTTGGAATTTCTTTCACGACTTGTTTAAATGAAGATGCCGCCAGTTTTTCGATCGTTTTCATATCATAGCCAGTGAGCAGCTCCCATTTATCACGCAGATGCTGATCGTCAACTCCGAGTTCTTCTTTATCATTGTCTGTAAGAGCGACAAATGCTTCCATATAATTTTTTAAAGCCTCTGGCGTATCCGTTTCAGGATCAATACTGAAGGCTACAACTTTATAATCTTCCACATCTTTTTCCTGCAGTTTCTTTTGCAGCGTGAACATATTGCTCATCATTGGAGGGCATGCATCTTCACAAACTGTGAAAATAAACTGCGCCAGCCATACTTCGCCTTTCAAATCTTCATTCGATACTTTTTCATGATCTTGATTGGTAAATTCAAATGGTTCCACCTTATACTTGTGATCGGGCTTGAAACCGCCTCCGCATGCACTCAACATCAGTACAAATATGAGTGTCACCGGCACCAAAAACTTTTTCTTCATCATTGATTCCTCCACCTTTTGATAGTCACTTTATCATAACGAAAGTTTTCATATCAAACAAGACGGTGGTCTGTTCCTATTTGGCTAAACATTGACGGTTTCATGAAGTTCTCATGAAGTTTATCGGTCTTTTATATCGGAGAGAACTTCATGGATTGCTTCTAGCTTCACTTCGAGCCTGTGCAGCAGGTAAAACGATACAAATATCGGAAATCCTACGTCCTGAATGAGTTGTAGCCAATGCTCCATATATGTCTCCTCCTATCTATTTGAATGTAAAAAAACCGGCATCCCGTAGAATGCCGGCACTTTCTATTAACGTGCCAATAACACTTGCGTATCCCGCTCTACAATCCGTGCGCTTTTAATATGTGCCAACGGAGAATCTTCCACAACAAATACTCCACTGTTGATCATTTGCTGCATAGCAGACTCCACTTGTTCAGCTGTTACATCTTCTCTTGGAGCATCCACAGTCAATTTCACCGGTTCTTCAGCTGCAGTCAGAAAGTTCAATTCCAATACTTTTGCCATTTGCTTGTTCCTCCTTTTCGTCCTTAGTCATTTTGTACTTCCTCTGTTACGACCTTCTCAACTTTGATCAGCAAGTAACTTGATAACGAAGCTAATTGAGTCAATGCGACATGTAGGCTGTCTGCTGAAGACTGGCTGTTGAGATTCTTATACGTTTTGATTTTGCGAATGATACTGCCCTTTTCATTCGTGCCGGCGTTGAAGTGAATTTTACCGACTGCATGATTGAATTCTAGTGAAGCTGCCATAAGTATCACCTCCTTTCACCCTCTATATAGAATGAAAAAACAAAAGAGATACTTTGTTAGTGAAATATTTTTCAATTGATTCTATAATGGAGAGTAGATATGGAAGAGGTGAATAACAGTGCAAGACCTATTTATGTGGTTTATTCTATTCTGGGGTATTGTAATGATCGGGTTATTCGGTATTGGCGGATTTTTCATGTTTCGTAAGTTCCTAAAGGTTTTTCCGAAAGAAGACGGCAAATCGACATTAGACTGGGAAGAGCATTATGTGAATAAATCACTGCATTTATGGAATACCGAAGCTAAGAGCATGTTAAATGAACTGGTTACACCGGTACCTGAATTATTCCGTGATGTAGCAAAGCAAAAAATCGCTTCGAAAATTGGACAGATCGCGTTAGAAGATCGTGCGAAAACAATTGAATTCGACCATATTATTAAAGGATATATTCTTGCGACGCCAAAGCGGGATCACAATTTCCTCCGTAAAAAGCTGAATGAAATGGATGTAGACATGCAGCCATATGAGCATTTATTTGGCTGATAGATAAATAAGTAAAAAAAGCAATCTGTCCATATAGGGACAGATTGCTTTTATTTTACGCTTTTTTCAAGTTTCTTATATTTCACGAGCATTCCAACACGCCAAGGCAGAATCATAGAAAATGCAAGAATAAAGAACATTCCGCCAAGCTCACCTACATCGATCGTGTTGCTAAGTATAATTTTACCAACCATCCGCACAATCAGCAGACTAAACAGAATAATAAAGAAAACCTTTGATTTCTTTAAGTAAATCCCTTCTTGCTTCAATTCAAACGTAGTCGTTTTGATCAGGAATGTGGAAAACACTAATCCGACGAGACTCGCTTCGAGAACCTGTATCCACGGAACCTGAAACTCATCAAATAAGAACATTAGCATTCCTGTCGACATGAACAACGGGGGCAGTATGATTTTCTTAACTTGGATCGGCTTATTAGAAGCTTTCGCACGCATCGTATAAACAATCGTCGTCATGACAATAAAAACAACTGTTGAAACAATAATCAGGAAGACTGGCGGAATGTTATTGAAAATATAATCAACCCATTCCTGCAGCTTACTCATCTTCCGCCTTCCCCCACTCCTCCAGATCATCTAGTCGTCTTGTCAAATCATTCATCGGAATGATTCTGGCAAAACGCGCCATTTCTCTTTGCTCATGGAATAATAGTACAACGGGAGCTGTAAAGAGTTCCAATTGACCCGCCATTTCAGGAACTTCCGCTGCGTTCACCCGATAAAACGGAAACGCATAGGACTCCTGAAGAGCCGCCACTTGAGGATACAGTCCTTCACAGACAGAACAATGATTGGTTTTGACAAACAACAATAACTGTCTGGATTCGCTTAATATGCTTTGCCACTCGTCAAAAGAATGTATTTCTTTCATATTGCACCTCTTTTCTGTTTGGTAGTCTTTTGTCCATATTCAGCAAAACCTCGATTAGAAGCCTTGGAAATCACCGAAAATCGGACTGAGCAAACTAGTGAAATATACCATTCCATTAAAGAACAGTACGATACCGAAGACAATCATCAAATATCCGCCGGCTTTCGTGATCTTCATACTGTGTTTGCGGATCCAGCCGATTCTTGTAATGAAGAATGACAAGAAAAAGAATGGAATCGCAAATCCAAGTACATAAAGCATCATATACAACATACTCGAAGCCGGGTTAGTAGCCGCCAGATAGATGATCGCGCCAATGATGGGGCCCATACATGGCTGCCAACCTGCCGAAAAAGCAAGTCCGATCAGCGCCGTACCGAGATAACCGGCCGGACGGTTTTTAAATTGCAGTTTTTTCTCTTTCATCAAAAATTCCGGTTTGAATAATCCAATCGTCATCAAACCAAAGATCACGATGAAAATCGCGCCAAGCTGACGGATTAAATCTTGATACTGTAAGAAAATCGCGCCAATAAACGATGTACTGAATCCCAGGATGACGAATACAACAGAGAACCCGAGTAAAAAGAACAGCGTATGTAAAATACCAGTACGGCTCATTCCTTTTGACTTATCACCTAAATCATCCAGTGACATACCGGTAATATACGATATAAAGGCCGGGTATAGTGGCAGCACGCACGGAGAAATAAAACTTAAAAAACCCGCTCCGAACGCAAAAAATATATTAACATCCGCCCCCAAAGTAATTCCTCCTTCATGATTAGGAATAGTAGAAAGCTGACAGATCATTTCTATGCCGCCAACTTTCCCACTCCATCGTACCAAAACTGTCTATAGATTACGCTTCATTTGTTTGTGAAATCTTTTTGACAGTTTCTCAGATATTCTCCTGTTCACCGTTTTGCAGTTCATACATCGTGTAATACAATCCTTTTCTTGCAAGTAATTCATGATGTGTCCCTTTTTCAACAATTTCACCATGATGAAGCACCAAAATTAATTCCGCATCCTGTACCGTACTGAGTCGATGGGCAATCGCAATCGTCGTGCGGCCTTCCCGCATTTTCGCAAGACTCGCCTGAATGGCTACTTCGGTCTCCGTATCAATGTTGGCCGTTGCTTCGTCGAGCACTAAGATCTTCGGCTGCATAGCCATTGTCCGTGCAAATGCGATCAACTGACGCTGTCCGCTCGAGAATGTAGAACCTCTTTCTGACACTTTATGCTGATAGCCCTCCGGAAACTCCTCAATAAAACGGTCTGCCTGTACAAATTCAGCTGCTTCCCTGACATCCTGATCTGTCAGCGCGCTGTTATGCAGACGGATGTTGCTTGTAATATCTCCGTAGAACATGAACGGATCCTGCAGAACCAATCCGACTTTCATTCGCAACTCTTCCATTGAATAGTCTTTCAATGAAACACCATCAATCAGGATCTCCCCTTGTTCATATTCATAGAAACGCATGAACAAGTTAATAATGGAACTCTTGCCGCTGCCGGTATGGCCGACCAGCGCCACTGTTTCTCCCGCGTTTGCAGTGAATGAAATATCTTTCAGCACGTCATTTTTGCCGTCATAGCTGAACGTCACATTACGGAATTCAATCTTTCCTTCTGTTATTTTTTTATCTACTTGCGCTGTTTGTACAGGCTCCATCCGCGGATCGTCAATTAATGCGAAAACACGTGAAGCAGAAACAATTGCCTGCTGGAACATGGACATCCGCTGCATCACTTGCTGAACCGGCTGGAACAGACGGGTAAGCAAAGCAGTAAATGCATAGATGATTCCAACATCCACTGCAGTTGTTAATGATGTTACCCCAAAGTAACTGAGCGCCGCAATGACCGTTGCAGTATACAGTAAATCGATAAACGGTCCGAGAAGCAGACTGTCGAACTTGATGTTTCGCATACCTGCACGATAATGCCCCTCATTGACCTTAATAAATTCGTCAGACAGTCGTTTTTCCTGACGAAACGCCTGAATCATTCCCATTCCCGATAGCGACTCTGAAATTTTCGCATTCAGCTGACTGAGTCGTTCGCGGATATCCTGGTAAAAATCGGCACTGTAATAGCGGTATACCGATACAATCACCAAGAACAACGGCAACAACACCAGTGTATAAACTGCCAATCTCGCATCTAATGAAAATAGCGCAATATAGACGCCGATCAGGCCGAAAATCGCCTGCAAAAATGTTACCGCCACATTGTCGAACATTTCCTTGATCGACTCCGTATCGTTCGTAACCCGTGAAACGATGCCGCCTGCGGGTGTCTGATCAAAATAACGCAATCCTAGCTTTTGTACTTTCGTAAATACATCAATTCGTAATTGCTGAATGATTGACAGCGCGAGTTCCTGAAAACGCAGCGTTTCAAAATACAGCGCAATCACATTCACCAGTTGCAGTCCCACATAAGCGATTGCTATGATCCAGACCTGCCGTGCAGGAAATTCACGCGGCACGACATGATCATCAATAAACATCTGGATGATCAGCGGACCGACAACTGTTGCTGCAACGGTTATCATCAGCAACACCATCGCAATAAATGCACTGCGTTTAAACGGGAGGACATAACGTGCCAAACGCATAAATGTTTTTAATTGGTCTTTGGCGGACAGATTCACCTGCTTATTCATATGTCTCGCCTCCTTGCTCCACAATCGACTCGAGCTGTTGCAGGTCATACATCTCTTTGTAGATTCCCTGTTTCTGCAGCAAACTCTGATGGTCCCCTATTTCAACCACTTTTCCTTCTTCCATTACAATGATCTGATGTGCATGTTGAATCGCACTCAGACGATGCGATGTGATAACAGTTGTCTTACCTGTCCGTTGTTCTTTTAATGAATGCAGGATGGCTTCCTCTGTTCTGGCATCTACCGCTGAAAGCGAGTCATCCAAAAGTAATAGCTCCGGATTCATCAGTAACGCACGCGCGATGGACACTCGCTGTCTTTGTCCGCCTGACAGCGACACGCCGCGTTCTCCGACCATCGTTTCATAGCCGTCAGCAAACGTCAGAATATCTTCGTGAATATGTGCCGCTTTTGCGGCCGCCACAATCTCCTCCTGATCAATTGCAGGATTCGTAAAGGCGATATTCTCACCCAGCGTCGTAGAGAACAGGAAATGGTCTTGCGGTACATAACCGATCGCTTGCCGCAGATTTTCTTTCTTATAACGCGTGATCGGTATCCCGCCATACGTTATAGTTCCGGTATACCCTTCAAATTCACGCATAAGCAGTTTTAGGATAGCAGTTTTCCCTGATCCTGTCCGTCCGACTATGCCGAGTGTTTCACCCTTTTTTAATGTAAAGTGAATATCTCGCAAAGACGATTCCGTATCATCAGGAAATGTAAAGCTGCCTA
Organism: Sporosarcina sp.; assembly: GCF_029257255.1. Lineage (GTDB taxonomy): Bacteria > Bacillota > Bacilli > Bacillales_A > Planococcaceae > Sporosarcina. Next base: position 64,371 of record NZ_JARICI010000027.1, on the reverse strand, counting down.
TATTAAATACAATATCTCCTTGAGGCAGCTCTCCAATTGCACCGGGGCGATCCTGTATTTCCTGCTCTACCGACAGCAAGTCTTGAATTCGGCTGTAGGAAGCATTGCCACGTTCTACAATGTTAAATAAGAAACCAATGGCAAACATTGGCCAAGTTAAAAGTCCGAGATACGAAATAAATGCAATCAGTTCGCCAATTTTCAGTTCGCCGGCTATGATGAATCGTGTACCAAAGACAAACGCTAAAATATAAGAAACTGTAAAAATCAACGCAATCGTCGGGTCAAATAATGCATCAATTTTAGCGACGCGCATATTTTTCTGCACGACTGTTTCTGAGCGTTCGGTAAATGCCTCAATATCTTCTTTTTGCTGACCGAACGTTTTCAGCACTTTGATGCCTGAGATACTTTCCTGTGTTTTGTCATTTAAATCAGAAAAGGCTTCTTGTGCAACCATAAAACGCCGGCGCAGCAAACGGCCGTAATAGCTTGTCAGAATGACCATTAACGGAATTGGAATCAATGCAATCAGCGTCAGTTTCCAGCTAATTGTCAGCGCCATCGTCAAGATCACAAATCCGCCGGTCGACACTGAATCGGCCAGCGTCAAAATCCCCATGCCCGCAGTTTGCTGCACGGCACTAATGTCGTTCGTCGCGTGCGCCATTAAATCCCCGACTCTCCTGCGCTGATAGAACGAAGGAGACATGCGAGTAAAATGCTGGAATAATCGCTCTCTCATTGTCCGCGCCAAATAAACGGCCGAACCAAAGATCATCACGCGCCATAAATAACGGCCCAGATACATCAAGATGCCTGCCGCCGCTAGAATAATCATCCACTGCTTCAGCATATCCGCAGTGAGCGTTCCTTCCGCCACAGCATCCACAATCATACCGATAATTTTTGGAGGAGCAAGCTGCAGCATGGCAACGAGCATTAAGGCAGTAACCCCGATAATATACTGCTTTTTTCGCTCTTTGAAAAACCAGCCCAAATCAACTAACACTTTCATATATGTTCCTCCTTGCGTAAGACGGCCTAGTTTCTATTTGATTTTATCAGACTGCTTGCCATACCGGAAGTTCCGAAGATTAAATTTTACGGTTTCTGAAATAATTCAAGCATCGGGTGCTATTTATAATGTCCACCGATCAATCGATTTCTTCGGTAAGCAGTTCCTCCTGGTGTAACAGAGACGGCACGTAATATGGATGCCGACCCATATTTCATCCGCAGTTCATCCATCACGCGCCCGATCTGCTGCTGTTTCCAATTCATCGGTTCAAACAAACTGAGCTGCAAACCGTATGATTCTTCCAGATTGGTAAGACTGACAGAGATATGGCGGACTGGCCGGCCGTCGTGATGTATTTCTATCAATTCTATACAGGTGCGGTAAATAATCATCGTTTGATCAGTCGCTTCCGCCAGCGTTTTTCTGCGATTAAACCCGCCGCCGAACGCATGTTTTGAATAACCGAAAGACAGCTGGACCGTTCTTCCTTTCTTGCCCGCCAGCCGCGTGCGCATCGCCGCATCCTCACACATCTCGAGCACTACTGTTAAAATCTCATCCATCTTTATGTAATCGCGCAGCAAGGTCTGGCCTTTTCCATAGCTGATCTGTCCTTCAATCAACACTGAACCGAGTTCCGAATAGTCAATACCGTGCGCATGATAATACAACTGATTCCCCATGACGCCGAACTTCTTCTCAAGATGATCGAGCGGTGTGCGTGCTAAATCACCGACCGAATAAATCCCCATATCTTCCAGTGTCCGTTCCAGTCTCCGTCCGATTCCCCACATATTGTGAAGCGGCGCAACCGGCCACAGTTTCGCCGGCACATCTTCATACGTCCAGTATGCCACGCCCGTTTTCTTCGCTTCCAGATCAAGTGCCAGTTTCGACAGCAGCATATTCGGTCCCACCCCGCAGGCAGAACGCAACTGAAACTGCCGGTACAGCTCATCCTGTATCCGATCAATAAGACTTTCTAAGGGGCCCCATAACTTTTCCGTCCCTGTAAAATCAACAAAGCTTTCATCGATACTGTATACATGAATCGCTTCTTTCGGTACATAGCGGTTCAACAGCTTTGTCAACTCCATCGATACATCGATGTAAAACTGCATTTTCGGTTCAATCAGCCGGATACTCGGATCACTCGGAATTTCATACAGCCGCATACCCGTCGTGATGCCGAACTGTTTTTTGAGCGGCGGCGAAGCGGCCAGGACAACACCTCCCTTGCGTTCGATGTTGCCGATAACCGCAATCGGTGTCTCCATCACATCCAGCCCTTCAATAGCTGCTGCGCAACTTGCATAAAAGCTGCGCATATCGATACAGGCGATTTGTTTATTCGGTAATTGTTCCATATGGCCTTCACTCCTAATAAGAACAAACGTTCCTTTCCTGTATTATAACCAAAACTTCGCTGTTCAATCAATGGAAATTAGCGGGTTTACTGCCTATTGCCGCAACAAATTATTTTCAGACGTAAAAAAAACAGCCAAACCCGTTAAGGTCGGCTGCCGGCATCCGCAATCAGAGTGAAATATCTTCTGGCGGCTGTCCTTTTTTATTCATCAGTCGGATCGCTTCCGGCTCAATCTTCAAAATCACGAGATTTGGATCATCCGGTCCCTCAAACCAATTCTTCATGTGGTCATTCCATATTTTCTCTTTCAGGCTTTCATCCGAAGAAATAGTTACACGTCCGGCATACTCAACAAACAAATCGCCGAATCCTTCTCCTTCATAACCAAGCAAAATATGCGTATGAGGATTGTCTTGCAGCTCATCCACTTTTTCCGTCTTTTTGTTAGTCGCAGTGTACAGCGTCAATCCTTCATTCATAAATGTCATATAGCGGCTGTATGGCTTATTATTGTCCACCGTCGCCATTGTCCCGACGAAACTTTCGTCAAGAATTTTCTTCACAGTTTCTTTTGCAGTCATTAAAAGTCCGCTCCTTTCGCGATTACTCTTATTCTTCCCATATGAACTGTTTTTAAACAGAGAAAAGAGTCGCGACAAATTACCGGAGAGCAAACTTAGTTCAATGATGAAAGCTGAGAATTAAGCAGGCTTTTTGGAATTATAGCCTCGGTCTCCATATGGCTGAAGTTTTTCAAGCCATTTATTCTCCAGTTCAGCTAACGCTTCTTTTTCATTAAAATAAGGACTGTCTTTCTTTTTCAGCGTTTCTAAAATATCTATTTGAAAAGCTTCTTTGCCAAACGCTTTCCAATCTTCCTGTAGCTGCGCACTTATATAAACGCCCGTTTCCAGACTGAATTTCACACCGTTCAGTGTTTTAAAATTCCGGGTGCTTCCAACAAAGACCTTTTGATTGGCGTTGTTCTTAATTTGAAAAACACCAGCCTCAATTTCAGTCTCCTTATATAGCTGCTTTAATTCTTTTTTTCGATCCATTTTACCATTCCTGCTTTCGTCCAGTTATTTTAGCCAGTAGCTACTTCCGTCTTGTGCACGATCCAAAAAACCATATTCAATTAAATATCTTCTAATTAATACATAATCTTCATAAATACCATCTAAAACATTATTTATTTCCCGCTCGCTGTAGGTACTGTTTGAATCAAACTGTTTGGCAATCTCCCGCAGAACAATCAGCCGCTGCTTTTCCTTTGGAGGAAACTTTTTAAGCGTACCATCACTTCCTTTAGGAAAGAACTTTTCAATTGTTTCGTGCTGTTCTTGTTCCGTAATGTCATATCGATCATCTAGCAATTTTGCGGTGACATGAGGAGGGACAAAAGCAGGAGCATAGTCATCCCGTTCATTCAGCAGTTCCATCATAGCTAAAAATGTCTTTGCCTGCCGCTCCTTCTCTTTCAATACAAACCGATGATGACGGACTGTAGAGGGACTTCCTATTCCCAGTTGCTGTTGAACATCTTTATCACTTTTCCCTTGATAGAACATACGAAGAAGATCTCTTTGGTGATCTGTAAGACCTGTCAGCTTCTTATTTAACCCAATCAGATAATCAAAAACAGACTGATGAGTGCATTCAATATGAATTCTCATGTATCTCTCAGCTTCATATAAGGCATTTTCATAAGGATAAATAACTCCTTTTTCTGTTTTCGTTCCACATAACAGGCAAATATAAGAATCCTTCTGTTCGATATAACCTTTCTTCATCTCAGATAAAGAAGCATCCCAAAAAAGCTCTGACAACTCCATATACAAACACATCCATTTATTATTTAATTAAAAACAAACAAAATACAGCTTCGTTTGCTTTACATTCAATATATTAAACCTATTATAATAAAACGTCAACAAATTAACAAACATTCTTTACTATCGCTTAACTATTAGCAAACAAGTGGATTCACCGTTTATAAAATAAATTCCAAAAAGAGAAACACACTTACTCAACTCGCCAAACAAGCAGGCGCATGGTACACTAACCAAAAATAGGTAACGAGGAGGCTATAAACTATGTGTTTACTAGCGTTTCAATTACAAAGCCACCCTAAATATAAGCTGATCCTCATGGCCAATAGAGATGAAGCATACAATCGGCCGACAGCGCCTGCTGATTTCTGGCAGGATCATCCTGATATTTTGGCGGGACGAGACTTGGAGCAAATGGGCACATGGCTCGGCATCAATAAACAAGGAAAAATTGCGGCTCTGACAAATTATCGCGACATCTCACTTCCTGAAACGGGCAAACTATCGCGGGGGAACATTGTTTCCTCTTATCTGCAGTCGAATGAAACACCGCAGGACTTCATGGAACAATTACATCACAACAGAGATCACTATACGGGGTTCAATGTGCTGGCGGGGTCGAGTGAAGAACTGTTCTATTACTCTAATACCGAACAGAAAACCGAACACCTGAAAAACGGCACTCATGGGCTAAGCAATGCATTACTTAATACACCGTGGCCAAAAGTGGAAGCGACAAAAAGACTTCTGCGGGAGTATACAGAGAGTACAGATGAGATTGACGCAGAGGTTTTATTCGAGATGATGCAGCGTGCCGAAAGATTTCCTGCTGAGCAATTGCCGGATACTGGAGTCGGACAAGAGTTAGAAAGTCTGCTATCTTCCATTTTCATAGCATCAGAAGAATATGGCACCCGCTGCACGACAGTCCTTTTGGTAGATTCAGATAACCAAGTGTACTTTGAGGAACGGACATTCAAAAATGGAGTATTTGTCACTGCACAAAAATTCAACTTTACAATCGAAAACCCGACTGCATAAACATGCGGTCGGGTTTATTATTCTTATAAAATATCTGCATTATTTTCATATACTAATAAAATTAGTATTCAAATACCTTCACATCACTATATCCATATACCGTTTAAACTCAGCCAATGCTATTTCTTTATCCCCCGTGATGAAAAGGCGTTTCCCATCGACTCCAATAATCCGGTAATGCCCGCCCGCAGTATGTTGTTGCAAACGGTATTGCTGCCACTGACCAACTTCCGTCCACCAGTTAACTGCAGCTGCAGAGCCAATCTCACGTGAATGAATCTCCGGATGCACAGCAATTTCCGCTAATTCCACCGGATCATCCCCCATGACCGATCGCAGTAACGCACTTTCCCGAAACAACGCACAAACTGCCGCCGCAACCGTCCAGCTCAGCTCTTGGCGCCCTTTCTCCAACTGAACAAGAGTCTTCTTTGAAATCCCTAATATATCCGCCATTTGATCCTGCGTATAATTCATTTCCGTCCGGATCAGCTTCAATCGAGGGAGAATTAAATCAATCACCGTCTGCTTATTCATCTAAACACCCCTTTTACACTAAAAGTGTATTAATACACTTTTAAAGTATTTAGTTACTTTTAGAGAAGTAAGTAATAAATGTTGTAATTAGTTATAGTACTGTTCTTAGTCTATCATATATACACTAGCCTGACATACTCAACTGTTGAACAGTAGGCATAGAAAAGCCTGCTGAACAATTACATTCAGCAGGCTGGTGGTAGATCGTTTATTCGACTGCAGTGCCTCTCCATCCTGTTATATCTTCTTCTAACGGAATCTGTGCAGCACGTGCTTTCACTGCGGAGTAGAAGAACAAGGCTACTAGGAAGATCGAGATGACAGAGGCGCCTATATAGGAGACATTCATTGGTAATCCAAATCCTATGGCTGCGTTCAAGATGTAAGTAGTAGTCGCCATCAGCATGAACGTTCCGGGAATGAGTGCAACCCAGTAGTTCTTACCAGCAATGAACAGATACATCGCGCCCACAAAGAGTGCAATTACGGCTGTCGACTGATTGGCCCAAGAGAAGTATCTCCATAGGATATTGAAGTCTACCTGTGTCAGAATGATTGAAATTACGAACATAGGAAGAGCAATCCATAGACGGCTTAATAGTTTCACTTGCGGGTATTTAATATAGTCTGCAATAATCATCCGTGCACTTCGGAATGCTGTATCGCCTGAAGTAATCGGCAGGATAATAACACCAAGAATAGCAAGCGTTCCGCCGACAGCACCGAGCATTAATGTAGATGCTTCGCTAACGATCAGTGCAGGTCCTCCTGCAGCAAGCAGTTCGTTCAAACCAACCGGGCCTTTGAATAACGCCATACCAGCAGCCGCCCAGATCATTGCCACAATTGCCTCTGCAATCATCATTCCGTAGAAAATTTTACGTCCTTGACTTTCTTTCTGTGTCGTACGTGAGATAATTGGTGATTGTGTGGCATGGAAACCGGACAACGCACCGCAAGAAATTGTTAAGAATAATAATGGGAAGATCGGCAGATTGTCGGGATGCATATTCGTGAAGGTTAATTCAGGAATTGGTGCACCAGTGAATAACATCATCCCCCCTACCCCAAGCGCACTAATAATCAGTAATGCACCGAAGATTGGATAGAAGCGTCCGATAATCTTGTCAATCGGCAGTAATGTCGCCAAAATGTAATAAAGGAAGATTAACGCGACGATAACGCCCATCGCCATCCAGCCATTCATTAAGTTATAAAGAAGTCCTGCAGGTGCGGATACGAATACCGTACCGACTAATACTAATAAAAGAAGTGCAAAAGCGTTGACGATATGTTTCATCGTTTTTCCAAGAAACTTACCAGCCAGTTCAGGCAAATGTGCACCGCGGTTACGAATGGAGATCATTCCTGTTAAGTAGTCGTGAACTGCGCCTGCAAAAATCGCACCCACGACAATCCAGATAAAAGCGACAGGTCCGTATAATGCTCCCATAATAGGTCCGAAGATCGGTCCCACACCCGCAATATTCAAGAGCTGAATTAAGGAGTTCTTTTTTGTGCTCATCGGCACATAGTCTACTCCGTCCCCGCTCGTATATGCAGGAGTTGCGCGATCCTCTTTCACACCGAACATTTTCTCAATGTACTTACCGTAAGTGAAGTACCCGACAATCAATAGAACAATAGCAAATAAAAATGTGATCATAGCAATTCCCCCTCCTCGTAATGATAACGCTTACATTAATTATATCGAAGAGAGGATAAGCTGATGACATTTTTTCATAACATGTCAGAATAAAAGAGTAAGATGCACTGAGAGGAATTAACGTGCAAGACATTTATCCCTCCAGTCGATGTCTCAGCTCTTTCACATAATTTCTGCTGACGGAAAGCTTTTCAGGACGGCGGTCCAGCTCCAGCTGATAAGCACCGTTAAACCAAGGTGTCAAACGAATAACGTGAGCAAGGTTCACTATTATACTTTTATGAATTCGGAAGAAAGAGGAAGGGATTAGCTTGCCCTCTAATTCTTTTAATGTCATTCTTGTTTCGTAATCCCGGCTGAACGTCACGATTTTTGTCCACTTCTCCTCACGATGAACGTACAAAATGTCATGCACAGCGATGTAATGGATTTCCCCTTCTGTCTCAACAGGCAGCCGATCAATGCGTTTCGGCAGTTCTATACTTGTTGCAGGATACAAAGCCTCGCCCACCCGTTCAATCGCCTGACGCAATTGTTCTTCATCATAAGGCTTCAATAAGTAATCAAGAGCATGTATGCGGAAAGCTTCTGCCGCAAATTGAGGATAAGCTGTCGCAAAGATGATATAAGGGACTTTTTTTAGCGCACTTAATGACTTGGCAACTTCCATACCGTCCACTTTCGGCATCTCGATATCTAGAAAAACGATGTCCGGCTGTAGCTGCATCGCTTTGACAATCGCCGTTTCTCCTGAATCTGCTTCCCCGACGATTTTCACTTGCTCAAACTGCTCAAGTAGAAATATCAATTCTTCTCTGGCATAGCGTTCATCATCCACAACCAATGCACTAATTAATTCACTCATTTTGCCTACTCACCTCCGATTTCGGAATTTGAAACGAGATTCTCGTTCTTTCATTCGGCACACTTACAATTGCTAGAGCTGACTCTTTGCCAAATGACATGATCAGACGCCGATTTACATTAAACAGACCGAGTCCAGTTCCTTTTTCTGAAGATACTTGTTCAGTTCCCAGTATATTCAGCCGTGCTTGTTCAATACCCTTGCCGTTATCTTCAACTGTAATGCAAATTCCATTGACTGTATCTTCAATCGCAATATACACGATTGAATTGTGATCCATATCTTTAATCCCGTGCGTAATAGCATTCTCGACAAGCGGCTGTAGTGTCAGCGGTGGAATCTTTTCCTGCATAATAGAAGGTTCAGCATCGATACAGACCTTCAGCTTGTCAACGAAACGTGCTTCTTCAATCTGTAGATAGGCTTCCACATGTGCGAGTTCTTGCTGTAAGGTAACCATCTTCGCCGTGGTTCCTTCCAGGTTCTGCCGCAGGAAATACGATAAGGAAGACAACAGTTTTCTGGCTTCATCAGGATTGGTGCGAATCAATGAAATAATGATATTCATCGAATTAAATAAGAAGTGTGGACTAATCTGTGCCTGCAACGCTTGGATTTCTGCTTCCTTGGCCAATTGATAGGCATGATCCGCTTCTGCAATTTCCAGCTGATTGCTGAGCAACTCTGCTAATCCGGCAATGAGTTCGGTAGTGACGTCAGTTATTGCTTTCCGGGAAGGATAATACAGTTTCAATGTACCGACTGTTTCATTGCGTGTCTTTAGTGGCGCAATAACAACCGCGCTAAATGTAGAACTACAAGAATTACCAAACTGTTCAAATAAATCCGCAACAATTAATTCGCCATTTTGAATGACTTGTCGCGTAATATCCGTCTGAATGGGACCCTGTACGCTTCCCTTTTCATTTCCAATGAACGCCAGAATGTCGGTCTTATCAGTCATTGCGACTGCACCGGGACGCAGTTCGTCAAGCAAAATCTTACAGACAGCTGAAGCCGTCTCTTTATTCATCCCTGTCCGTAAATAACCTACTGTCTGATCGGCAATACGTAGAGTTTTCTGCGCCTGCAGTGCCGTGACTTTCTCTTGATCACTGAGGACGTTATAGGCAATGAGCATAAAAAGCGCAGTGCCGATTCCATTTGCCAGAATCATCGGCAGTCCGATTGCCTGGACTAATGAGAGCGCTTTCGGAAATGGATCTGCGATGAGTAAAATAAGAAGCATTTGGACAGTTTCGGCAAATGCGCCAATCAAAAATGCGGTTAACAGGCTCGTATGCTTGCCCTTTTTATAGAAATAGCCCGCCAGAACACCAGAAATAATGGTGGAAATACCGCAGGAAATCGCCGTGAATCCTCCTAACGACATTCGATGAATTCCAGCAATCAATCCTGCACCAATCCCAAGCCTGTAGCCGCCGAGTAAACCAGCAACCACAACTCCGATTACGCGGGAGTTAGCGATCGCTTCATCGGTTGTTAGATCAAGAGACATATTTTTAAAATGAAGCGTCTGCATATCTAGTGCTACACCGAAATAGGTACCAAAAATACCAAACAGACCAAAAAAGAGGATCGCAGTCATTTCCTGTCTGCGATCCAGTAAATCCTGATGGACCATGTTTTGAAAGAATCGAAACCGTGTCAAAATGAAAGCGACAGCGACGATCATCCCTACACGTTCAAACATGATAATGAGTAAATCAAACATCGCCATCCTCCATTTAGTTAAGTTATTTGGATCGCATAGCTTTATTGACGACTGCCACTACTTCCGTACGTGACATTTTCTCGCGGCCCTCTTTCAGTGCGTCCAATGTGCTGTGCGCAAGAGCCAGCGGAATTTTACAGAAGTTTAAAATGGTTTTTGTTTTGATATCTTTAATATACTCGTCCGCCAGCGCAAGATTTTCTTCTGCATAGCTGAACATCTGCGGCAACTTCCAGTCATTCGGGAAGAAGTCTACATCGCGTTCGGCATCTTCTTTATAGTTACGGAGGATGTTGACGGACTGCAGACCGCGGCCAAATCCAATCGCCAGGTCTCTGTCTGTTTCCGTGCCGTCATACCAGCGCCAGATATCTGTCAGCATGACGCCTACTAGACCAGCAACGTAATACGTATAATCGTCTAAATCTTCGCGAGTTTTGACTATCCAGTCTTTCCCCGCCCATTTCGCCATCCCTCTGCCCATGACCGCAGTCGATTCAAGCACTTTATCGGTTACCGTATCAGGACAGAAATCGATCCAGTCCGAAAGGCGAAGTGTAACTTCAGGAAGCAGGTCACGATAAGGCAGGTACAGTTCATCTAGTGCATGTTGAACCGGGTGCTGTCTGCTATATTCTTTTCAAGTATTGTACAAGTTTCATTCAGGAGTTTGATTTTATCAGATGAATCAATTTGTTCATGGTCTTCAATCTCGTCGATCGCACGCATGCATAAATAAGCGGATGCTACGGCTTCCCTTACATTTGGTTCAAGAAGTTTGATTGGTATGAAGAAAGTACGGCTTGTCTCTTTCAATACTTTCATCGCGTCTTTTTGTAGTTTTGTATCCATTTTCACTTCATAATCCCTCCATCAATAATCGTGCATTCCATATGAAAATCTTCTATAGGATCTGTTCATTATATCATTCATTCTAACATTAAGTCGTTTAGGATAGATTGTCAAAATCCAAAGAAAAAAGCTGAATATCCTAATGAGGAGAGTCAGCTTTCTGTAATTGATTAACTATACTGTAAGAAGAAAAACTCGTTATTTATATTAACAGTTTACACTATTCCAATCTGTCAGGTAGATGTAATGTATACATCAAAGTGGGATCCGTATGTTGTTTTAATACTTCCATCGTTTTCATATTGGGTTTTGTATAAATCTTCGGGTAGTTTACTTCCCCATTCTCTTCGTTCACGAAAAATGCTATTTTTTCTTCGTTAACTGAAAATTGAGCATCAATACCTTTTTTATTCCCTCTGGAATCTAGCTTTATCCACTTATTTATCGACTGTAAAAAGACTGCGTTTAAAGCGTGAATACAATATACCGAATTAGTACGATCAAAAAGCAGCAGGCGCTGATAGCAAAAACCGGTCGGAATACCTTGCGAGCGGAGTAGCGCTGCCAACAGATTGGATTTTGCATAGCAAATTCCTTCTTTATACGTTAATACATCGGACGCATTGCATGTCACATGTTTACCTTTTATGTCCCAAGAATGCGAAATTTGATCTCGTACGAATTCAAATGCTGTTTGTATTCTTTCAGTTTGTGTTTGCGTTTCATTGAATAGGTCGGTAATGGTATTAATAATTAACGGATGAGAATAATTCACTTCTGGAAGTTCATTCAAATAATCGTCAAGTTTTTCTGATTCACATATCAGCATCACGTCATTCACTCCTTTGTATAATTATACATAAGTTCTATTAATTATACAATTTAAAGTAGTGATCAATGCTTTTCCGTACTGAATGACGATAATACAGGTTTTACTTCGAGTTCCGTTAGATCAACGTCGACTGCATGCTCTTTAATTCCCAAAGATAGCAGAAAAGCCATCGCGAGCAACAGGCTGCACATGATCAGCGTAAGCGGAATCTGTTGAAAATGATCGATCAGCCAGCCGCCAATTCCAGGACCGAGCAATTGTCCAGCAGCGAAGAAAAATGTTACGTAGCCGAGCGCTACCGGTGCATATGTCGGGTGAACCTGCTCTGTAGACAACGCCTGGCAGAGTGACAGCATACCGACGATTGTCATCCCCCATAAGAATTGGCTGGCAATCAAGCCGAGGTAGACTGGAAACAGTACAGGAAGAATCAGTGAAACTGCTCCAATTCCCAAAGTAGACAGCAATGCAGACTTTCTTCCGATACGGTCTGAAACGCCGCCCCATAATGGACCACTGAGTATTGACATGACGCCACAGACAGCCATAATCTGTCCGGCCTGAAATTTTGTCAGGCCGACTTCCAGTATATAACTGAATAGAAAACTTTGCGGGACCAAGTAAGCAAACCCTACAAGACCATAGATAAAAGCGACACGCAGTACTCGTTTATTCAAATAGACACGTGTCCAGAATGTTCTCTTCTGCTGTTCTTTCTTGAGTAACGGTACAGGAGGGTCCCGTAAAATAGCTACAGCGATGATGATGGAAACAATTGATAAAATTCCATAGGAAAACCATAGATATCGCCAGCCCAAGTCTCCAAACCAAGTTGTGAAAAATGGAATCAGTGCACTTGATATTAATGTGCCGAGTCCCATTCCGCTCACTAGAAATCCAATCAGCATACCGCGTTTCCTAGGAAACCAGCCGACCAATATGGTAATCAGCGGCGTATAAGTAAAAGCGGTTCCAATACCAAGCAGGAACATGGCGGTAAGTGTGAGTCCATAGCTTCCGACTGCCGCCAGCATAAACAGTCCAAATGTGACAAGGCCAGTTCCGAAAACTACCAACTTTTTTGCACCGTATTTCGTTGCCAGAAGCCCAACGAAAATAACCATTAGTAGATAGCCAATTGAAATAGTTGTTGCGAGCATCCCTGCCTGTTTGTAAGACATCTGCAGATTCTCTTTCATGAACGGCATTAAAATACCGTACGACATACGTCCAAATCCGAGCGAACTGACCGTAACCGCCACACTTACAAAAGCATATTTCCAAATATTTTGTCCGTGCTCTTTCGCCAACATAGGACCCCATCCCTTCTAATTCATTCTGAATTCTTGATAAACAGCTTCATTCATTGACTTCACTGAAAAGTCTGCATGTCAAGGTGTAGGGTCATGGCTGGGATGGAGCAGAATTTCCGAATCCAACTATATAAGTTGAATTTAATCTGTATAGTATATGTCTAATTTGTGAACTTCTTCACAATAAGTATATCATTAACAGCTGAATATTCAAACAACATTCTAGTTTACATAATATTATTATCGGACACAAAAAAAGCTTACTCATAAAAATACAAGTAAGCAAAAAACTATCTATACACCTCGTTACTTCTTATAGAAGAAGGACCGCCCGATGCGTTCGACTGTCGAAGGAGCAAGCGCATATAATTTACTCGTCAGCCCCATGATTTTAGGCAGATTCACTTCCCTTTTCGGCTGGCTGATCATCTCCATAATAGAATACGCAACACTATCCACAGAGAGCAACCGGGCCCCCAGCGCTTGCTTATAGCCGCCCGTTTGATCTGCTAAATCGATAAACGGCGTGTCAATCGGTCCAGGATGAATCACTGATACATCAATCTGATAAGGCGCAACTTCCATCCGCAGCGCATTGGTATAACCGATTAATGCGTGCTTTGTCGCGGCATATACAGACGTTTTAGGAGTCGCGACCTTCCCTGCCTGTGAACCAACGAATAATAAATGTCCACTTTTTCGTTCCATCATGGAAGGCAGCAGCCGTTTTGTCAGCTGCATCGGAACCAGCACATTCGTCTCAAGCATCGCTTGCATTTCTTCATCAGAAGCCTCGTGAGCTAAATTAAACTTTCCCACTCCAGCTGAAAAGATCATTACGTCTGGAATGCCTATGCGTGACACCAGCCACTCCAGCTGCTTTACATCCCGAAGATCTGCACAAAAACCTTCCACTCCAAGTGTTTTTAGATGCTCAAGCGCCTGCGCATTGCGTCCGGTTGCCATTACATGCAGACCCCGAGCACCAGCAAGCCGTTTAGCTAATGCCAAACCTACACCGCTCGTCGCACCCGTAATTAAAATAGACTTATCTAATTGCATACTGATGGACTCCGTTATCATCCATTGTTTCGTCGATTAATTCTTTTTCTACTAAATAATCAAGTTGGCCAAGCGTCTCAGACAGTGTCAGTCCCAGTTCTTTTTCATAGACTGCTGGGAACAGACGCTTAGTCATTTCAAACACTGTTTGAGGCTTTTCTTTCAGCATACCGAGAACCTTCATCGCACGGTCATCCTGCTTTCTCAAACGTTCTGTAATTAACGAATGGGCGTTCAACACTTCCCCGCCATGTCCGCCGTAGACAATATTGACAGGCAAATCCAGTAGCCGCGTGAGTGATGCATTATATTGGAGTAATGCTTTCGGACGTCCCTGCTCTTTGTTGAATGGAGGCTCGATCAGCGGATTGGATGATACTTTCTCCAATAAAAGATCACCACCCAATAAGATGCCTTCATTTTCATTAAATAACGATAGATGACTTTGGGCATGGCCCAGAGATTCCTGCGCTTTCCATCCTGGATGACCTGGCAAGTCGTCTCCTTCATTCATTATTCGGTCCAATGGCCGATTGCCCATGAGATCAACAGAACGGCGGAAGCGTTTCGCCCATTTTGAATACTCTTCGGGCACACCCTCTTCATGAAGATTTTGCTCGTAAAAACGATCATGTCGTTCTAAAAACTCTCGATCGCGCGACAACCAGTAATTCAAATAAGGATGGCCAAGTATTTCTGCACGGTCGAACGCTTCTACCCAGCCGCAATGGTCCGGATGGTGATGCGTAACGAATACTTGCTCGATATCATTGAACGTATAACCGAGCTCTTTTAATTTTAGACGAAGCACCTCATGCGCTTCCGGTGTTTTCGTTGCCGCATCAACTAATGTCAATGCATCGCCTTTCAATAAAAAGCAATTGACATCCCCAACAGCGAATGGCGTAGGTGTGATTATTTTTGCTATCATATAAGTTCCCCCTTGGAAATGAATGACTGTTCAGTCTATTGTACTCTCTTTTAGCAAAGGCGTCACGCATCGTTTCTTCATTCTGTTAAATAATTCACACAGAAATGAAACCTTATTGCCTATATACCGTATGTTATACTACAAGAAATAGCGAATTTTGCAATACATTGTCTATATGGAGGGATATAAATGGGGATTTTTAATTTTTTCAAAAACCAATTTATAGAAGTAATAGAATGGCAGGATCAGGATGCCAATACACTGGTCTATCAATTTCCTGTTCATAATAATGATATCAAAATGGGTGCCGAACTGACGGTCAGAGAATCACAGGTAGCGATTATGGTCAATGAAGGCGAATTGGCTGACGTATTCGGTCCCGGTCGGCATATTCTTTATACACAGAACATGCCAATCCTGACGAAATTAAAGTCTTGGAAATATGGATTTGATTCACCTTTTAAGGCGGAAGTCTATTTCATCAATACTAAACAGTTCATCGATCAAAAATGGGGCACTTCTAATCCGATCATGATGCGTGATCAAGATTTCGGGATGATCCGTCTTCGCGGTTATGGTATTTACTCATACCGTGTATCCGATCCGGTCGTGTTCTTGCGTGAGCTTTTTGGAACGAACAGTTCCTACGACACCAATTCAGTTGAAGGCCATCTGAAAAAAATGATCATTTCAGGGCTGTCTGACTTATTTGCAGAGTCTCAGATTCCCGCACTCGATCTCGCGATGCATTACGATGAATTGAGTGAACAAGGCAAACAGAAGATGAGCCCTAAATTCGCTTCATTCGGATTTGAGATCACTGGCCTTTATATCGAAAATCTTTCGCTTCCAAAAGAAGTGGAATCAGCAATGGATAAACGGACAACAATGGGCGTTCTCGGCAATATGCAACAGTACCAGCAATACCAGGCAGCTGAAGCCATTCGTGATATAGCGCAAAATGATTCAGGTGGCGGTTTAGCAGGAGCAGGGATGGGCATGGGTGCCGGTGTTTCAATGGGTCAGGTCATGGCCGATGCGATGAATCCAAATAATCAGCCTGCACAGCCAGCGGCACCTGCAACAAAGAGCTGTCCTCATTGCCAAGCGACAATTAATGCAGACGCCAAGTTTTGTGGTCAATGCGGCAAGTCTACGGAAATAGAAAAAGTGCCATGCATCAGTTGCGAAGCACCCCTATCTAAAGAAGCTAAATTCTGCAGCATATGCGGTACCGCTCAAATCAAAGAAAAAATATGTCCGAAATGTTCGCACGTCAATCTGCCTAATGCAAAATTCTGTGCAGATTGCGGAGAAACGTTAGACGTAAAGTGAGGGATAAATCGTGACTTCATTTGACGACCAGCAAACAGCTTTAAAAGAAGACACAGAAAATATAAAATGTCCTTCATGCGGCGGCAATACGGAATTTGATCCCGCTTCAGGCGGTTTAAAATGCCCTTTCTGCAGTCACGAAATACCAATTGAAGCCACTTTTGATCAGAATGTCGAGCTAGACTTCAAAAAAGCGGGCACAGATCTAAACCATTTATGGAAAGATGATGTCCGCGTTTTTTCCTGTGGTAACTGCGGCGCGGAATCAGTCCTTGACGCTAATGTTGTGGCGGATTTCTGCTCATTTTGCGGGTCTTCACATATTGCGGTAACGGAGCATGATGCCGGCATTGCACCGGGTTTAGTCATCCCTTTCCATATTTCTAAAGAGGAAGCGCATGCGAAATTCCAGGATTGGATTAAAGGGCATTTCTTTGCCCCAACGAAATTAAAAGAAACCTACCGTCTGAATAAAATTTCGGGCGCCTACCTGCCCTACTGGACATACGACAGTAAGACTTTTTCTCATTATGTCGTCCGGGTAGGAAACTACTATTATGTAACTGAAACACGCACCGTATACGAAGACGGAAAACCAAGAACTGTGACGGAGCAAGTCCGGAAAATCCGGTGGCACCAGCAGAGCGGTAATTATCGAAAGTTTTTTGATGACGTATTAATCAAAGCATCCACCACTGTGGATGCAAAGTTACTTCAAAATGTACAGCCCTTCCAGCTGGCCGGCTTAACAGATTATAAAACGGAATATATGTCAGGATTTTTGGCGGAGCGCTATTCTGTCTCCTTACAGCAAGGCTTTAAAAAAGCACAGGATTACATGGAACAACGGATTGTCAATGGAATTGAAGGCAGCGTAGCGGGTGATATTGTCGAAGTGGTCAATGTCTCTACTGATTACTCAGACATTACATATAAACACCTATTGCTCCCTTTATGGATCTCTTCCTTTCAATTCAATCAGAAAGTTTATCAGTTTATCGTCAATGGACAATCAGGAAAAGTGGCAGGCAATTATCCGCTCAGTTTCGTAAAAATAGCGCTGGTTTCCATCGGTGTCTTGATTGTTATATTTATCGTATACCTGTTGATCCAGGGCTGACAGAACGTCTAGCCAGTTTGACATTCAGTTAGGTACATGACATAATTCAGTGAAATTAAAAATGGACGAGCAGTAAGGGTGGATAGAGATGGAAAAGATTTTATTTGTCGGGGCTGGATCGATGGCAGAAGCGATTATTGCAGGAATTGTGAAACAGGAAATACTGCCAGGGAAACAAGTTTACGTCATGAACCGTTCAGACTCTGACAGACTTTGTCACTTAGAATCGCGTTACGGCATTACAAAAGTTTGTGAAGACCGTTCCTTTATGAAAGAGATTGATTTAGTGGTACTGGCAACTAAACCGAAAGATATTCAGCAGGTGATGCGGGATATCCATCCGTTTCTTACAGAAAACACAGCGATTCTCTCCGTTATTGCTGGTACTTCGATCGATACCTTTGAAAAGGGACTTGGCAAACGGCCGATTGCACGGTCCATGCCAAATACTTCTGCAACAATTGGTAAATCAGCAAGCGGAATCGCATTCAATGAAGAAGTCCCTTCAGAAATGCAACAATCTATTCTAAATTTGCTAGGTTCTATCGGTATTGTCAAAGTGGTAAAAGAAGACGAACTCCATACGGTTACAGCACTTTCAGGCAGCGGCCCTGCTTATATTTATTACTTGGTCGAAGCGCTCGAAGAAGCAGCCGTTGCACAGGGTCTGCAGGCACCTGTTGCACGTGAATTGATTATGCAAACGCTTGAAGGCGCGGCCTCAATGTTGAAAATAACTGGTGAAGAACCGAGTACTTTGCGTACGAATGTCACAAGTCCAGGCGGCACAACAGCAGCTGGATTGGAGGCATTGGAAAGTCATAACTTTAAATCCGTTATCGCTGACTGCATCAAGAGTGCAGAAGCGAGATCACGTGAATTAGGTGTTTTATCGTAATGAAAAAATAAGCAGCCAGTCCCTAGTTTCAGGGCTAGGCTGCTTATTTTTTAGATAGACAAGTCAATTCGTCGTTTTTCCATTGAAAGCGCATAAAGTCTTCTGCAATCGAAAGATGAGGAAATACTGCTTCTCCTTCTACAAGAAATGCCGGCATCTCGCTCGGTAAAAAACGCGCACTGATATGATTGACAATCAAATTTTTAACGTGTGCTAGTTTGGCGATCGTCGCTGCTTCCACAATAGTGGAATGTCCGAATTCCTTTGCACCTTTTGCGTATTCATTTGTAAAAGTCGCTTCGTGAATAAGAATATCTGCACAGTCGGCCAGATCAATAGCCGCTTCACAATATGATGTGTCGCCGATCACTGTAATGGTGAATCCTCTTCTTCGTTCAGTCGTTACTTCCTTGCTGTACACTGTTGTACCGTTTTCCAATAGAATATCATGTCCGTCCTTCAGTTTTTGCAGTAGCGGGCCTTTTGGAACACCTTTTTCAACAGCCTTGTCGATCAGCAGTGTTCCCGGTAAATCTTTCTGTTCAATTCGATAGCCATAACTTTTAATAACGTGCTGGACTTCCTTCGCATATACTCTAAATTCGTCAGTTTCAAGGATTAACCCGTCTTTTACTTCATGTATATTCAGCTTGTAAGGAAGATGCGTTCCAGTGACTTTATACGTATGCGCAAGCCACTCTTTCAAACCGGCAGGACCGTATAGATCGACAGGTGTCTCCCCTCCGAGAAAAGCGCGGGAACTGAGAAATCCGGGTAAGCCGAAAATATGGTCACCGTGAAGATGCGTAATAAAAATTTTCGTAATTTTGCGCGGTTTGATGTGACTGTGCAAGAGTTGGTGCTGTGTTGCTTCTCCGCAGTCAAACAGCCAGTTTTCTCTGTTTTCATCCGTCAGATCCAAAACGAGAGCGGATGTATTGCGCTGTTTTGAAGGCATGCCTGCTCCTGTGCCTAAAAATTCAATATCCATAATACCCTCTCCTCCCTATTTATTTGCCCATCCTTTTTTAATAACACCGTCTCCAAAACGTTCGGTGAGGTCTGAAACAAGCTGATCCATCTTATATTCTTTTTCTTGCTGTTCATAGTTATCAAACGTCAGCTGTTCCACCATTTCATGCCGTTCAATTACATTTCCAACTGTTATCCCCAACAACCTGATTGGCTCATGATTCCAATGTCTTTTAAATAATTCCAATGCAACAGCGGCAATATCTTCTGCTAAATAGACTGCTTGATGAACCGTTCGGCTTCTTGATATATTTTGCCAGTCTGAATAGCGAATCTGTATAGTAATTGTCACACCTGCCAATGATTTAGCCTCGAGGCGCTTCGCTACTTTCGTTGCCAATCGTTCAAAAATCGGAATGCACTCGTCAAGTTCTGTCAAATCAATCGGTAAAGTAGTGGAACTGCCGATACTTTTTCGCGCTTCCGCACTTTCAGGATCAACAGGCCGCTCATCAATTCCGTGAGCCTGTTTTTGCAGGCGAACACCATTTTTCCCTAATAAACCTTCGATTGTAATCTTCTCAGCAGCAGCCAGGTGCCCAATGGTTTTTATACCCGCACTCTGCAGCTTCTCTTCCGTCCGTTTGCCGATCCCATGCATTTCAATGACAGGCAGCGGCCAGAGAATCTCTGGCACTTGCCGCTTTCGTAAAATGGTAATGCCCATCGGTTTTTTCATATCGGAAGCAGTTTTTGCCAGGAATTTATTGGGCGCGATTCCTATTGAGCAAGGCAGGTCCAGTTCCCTCAAAATTCGCATCTGTATTTCCGAAGCCAGATCATAAGCATGTGTCAGCCCGCCGATCTTCGTCGTGTCGATATAGGCTTCATCTATCGATACAGGTTCGACCCATTCTGTGTAGCTGCGCAAAATTTCAAACACCGAATCAGACATTTGGCGGTAGAGCTCATGACGTGGCGGGACGATAGTCAGTTGAGGACAAAGCCGTTTCGCTTCACCTACAGTCATTGTAGTATAGACCCCATAAGCCCTTGCCTCATACGAACAAGTGACCAGTATGCCTCTGCGTTCTTTTGGATTTCCGGCTACAGCAAGGGGAATCCCTTTTAATTTTGGATCAGCCACTTGTTCGACAGAAGCGAAAAAACTATTCATATCAAGATGCATGATGACTCGTGGACTCGCTGAAGTGAGTTCCATCATTTATACACCATTCTTTCCTTAATTTATCGAGCAGTTGAAACAACAGGAAAAAATGGCAAACCAGCTTCAGCCTGCCACTTTTCCCATGTCTATGTCACTTGCTACAAACACTCTTCATCGTGTTAATTTTATTCTGCTGATTGGCGCTGTTCTTTCATATATGCGGATATTTCATCCATGCCTGAAAGTGTAGATGCCAAAATATTTGGATCGATTACCGTAATCACTCGGTTTTCTAAGTTTGCTACTGTCGTAAAATAGGGTGTCTTAGAATAAGCTTTCAGCGCTGTGGAAGTTAATCTCTCTTCAGGCAGTTCCAAGATCTCTTTAGCATCCAGGACAAGTAGCCCTATTTCCAGCTGATTCGTTGTCAATACCACAACATGTGAATCTACGTCTCGAGGTGTTGGCTTATGGTAAAGTATCTGGCTGAAATCTAAAATCGGCACCAATTCCCCGCGTGACTTCATCAAACCCAGCAAATAGTCGGGAAGATGAGGAATCGGCGTGATATATTCCAGTTTTTCAATAGAAACGACTGATTCTACAGGCAGCGCGTATTCTTCATTGCCGGTTTGCACAATAACAGTTTGCATAGTTGCCCCTTCTTTCATACAGTAAAGATTTGAGGATCAGTCAGCTGTCTTAGATGTCTGCTGTACGATCTCCAGTAATAATTCTGTCAGTTTATTTAGTTCTTCGACCGGCATACGTTCATTTTTAGTATGAATTTCTTCATATCCGACAGATAATGTAACGGTTGGCACTCCCATACCGTTAAAGACATTGCCGTCACTTCCGCCGCCGCTCGTCATAAGCTTCGGTTCGCGTCCGATATTTCGAATAGCCTGCATCGCAACTTGTACAACCTGCTCATCTTCAGACAAATTAAAGCCCGGGTACATCAGCTTTGTCTTCGTCTCTGCTTTACCACCGAGGGTGCTAGAGGTAGATGCGAACTTTTCAATCATCAGGTCCATTTGCTGTTGCATTTTATCCGGATTGATCGAGCGAACTTCCGAAAGAATGAACGCTTCTTCGCAAACAATATTCGTTGCTTTTCCGCCTTCGAATCTGCCGATATTCGCTGTCGTTTCGGCATCGATTCGTCCGAGTTTCATTCCAGCTATCGATTTAGCAGCAAGTGTAATAGCTGAGATTCCTTTTTCAGGCGCCACTCCGGCATGCGCCGTTTTTCCATAGATTGTCGTCCAGAGTTTCGACTGATAAGGCGCGGCCGTCACAATACCGCCCACTTTCCCGTCACTGTCGACAGCAAAGCCATACTTTGCTTTCAGCAGCTTTGAGTCCATTACCTTCGCACCGACTAAACCACTCTCTTCACCTGCTGTAATGATAAATTGAATGTCTCCGTGCTCATTTCCCTGTTCCTGAAGAATTTTTGCGAGCTCAAGCAATGCGGCAATTCCTGCTTTATCGTCAGCACCCAAAATCGTTGTGCCGTCACTATAGATATATCCGTCCTCTTTGACGACCGGCTGGATGTTCTGTCCAGGCACGACAGTATCCATATGACAAGTGAAATAAATAGGATCTGCAGCAGAATTTGACCCTTTCAAATTGGCAATCAAATTCCCTGCACCATGACCTGTTTTTTCACTCGTATCATCTTCTGTGACATCAAAACCGAGTGCTTCCAACTTCACTTTCAATACATCTGCAATTTGACGTTCATTCTTGGTCACAGAATCAATTTTTACTAACTCTAAAAATTCGTTCAGTAATCGCTGTTTATTCAACAAAAAGACTCCCTTACTTATAGAGGTATATTTCCGTGCTTTTTCTTCGGACGATCTTCGTGTTTATTGCGCATCATTTCCAATGCCTGTAATAATTTAATACGAGTTTCACGAGGATCGATTACATCATCAATCATACCATGGGAAGCTGCAACATATGGGTTTGCAAATTTTTCACGATATTCTTCAATTTTCACTGCGCGCATCGCTTCAGGATCTTCACTGTTCGCGATATCGCGTGCAAAGATAATATTCGCAGCACCTTCCGCACCCATTACCGCTACTTCAGCATTTGGCCATGCATAAACTACGTCTGCACCTATCGATTTAGAATTCAGTGCAACATATGCCCCACCGAATGCTTTACGCAGAATCAGAGTGATTTTCGGCACTGTCGCTTCTGAATACGCATATAGGATCTTCGCACCGTGACGGATAATACCGCCGTGCTCCTGCTTAATGCCAGGGAAGAATCCTGTAACATCTTCAAACGTAATTAATGGAATATTGAATGAATCACAAGTACGGATAAAGCGTGCAATTTTATCGGATGAATCGATATCCAATCCGCCTGCCATCACTTTCGGCTGGTTACAGACGAAACCGACTGTTTCGCCTTTCATGCGTGCATAGCCGACAACAGCGTTTTTCGCAAATTCCGGCTGAATTTCAAAGAATGACCCTTCATCGACAACTTGCTCCAATACTTTACGGACGTCGTAAGGGCGAATCGTTTCGAACGGCACAACGTCTGCTAAATGCTCACGATAATCGTCCTGCTCTTCATATGGCTGGACCGGAGTCTTTTCCGTGTTATTCTGTGGAAGATAAGATAATAGATCGCGTACTTTTTCCAGCACTTCATGTTCATTAGCACCGCGCAAGTGTGCGTTACCACTGATTGTATTATGAACTTTCGCGCCACCGAGATCTTCTGAAGTAATCTTTTCGCCTGTTACAGTTTCGATAACTTTTGGTCCCGTAATGAACATCTGGCTTGTCTGGTCCGTCATGATGACAAAATCAGTGATTGCAGGTGAATAGACAGCGCCGCCTGCACATGGTCCTAAGATGACTGAAATCTGTGGAATTACACCTGAATAAATGGAGTTGCGGTAGAAAATCTCACCGTATCCGTCAAGAGATAACACACCCTCTTGAATACGTGCGCCGCCTGAATCATTCAGTCCGATAAACGGTGCGCCGTTTTTCGCTGCCAAATCCATGACGTTGGCAATTTTCATCGCGTGCATTTCTCCGAGTGCACCGCCGAAAACAGTAAAGTCTTGAGAGAATAAGTAGATTGGACGGCCATGGATCTTCGCATAGCCGGTTACAACGCCGTCACCGGGTCCAACTTGTTTGTCCATACCGAAATCACGCGTACGGTGCACGACAAATGGGTTTAGTTCTACAAATGAACCTTTGTCAACCAGCAGTTCAATTCGTTCACGGGCTGTCAGCTTACCTTTTTCATGCTGCTTGATGATCCGTTCGTCTCCGCCGCCCAGCTCAATTTCACGTTTTTTGTCATACAGCTCATTAATTTTATCGTAAATATCCATCTCTTACTCCCCCTTTGTCTTTTCGCATAATTCATATAACACGCCGAAAGATGATTTCGGATGCATAAACGCAACTTCCGCCCCGCCGGCACCAGGTTTTGGCTCATCCTGCAGCAGATTTACCCCTTTTTCCTTCAACTCTTGCATTCTAGTACGAATATCTGAAACGCCAAACGCGATATGGTGAACCCCTTCACCGCGTTTCTCAATAAATTTAGCAATTGGACTAGTTTCAGACATCGGTTCCAGCAATTCAATCTTCACATTATGCGCATCAATGAAAGCAACTTTAACGCCCTGGCTATCCACTTCTTCTATTGCCATGACTTCCAATCCGAGTGTATGTATGTAGTATTCAAGTGATTCTTCCATATTTCTTACTGCAATCCCTATATGATCAACTTTATTCACGCGGCATTTCCCCCTTGGATCCATAGTCGAATACAATTTTCGAACAGCCATTCTAGTTGTTTAAATTCTAAATTCTGTTAAAATAGATCTACACCTATCTCAACATGTAAGGAGTTTAGATGAATGAGCAACAAAAAAATTCAAAAAACAATTGTCTATATTATGATCGCTGCGATGGTCGCATCCACTCTATTCATGGGTCTTAGCATGCTCTTTTAATGTAATGACAGTTCGCGTGGTATTCACGCGAACTGTCTTTTTATTTGCCTTACTATCTTACAGTTCTTCACAATGCTCTTCGAATTGGCTTTGCAGGTTTACGACAACTGACATCGGGTCGTGGCCTTCAATTTCAAAACGACCGACTTCTGAAACTAATTTGCCGTCTTTAAGCAATGCAAATGAAGGAGAGGAAGGAATATGATCCTCACCGAAGTGCATACGTGCCTGTGCAGTTGCTTCTTTGTCCTGTCCTGCAAACACCGTAACCAGGTGATCTGGACGCTTGTCATAATGTACGGCATGAGCTGCTGCCGGACGTGCAATTCCGCCTGCACAGCCACAAACTGAGTTCACCATAACCAGTGTGGTTCCGGAACGGTTGAAAGCTTCCTCCACTTGCTCAGGTGTCTGCAATTGCTCATAGCCGCTCGCTTCCATCTCAGATCTCGCCTGGGTCGTAATATCGTTCATGTAAAAATCAAAATTCATTGTCATGAATAGTATCTCCCTTCTATAAAGTTAATGTTGATTGCCGTACTCACGTGTATCTATGAATCGGCCATCTTCTTCAATCATAGCATAAACAGCCTGGAATCAAGAAGAAAACAATCGGTCTACTGCACTGGTAACCGTCACATTGCCTTCCATTAGTTCCTGCTCCAGTCCTTTCACCTGACTCTTGCGTCCTGCTTCAGCAAAAAACGAGTCGATCAAGTGATCTCGGATCATCGCATGGAACCAATCTTTCGTCTGAAGTTGTCTTCTCGTATCCCAATAATTATTTTCCTGCATCGCTTGCCGGAACGCTAACACGGTTTCCCATACTTCCTGCAAACCTGTACGTTCAATAGAAGACACAGGTTGTGCAGTAGAAGTCCATCCGGGAGAAGTCGGCTGCAGCATATGCAAAATCCGTTTGTATTCACGCACGGTCTTTTTCACAAGGGGCATATTGCTGCCGTCATTTTTATGGACGACCACACCATCTGTCAGCTCCATAATGCCTTTCTTCATCCCCTGCAGTTCATCTCCGGCGCCTGTTAAAACTAGCAGCAAGAAGTAATCAACCATGCCCCGCACAATCGTTTCTCCCTGCCCGACACCGACTGTTTCGATCAGAATCACGTCATAGCCCGCCGCTTCACAAAGCAGCATCGTTTCACGTGTTTTCTTATGCACGCCGCCGAGTGTACCGGCAGACGGGGATGGACGGATAAAGGCATTCTTATGACGTGCAAGCTCTTCCATCCGCGTTTTATCCCCTAAAATACTGCCGCCTGTCAGCGTGGAACTCGGATCGATCGCGAGCACCGCGACTTTATGACCCCTATCCGCAAGCATCAGTCCGAACGCTTCGATAAATGTACTCTTTCCCGCTCCCGGAACGCCCGTGATTCCTATTCGAATACATTTTCCCGTCTTCGGTAATAATTTCGTCAGCACTTCCTGACCGAGCAGCTTATCACTCTGTTTCGTACTTTCAAGAAGCGTAATACCTTTCGCTAAATAAAGGCGGGAACCCTTTTCAATTTCTGTGCATAAAGACTCCAGATCTTTCTCAGGAGAAGCTTTCTTAACAAAGCGTTTACGTGAAGAGGCTACAAATCCATCGTGTGTCGACTCAATTCCGCGCATTACATGCATTGCTGAATCATCTGCTCCATTTTGTCTGTTCGTCAATCCATCACTTCCTCGTAACCCAGCTGTCTGTAGATTTCTTCAATGACTTTTTGGGCTGCTACCGGTATAACTGTACCCGGTCCAAAGATTGCTGCTGCACCGTTTTTGCGTAAGAAGTCATAATCCTGTGCCGGAATTACGCCGCCTACTACGACTAAAATATCCTCACGATTGATTTTTTTCAGTTCTTCACGCAATGTCGGCACCAATGTTTTATGTCCGGCAGCAAGTGAACTGACTCCAATCACATGGACATCGTTTTCTGCGGCCTGCAATGCAGTTTCTTCAGGGGTTTGGAATAACGGCCCGATATCAACGTCAAATCCTAAATCAGCGAATGAAGACGCGATTACTTTCGCACCGCGGTCATGTCCATCCTGCCCCATTTTCGCAATCAGGATACGCGGCCGGCGACCTTCATTTTCCAAAAACTCATCTGTCATATCTGTAACTTCCTGAATCTCTTCTTCATTCGAGAAATTCGAGCTGTATACACCACTCACAGAACGGATCACCGCCTTATGACGTCCCGACACCGATTCAATCGCATCAGAAATTTCACCAATGGTTGCACGCGCTCTTGCTGCGTCCACTGCCAATGCAAGTAAGTTTCCTTCGCCACTTACAGCAGATTCAGTAATAGCTTTCAATGCTGCCTGTACAACCTGCTCATTACGGTTGTCTTTCATTTTATTAATACGGTCGATTTGTTTCTGACGCACGAGTGTATTATCAATATCTAGAATATCAATCGCATCTTCAGTATCCAGACGGAATTTATTCACGCCGACGATTGTTTCTGCTTTAGAGTCGATTTTCGCCTGTCGTTTTGCTGCCGCTTCCTCGATTTTCATTTTGGGCAGGCCTGTTTCAATTGCTTCTGCCATACCGCCGAGCGACTCGATTTCTTCAATTAAGTCCCATGCTTTTTCCATCAGTTCTTCTGTCAGCTTTTCAACATAATAAGAACCGCCCCATGGATCGATTACTTTCGTCATCATCGTCTCTTCTTGCAGGAATAATTGCGTATTCCGTGCAATACGCGCGGAGAAGTCGGTCGGCAATGCAATCGCTTCATCCAGTGCATTGGTGTGCAAAGACTGCGTGTGACCCATTGCGGCAGCATTCGCTTCAACGAGTGTTCGTGTGACATTATTGAAAGGATCTTGTTCTGTCAGACTCCAGCCAGATGTTTGAGAGTGAGTGCGCAAAGCAAGGGTTTTCGGATTTTTCGGATCAAACGACTGCATCATCTGCGCCCAAATCTTCCGTGCCGCTCTCATTTTTGCAATTTCCATGTAATAGTTCATGCCGATTGCCCAGAAAAACGACAGCCGTGGTGCGAATGAATCAATATCAATTCCCGCTTGCAGCCCAGTTCGGACATACTCGAGCCCGTCTGCAAGAGTGTAAGCCAGCTCAATATCAGCTGTCGCTCCCGCTTCCTGCATGTGATAACCTGAAATCGAAATCGAGTTGAACTTCGGCATGTTTTTCGATGTATAAGAAAAAATATCTGCAATAATCCGCATAGACATCGCTGGCGGGAAAATATACGTATTCCGTACCATGTACTCTTTTAGGATATCGTTCTGAATCGTACCTGAAAGCTTTTCGGTCGGTACGCCCTGTTCTTCTGCAGCCACAATATAAAAAGCCATTACGGGCAGCACTGCACCGTTCATCGTCATCGAAACGGACATTTGATCAAGCGGTATCCCGTCAAATAAAATCTTCATATCTTCAATGGAATCAATCGCAACGCCTGCTTTACCTACGTCACCAGTTACTCGCGGATGATCAGAATCATAGCCCCGGTGAGTCGCAAGGTCAAATGCAACGGATAAACCTTTTTGTCCCATCGCCAAGTTTCGTCTGTAGAATGCGTTACTTTCCTCAGCAGTTGAGAAACCTGCATATTGTCTAACTGTCCACGGACGCGCCACATACATCGTCGGATAAGGCCCACGGGTATTTGGTGCAATCCCTGGAAAGTCCTGTAAATGTTCAGTTGTTTCAATATCTTTTGCTGTGTATACAGGCGAAACATCTATGCCTTCATTCGTAATGAATTTTTCTTTTGTTTGTGCATGCTGCGAAAGTTCATTCAGTGACTGCTCAATATCTACTTTATGAAAATCTGGTTTACTCACCTTGACGGCCTCCTTTCTTGATGTCTGCAATTTCATTCAGCTTGGAAATTTTATCCTGACCCGCAAAAATGAAGCCATGTAGACCGTCTGCAAGCCATTGGTCTTCAACTTCCTGATTACATTTACCTGCTGCATCGATTACACAATTCGTTTGCTGTTCTTTCAGGAAATCTGTAATGACGCTTTCTGACTGAGCTGCAGAAGCACATAGCACAGCATAATCAGGCTGCTGTTCGTTGATCCAACTGAGCGCTTGATTAATTGTTTCGAATGAAGGACTCCACTGCGCTTCGATCCCGCCAACTGCTAAAAATCCGCTGACAAAGTCTGCGCGCGGCTTATAATCTTTCAAAGCACCGAAATTGATCAAGACCGTTTTGGGCAAATTTTCTTTCTGACGTGCACGAAGATTTTCAAATGGCTCCGCCAATCGTTTCGTCACAGCAATCTCCGGTGATTCAGCGAGATTTGTATCTATTAACTCTGCATAGACATTCGTACCGATCATGGTCTTCTTGCCGACTGCTGCTTCCTTCTGACGCTTCGCATACTGCTTGCTAAGTTCTCCAGA
Source organism: Sporosarcina sp. (assembly GCF_029257255.1). Taxonomy (GTDB): domain Bacteria; phylum Bacillota; class Bacilli; order Bacillales_A; family Planococcaceae; genus Sporosarcina. The sequence continues at coordinate 35,403 of NZ_JARICI010000027.1, read as the reverse complement.
CTGTAAGAATGACTGATAGCCACCCATTTCTTCTATCGCCAGGAACTTATCCCATGCACTTCGGACCAATTCAGCTGTTAACGTCTCAATGAAATATGAACCTCCTGCAGGGTCAAGCACTTGATCGATATGTGTTTCTTCTTTCAGTACTAGCTGGATATTTCGTGCATATCGATTGGAGCTCAAAGATGTACCGGTTAAAACATCATGCGGCAGGACAGTCAGCCAATCTGCTCCTCCAAGTACCGCAGCAAACGCCGCATTTCCGCCGCGAAGTAAATTCACATAGGGATCGAGTTTCGAATAAGAACGCACCGATGTGATCGCCACCAGTGGAACTTGTTTGGCATCTTCAACACCATAGGCTTCATTGAAAAGTTTCCAAAGAATCCGGAACGCACGAAACTTTGCGATTTCCATGAAGAAATGCGTATCTGAAGCAAATCGCGCATAAAACCCTTCAGTGAACTTTTCGAATGACACGGCTTCTTCAGCCGTTTCAGCAGCAATTGCTAAACTTAACGCTAGTTCAGTCACTGCATCTGCACCTTCATGGTGTGCTGTCCATAAGTCAGCGCCTTTCGTGCGGACGTTATGGAACCCGTCAGGCAGAACGGCGATGTCACTGATCACAATCCCTTTGACTGCATCGTGATTGGATTTATCGACATATGTAAAGGCTTGCAAAATAGGATCATCTTTTTGGATATCCATGAAAAGAATCGGATGCTTTGTCAGTAACTGTGCTAACTGCTGCAATTCTGGTTCCGTCCAGACCATAGTCTTTAAACCGTTATATGTGATTGCCTGATTACCTCTTTCAAGAGACTCAGTCAATTGAATAAGAAACTGCTCTCCGCTTTCTGCAGCAACAGGCTGAGCAATCGTCCAGCCGAATTGTGGCTTCGTCACACGCGAAATCTGCTGCTGATCGAGATCTTCTTTTGTATAAAGAGGCAGTAAATCAATTCCTTCAGCAGTTTTGGTCAGCAGAGATTCAAAAGGTTTCCCCTTCAATGACTGAACAGCCGCTTCTTTCCACTCCTCATAACTTGGTGCCGTAAATGTAAAGGTCTTCATATTATGTATTGGCATAATGGTGCTCCTTCCATCTTGTAAACCATCAATAGTTCTAGTGTACCGTAGAGTGCTGGATGAAGAAAGAGGTAAATTAGAAGTTATCAGCTAATTTACCTTTCTATTTAAAAAACCTTCAGCAAAAAGCTGAAGGTCTGACTTTAATATAAAGAGGTATTGTCTTTCGACATATTCTCTAATAATTCTTTCACACGTGCTAAGAATCGACCACAAACTAGCCCGTCCAGAACGCGATGATCGAGTGACAAACATAAATTGACGATATCACGAACAGCAACCATGCCGTTATTCATGACAACCGGGCGTTTCACAATCGTTTCCACCTGTAAAATAGCAGCCTGTGGATAATTTATAATCCCCATTGACTGTACCGATCCAAATGAACCCGTGTTATTGACCGTGAACGTGCCGCCTTGCATATCTTTCGTCTGCAGCTTACCATTGCGTACTTTACCCGCTAATTCGTGAATATCACGTGCCAGAGCCTTAATAGTTTTTTCATCTGTCTGCTTGATTACCGGTACATATAGCGCCTCATCGGTCGCCACGGCAATGGAAATATTGACATCTTTTTTCATGACGATCTTATCGCCCGCCCACATGGAGTTGACAGCCGGGAATTCTTTCAATGCCTGTGAAACAGCCTTAATGAAAAAGGCAAAATACGTTAAGTTAAATCCTTCTTTTTCTTTGAATTCAACTTTTACACTATCACGCAGCGCCACTAATTCCGTGACATCCACTTCCACCATTGTCCAGGCATGAGGAGCCTCCGTTACGGAACGAACCATATTTTTTGCAATTGCACGACGGATACTTGTTACCGGAATTTCAATATCACCGTTTTCAAGCTGAATATTTGGGGTAACGTTCTGCTCATAACCAGACTTTTCATTTTCAGTATACGTAAGTTCTTGCTGAACAGGCTGTTTTTCTGAAGAAGCAGACGGCTGTTCCGTAACTGCCTGAGACGTTTGGGCTCCGCCATCTTCAATGAATGCCAAAATGTCTTTTCTCGTAATTCGGCCTTCTCTGCCAGATCCCGATACTTGCGACAGATCAATTTCATGTTCTTGCGATAGTCTTAACACTGCAGGCGAATAGCGACCGGCTGCTTTTCCTTTTACTGCAGGTTTTTCTGCTGGCTTTACTGGCTGCGTTTTTTGTTCAGTTTCAGGTTGAGCAATTGTTTTTGCAGGTTCCTCAGCCGGCTTTTGCTGTGCAGCTGTGCCTTCAGCTTCAATCAAGCAAACAGTCTCGCCCACTTCGACCGTATCACCTTCATTTGCGACAATCTCTGTTATTTTTCCTGCAAATGAAGAAGGAATTTCAGCAGTTACTTTATCTGTTGTCACTTCAGCTAATGCATCATATTTTCTAACCGTATCACCAGGTTGTACAAGCCACTTTTCTATAGTTCCTTCAGTGACACTCTCACCCAGCTGCGGCATAGTAATTTTTTGGATTGCCATCTCACGCACCTCCTTAAACTAGAATTCCGCTAACTCCCTCGCTGCCTTCTCTACCTTTTCAGGATTCATCATAAAGAATTTTTCCATAGAAGGCGCGTAAGGCATAGCGGGTACATCGGGTGCTGCCAGCCGTTTAATCGGGGCATCCAGTTCGAACAGACAATGCTCCGCAATGATGGCGGCCACTTCACTCATAATACTGCCTTCAAGATTATCTTCCGTCACCAATAAAACTTTACCTGTTTTTGAAGCAGCTTCAATAATCGCTTCACGGTCCAAAGGATAAACTGTTCTTAAATCTAATAGATGAACTGAAATGCCATCTTCCTGCAAACGTTCTGCAGCTTGAAGAGCGAAATGGACGCACAGACCATACGTAATGATCGTAATATCATCACCTTCGCGCTTGATGTCAGCTTTGCCGATCGGCAGCACATACTCTTCGTCAGGCACTTCCCCTTTAATTAGACGGTAAGCACGCTTATGTTCAAAGAACAGAACAGGGTCTTCATCACGCACAGCCGCCTTCAGCAAACCTTTTGCATCGTACGGAGTGGAAGGGATGACGATTTTTAGACCTGGAGTGGAAGCGAACATCGATTCCACTGACTGTGAGTGGTAAAGCGCACCGTGCACGCCCCCGCCAAACGGCGCCCGAATGACAATTGGACAGGACCAGTCATTATTGGAACGGTAACGGATTTTTGCTGCTTCAGAAACAATTTGATTCACAGCCGGCATTATGAAATCCGCAAATTGCATTTCTGCAATCGGCCGCATGCCATACATCGCCGCACCGATTGCAACCCCTGCAATAGCAGATTCAGCAAGCGGAGTATCCAGCGAACGGTATTCACCAAACTGCTCATATAAACCAATCGTCGCTTTGAACACGCCGCCTTTTCGACCGACGTCTTCACCGAGCACGAATACTTGGTCATCTCGTTCCATTTCTTCTTTCATTGCCAGGTTGATGGCATCAATAAATGAACGAACGGTCATTAAGCTTCGCCTCCTTTTTCGTCATAAACATAGCGCATCGCATGTTCAGGTTTCGCGTAAGGAGCCACTTCCGCATATTCCGTCGCTTCATCGACAATTTCTTTTACTCGCTGTTCTATCTCGTCATGCTTTTCTTCTGTTAATAACTCTACTTCCTGTAAATAATGAATGAACGTCAGTAAAGGATCGAGCTTCTTTTCGTTCTCTAGCTCTTCTGCGTCACGATACAAGCGCTGGTCATCATCTGATGAATGCGCCGTTAACCGATAGCATACCGCTTCAACTAGCGTAGGGCCTTCACCACTTCTCGCACGATCTGCAGCTTTCTTCACCGCTTCATACACTGTCAAAGGATCTGTGCCGTCCACGGTGAACCCCGGCATTCCGTAGCCTGCTGCGCGGTCAGATACGTGCTCGCAGGCCAGCTGTTTGCTGACAGGAACAGAGATTGCATATTTATTATTTTCCACCATAATGACAGTGGGCAGTTTATGCACACCAGCAAAGTTCATTCCTTCATGGAAATCTCCCTGATTTGAAGAGCCTTCCCCTAACGTAACGAAGGTAATGAAATCTTCTTTATTCATTTTCGCAGCGAGCGCCACTCCTACTGCATGCGGCAGCTGTGTGGTAACAGGCGATGAACCGGTGATAATGCGGTTTTTACGCTGACCAAAATGCCCCGGCATCTGTCTTCCGCCGGAGTTTGGATCTTCGGCTTTCGCAAACGCCGATAACATCAGCTCTTTAGGTGTCATGCCAAAATGAAGCACGATCCCCATATCCCGATAGTATGGCGCAATCCAATCTTTTTCATGATTCAGCGCAAATGCTGCCCCTACTTGTGCAGCTTCCTGTCCCTGACATGAAATGACAAACGGGATTTTGCCCGAACGGTTCAGTAACCACATGCGTTCGTCTAAACGCCGGGCCATCAGCATCGTTTCGTACATTTGCAGCACGGCTTCATCAGTCAGACCTAATTCGATATGACGATTATTCATTCCGCTTCCTCCTTTACATGTGAATGGCAATGCCTTCTACAGCTAAAGCCGCTTCACTGAATGCTTCAGATAATGTCGGATGTGGGTGTATCGCAGAGGATACTTCCCAAGGAATTGCATTGAGAACCATAGCAAGACCGGCTTCAGAAATGAGATCTGTAACATGCGGACCCACCATATGAACACCGACGATATCTTCGCTGTCCTGATCAGCCAGTATTTTCACAAATCCTTCGGCATAACCATTCACCAATGCTTTTCCATTTGCTTTAAACGGAAACTTTCCGACTCTCACATTGATTCCGCGTTCTTCTGCCTGCTGTTCCGTCAAACCAACAGCCGCTGTTTCCGGATATGAGTAAACGCAGTGTGGAACTAAATCGTTATTCAGTGGCTCACGTTTAATTCCTGCTATATGATCGACAGCAAATAAACCTTCATGCTCTGCCATATGTGCTAATTGAAGACCGCCGATCACATCGCCAATTGCATATATATGTTGATCTTTCGTTTGATAAAATTTATTCGTCTGAATGGTGCCGTTTTCCACTTGAATTTCAGTGTTTTGCAATCCTATATCATCTATAACAGGGGCACGGCCAACCGAAACCAGTATTTTTTCACTGCTGACCGATTGTACTTGATCATCAAGCTGATAAGAAATCGTGACTTCTCCCTCTTGTTTCTGAAGAGAATCGGTATTAATTGACGCACCTAACCTAAATGTCACACCGCGCTTTTCTAGTGATTTTTTGACTGTCACTGCGACTTCATGATCTTCGGTCGCCAGAATACGCTCCAGACGATCAAGCACAGTCACCTGCACGCCGAAATCGTTTAGCATGGACGCCCATTCGATTCCGATAACGCCGCCGCCAATGATCGTCACGGAAGAAGGAAGCGCCTTCATTTCCAAAGCCTCCTGTGAGGTCAGCACCTGCTTTCCATCAATATCCAGTCCCGGCAGTGTTTTCGGTTTAGAACCTGTTGCGATGATCAGGTTTTTTAAAATGAGAATTTCATTTTCATCCCCATTGTCCATCTCTACCGAAATTGTACCTGGCATTGGTGAGAAAATCGAAGCCCCCAATATTCTCCCTGTTCCATGGAAGACATCGATCTTGCCTTTTTTCATCAGGCTTTCAACACCTGCATGCAGCTGACCGACGATTTGATTCTTTCTCTTTTGCACTTGTGAAAAGTCTAGCGACACGTCTCCTGTATTTACACCAAATTCATTTGCTTCATTGCTGGCAACCCGGAAAACTTCAGCGCTCTTCAGTAAAGCTTTGCTTGGAATGCAGCCGCTGTGCAGGCATGTACCGCCAAGCTTGGATTTTTCGACGATAGCTGTTTGTAAGCCAAGTTGTGCTGCCCGGATAGCCGCTACATAGCCGCCTGTTCCGCCGCCTAAAATGACTACGTCGTATTCTTTACTCAACTGATCGCACTCCCTTCACCTACGAATTGAATTCTAAAAGATAGTAGTAGACATGCGATTTCAGCGCTGGGTTGTCTGTTTTAAGCCCAACGCTGAATTCTTCATGTATAGTTCCTTATTTCCTGTCAGAAAGTATGCTTTTTTCGCTTCGCAAGAACGTATTTCTTGTCGCAGCCACTCGCGCCATTCTATCTTCCGCCAAACGATCTGCAGCCTGATAGGAAGGGATTCCATCACGTTTAGAGATTTCGAATATTCTCAGGATCGTATCGTAAATGCCTTCTACACGTTTCAATGCACGTTGTTTATTATAGCCTATGAGTTCATCTGCTACGTTGATGACACCGCCAGAGTTGATGACGTAGTCTGGTGCATAAACAATTCCCATTTCATGAAGTTGGTCACCGTGTTCAGGGTTTTTCAATTGATTATTTGCCGAACCTGCAATGACTTTCACTTTGAATTGAGGAAGCGTTTCGTCATTGATCACCGCACCGAGCGCACAAGGAGCAAAGATATCCGCTTCCTGCGAATAGATTTCATCTGTTTCAACAGCTGTTGCCCCGAAAGCCTCAACTGCACGCTGAACCGCCTGTTTATTAATATCCGTCACAATCAATTTTGCACCTTCACTATGTAAATATTCACATAAAGTATAGGCTACGTTCCCTACACCTTGAACCGCAATGGTCTTGCCTTCCAATGAATCATCGCCAAATGCTTCTTTCGCAGCGGCTTTCATTCCTTTGTAAATACCTAGCGCCGTAACTGGTGAAGGATTTCCTGATGAACCTTCTCCGGAAGAGATGCCAGTAACGTAATCTGTTTCCAAATGAATCAAGTCCATATCAAATTCAGTTGTTCCTACGTCTTCAGCCGTAATATAGCGCCCGTTCAGCCCTTCGATATAGCGGCCAAGGGCACGGAATAATTCATCGTTCTTATCTTTTTTCGGATCGCCGATGATGACTGTTTTACCGCCGCCTAAATTCAACCCTGCGGCTGCGTTCTTATACGTCATGCCTTTTGCCAGACGCAGTGCATCCTCAATTGCCGCTTCTTCACTTTCGTACGTCCACATACGTGCTCCGCCGAGTGCAGGTCCAAGCGTTGTATCATGGATCGCGATAACTGCCTTTAATCCGGATGTTTTATCGTAACAAAGCACGAGCTGTTCATAATCGTGATCTTCCATATAAGCGAATAATTCCATTACTATCCCTCCAAGTAAGTAAAATAAGATTTCTATGTAATTAATATTAGGATTCTTATTGCAAGAATGCAACTTTGGCATTCAATCATTGTTTGCTAGTGTGTTAACATATTGTCTACATCTCCATCGTACATGATGGCACGATCCTTGACAATCCGTCCTTACACGGTAAAATTAATTAGGTAAGGGGTTGAGGAGCATGGCACGTCTTGCTGCGTTTATTGTACTGCTAATTCCAGGAATTGCAGCAGCTCTTGGTATAAAATTAATGCGCGATTCACTATTTGGACATCTATTTCAGCCATTTCCATTCATTTGGATGCAATTTTTAGGCGGTTTCCTGCTATTTGTGGCGGGATTAGGATTCTTCGCAGGCTTTCTTCTGCGGCGCGACCGCAGAAGCGGCAGAGCAGCTGACCGATTCAAAAAGGACATTAAATAAAAGGACCAAGGTATATCGCTTACCTTGATCCTTTTATTTTTTTCTGGACACGTTTCGGATAGTCCGTAATCCATCCGATAACCTCAGGAGAGGAGGCGAGAAAAGGCTCAGTCCCCGTTACACCGTACATTCGCAACTTCTTACCACTCGACTTCAAATAGTCCTGATACGGATCTTTCCACAATCGCTTATGAAAGTGGAATGCATCTACTTCATATGATTTTAAATTCGCCCAGTCAACTGAATTTTTCTTCATCAACAATGCAGTTTCCATACGTGCATCCTGTTCTTTAAATAACTGAAGTGTAGGATAATCAAAAGAAGAAATATGAACATCCGCAAGACCTTCTGTATAATGCAAGATTTTCTCGATTACTGCCGGCTGCCCATATACCGTCTCTTTTAATTCGATATTCAATGACAATTCGTTGTCTATACAAAAAGAAACTATATCAAATAAATTGGGTACAGGCTGCCCAAAGAATTTCCTGCTTCCTGTCTTCCCTACTTTGATATGCCGCAGTTCTGCTGAGGTGATCTCGTTGATCTGTCGGTCCACGCCTGCAACGCGGGACAACTGATCGTCATGGATGACTACGAGTGTACCATCGATTGTTTGCTGGACATCTAATTCAATACCGTCAGCTCCCTGTTTCACAGCTGCCAGAAATGCACTCATCGTATTTTCAAAATGACTCCCTGATGCCCCTCGATGCGCAAATACCTGACTGTTAAACATTCAAAACCCCTTCACCAGTTAGTTCAAAGACACCTTTTGTTTCACGATTCAGTATTGTCGAAAGCTTGCCGATTTGCAGATTCACGCCAGGATAAGCCTCCCGTGTAACTTCGATTTTTGGAGGGGTCGCAGTCTGAACCAGTTCGAGTTTCGTTTTGATCGTTTGGTCAAGACTCATGATTTGCTGCTGCTTTACTAGAATTGTTGTACTCATCTTATCCAGCATTTTCAACTGATCTAAGGTCAAATTGTTTTTTATTGCTTCCATCTTCTTAAGGGTCAACTCGATTTTCTTTAGTTCTTCATGTTCGGTTTTCAATTGTTCAGCCAGCCGTTGAATCTCTTCTAGCTCAGCCTCTTTATTCACACCTTTGACCGTGAGCTTAGTTAACCTTTCGTGGCTGTTCCCAGCAAAAGCACATTCTATGGAAAACCGAGCTTCGGTAATACCACCGATGACTTTCCCTTTGTGGCGGTCTATGCTGATATAGTCTGCATAAATTTCTGATCCCAATGAATACAGTCCGATATTAACTTGTTTTCCATAGATTTTCGCATTATTTGCATGTTTGACAAACACTGCATTTTTGGCTTCAATTACTGTTTCACCCGCTCCAAAGACGCCGCCCTTAATATAGACGTCCCCTTCTTCCGAACGAATTTCTTTGGCATTTGTAATTCCTTCTTTTCCTTCAATTGAAATATCACCGGTTGCATTGACGGAGAAGCCGGCCTGAACAGTTCCATAAACTCGAACTGCGCCGTCAAATGTAATGGATCCAGTCTTGGTTCCGACATCCTCGGGTATGATCAGCTGCTTACCTACACCTAACACGCCATTCGTCTGCTCCAATGCACCCCCATGCAATGCCCGCAGAACGATTTTTCCATCCTCTTGAAACTCTCCGATTGACTTGCGGTCATAAACCAGTTTGACATCTTCACCTTTTTTGGCAGCGATTACATCTCCAAAAATATCAAAACCTGGAGTTCCTTCTTGAGCGGGAATCTTTTCACCTAGCCACTCATCTTTCGCAATTGACGTCACAAAGTTCAGTTCATAGTGATCAACTGAGCCATCTTCTTGGAGAGTTGGTTTGCGGTCAGGCATTTCAATATAAAGAACTCTGGCATCCTGACCTTTCACCGGTTCCTGACCAATAGCAACAGGCATTGGATTACTGGGCACGAAAGGCATATTGTACAAAAGTTCCTTGCTATATAATACGCCTTTTGATTCCAACAACTCGATTGCCTGTTCAAAATAGGTATCTTTGTTTACAGCAAAATCTTCTTTTGTTGCATGGATATATAATTCGGCCTTCATTTTGCTTGGCGATATATATACTTCACATGGTGCGGAAAATATACCGATTTCATGCTCCCCTTCAGTTTGTAGCGCTTTCATTAATTCATTGAATGAATGTAATTTTAATCTTGGAAGATCTGCAGTCATCGCATCAAATGATTTTATTGGGAAACCTGGTTTAACTGTTTTCATTATTACTTTATTATTCTCTTCTAAAAGGATAAAGTTTTCATTTTCTACTAACAACACAATCCCTCCTCATGTTATACAAGTATAATATACTGCATACATAAAGGGATAGTTCTTTGTGTTTAATTAGGAGATAAATAAGCATTATTTCTCACAAGCGTGAATTTTTTCTTCATTATATGGCCACAATCGAACTAATCACCTAGGCACTTTTAGCTTACCATATGTTCCAAGCGAATTTTGTCGGCAATCATTGCGATAAATTCACTGTTTGTTGGCTTGCTTTTTAAGTGGTGCACCGTATATCCGAACGTTTTAGAGATTAAATCATAATTCCCTCTATTCCATGCTACTTCAATAGCGTGGCGGATTGCTCGTTCGACACGTGATGGTGTTGTATTATATTTTTTGGCAATATCCGGATAAAGGATTTTTGTGACAGATCCCAGAAGATCCACATCTGTGTAAACCATTTGAATGGCTTCACGTAAAAATGCATAGCCTTTAATATGTGCAGGTACACCAATTTCTTTAATCATCGACGTGATGGCAGTATCAAGAACTTTCTGTGTCACGGCACCTGTTGGCTGTGACGGTTGCTGTACAGCGTATGAAGACGTATTTGTTTTTGCTTTACCAGCTGCCTTGAAAATCTGTCCAATTAACCGATCTAATTCAAAAGGTTTCAACATGAAATACGATGCGCCTAATCCTGCAGCCTGAGACATTACACTTTCCTGTCCAAAGGCAGTGAGCATCATGATTTCCATATCACCTTTTGAATTGGTCTCATGCAAAGTTTCTAACACACCGATCCCATCAAGATGCGGCATAATAATATCTAGTAATAAAATATCCGGCCGTTCCTGTTCAAGCATTGACAAACAGATCTGTCCATTGTTCGCTGTCCAAATCACTTCGATTTCCGAATGTTTTTCAAAATAAGCCATCATCATTTTTACTAATTCTTTATTGTCATCTACAATTGCTATTTTCACTTTTTCCATTCCCAATTCCCCCCGAAATAAAGTCGACATTGTTTTTTTGTCTACGCTGTTTGTCTCTTCATATCGTAAGTGAAAATTTTGGAAATTTCTACTTTAACTTTGAAATTCATTCAAAATGTTACTTCTGAACGACGATTTCTATCAATTTCGACTTTTTTCTGTATTATTTTCATTTCTGACAATTTAATCTAAAAAATGGCCTGCGCAATAATTTGCGCAGGCCATTTTTCATTTCTTTTCGTTCATTCGCATTGTTTTAAGGAATAAGCCGGCACCTTTTTCCGGTTCATCAACAAACATATGCGTAATCGCCCCAACGAATTTTCCGTTCTGGATCACAGGACTTCCACTCATCCCCTGTAGGATACCGCCCGTTTTCTTCAATAACTTTTCGTCAGTTAACAGGATTTGGAACTGATCTTCTTCTAGCTTGGTGATTTGGATGTGGAACTTTTCTACAGTTGAACCTTCAACAGTGGTGAAAATTTCTGCAGGGCCAACATTCACTTCCAATGGCTGCATAATTTCAAGTGGTTCTGCCAACACTTTACTATAAGCATTCTTCCAGCTGCCAAAAATTCCATATATAGTATTGGTCCGAATGTTCCCAAGTAAATTATTCGGGTCGACTATAGAGGAAATTTTATAGCCAGGAAAACCTGGAGAACTTTTCTTGATTTGATTGATTTCCGACAAATAAATCGCACCTTTTTCAAATGAAGGTGGTGTTTGCAGAGTACTGTCGATAATTTGATGGCCCAGCGCTCCGTACGTACCGGTTTCCGGGTCGACGTACGTCAGTGTTCCTGTACCTTCCGTTCGGTCTTTCAAAAAGGGAGACACGCGCTTAATGAGCTGCAAATCTGCTTGGAGAGTCATCTTTTCTCCATTCCGCAAAATGCCAACTGTCATCATAGGCCCGTCTCTTTTTTGAAGCGAACGCTCAAAATGAACAAGCTGCTTAGTTTCAGTACCATTCATTTCTTGAATGATATCCCCTTTTTTCAGCCATTGTTCCTTATCAATCAGTACATCGCTTGTTACGTAAATTCCACTCAAATCCATTTGAATACCAATTGAATGTCCCATTGGAATGAGGGATTCACTCTGAGCAAAAGCATTTACAGGCAAAAGGCAGAGCAGCAATAGAAGACTAAAAAATGTTTTAAACGACTTATTCCATCCCATGATTCACCTCCTCTAACGAAAGATATCTTTGGTATGTCCGTTCGTTGAGAAAGTATGAAAGGGTAAAATAAACAGTACGTGATACCGCTGGAATCCAGTCCATCTAAACTTTTTATTTCTTATCTGAAAGCTTGCTTCCTTTGATTCGCAAGCGATAATAATTCATCTGCGTGTTGCAGCGTCAATGGTGTAATCTCAGCTCCTGAGAGCATGCGTGACAATTCTTCTGTACGCTCTTCTTTCATTACATCATGAATCGCCGTAGTAGTTCGACCATCATGAATTTCTTTTTTTATCAAATAATGATGATCTGCCATGGCTGCCACTTGAGGTAAATGCGAAATACAGAGTACTTGTGAATGACTGGCAATCATAGCAATTTTTTCAGCAATCGACTGCGCTACACGTCCGCTTACTCCTGTATCCACTTCGTCAAAAATAATAGATGTCACACCTTGATGCTGAGAAAAAATAGTTTTTAAAGCCAACATCATTCTGGATAATTCTCCACCTGAAGCGACCCTAACTAAAGGTTTCAAAGGTTCTCCCAGATTAGTGGAAATCATAAATACGACATTGTCGAAGCCATTCACATCAAATTGAGTTGGTTCTTTTCGCTGTACTTGCACTCTAAATGTAGCCTTTTCCATATATAGCTGCTTGAGCTGCTCTTCAATACCTTTTTCGAGGAGTAAAGCTGATTTCTTACGGATAATTGACAATTCATTTGCCTCAATTTCCAAGTCTTCAACGTATTGTGCCAATAATTCTTGGTTTTGATGCAATCTTTCGTCACGGTTCACCAATTGATCCAGCGCATCTGCTATTTTGTCACGATACAGCAAAATATCTTCTAATGATTTGCCGTATTTGCGTTTCAACGTAAGGAACAACGCTAAACGTTCTTCTACAAAATGTAACCGTTCCGGCTGAAATTCCATACCGTCAATCATGCGTTTTAAATCATGCGAAACATCCTGCAGTGAGTAAAATGCTGAATTCACTGTTTCGGAGATTGGCTGGAGCTCATCATCAATGGAGGCTGCCTCTTCAAGATCACTCATCGCATTGCCAATCCAATCCAGTCCGCGTGATTCAAGCGAAATGGCTTCATAGGAAGTATTCAATCTGTCAAACAGCCGGTGAAAATGCTGGAGCTTCACTTTTTCAGACTCTAACTCTTCTTCTTCACCCACAATAAGATTGGCTGCATCGATTTCTTCCAGCTGGAAAGAATAAAGATCTATCTTTTGTGCAATCTGCTGCTCGTCCTGCGTTTTTGTGGCAATTAATTGCTGAAGTTTTTTATATTTATCATAAAGTTCAGTATAGGTCGACATCGCACGTTCAATCGGTTCACCGATATAAAAATCAAGCAGATCAATATGACGACGTTCATTCATCAATTCTTGATTCTCATGCTGTCCGTGAATATCAATGAGCAATGAACCAATTTCTCGCAATATCGCAATTGTTACCAGTTTACCATTAACGCGGCAGACAGATTTTCCATTCGTATTCAGATCTCTGCGTAAAATGACGGCTCCTTCTTCCGCTTCGATCCCAAATTCAGCTAATCGTTCAGCGATCGCATTTTTAGTATCGTCCACGGTAAATAATCCTTGGAGTTCCGCTTTTTTCGCCCCATGCCGAATAAACTCCTGCGAGCCTCTTCCGCCTGCCAGTAATTGCACTGCATCTATAATAATAGATTTCCCTGCACCTGTTTCTCCAGTCAGTACAGTCAACCCTTCATCAAATGTGATTTCAAGCTGTTCTATTATGGCAAAGTTTTTTATTGAAAGTTCGCTTAACAAGAACTCCTCACCTCACTTATAACATGGATAATAATTTATCTTTTACGTATTCTGTCTTCGATTCTTCTCGGCATATTATTAAGCACGTGTCGTCTCCGCAAATAGTTCCGAGCATTTCATCCCAGTCTAAATTATCGATCAAGGAACCGACTGCCTGTGCATTGCCAGGAAGCGTTTTCAGTGTAATAAAATGACTTGCACTGTCTATGCCGACGAACGCATCCTCCAACATTCTCTTCAGCTTTTCCTCTGTGTTATACCGATGAATGGGAGGCAGACTATATTTGTAGTTGCCTGAAGGAGATGGAACTTTTATCAAGTGAAGTTCTTTAATATCTCTTGAGACGGTCGCTTGTGTTACGTCCACTCCGGCGCTTTTTAAGCTATCGACTAATTGATCCTGCGTTTCTATTTCATTATTAGTAATAATATCTCTGATTCGAATATGGCGCTGTCCTTTGTTCAATATCAATCACTCCGATTCTCTTTGCGTACCTATCGTAAAATTATACAGACCAACTAAAAAACGCGCAACTCATTGCGCGTTATGTTAATTCTTTATGTGCTTGTGCAACCAATTGCGTAAAGTTTTCAGTCGTAAACGTAGAGACTGGCAAATCTTCTGACTCGAGATAGAAAAGGAATTCGATATTCCCTTCTCCGCCTGTTACAGGAGAATAATCTGCACCTTTCATAGAGAATCCTTCAGATACTGCCATGGCGGAAATCTTTTCGAGTACTTCAAGATGTGTAGATTTTTCTCGTACAATTCCCTTCTTACCGACTTTCTCTTTACCTGCTTCAAATTGCGGTTTGACAAGTGCAATAACTGGTCCACCTGGTACAATAATCTTTTTCAATGCAGGTAAAATAAGTGACAGCGATATAAAGGACACATCGATTGTCGCTGCTTCAGGCATTCCTTCGGTGAACAGATCAACTGTTGCATGACGGAAATTCGTTCGTTCCATAACGGTCACTCGTTCATCCTGGCGAATTTTCCAGGCCAGCTGATTATAGCCGACATCCAGTGCATAACAATGGACGGCACCGTTTTGCAGAGCGCAATCCGTGAAACCGCCTGTTGAAGCGCCAATATCCAGAACAATTTTTCCTTCTACAGAAATAGGAAAAGACGCTAACGCCTTCTCCAGCTTTAAACCTCCGCGGCTGACGTATTTAATCGCAGGTCCTTTTACTGTCAACGGAGCGTCAATAGCAACTTTCTCTCCTGCTTTCTCAATTCTCAAGGAATCTGAGTACACGAGGCCCGCCATGATCGAACGTTTTGCCTGTTCGCGTGAAGCTGTCAGACCCCTCTCGACCAATAAAATATCTACTCGTTCTTTTTTAGTTGTATGATTCATACCTTTTCTCTTTCTGCAGCCTGTTTCAGTGCATCTAATGTTACTTCTGCTACATGATCAGGTGTCATGTGGATTTCCACTAAAAGTTCGTCGACATTTCCGTGTTCAATGAATTCATCAGGAATTCCGATTCGTTCAATAATCGTAGAAGTGTGAGAAACTTGTTCTGCATATTCAAGAACTGCGCTACCGAAACCACCGGCAAGTACCGCTTCTTCAATAGTAATAATAGGATTGCCCTGTGCAAACAGATCATCTAATAAATCTGTATCCAACGGTTTAATAAAGCGTGCATTGACGATGGCTACGTCTTTGCCTTGCTTCTTAAGCTGTTCTGCAGCTGCAAACGCCATAGGAATCGTTGTACCGAATGTGAGGATTGTTGCATCCTTACCTTCTTTCAGCACTTCCCACGTACCAATTGGAATCGTATGGAGCTCTTCGTCCATTTGCACCCCATAGCCATTTCCTCGAGGGAAACGCATAGATATTGGTCCGTCATTGTATTCTAAAGCGGTCTTCACCATATGCTGCCCTTCATTTTCATCTTTAGGCATCATGATGACCAAGTTCGGCATATGACGAAGGTAGGCGATGTCAAAAACACCGTGATGGGTATCACCGTCCGCACCAACCAGTCCTGCACGGTCTATGCCAATAAAAACATTCAGTTTCTGACGTGTGATATCATGTAACATCTGATCATACGCACGCTGAAGGAATGTAGAGTATATTGCCAAAAATGGTTTCATTCCGGTGGCTGCAAGACCTGCTGCCATGGTAGTAGCATGCTGTTCAGCAATCCCCACGTCGAAAAAGCGGTCGGGGAATTCTGCTGCAAACGATTCAAGCTTACTGCCGACTGGCATTGCCGGTGTGATCGCGACGATTCTGCGGTCTTTCCTTGCTAATTTACGGACTGTTTCAGAAACTAAAGCACTCCAAGCAGGGCCTTTTACCGGAGATTTTACAAAGTCGCCTGTTTCAATCTTATAAGGGCCTGTTCCGTGCCAAGTTCCGATTTTATCCAATTCTGCTGGACTGTAGCCCTTACCCTTTTTCGTGATGACGTGGAGAAGTACAGGACCCTCCATTTTCTTAGCATACTGAAGAGAGCGTTCCAATTCAGCGAAATCGTGACCATCGATCGGTCCAAGATACGTAAAACCAAGCTCTTCAAAGAAAACGCCATTGACGACTAAATATTTCAGGCTGTCTTTTACACGTTCAGCTGCGTCTGCGACTTTTCCGCCTACTGCAGGAATCTTTCGCATAATAAATTCCAGCTCGTCCTTGACATTATTGTATTTACCTGCTGTACGTAATTTCCCTAAAATTGAATGGAGAGCGCCTACGTTCGGGGCAATCGACATTTCATTGTCATTTAAGATAACTGTCAGATTTGTTTTTTCATGACCGATATGATTCAGTGCTTCAAGAGCCATACCGCCTGTAAGCGCGCCGTCTCCAATTACAGGAATCACATAACTTTTTTCATGTTTTATATCCCTCGCAACAGCCATTCCCATAGCTGCCGACAACGAAGTAGAACTATGTCCAGTCTCCCATACATCATGGATGCTTTCCGACATCTTCGGGAAACCGCTCAATCCTTTATATTTGCGAAGAGTCTCAAATTCACCGGCGCGTCCTGTCAAAATTTTATGGACATATGATTGATGTCCAACATCCCATAAAATTTTATCAGTCGGACTGTCGAAAGTACGATGCAGGGCAATTGTTAGTTCTACCACCCCCAGATTAGGGCCGATATGACCACCTGTCACCGATAAATTTTCAATTAGGAAATGGCGAATATCTTCAGCCAGCTCCAGTAATTGTTCTTTATTGAGCTCTTTTATAAAAGATGGATTAGTAATCTTTGTAAGATCCATCGAGATCACACACCTTCATCAAGTAAGTAATTCATTCTGTAATGCGCAGACAATTACACTAAGCCGTCTACCAACTGCTTAGCGCAATATCCAGATGAGAATACCGCGTTTTTACCGTTCCGACTCTGCGTGTAATGTTTGTTTTCTACATTATAACAGTAACATCGGCTGACACAAATATAACGGTCTGCATTCACTTTTTTCGTTCAATAATAAAGTCTGCCAGAAGATGCAAAATCGACTGTTCCAAATTTATTTTACGCAACGCGTCAATTGCTTGCTCATGGCGATCTTTTAGTTGCTTTCGTGCTCCGTCCAGTCCAAGTAAGGAAGGATAGGTGGACTTTTCGCTTGATGTATCGCTGTTTGCAGGTTTGCCCAACTCTTCAGTTGTTGCTGTCACATCTAAAATATCATCTTGAATTTGGAAGGCTAATCCGATATTTCTGGAGTACTCAGACAAATACTTCCGTTGTTCATCTGTCGCCTGTGCCAGTACAGCCCCCGCATCAACGCAGAAGGATAGCAGTGCACCAGTTTTGTGGATATGGACCTCTTCCAGCTCTTTCAAAGGCAGCAGTTGCTGTTCCCCTTTCATATCAAGGACTTGTCCTTTTACCATTCCTTGTGCTCCGGATGCCTTCGCCAATAAGCCGACCAGTTCAATCGCCGCTTCAGCTGATGTCTCTTTCAGTTCAGACAGCGCACCGAATGCGAGAGCCTGCATTGCGTCACCCGCCAAAGTGGCAATATCTTCGCCGAACTTCTTATGATTCGTCGGTTTTCCTCGTCTGAAATCATCATCATCCATGCAGGGAAGATCGTCATGTATTAAAGAATATGTATGTATTAGCTCAACAGAAGCAGCCACGCGAAGTGCATCTGCCGAATCTGCCTGCAAATCTTGTAAAACAGCCAACACTAATAACGGCCGAATCCGTTTGCCCCCGGCCTCAACTGAATAAGTTAATGATTCATGCAAAATAGCCGGAATATCAGATTTTGCTAATTGATTGGTCAGTTCTCTTTCAATTTCCGGAATATTTCCCTCCATGAAAGCTTGCAGTGTTTCATTCATTCGGCTCACCTGCTGTCGGATCAAATGGCGTTTCGTTTCCGTCCTTGTCCATCATACGAATTAATTGCTTTTCTGCATTCTGCAATTTCTTTTGGCAGTATGCAGAGAGTTCCATTCCCTGTTGATACAGAGTAATTGTATCCTCCAAAGGCGCCTCTCCCGCTTCGAGCTTTTGCACGATTTCTTCCAATTGTTGCATAGCTTGTTCGAATTGCATTTCTTTTTCTTCCGCCATTACTTCTCGACCTCCTTAGGAATAATGTTTTCCACCGTTGTCTGAACCGTTCCATCTGTCAATCGGACTGTCAGAGGTTGTCCAGCTGTCAGATCATGGACAGATTTTACGACTTCATCTTCTTTATAGGCAATAGAAAAACCTCTCTCCATTACCTGAAGAGGATTCAATGCCTGCATCATGCGCATTAATGAAATGAAACGTTGCTGCTGCTGTGTGACAGTTTGCTCCGCAGCTCTGTTCAAACGCGTATTCAGCTGTTGTGTCTGCTGCTGCTCCAGCTGGATTCGCCGGAGGGGAGTGTAATATTGGAATCCTGCATACAGCCGATCGAACACTATTCTTTTTTCTTGAACAGTTTGCTGGCTGCTGCGGCGTAAACGGTCATCAAGCGTTTCCAGCTTTTCAATAAACGGCCGGTACAATCTGTCCGGATACTGCAAAGGATATGCTGATTTCGCTGTTTCTAATCGTTTGCTTTGCTGTCTAAGCAAATTTTGAACGGCTGTGAAAATGGTGCGTTGCTGGCCATTCAGATGCTGCATCAATTGCAACTGATCTGGAACTGCCATTTCAGCTGCCGCTGTCGGTGTGGGAGCCCGAAGATCTGCCGCGTAATCCGCTATTGTAGTATCAGTTTCATGTCCGACTGCGCTAATAATCGGGATTCTGCTTGAAAAAATCGCCCGTGCGACTTCTTCTTCATTAAAAGCCCATAGGTCTTCTATAGATCCGCCGCCCCTGCCGACTAGCAACACATCAATATTCGGCGTTTTATTCGCCTGTTCAATGGCCTTTACAATTGAGGGAGCTGCAGTTCGCCCTTGCACCAATGCAGGGAAAAGTATAATATCTGCCATTGGGAAGCGACGCGTAATAGTAGAGTACATATCGCGCAGTGCCGCCCCTGATTCCGCCGTTACAATTCCTATTGTCTGGGGCAGAGGAGGAATCGGCTGCTTGAAACGTTGTTCAAACAAGCCTTCCTGCAGTAATTTCTTTTTCAACTGTTCAAATGCCAGGTAAAGTGCCCCGATGCCGTCTGGTTCCATGGTTTGCGCATAGAGCTGATAACTTCCCGCTGTTTCATAGACTGTGACGTCTCCGGTAATTAACACATTCATACCGTTTTCAGGCCTGAACTGTAAGGTAGTGGAACGGGAACGGAACATGGCCGCCTGAATTCTCGTTTTATCGTCTTTTAATGTGAAGTAAATGTGTCCTGACGGATGGAGCTTCACGTTAGATAATTCGCCTTTTACATAGACGTTCCGCAGATGAGGGTCTGCATCGAATTTACGTTTGACATACTTTGTCAGCGCTTGAACGGTTAAAAAAGTTTGACTGGACATGCTAGTCACCTGCCCTTTTATGTATAGAGAGGCGCCTGTATCAGACGTCTCTCGGTTACGTGTATAGTAATTTCTACTGTTTATCAGATGCCTTCTGATAAATTTAACTCTCTACACTGGATTTCAGCTTTTTCTCTGCACTCTCAACAGTATTCTTCAACAGCATGGTGATCGTCATTGGGCCTACTCCGCCTGGTACAGGGGTAATGGCACTCGCTGTTTGTACTGCTGAGTCATAATCCACGTCACCGCAAAGTTTACCGTTTTCATCGCGGTTCATACCGACATCGACGACTACAGCGCCTTCTTTAATATAATCGCCTGTGATAAATTTAGCGATTCCGATCGCAACAATCAGGATGTCTGCCTGCTTCGTGAACTTTTTCAAGTCCGTTGTACGTGAGTGACAGTATGTGACTGTTGCATCTTTTTGCAACAGCAACTGTCCCATCGGCTTGCCTACAATATTACTTCTACCGATAATAACCGCATGCTTGCCTGCGATTTCAACGCCTGTGCGTTCAAGCAGCTGCATGATGCCGTATGGTGTGCACGGAAGGAAGGTTTCCTGTCCGATCAACATTTTCCCGACATTCATCGGGTGGAAGCCGTCTACGTCTTTTTCAGGGCTGATTGCGCGGATTACTTTGTTTTCATCAATATGTTTTGGAAGAGGAAGTTGTACAAGAATGCCGTCAATCGAGTCATCTTGATTCAGTTTTTCTACTTCTTTTAACAGATCTTCTTCTGAAACGGTATCCGGCAGCTTGATCAGCTCGGACTTCATGCCTGCTTCAATACTGGATTTTTCTTTGTTTTTTACATATGTCTGAGATGCCGGGTTTTCTCCAACTAAAATAACGGCTAAGCCAGGTTGGCAGCCTTGCTTCACTAAAGAAGCTACTTGTTCTTTCAGTTCATTCCGGATTTCTTGTCCAATTGCTTTACCATCAATTTTTTTACTAGACATGATTTTCCCACCAAACGTTTTTGTTATTTGTATTGAATAATGTTCAAACTTAATCCTGCAAGCTGCGTGTTAAATAAAGATTCATTTACATCAGTTGAATTTTGATAATACTCCATTCACAAAGCGGCCTGATTTTTCATCGCCGAACGTTTTACAAAGCTCAATCGCTTCGTTCAGAACAACCCGGTTTGGAACCTCATCATTGTACAGAAGTTCATAAACCGCAAGTCGAAGTACCGTCCGTTCAATTTTCGGAAGTCTGTCGATTGACCAGTTTTCCATATTATTTGTGATCTTTTCATCGATTTCCGTAATATGCTCAGCTGTACCTCTTACCAGTTGTTCATAAAAAGCGTCTGAACGCGTATCGATTATATATCCGATTGCTTCGTCTACATTCATTTCACTATTATCCATCTGAAATAGCGTTTGTATCGCTTTTTCACGTGCTTCTCGTCGTTTCATATTTCTTATCTCCTCTGCCGCACATCTTCAAAACCTAATGATAGCACAAAAACGACGAAAAGAACTAGTAGAATCAAGTGATTTTGAAAGGATTTATCAAGGATCGCAGTGTAAGAACTACTGAGTGTTTTTTGTATCTGCAAGAAACTGCTGTTTATTGTTTCATTTTTTATCAACCTGACGAAAAAAACATTATCCTGAAGAGGATAATGTTTTCATTCGTATAATTTACTCATCGAATTGGATGCCGGTAATATGGACATTTACTTCGTGAGTAGCGAGTGAAGTCATGTGATAAATTGCCTGACGCACTTCTCCCTGAATTTCTGCTGCAACTGTAGGAATGGAATGGCCATACTCGATAATGCAGTACACATCGATTTTCAGTCCTTCATCTGCCCACTCGGTTTTCACACCTTTGCCGTATATCACTTTACCCAGCTTTTCTGCAACACCTGTCGCAAAATTACCTTGAGTGGCAACAACGCCGCCGACTTCAGTCGTAGCAATGCCGATGATGACTTCCAGCACTTCAGGAGCCAGCTGGACACGTCCAAGCGCCGCATCTCCAGACGGTGTCATTCCGACAAATGATGGATTTATTTTTTCAGCCATTTCAATTCTCCTCCAATTATTTCATGACATCATATTTCTCTAAGAACTTCGTATCAAAATCTCCTGATTGGAATACTTCATGGTCCATCAAGTTGGAATGGAATGGAATCGTTGTGTGAACGCCTTCCACTACGAATTCATCCAGTGCACGTTTCATCCGAGCGACCGCTTGCTCACGCGTATCTGCATGAACGATCAGTTTCGCGACCATAGAGTCGTAAAACGGAGGAATGGCATAGCCGGGATAAACCGCTGAATCCACTCGTACACCAAATCCGCCCGGCGGTAAGTACATGGTTACCTGACCTGGTGAAGGCATGAAGTTCTTCTCTGGATTTTCTGCGTTGATCCGGCATTCAATGGACCAGCCGTTGACTTTGATATCTTTTTGCTTAATTGTCAGTTTTTCTCCAGAAGCCACTTTCAGCTGCTGCTGAATTAAATCAATACCCGTGATCATTTCTGTCACAGGATGTTCAACTTGGATTCGTGTATTCATTTCCATGAAATAGAATTTCTTATTAATATGGTCGAAAATGAATTCCACTGTACCCGCACCGCGATAATTTACCGCTTCCGCTGCCTTTACTGCTGCATCTCCCATTTGCTTACGTAATTCAGGAGTCAATGCAGGTGACGGAGCTTCTTCCACGAGTTTCTGCATACGACGCTGGATCGAACAGTCACGTTCACCTAAATGAATCGTGTTGCCAAATTTATCAGCGAGTACTTGTACTTCTACGTGGCGGAATACTTCGATATATTTTTCAAGATAGACGCCCGGATTGCCAAAAGCAGCTGCTGCTTCTTTTTGGGTGATCTTGACGCCTTTCACAAGTTCATCTTCATCGCGGGCAACGCGGATTCCTTTACCGCCACCGCCTGCAGTCGCTTTGATAATAACAGGGAAACCGATACCTCTTGCCACTTCAAGCGCGTGGTCTGCATCGTCGACTATTCCATCTGAACCAGGAACGATCGGAACGCCTGCATCTTGCATAGTATTACGTGCAACATCTTTCGTTCCCATCTTTGAAATCGCTTCCGAAGTAGGTCCGATAAATTCAATGTTTACTTCTTCACATAACTCTGCGAAGCTTGCGTTTTCAGCAAGGAAACCATAGCCAGGGTGAATCCCATCACAGTCAGTGGCTTTCGCCAAGCTAATAATGTTGGAGAAATTCAGATAACTGTCTGTTGAGAGACGGGGCCCGATGCAATAAGCTTCATCAGCTAATTGAACATGCAATGCGTCCTGGTCAGCTTCCGAATAGACCGCTACCGTTGCAATACCCATTTCCTTACATGCACGAATGATCCGTACCGCAATTTCTCCGCGGTTTGCGATTAATACTTTTTTCATTTAGTATTCCCCCTTAGTTCTCTTTTACAAGGAATAAAGGTTGTCCGTATTCCACAAGTTGACCGTCTTGCACTAACACTTCAACGATTTCCCCGGATACTTCTGATTCGATTTCATTAAATAATTTCATAGCTTCAACGATACATACGATCGATTCAGGTGTTACTTTATCACCTTTTTTAACATAAGCAGCTATATCTGGTGAAGAAGCCTGATAGTACGTACCAACCATAGGTGACGTGATTTTATGAAGCGAAGCATCTTCTGCCACTTCAGCAGATGCAGCTTGCTTAGGCGCTTCTTGTACTGGTGCTGGTGCTGGAGCCGCCGGTGATGCTGGAGCTTGTGGCGCTGGAACCGCTGCAGGCTGTGCCACAGGTGCTTCAGAAGCTACTGTAAGCGTTTGCCCAGAATTTTTTTCAAGTTTAATTTTTCCACCGTCCGATTCAAATGTGAATTTTTGAATGGAAGATTGATCGATCAGTTTGATGATTTCGCGAATCTCTTGAATTTTCAACATATCTGATTCTCCTGACTATTATATTCTTTCTATCCTTTACTATGATAGACGTTTTGCTATTAATTTGGAATAGTAAATTCGTAATTAATTAATTATGCATTGGATATATATCTATTTTTTCCAATGATTATTAAAATAAATAATTATACGCAACAATGCGTTATCCTATACCATCTAATTGTTTACCCATTAATTATTTTATAAAAACATCCATAAAAAAGCCAGAAGCTCAATCGCTTCCGGCTCAGTCACTTATTGTTTCGGCTCAGCGAAATCAACTTTCACTGTTTGCGCACCATCCCAACTCGACATAACATACTGAGTAATTTCATCCGCCATTTTTGTTGAGTGGCTTTCATTAGACAACACTGTTACATTCACCCGATCTTCTTCTGTTCGAACGAAAACTTCTGGATAACCAAGCGCTGCGATTTGCATCTCCATCAATGCTTCAGTTGAACTTATTTTTCTCAGCTCTGCAATTTCGTTAAAGATTTCATTCTTTTGCTCTGCTGTGTAATCTGAAGAAGTCATTTTTGTTGTAAGCTGCTCTACCATTTCACTGCGTTCATTGCGTACTTCCATTCTCATATCCTGGAAAATATACGACTCAGCAAACACTGGTTTCACTTCATCATTTTTTCCTTCCTTTTCCAAAAGCTTCGTTGCGTCTTTTGTTTCTTTTGTGAAGATTGCAATCCCGTCAAACGGCATTGGCGCTTCTTTCTTCACATAGTAGATGGAGATGACAGCGACCAGACTAAGTAATGTTAAGAACCATACTGTACGTTTATTTGTTTTCAAGATGACTCCCCCTTTTCTTCATTTCCACGATGACAATACGATGTTCCGGCAGTTGTAGTACATTAGCTAAAAGCTGTGAAAGCTCGTTTTTGACGGCTGGATCTTTTGCTCCTTCCGCTACTACGAGAAGCCCTTTCAACTCTGAATTGCTTTTATTCGAAGCAGTAGAAATGGAGAAGTAGCCAGCCAACGAACTTTCCAATTCTCTTTCGTCATAATGAAAATAGACCTTTACTGCTCCGATACCTTCCATTTGTTCCAATGTTTCCTCAAATGTAGACAGCAAGCGTTTCTCTTCTTTTTTGTTCTTTTCCCCTCCTAAACTTCCACTGCTGGTGATGAAGAATATGCTGCCTACCATCATCATGAGACCGACTAGCAAGATCTGTGATTTTTTCGTTGTTTTTTGCATGTGTCCATCACCATCTCAACGTGACTTGATGAAATCAATTTCTACATTTGAATACTATGTAGAGCGTTCACCACTTATGACCAACCAGCTGCAATAAAAACTGCAGGATCCATAGCCCGACTGCTAATTTGATTAATGGGATAAATGATTTTCCCATTTCAGCACTGGTCAGTAACTGTATAAGCAGTGCGAGCCAGACTAAATGGATGAGGCCAATTAAAAATAGAAACATCGCAATTCCTCACTTCCCTATCGTCATCAGCTTGATGAATGTCACAATAAAGATTGCTGTATAAATGAAGGCGAATGACAGAAGAAAAGAAATTGCACACAATACGAATAACGTGCGGCCGATGTCGTCCACTAATCCGGATACTTCTTTTTGTGAAAATGGTTCGATGATTGCAGCGGTCCATCTGAATAAAAAAGCGATAGCCAAAATCCGCAAAGCTGGCAGTAACGCAACTGTCCAAATGGAGAACAGCAGCCAGATGCTCAGATAGGCAGTAGCTCCTGAAGAATAGCGGCCGATTGAACCAAGCGTATCCGTCAAAAGTGAGCCGATAAACGGGATGTTTTGCCGAATGAGCTCTTTAACCGGTTCATTCAGCGTACCGCTCATCGTCCAGGTCAGCGCGCCACCCGCTGTAATAAAAATGGAATAGGCGGCTACCAATGCAGATACTAGCGCCAGTAAGGAAGTCCTCAGTAAATCAGCCATTTTTGTCAGAACGATTTCCGGCTGCAGCCGTGTGAGAACATCTAGTAAAAGCGCAGTCATGAGAATCGGCAGCAGAAACTTTTCTGCAAAGAATACGGCTCCTTGCGAGAACAACAACATGGCTGGCTGAAAGTTGACGACTCCAAACGTCGCTCCAGATGCTAAAATCATTGCCGCTATAAGCGGATACATCCCCAGGAATAACGAAGCAATAGAATGTGTAATGACTTGAATCTGCCGGAAACTTTCAAGAGCAGGCTCAATAAGCAGTAATAAAATGAAAATCAGCAACAGCAATCTCGTCCATTTTTGGAAAGCCGGAAGAAAAAAATCAATAAGCGACGAAAGGAGCAGCATGATCATTAGCAGAAAAAAAGGTCCCAAGACATCAGCGAATAAAGTTTGCAGAAAATCTGGCATGAGCGTCGCGTCCGTTCGTTATGATAGATTCCAGGCTCACCAAGGAATGAGAGCGTGAATGGTTTCGATCACTTTTTGAATTGAAGGAAACCAAAGAGTGAGAATAACAATTTTCATGACTGTTTGAAATAGCTGAGCGAATGCACCATAGCCTTCATCTTTCATTTGGAGTGCCAGCAGCTCGGCCACATAATACAGCCCCGCGCTTACGAGCAGTAACATCGCGTAAGGAGCAGGCAACTTTTCCATCAGCGATAATACGTTGACAGCAAACGGAATAAAAACCGTGCTGAATACGTACATGACGACCAACAGGAATAAAGCTGTGTACATAATTGGATGCAGAGCAGGCGCTGCAAATGACAGAAGCAGTAACAGCAGATACACAACGAGCAGCTGAAAGATGACCGCCATTACATTGCCATTGACAACCAGCTGAAGAATTCAGTGATCTCCGTAAAAAATATCCGGAGAAACATTAATAATTCAATGGAGATGTAAAGATACGCAAGGAAAAACAGAAAAAATGAGAACTCTTTCTTGCCTGTCTGCTCAAAGAATACATGTAAAACCCCAATGACCAACCCAACTCCGGCGATGCGCAATAAATCGTTCAATTCCATCCCGCTACGCCTCCTCCATGTTCTACTCTATGAAACGACGACAATCGTTATGCACACAAAAAAAACACACGAGAGCATCCTCGTGTGTTCGATGTGTGCAGCTGATTATGCGCGGGAGACATACTCCGCTTCTTCTGTATTGATAACAAGCTGATCTCCTTGGTTTACGAAAAACGGCACTTGTACGATAACGCCAGTTTCCATTTTAGCAGGCTTGGATCCGCCGCTAGCAGTGTCGCCTTTAATCCCCGGCTCTGTTTCAGCAACTTCCAGTACAACCGTAGTCGGCAGTTCAACGCCCAGTACTTCGTCTTTATACGTGATGACATGAACTTCCATATTCTCTTTCAAGAACTTCAATTCATATTCAAGTTGTGATGAAGCTAGTTCCAGCTGCTCGTATGATTCGTTATCCATAAATACATGTTCATCACCGTTTGCGTATAGATACTGCATGCGGCGGTTATCAATCTGTGCCTTTTCTACTTTTTCTCCTGCACGGAATGTCTTCTCCTGGACGTTTCCTGAACGCAGATTACGCAATTTCGAGCGTACGAATGCAGCACCTTTCCCTGGCTTTACGTGCTGGAATTCCATTACGCGCCAAATATCACCGTCAAATTCAATTGTTAATCCTGTTCGAAATTCGTTTACTGAAATCATTGATATTCCTCCATTTATTCGATTATAAGATCAGAAGTTCTTTTGTAGATTTAGTCAAACGTTCATTGCCCGTTTCTGTGATCAGAAGATCATCTTCAATCCGAACGCCGCCGATACCCGGCAGATAAATGCCCGGTTCAACCGTCACTGCCATATTCGGCACTAAAACGGTCTCAGAGCGGAACGATAACGCGGGCGCTTCATGGACTTCCATACCAATTCCGTGACCAGTCGAATGGCCGAATGCTTCACCGTATCCCTTAGACTTAATGTAGCCTCGTGCAATGGCATCCGCTTCGATTCCTGTCATGCCCGGCTTGATGTTCTCAACCGCTAATTCCTGTGCTTTGAGCGTCACGTCATAAATCTCTGCTAGTTTCGCAGAGGGCTGTCCAACAGCAATAGTTCTCGTAATATCGGAAATATATCCATTATAGAGCGCACCGTAATCCATCGTAACAAAATCACCATCTTCAATCACTTTAGCAGAAGCGACCCCATGAGGTAAAGCCCCTCTTTCGCCGGAAGCCACAATAATATCGAATGAAGAAGAAGTCGCCCCTTGCTTGCGCATGAAAAATTCCAATTCATTGGATATTTCAAGCTCAGTCTTTCCTGCCTTGATAACAGAACAAATATAGACGAATGCCGCATCCGCAATAGTTGCAGCCTGTTTAAGTATCTCGATTTCATCAGGTGTTTTGATCAGGCGCAGTTTTTCTACAAGGCCTGCTGTAGGAACGAGTTCCGCTGCGGTATGTTCATTATACATTTCAAACTGGCTGTAGCTCATATGCTCTTTTTCGAAACCAAGTGTACGAATCTTCATTTCTTTTACTTGATTCGCAACTTCCTGAATCATCGTGCCCGTATGCTGAACGATGCGGAATCTATTAACCTGCACATTCGCCTGGTCCATATAGCGGAAATCCGTAATAAAAACGGCATCGTTGCGAGAGATGATCACGCATCCTGCAGATCCTGTAAAGTTAGTCATATAGCGACGGTTGTATGGGCTTGTGATAAGCAGAGCATCAACTTGCTGTTCTTCCAGCAGCTGACGTAGTTTTTCCATTTTCATGATTATCTTTCCTTTCGTTTTAGCAGAAATGCTTGGAAGGCGAGATCATACCCGTCTGTTCCAAATCCGCAGAGCTGTCCGGCTGCGACAGGGGCAATGACGGAAGTGTGGCGAAATTCTTCACGTGTATATATGTTTGAGATATGGACTTCAATGACAGGAACCGAAATAGAAGCAACAGCATCCCTCAGTGCAATACTGTAGTGAGTGAATGCCCCCGGATTAAAGATAATACCGTCAATTCCCCTATCTCCTGCCTCGTGAATCTTATTGATCAGTTCGCCTTCAATATTTGATTGGTAACAAGATACTGTTACATCTGATTCATCAGCTAAGCAACGGATTCTGCTTTCAATATCATCCAGCGTTTCTGCTCCGTAAATGTCAGGCTCCCTTTTGCCGAGACGGTTTAAATTCGGACCGTTTAATAGCAGCAGTTCCATCCAATCTCCTCCCACTCATTTTTCTTTCCTATTTTAGCACAATGAGTAGGCCGGACAAACTATTTCTGTTTGTTATCCAAAGGTTTTTCTCATATAAACAGACGTACCAATGACAAAACGGATGATCATTGCAAGCAGACAGGCAAATGGAATGGAAAGTTTTTTGATAAATTGAGCCATCGTTAAGTCGGGTTTTACGTATATTGTCCATTCGATAGCAAAAATAGCGATTGCTGTGAAAACGAGTGAAGAAATGACTGGCGGAATTTTATATGTGAAGAGTGTAATCATATAAAGCAAGAAAAAGAGAACAAAGCAAATGACGCCTAACAGCAACCATTTTACCCAAACTGGTGAATCAACAAACAGATGGAACCTCTTAGTCCAGCCGATTGGTGACCATTTGATGAATTTGAAGATGTGTAGAAATTTCATTGAGAAAACAGACAGTACTGCAGCCATCACAGCTGTCCAAACGTGCGTTGCGGTTATTCGCATAGTAATCCCTCCCTTGACAGTGTGAGATTTTTTTGGTTTTTTTAAACATCTGATTGGTGCATTGTCAGTTTTTTTAGTACACTAGTTATATCGTTTCTAACGACAGAAAGTGTGGGTATGTAATGAGTGAATCCAAAACTCCTCCTGCATACGGAGGACAAGCTCTTATAGAAGGAGTTATGTTTGGCGGCAAACAGGACACAGTCACTGCGATCCGTCGAAAAGATGATTCCATTGAGTATTTTCATGTTCCGAGAGAACAACATCCTGTGCGTCAAAAACTAAAAAAAATTCCATTAGTTCGAGGCATTGTGGCATTAATTGAATCAGCTGGTAACGGATCAAAGCATTTAACCTTCGCAAGTGACCGGTATGACGTGATGCCGGGTGAAGAGAATGATAAGGAAACTGAAGAGGAAACATCCAAGTTAGTCATGATCCTTGGAGTAGCAGCAGTCGGTGTGTTGACCTTTTTATTCAGTAAATTCGTCTTCACATTAGTTCCCGTTTTCTTAGCAGAGTTATTTCAATCAATAGCTCCTGGAAAGACAGCCCAGATTATGCTCGAAAGCTTCTTTAAACTAGCTCTTCTGCTGACATATATCGGGCTTATTTCTATGACACCACTGATCAAACGCGTGTTTCAGTATCATGGTGCAGAACACAAAGTCATTAACAATTATGAGAATAATTTAGAGATGACCGTAGAAAACGTCCAGTCTCAGTCTCGTTTGCATTACCGGTGTGGTAGCAGTTTCATATTATTCACCGTTATTGTTGGAATGTTTATTTACTTCTTGGTGCCGACTGATCCGCTCTGGCTGCGTGTCGTCAACCGGATTCTCTTGATTCCCGTCGTGCTCGGTGTTTCATTTGAAGTACTGCAGTTGACGAACTCGGTGCGAAATGTACCGATACTTCGTTATTTAGGCTATCCTGGCCTTTGGCTGCAGTTATTGACAACGAAAGAGCCGGATGACAAACAAGTGGAAGTGGCTATTGCTTCATTTGAAAAGTTATTAGAAATTGAAGAGCACGGTGTAGGTGTACTGAATAAAGAAGTTGTTTCAGAAACAGAAACAATGGATGAACAGAAACCTGTGTTGTCCTGATCAAATTATCACCCCGCAAAGTCAGATAACTGACTTGCGGGGTGATTTGATTTGACGGAGACGCATATGATACTATTAAATAAATTCAGACATATTTTCATTCTTACTGCCTTGCTTGAAGCTTTATGTACAACGCATATTTTTTATTTTTCTTTGTTGTTTTAAGCTGTTTCAGTGTAGAGGAGGTATTAGACGAGTGTAAAACTACCCAGTCAAAATTTGAGTACAATCTAATTTTAAAGGGGTAGTAAGAATGAAAAACAAATCATTTCGTTTTCTTTGGATAGGTCAGTCTTTCGCTAATCTTGGCGATGTTTTGTATATCGTTGGGATTATCTCTATTTTATACGCACAGACCGCTTCACCTTTTGTGTTAGCATTAGTGCCTTTTATTAATATGTTCGGCAGATTTATAAGCGGTATTGTTTCTCCCTGGCTGTTGAATCGATTTCCACTGAAGAACATGTTGGTTTATTCGCAAGTCGGCAAAACAGTACTGCTGAGTTTCCTGGTACTTCTATTACTGACTCAAACAACAGTAAACCTGATTGGTATTTTATTATTTATAGGGACGATTGCCTTTCTGGATGGCTGGGCAGCGCCCGCAAGTCACGCCATGCTGCCGCGGATTGTTCAAAAAGAACAGCTCGTAAAAGCAAACAGCTTCTTTTCCATCGTTTCTGAAACTGTGAATTTAGGCGGCTGGGCGCTGGGTGGTATTTTTGTTGCACTTGCCGGCGGGAATCTTGTAATCTTGGGTACGTTAGTGTTATACGTCATTTCTACATTGCTGATGTCGGGGATTTTAGATCCTGTAGCTTTTCGCAAACTAACAGCTAATCAGAAACGAAGCGGTGAGTTGACGGAAGGCTGGAAAATCATTTGGAAGAATCCACTTTTCAGAAGCTTGCATGTGGTCATTCTATTTGAAGCGATTGCCAACGTGGTATGGATCGCTTCTATTCTATATATCTTTGTGGCAGAAGTTCTTAATCAAACAGAAGCTTGGTGGGGCTACATCAATACTGCTTTTTTCGCAGGCATGATCATAGGCGGCATCATTTGTTCACGATATGTTGCTGCGATTGAGAGCAATCTAAGACCTCTATTAATTCTGTTTTCATTCGGTTTAAGTATTGTCACACTTCTTTTTGGGATAACGACTATTTCATGGATTTCAATTATAATCGTCATCATAAACGGTATTGTGCAGCAATTGAAAAGTATTGTAAGTGAGACGCTGTTGCAAAAATCAGCAACGGTTGACGAACTGCCTAAAATCTATGCAGTTCAAAGTGCTGCGATTTCCTTATTATTCGGCATTTCCTCTCTAGCCTTCGGGGCGATAGCGGAAATTACGGATGTACGAATCACATTTATTTTTGCTGGGGCTTTGTTGGCTGTCGGAGCAATCTATGCAGTCATCCGCCGCAGAGATTTTATTGTTTCAGCTGAATAAATGGTAAAAAGCCGTATGAGATGTGAAGTTCACTCTCATACGGCTTTTCTTTTTAGATAATAGTCCTTCTTATAATCCGCACTTCAACTGCGCCTGGCAGTTTGTACAAGTATTACAGCCGCCGATTTCTTCTACCGTACCTTGTCGGCAGACCGGGCATGTATCGCCTACTTCAGAGCCGATTGTCACATTTGTTGAACGCAATGCCTGAATCGTGTTGACTAGCACGACTTTCGGCTGTTCCATTACTTCTACTTCCTCTTCAGTATCCGGAATATTATCTTCCGCTTTCAGAGTCAGCACCTGTGAATCACGGCTGCCGTCTACGTACACTGTGCCGCCTTTTGCTCCACCTTTATACAAACGCTCATACACGCTCTCCACCTGCTTCACAGTGTAACCGCGTGGCGCGTTGACTGTTTTCGAAATGGAGCTGTCAATCCAGCGCTGGATAATACATTGCACGTCAGCATGTGCTTCAGGTGCCAATTCCATTGATGAAATGAACCATTCCGGCAAATTGTCTGGATCAGCGTCCGGATTGCTCTGCAAATACTCTTCTACGATTTCCGCTTTCACTTCAATGAATTTACCGAGACGTCCGCTGCGGTAATACGTGAAGGAGAAATATGGTTCAAGACCTGTGGAAACTCCTACCATTGTTCCAGTAGACCCCGTCGGAGCAACAGTCAGAAGATGAGAGTTTCTAATACCATGTTCAAGTATAGCTTCCCGAATATCTTCAGGCATACGCTTCATGAAGCCGGTATTAATAAACGCATGACGCAGTGCTTTCGTTTCTTCGTCCGTCTTACCAATTAAGAACGGGAAACTGCCTTTTTCTTTCGCCAGTTCAATTGATTCGCGGTAAGCCGTTGTCGCAATAGCTTCAAATACTTCATCCACCAATTGATTGCCTTCAGGAGATCCATATTCTTTTTCACAATAAATGTGAAGATCGGCAAGTCCCATGACGCCAAGTCCTACACGACGTTCGCCGAGAGCCTGTACTTTGTTATCTTCCAAGAAATACGGTGTAGCATCGATTACGTTATCCTGCATGCGTACGCCGGTTTTTACTGTTTCAATTAATTTCTCGAAGTTTACAGTCTTTGTTTCTTTATCCGCCATTTCAGCGAGGTTGACCGCTGCTAAATTGCAGACGGAATATGGTGCGAGTGGTTGTTCCAATTTGTTATCCTAAAGGCTTTTTATCCTCTAGTTCTTACAGTTTAATTTCTGTAAGTTCAGCATACATTTTCACTGCATAACTTTTTCATAAATCTTAGTAACTCTTTTCTTCCTTTATCTTCACCGAAAACTGCTTTTGAAATTACCCTCATATCTTTTACACCGAATTGAAGAAATATCTCATCGGTTAAAGGTCTAATAGTCGTATTTATTTTATTATAGGGGGTTGAGAGAACCAGTTCTTTATTTTTAAAAGTCCATTGAATTAGAAATCGCTTAATATCTTGATGAACAGATTTCCTTTTTTGCACATATTTATCAGTGGCAATACTGATTGCAGTTTGTCCGGAACATTTCCGGCTACAATAAATTTGCTTAGATGTAATTAAAGCAATAAACTCGTTAGCGCAAAGTAGGCAATATCTTTTTTCACGTTCAGTTTTTATTTTCCCTTTTTGTGATAGACCAGATTTTCGTAACCCTTCAATCATTCTTTTCTTAGATAAGGAATTAGTTCTCCATAGTTTCTTTGTATGTTCCCCTATTTTATTTTTAGATTCTTCAGAGTGTGTCAATCCGTAGTGACCATTTAAACGGCCAATAGCAGCTTTATGGATAGTAGTATCATCTGATTTAATCCAAGATGTAATGATTGAATTTAACGACATCGGCATATTCTCATAAATTTTTAATAGCTCTACATAGGAAATTAATTCTGTTTTCACGAGATATTGTACTTCAATGAATTCTAATTTCAATTTGGCACTTTCTATTTCTTGTTGATTTCGAGATTTAATTTCGACTATTTTCTCAAGCTTTCCGTGTTTGTCATAAAAGAAAAAATCAGGTTTATAAGATTTTCCGTAAACTTCAAAGGTTTGGTCTTCAAAGCTCCAAAGTATATTAAATTGATCCAGATAAACAGCATAGGCATATTCATAAGAACTTCTTAAGTAAAAACCCTTGTAAAATCCCGCATATCCTCTGTTCAATTTTAATATCACCCTTTAGAAAAAGTTATCTAACAGTGTTGCGGTCTCGTGCCTGGGTTATAGTCTGTTGTACTTTACGTCAACAGGATCACCAGGTATGCGTTGCCCCTGACCAAAACTTTACTTCTGGCCTTCGGTTCGGATTGGCATCTCAGCTTTCCCGCTTCATCCCGCAATTTTTAACGTGAGGCGAATTCCACCACACGGGTTGGTTGCTACAACTTGCTGTCCATACGCTTTGGCATTCGTTTCGTCATTCGCATTATCAATAAAGAAAATGCCCGGCTCCGCAGAATACGTTGCACAGATATTGATCAAGTCCCATAATGCGCGTGCCTTAATTGTGCGGTAGACACGAACTTCGTGACCAAGACGCTCCCATTCGCGTACATCGCCAACTTCATGCCACTGTTCATTGTAATGCTTCATTTCTTCAGGTGAATAATTTTCAACTGCTGGGAAACGTAGATCATAATCCGCATCTTCTTCGACTGCTTTCATGAAATCATCAGTCAGTGTTACCGAAATGTTTGCACCGGTTAAGAATTCCGGATTATGCACGGAGTATGTTCCGCCGTCCTGAAGCTTCAGCTCCGCATCACGGATAATGGCAGAGTTGAATCCGCCCTGGCCGGCAATGTGTTTATAATTCATAATGCCCTGGTACATCGCTTCTTCCTGCGCTGTCAGAGGCTTGAAATTCAATTTTTCATTCGCCAGTTTCTTAATTAACTCTTCTTCTGTATTTTCGATCAAATACCGCAAAATTCGCGGATTCTGCATCTTGGAAATGATAAATTCACAGATGTCCGGGTGCCAGTTGGATAACATAATCATTTGAGCCATTTTGTTGCGTTGATTCGCTTGATCAACTCTCTATGTCGCCACAGAGTTCAGACCATATCTTACACCTTTAAAGGTGTCCCCGCACTTCGAGTTCGCTTGAACCCTACTCTACTCGCTTCTGCTTCCGCATGCTTTCGATGGTCGTTGAACCTTCCTCGTAACAATTGTCTTAGAGGCTTGGCTGCTGATTGTCTTTAACCACTTGTTGTTTTCAAGCATTCACGCTCACCGTTTCCAGTCACGTTGTAGCCAACAAGTCATTTACGATGCACTTAACTGTTTCAAAATCATTCAGAATGTCGTCTTCCCAAAATCTTATTATCTTAAAACCGTTCTTTCTGGCAATTTCATTTTTTT
>NZ_JARICI010000025.1 GCF_029257255.1 Sporosarcina sp. | reverse complement strand
TATGTCTTATGAATTTGAATGAAAGAGGTGAGCAGCTTATGTCATCGGTTGCTTTTCATACATTAGGTTGCAAAGTAAATCATTACGAAACAGAAGCAATCTGGCAGCTTTTTCAGGAAGCTGGTTATGAACGCGTGAATTTTGAAAAGAGTTCAGACGTTTACGTAATTAACACATGCACCGTAACCAATACAGGTGATAAAAAGAGTCGTCAGGTGATCCGCCGTGCAATCCGTAAGAATCCGGATGCGGTCATCTGCGTAACAGGGTGCTATGCACAGACATCACCTGCAGAAATTATGGCGATTCCTGGAGTGGATATCGTTGTCGGTACACAAGACCGTACAAAATTATTAGGATTAATTGAGCAGTACCGTGAAGAGCGTCAGCCGATCAATGCGGTGCGCAACATCATGAAGAACCGAGTTTATGAAGAGCTTGATGTGCCTTCATTCACCGATCGTACACGTGCTTCATTGAAGATTCAGGAAGGCTGTAATAACTTCTGTACGTTCTGTATCATTCCATGGGCACGTGGTTTAATGCGTTCCCGTGATCCAGAAGAAGTTATCCATCAGGCGCAGCAGCTTGTAGATGCAGGTTATTTGGAAATCGTTCTGACAGGTATTCATACAGGCGGTTACGGCGAGGATTTGAAAGATTATAATTTAGCACGTCTGCTGCGAGACCTTGAAGAAAAAGTGACAGGTCTAAAGCGTCTGCGGATCAGTTCGATAGAAGCCAGCCAATTAACTGATGAAGTCATCGATGTTTTGCGTGACTCAAAGATTGTCGTCCGTCATTTGCATATTCCAATCCAGTCAGGTTCAAACACTGTACTGAAGCGGATGCGCCGGAAATATACGATGGAATTCTTCTCTGAGCGTCTGACACGTCTGAATGAAGCGCTGCCTCAATTGGCGATCACTTCTGACGTCATCGTCGGGTTCCCTGGTGAGACGGAAGAAGAATTTATGGAAACATATAATTTCATTCGTGACCATAAATTTTCTGAACTGCACGTTTTCCCGTATTCCATGAGAACGGGCACACCTGCTGCGCGCATGGAAGATCAAATCGATGAAAGCATAAAAAATGAACGTGTACACCGTCTGATCTCATTAAATGATCAGCTAGCTAAGGATTATGCTGCAAAGTTTGAAGGCGAAGTGTTGGAAGTCATTCCGGAAGAACGCTACAAGCTTGATCAAGATTCAGGTTTATATGAAGGCTATACAGACAACTATTTGAAAATTGTACTGCCTGCTGATGAAACGATGGTCGGACAGATTGTACGTGTGAAAATTACGAAAGCCGGATATCCTTACAATGAAGGACAGGCAGTACGAATTATTGAAGATCAAAAAATTGTGATTTAAGAGAAGGCCGCCTGTTTTGGCGGTCTTTTTCGTGCAAGCAAATTCAAGCTTTGCTATACTGAAAGAAATGATGTAGAAAAAGGAGCGCTTCCATTGACGAATAACTATGCCGCTTATATTGATCACACATTGCTGAAAGCAGATGCGACTAAACAGCAAGTACTGGAACTATGTGAAGAAGCAAAGAAATATTCATTTGCATCTGTTTGTATTAATCCATATTGGGTTCATACGGCAGCTGAGGCGCTGAAGGGTACGGACGTTAAAGTCTGCACAGTCATCGGTTTCCCGTTAGGTGCCAGCACGACAGAGACAAAAGTTTTTGAAACAAAAGATGCGATTGCCAACGGTGCGCATGAAGTGGACATGGTCTTGAATATCGGCGCACTTCACAGCGGATTACTTGAGCATGTGCAGCAGGATATTGAAGGAGTCGTTCAGGCAGCTAAAGATAAAGCGCTTGTCAAAGTGATTCTGGAAACTTCATTGCTGGACGATGTGCAGAAGCGTACTGCAAGTGAACTGGCAGTACTGGCAGGTGCTGATTTCGTGAAGACATCGACTGGCTTCTCAACTGGCGGAGCAACCCCTGAAGACGTAAAGTTAATGCGTGCAGTTGTAGGCCCGGAGATTGGCGTCAAGGCGTCAGGCGGCGTCCGTAGCCTTGAAGATGTCAATAAGATGATCGAAGCAGGCGCAACACGTATCGGAGCTAGTTCAGGTGTAGCGATCATGGAGGGTCTGGAGTCCACGTCTGAGTATTAATCAAAAGTGAAAAGCGCCTATGACTTATGACCCAATCCTCTA
Source organism: Sporosarcina sp. (assembly GCF_029257255.1). Lineage (GTDB taxonomy): Bacteria > Bacillota > Bacilli > Bacillales_A > Planococcaceae > Sporosarcina. Next base: position 10,850 of record NZ_JARICI010000025.1, on the reverse strand, counting down.
GCCGTTGCAGCTGGATGCCACCAAAAGCAGAAGCGGCTGTCCAGAGGCGGCAGGCATAAGGCAGAGTTGCGAAGCGGCGTTGTTTGCCGCAAAGCGGCTTTGACTTATGACCCGAGCCTCTAGCCGTTGCAGCTGGATGAACCAAAAGCGAAAGAAGCTTTTTAGAGGTCAAATGAAAATTCTTATTCATATTCTAATAGTTTTTTATTGACCAGCACCGTTTTTTACGTTATAATTTGCTAGTACATGGCAAACAGCTATGTATGAAGTGTGCTCGGAGGGAGGGACAAGAGATATGACTAAGACAGTCGTTCGCAAAAATGAATCACTTGAAGACGCTCTTCGCCGCTTCAAACGTACTGTATCCAAAAGTGGTACAATACAAGAGGTAAGAAAGCGCGAGTTCTATGAAAAGCCAAGTGTAAAACGTAAAAAGAAATCAGAAGCGGCACGTAAGCGCAAATTCTAATTTCTGCCTACATTGAATTTTGAGACCAACAATTATTGCAATATCAGATAAACCGAAAATCCGTCAATGGATTTTCGGTTTATTTTATATTTCAGTGTTTATTTTCATTAATTCGTTTTAAGTGGATACACTATATCGGAAATCTATATTTTTGCAAATGAATTGCCTAAAAAAGAAAACCAAAATTCTTTTTAAAGAAATGAAACCAAAAGCTTTTTCAAACGTAAATAGTAAGTATAATAGGCAGTAGAGAGAGGTGAGAAATCAATGACTAAAATGATTAGGTCAGTTTTTCTGCTCATTTTATTCATCGGGACAATCGCGTTGCCTTTTATTCACTCAGATGCAGCTGAAAAGAAAGTGTACCAAGTGCCGCTTCATCAAGAAGTGGAAAAAGGTCTCCATGCGTTTCTTCAGCGTTCATTTAAAGAAGCGGCAGACGCTGGAGCAGATACGATTGTATTAGACATCGACACACCAGGTGGATTTGTAGATGCGGCTGATCAGATTGCCAAACTCATGAAATCTGTGGATGATGACACTGAAATTATTGCGTTTATCAACAACCGTGCATTATCGGCTGGCGCGTTCCTGGCGCTCTATGCAGATCAAATCTACATGACTCCAAACGGTTCAATCGGAGCAGCGCAAGTGATCGACGGTTCAGGAAACGCAGCAGAAACAAAAACAAACAGTTATTGGCTGGCAGAAATGAGAAATGCTGCTTTGCATTCTGGGCGTAATCCAAAATATGCTCTAGCAATGGCGGATCCGGATGTTGATCTGCCGAAATATCACGCTAAAAAAGGTGAACTTTTAACATTAACTGCTTCTGAAGCAGCGGAAAAAGAAGTAGGTTATAGTGAAGGTACGGTTGCAACATTTGATGAACTGCTCGCGAAACTGGGCTTTGAAGATGCAACAGTGATTTCTACAGCCGAAACGTTTTCAGAGAAAGCTGCCCGTTTCATTACCAATCCGGTAGTAGTTCCGATTTTGCTTTCGATTGCCAGTCTGGGATTGATTGTGGAGCTTTATTCTCCTGGGTTCGGTGTGCCGGGAAGTATGGGGCTGATTGCTCTGTTCTCATTTTTCTACGGACATACAGTAGCGGGGCTTGCGGGATATGAGACACTGATCTTATTCCTATTGGGCGTCGGGCTCATCATCGCCGAATTTTTCATTGCAGGAGGGATAGCGGGCGTCTTTGGGGTCCTAGCTATAATAGGAAGTATTTTGCTTGCGGGCACAAATTTGGCATTCATGGCAATCTCTGTACTGATTGCGATGGCCGTAGCAAGTATAGGAGCGGTGGTTATAATGAAATTCTTCGGAAAAAAACTTCATCTGTTGAATAAAATCATTTTAATGGATACGATGGATACGGAAAGCGGTTACGTATCCAATGAAAACCGTACGGATCTATTGAATAAAGTTGCGGTTACGCTTACTCCGCTTTATCCTTCTGGAGTCGCTGAATTAGACGGCGAACGGATTGATGTAGTATCAGAGGGGCGGTATATTGATCGCGATAAAGAAGTAGTGATCGTTGCGGTGGAAGGTTTCAGAATCGTAGTAAGAGAGAAGAAGAAAGAGGAGGAACAAGGCTTATGATGGGACTAGGAACAATCGGACTGGTAGCTGCAGTCTTCATTATCATCATCGTACTGGCAATATTCTTTACATTTGTACCTGTAACGCTATGGATTTCCGCCATTGCTGCAGGAGTAAGAGTAAGTATCTTCACACTGATCGGGATGCGTTTACGTCGAGTTATTCCGAGCAGAGTTGTTAATCCGCTGATTAAAGCACATAAAGCGGGTCTGACAGTATCAATCAACCAATTAGAAAGTCATTATTTGGCAGGCGGTAATGTGGACCGTGTTGTCAATGCTTTGATCGCTGCGCAGCGTGCGAACATTGCGTTAACTTTTGAAAGAGCACAGGCGATTGACTTGGCAGGACGTGACGTACTGGAAGCAGTACAAATGTCCGTTAACCCGAAAGTTATCGAAACTCCGTTTATTGCGGGTGTTGCGATGAACGGTATTGAAGTGAAAGCAAAAGCTCGTATTACAGTTCGTGCAAACATCGACCGTCTCGTCGGTGGTGCAGGTGAAGAAACAGTTGTTGCCCGTGTTGGTGAAGGTATCGTATCGACAATCGGTTCTTCTGTCAGCCACGCGAAAGTATTAGAGAATCCGGATATGATTTCCCAAACGGTTCTTAAAAAAGGACTAGATTCAGGTACAGCATTTGAAATCCTGTCAATTGATATTGCCGACGTTGACATCGGTAAAAACATTGGTGCGGAACTTCAAACTGAACAAGCGATGGCAGATAAGAATATTGCACAGGCAAAAGCGGAAGAACGCCGCGCAATGGCTGTTGCCAGCGAGCAAGAGATGAAGGCGAAAACTCAGGAGATGCGCGCGAAAGTTGTGGGTGCAGAATCCGAAGTTCCTTTAGCGATGGCAGAGGCATTGCGTTCAGGAAATATTGGTATCATGGATTATATGAACTACAAAAATATCCAGGCTGATACTGGCATGCGCGATTCAATCAGTAAAGTAGGCGGTGACCAGCAAGGTCCCGGGCAACAGAAAAAAGACTGATCAACAGTAAAACAATGAATTCCCGGGAAGGGGATGCATAATGGAACAACTCATTATTTTGGTTATCATGCTGGCGCTTGGCTCCCTGTTCGGTAAAAAGAAAGAAAAACCCGAACCGAAAAAACAGCCACCTGTACAGAGACCGACCTATACACAGACAGCGCAGCGTGATTCAAGAGAGTCGCAGCGCACAAATTCGGCACCAGCTAATACATCACGTTCGCTGAAAGATCTTTCAAAAGATCTGTTTGAAGATATTCAGAAGGAATTTAAAGAGCTTCAGCAAGAAATAAAGCCGGAGGAAGCTCCTGTGAAGCCACAGGCACCTCAAACGGAAATCTTTTACCCGGAATCTCCCGAGGAAAAGAAACGGAAAGAACGGCCTGTTAACGCAGTCTCTGCACCTCGAACAGAACGGCAGGTCAATACGAGAAGCAGACTTAATTCCGAAAGGCAGCCTGTGGTTCAGTCAACTGAACGTATTTTGCAGGAAGACTTGATCCCGACTACCCCTCAGCAAGTCCTACAGGGAATTGTCTATTCCGAAATTTTAGGCCCGCCAAAATCAAAACGGTAAGCATGTACTCCCTATCTCCTTCATAGAGTGAGATAGGGGGTTTTTTCGTGAAAAAATTATTCGCACTTCATCCATCTGTCATATTAGATGAATTCCATACGTTACGAATTACCGGTTTCTATCAATTGAAAGCATTGAGCGAACAAGCCGTATCCTTTCAAACTGATGATTTTTCTTTGATTGTCCAGGCAAAAGAGATAACAGTGCTTGCGTTGACTGAACAGCATGCCCATATCTCGATTTCAGAGTTGAAAGATTTATCGATCCGCTACCAGCCTCGAGAGGAATCGCCTTATGGCTACTAAAAGTTTTGAAGTCCAGTTGAGTGCTGCTGGCGGAACATCTTCATTTCTTGGAAAACTGCAAGTCGAGCACGTCAAAATAAAAAATTTATATGTAGCAGGAAAGTCTGTTTATTTTGAAACAGACAGTAAAGGCATTCAGACGATTCGGCGCTTCAGAAGAAAGTACAGAGTAAAAGTGAAAATTTCTCGCATTGGCAGTGATTCGATTCAATTCCGTCTGTTTGCTTCGTTTCTTTTTCTGATCGGCTGTCTGCTGCCGCTGCTAGCTTCCATGTTTCTATGGAATGTCCATGTAGATAGCGAAGTGCCGGAACTGGCTGAACGGCTCGAGAAGAAATTGACAAAAGCGCATATCGTGGTGCCTTCCTTACTGTCCAAACTGCCTGAAGAAGATGAAATGCGGCGAATGCTGATGCAGGATGAGCCCGCGCTGTCCTGGATTCGATTTAAACAGGCTGGAACTTCTTTACAGGTCACACCGATGCTGGCGCCGCTCTCGACCGATGTTAAAGAAGAAAGAAAAGAAAAACCGTCTCATTTAGTCGCTAAAACAGGAGGGGTCATCACCCATTTTGCTTTGACGCGTGGAGAACGCGCGAGCATCATACATCAGACTGTGAAAAAGGGCGATTTGCTAGCGACAGGTATTCTGGAACAAGGAGAGAAAACAACTGTAGTCGGTGCGGATGGCGAGGTGTTCGCGGATTATTGGCTGGAAGTTCATTTTGAGCTGCCGCGCACAGTCAGTTATTCCTCACTTGGTGAAGAACAGGTGAATGTAAAGTGGAGAGTTCCATGGTTTGAAAGTAAAAGCGGGACGTATACTGTTAGAAGCCCGATCAATGTAATCAAAACACGGAAAGACCCCGTTCATACTGTACGTCTGAAAAAGGGAATGGAAGAGTCAGTTATTCTTCCTCTGCTGAGATATGATCTGTTATCAAAGAAGCAAAACGAACTGCTGATTAAAGAGGAAAACATTTTACATGTATCCTTCACTAATGATAAAGTTAAGGGGACTCTATTGTTTTTAATTAATGAAAATATAGCTGAAAAACGACCGATAACTCAAGGGGACTGAATATATTGAGCGAACAAACCATTCAACTTCATATTGAAGAACCAAATGAAGCGATCATGCTTCTTGGCATTTCCGATCAAAACATGAATTTGATCGAAGAAGAATTAAATATCGCAATCCGCACAAGAGGTGAAACAATTACGATCAGCGGAGAAGAAGAACCAGGCCTAGCGGCTAAAGCGCTGCTCGAACAATTACTAAAGGTCATCCGAAAAGGAATTAATATTAATTTGCGGGATGTTGCAACAGCGATCGAAATGGCGAAAAACGGCACCATCGAATACTTTTCTACTCTTTACGATGAAGAAATCGCACGCAACACAAAAGGTAAAGTAATTCGTGCCAAAACGATTGGTCAGCGTGAGTATGTGTCGGCAATCCGTTCTAGAGATCTGGTATTCTGTATCGGGCCTGCAGGAACCGGAAAAACATATCTTGCAGTCGTTATGGCTGTTCAGGCAATGAAGTCAGGCTCAGTGAAGCGTATCATCCTGACTCGTCCGGCTGTCGAAGCAGGAGAAAGCCTTGGTTTCCTTCCAGGTGATCTGAAAGAAAAAGTCGATCCCTATTTGCGTCCGCTCTATGATGCACTTCATGATATACTGGGCGCAGAACATACAGAACGTCTGATCGAACGCGGTGTAATCGAGATCGCACCTTTAGCCTATATGAGAGGTAGAACTCTCGATGATGCATTCGTCATACTGGATGAAGCACAAAATACCACAAAAGCACAGATGAAAATGTTTTTAACACGTCTGGGCTTTGGATCTAAGATGGTGATCACGGGGGATAAAACACAGATCGATCTTCCGCGCGGAGCTGAGTCGGGCATAATTGTAGCCGAGCATATTCTTAAGAAAGTCCAAGATATTCAATTTATTTACTTGGAGCAAGGTGACGTTGTACGGCATCCGATTGTAGCTAAAATCATTGATGCATATGAGAAAGAACAGTCTTCCCAATCATAAATTATGAAGAGCCCGAAAACCTTTACTATAAAGTTTTCGGGCTTTTGAACGATGAACACACTTTCTCCAGCAATCTACAAATATTCTTGCTGTAAGAAAATCGTTGCAATAATCTTGAAAAGTTTTTTAACTATTTATCATTATGACAACTCTAAGAAGTTGTCTTTTTTATTGGTTAGGGATTTTACGTGCTTAATGCTCTACTGACTGTTTTTTATTTATGGTAAATTATAGTTTGAGTTTAGTTACTGTCTTTCTATCACTTACAGTCTTTTAGACTGAGAAAATAAATGCAGGATAACCCTTTAATGAGGTATAATGGCTAACATAGCTGTATAAGTTCCGGCATAATTAAAATATTTGAGATGAGTGAAGTAATTAAATCGATACATAAGCAAGCAGCAAAAGTTGTTGAAAGGAGGCGCTCTATTTGGAGTACGTTAAACAATTGCTTTTGCAGCTAAAAAAAGTGAAGTTTTCATTTCTGCTGCTTCTGGTAGTCTCGCTGTCCAGTTTTCTCTTGTTTTTCTTAATGTACGGGAACGGTCAGAACGAAACGTATGAAATTTCGGCTTATGAAATCTCTCCGAAAACAATACGCTCGCCTAAGACGATTGAAGATACAGAGAAGACTGAACTTGAACGGGTGAGAGCCGAGCAGGCTGTTTCTTCATCCTATCGTTTTTCAGAAGATATCATGAAAAATAGACAAGCTCTGGTCAGCTCTATTTTCACAGCGGTCAGTGATGTCAAAGTAGAAGTAAAAAAAGAACCGGCCATGACGTCCAGTATGAAATTGAAACAGCTGAGGGAAAAACTTGATGGCATGGAAAACGAAGAATCACTAATGCGTTTATCAGATGAGCAATTAGAACTGTTGGTGTCTTCAGAACAATCCGATCTCGATACATTGCATAAGCAATTACTGCAGATCATAGGTGAAGAACTATCCAAACCATATAAGCAGGAAGCAGTTCCAACGCATCGTTATGAAGTCGAACGTCAGCTGCGTCAGACAGCTACACTGTCATCAGAATTGCTGGACGTGGCCCTCGCTTTAGGAAGGGCGGCTATTGTCGAGACAGAGGTAATCGATGAAGAATTGACGGAGAAAAATAAAACAGATGCCCGTGAATCAGTTGAACCAATCCGCATTTTGCAAGGGCAAGTGATTGTACGTGAAGGCCAATTGATCGATCGTGATATCTATCAGCAACTGAAACTTTCGGGCGTACTGACGAATCAGTCTTCAATCAAACCTTCAATTGGCATCGGTTTATTCGTACTCTTCATCTCGGCTTTGATTGGAATACATTTTTCTAAAGCAAAAAATGAAGCACGGTTTAAAAAGAAAGCTTTGCTGATGTTTTATGTGGTCTTATTTGCTGTCATTCTCTTGATGAAAATGATCAGTTATATTGATCGTGAATTTGATGTGCAAATCGCTTTTTTATTTCCTACTGCACTGGCACCTATGCTCATTAAACTTCTGATTAATGAACGTACAGCGGTCTTATCGGCCATACCAACAGCAGCGACAGCAGGAATAATGCTGCAGGAAGGCCTCGCTGCTATTATGCAGATGGAAGTAGCTTTGTATATTTTATTCGGCGGAATTGTCAGTATTTATGTGATCAGCGAGACTGGCAGACGGTCAACGATCCTGCAGGCAAGTCTTGCGGTATCCGCGTCAAATCTATTGTTTATCGTTTTTTATCTGTTAATGACACAGACAAGCTATACGTTGCCTGAGCTGACTTTCTACGCAGTAGCGGCTGTCACCTCTGGGATCCTTTCGGGTGCATTGACAATTGGTTTGCTGCCGTTTTTTGAAATGGTCTTTCAATTGCTTTCGAATATGCGTTTGGTCGAGCTGTCGAATCCGAACCACCCGTTGCTAAAGAAGATCTTAGTAGAAACACCAGGAACGTATCATCACAGTATTATGGTGGCAAACTTAGCAGATGCAGCTTGTGAATCTATCGGGGCAAACGGGCTGCTTGCACGCGTCGGCAGCTATTACCATGATATCGGCAAGACCATTCATCCTGGATTTTTTATTGAGAACCAGCATGCCGGACAAAATCTGCATGATTCTCTGCCGCCTGAAAAAAGTCGTGATATGATAATAGCTCATGCAGAAGATGGTGCGAAAATCTTAGAAAAACACCATATGCCTGCCGAACTGGTTGCAATCGCAAGACAGCACCACGGCACCAGTTTACTGAAGTTTTTTTATGTGAAAGCCAAAGAAATGAATCCGGATGTCAAAGAAGAGGATTTTAGATATGACGGACCCAAACCGCAGACGAAGGAAATTGCGGTTATCATGATTGCGGACAGTGTGGAAGCGGCGGTACGTTCTATGAAAGACCCGACACCAGAAAAAATTGCTTCATTGGTCGAAGCAATTGTGCGTTCTAAAGTGGAGGACGACCAATTTGACGAATGTGATCTATCCATGCGAGAGATTAAACAAGTGAAACAAGTAATTTGTGAAACGATGAACGGTATTTTCCACAACCGGATCGAATATCCCGATTAATGAAGGAGTAAGTAAATATGATAGACTTTTATTTTCAAGATGATACCGAAACAGTCGGAAAACAGTCGGAAGAGTTAATTACTGAATTATTGAATCACGCGGCGAAAATGGAAAAACTGGATGGCCTCTATGAATTGTCTGTGACGTTTATGGACGATGATGCAATTCAGGCGGTCAATGCGGAATTTAGAGGGAAAGACAAACCGACGGATGTCATTTCATTTGCATTAGAAGAATTATCTGAGGGAGAAGTAGCAATCGTACACGAGCAAGATATGCCAGTTGTTCTAGGCGACATCATTATCTCGATCGAAACAGCTCAGCGCCAGGCGGAAGAGTATAACCATACATTTGAGCGGGAGCTTGGATTTTTGGCGCTGCACGGCTTCCTTCATGTACTTGGATACGACCATATGGATGAGGAAGAAGAACGTGAAATGTTCGGGAGGCAAAATGAAATCCTGACGTCGTTCGGCTTAGAACGGAAGTGAAAACTTGAAAAAGTTTTTGATGGCATTCGTTTATGCCTGGGACGGAATTCTCGACGGCTTTGCAAAAGGGCGCAATATGAAATCACATGGCTTATCCGCGGTGGTTGTAATAATCGCCGGATGGCTAACTGGTTTATCCCTGATTGAATGGCTCATTATCATCCTGTTGATCGGAGGGGTGATGGCGCTTGAATTAATGAATACGGCCGTTGAGTATGTCGTAGATCTTGTGACGTCTGAACACCATCCTTTAGCGAAGAAGGCGAAGGATATTGCAGCTGGTTCAGTACTGATCTTTGCCTTGGCAAGTGCGGTAATCGGCTGTCTGATCTTTTTCCCGAAATGGTTTGGTTGAGTGAATATGAAAAGTAATGGAGTGAAGAATATGAAGGTTGAACAGTTACGAAAAGAAGCGGAGCTTGGGATGAAAACAGCATATGTACCTTATTCAAAATTCCCGGTGGGCGCAGCGCTTGAAACAGCTAACGGCAAAATTTTCCGTGGTTGTAATATCGAAAATTCTGCGTACGGTCTGGCGAACTGTGCGGAGAGAACCGCTATTTTTAAAGCGGTGTCAGAAGGTGAAAAAACCTTCAAATCGCTGACCGTCATCGGAGATACAGCAGGCCCGATTTCTCCATGCGGCTCTTGCCGTCAGGTACTAGCAGAATTTTGCGCACCGGATATGCCCGTTTATTTGACCAATCTTAAAGGGGATGTGCAGGAGACGACTGTCGAACAGCTATTGCCAGGAGCTTTTTCCAAGGAGGATTTAGACTATGCCGAAGAACGATAATGCATTTAAATCAGGCTTTATTTCTATTATTGGCCGTCCAAACGTAGGGAAATCCACGTTTATCAATCGGATGGTCGGACAGAAAATCGCGATTATGAGCGATAAGCCACAGACAACGAGAAATAAGGTACAGGGAATTGTTACAAGTGAAACTTCCCAAATGATCTTCATCGATACGCCGGGTGTCCACAAACCGAAGCACCGCCTGGGTGACTTCATGCTGAAAGTAACACGAAGCACGCTGAGCGAAGTGGATGTCATCATGTTCATGGTAAATGCGGATGAAAAAATCGGCACCGGCGACCGCTTTATTATGGAATGGCTAGAAAAGTCTGAAACACCTGTGTTCCTTGTTATTAATAAAATTGATCTTGTACATCCGGATCAGCTTTTTGAGATCATTACTACGTATACGAATGAGATGAAATTTGCGGAAGTTGTTCCGATTTCAGCGCTAAATGGCAACAATATCGAGCGGTTAACAGAAACGCTGGAGAGCTATTTACCAGAAGGCCCTCAATTTTATGATAATGACCAAGTGACGGATCATCCGGAACGTTTTATTATTTCTGAAATGATCCGTGAGAAAGTCCTTCATACGACTCGCGAGGAAATTCCACATTCCATTGCTGTAGCAATCGAAAGTATCGAGCAGGATCCGAATACAGAAAAAATGCATATTCGTGCGACAATCATTGTGGAACGAGATTCGCAAAAAGGAATTGTGATTGGTAAAGGTGGAAAGCTTCTGAAAGAAGTTGGAACGAAATCCCGTAAAGATATTGAAATGCTTCTTGGTCAGAAAGTATTCCTGGAGTTATGGGTGAAAGTGCAAAAAGACTGGCGCAACCGTCCAAGTCGACTAAAAGAGTTTGGCTTCAATGAGGAAGATTATTGATTAATATATATGATGAGTTAAGTTTTTAGCATTGGCAGCAAAATAGCTTACGTCATATGTAGTTGATTGGAGTGTAAGGCGGCGACTCCTGCGGGAATAGCA
>NZ_JARICI010000006.1 GCF_029257255.1 Sporosarcina sp. | reverse complement strand
TACTGGCTGGTAATTTGACGTGCCAATGACTGCCTTACATATTCCGTCAGCACATCGACATCCGATGTATATTTAGCATAATCAGCAAGTGTTTCAAAGATGATCGGCAAGTTTCTAACCGATACTTGTTCACTTAACAACTTAGCCAAGACTTTTTGAATTTCTCCAATAGATAATGGTGTCGGCGTTAATTCATCGACCAAAATAGGATACGTTTCATGCACATGATCGATCAGCTGTTTTGTTTCCTGGCGACCGAGCAAGTCGGCTGCATTTGCCCGAATTATTTCAGTTAAGTGAGTAGAAACAACACTTGGCGGGTCAACCACCGTGTAGCCCATGATTTCTGCCTCTTCTTTTGCTTCTTCAGTAATCCATTTTGCAGGAAGTCCGAATGAAGGCTCAATTGTATCGATTCCTTCAATTAAATCTTCCCCACCAGGACTCATGGCCAAGTAGTGATCGAGCAACAGCTCGCCTCGCGCCATTTCATTACCCTTCACTTTAATCCGGTATTCATTCGGCTGCAGTTGGATATTATCCCGAATACGCACAACTGGAATTACGAGCCCAAGCTCTATAGCAAGCTGACGTCTGATCATCACGACGCGGTCCAGTAAATCCCCACCTTGCGTTGCATCAACGAGCGGTATGAGACCGTAACCGAACTCGAACTCAATCGGATCTACATTCAATAAGTCCACGACATTTTCAGGCCGTTTCAATCCCTCAGTTTCTACATCCTCTTCCATCTCAAGCAATTCTTCCGGATCTTCTGCAGCTTTACGTGACATCATGTACGCGCTTATGGCTAACGCTAGAGCGATCGGAATTGTCAATATGTCATTAATTGGAGTAGCTAACCCTAATAATAAAATTGTAACGGAAGCAACATACAACAGTTTAGGCTGTCCTAGTAACTGATTTGTAATATCCGTTCCTAAATTCCCTTCTGAAGCGGCACGAGTTACCACGATACCTGTAGCAGTTGAAATTAAAAGAGCGGGAATCTGAGATACAATTCCGTCACCGACTGTCAAAGTTGAGAACTGTGTTGCAGCTTCAGCAAATGGTAATCCCATCTGCACAACTCCGATGATCATTCCGACCAATAAGTTGATCATAACAATAATGATCCCGGCAATCGCGTCTCCTTTTACGAACTTTGTCGCACCATCCATCGCACCATAAAAGTCCGCTTCATTACTGACCTTTTCACGTCTCGCACGCGCTTCTGTATCTGAGATCATGCCTGCGTTCAAGTCAGCATCAATACTCATCTGCTTACCCGGCATCGCATCGAGCGTAAAGCGGGCAGCAACTTCAGAAACACGCTCCGAACCTTTTGTAATAACGATAAACTGAATGATAATTAAAATGACGAAAACTACGAGACCTACGACAATGTTTCCGCCGGTTACGAACGTACCAAAGGTATCAACAACTCCACCCGCATTACCTTCTGAAAGGATTGCACGTGTAGTAGAAACGTTCAGACCAAGACGAAACAGCGTCAATAACAATAAGAGCGACGGGAAGATTGAGAATTGTAAAGCTTCCTGCATGTTCATCGCTGTCAAAAGCACCATTAGACCTAGGGTAATGTTTATTATGATTAGAAAACTTAACAGCCAGGGTGGTAACGGGATGACGAGCATCGCAACGATCATAATAACCGACGCAAGTACTCCTAAATCTTTAAATTGCATGCCATCCCTACTTTCTCAGTTCACTTATATTTTTCGCTGGATACGGTAGACGTACGCCAGGATTTCTGCAACTGCTTTAAAAAATTCTTCCGGTATACGATCGCCAATTTCCACTTGATCAAACATTGCCCGTGCAAGCGGTCGGTTTTCTACCATGACGATATCATTTTCCTTGGCAATCATTTTGATTTTCTGGGCAATGAAATCCGCACCCTTTGCTACAACAATCGGAGAATCCATCTGCTCTTCATCATACTTTAGCGCAATCGCAAAGTGCGTTGGGTTTGTGATGACCACATCCGCCTCAGGAATTTCCTGCATCATACGGCGCATAGCCATTTCACGCTGACGTTGCTTAATCCGAGATTTAATCAGCGGATCTCCGTCCATATTTTTATGTTCATCTTTAATATCCTGTTTGGACATTCTAAGATTTTTTTCATAGTCAAATTTCTGATATAAGAAATCCAGTATCGAAATGACTAGCAACACGAGTGAAGCGATAATGCCCATCATTCCAACTAATTTTCCAATCGTCAGCAATACCATATGCGGCGTCCTGAAAGCTAAATCCAGCACCTGTCCCAAGTTCATCCAAATGACGAGTGTCGTAACTGTTCCAATAAAAGAAATCTTTAAAACTGATTTTAATAACTCCACAATGGCACGTATAGAGAATATTCTCTTCAAACCTTTAATCGGATCGATCTTTTTCAAATCGAACTTCAAAGGTTCTCCTGTAAACAACAAGCCAAACTGTAAGAGGTTCGCTACAATACTTGCAATCACCGCAATTATCATAATTGGCAATAAAATAATCGCCATTTGTTTTAAAATATTCATGTACACTAACATGACTTGATCTTCATTCAACATATGTATAGGAATAAAATGTGTAAATGACTCACGGAAAAACACAAAGAAATTATCTCTCATAAAACCGGCAGCAAAAAACATGAAAATAAAGACAGAAAGTAAAACAATTGCACTTGTAACGTCCTGACTTTTCAGTACCTGTCCTTTTTTCCTAGAATCTTCACGCTTTTTCGGAGTGGCTTTCTCTGTTTTCTCGCCGGCGAAAAATTGTAAATCAAGCCTTAGCAACAAATCAGCCACCTCCCAGCAGTACCATTAGATCTCTCATCGTGATGATCATCACTTCAAACAGTTTCTTCATTAAGGTAATCAGCACACCTGACATGGTCACGAGAACCATAAAGCTGACCCCTATTTTGATAGGAAATCCAACCACGAAAATGTTCAGCTGTGGCACAGCACGCGCGGTGATTCCAAGAGCCAAATCCACCAGGAATAGCGTACCAACAACTGGTATTGCCATCTGGAACGCAATTGCAAAAGCCTTAGCAAAGGTCAGCACCATGAATTCGGCTATACCCGCACTGCCGAAAGGAGGAAACATTTCATTCACAGGTACGAATTCATAGCTGTAGAAAATACCATCCAGCAACATATGATGTCCATTTAGGGCAAGAAGTAAGAGCATCGCTAATGAGTTAAAAAACTGACCGAGCAACGGTGACTGTGCACCGGTTTGAGGGTCAATGACGTTCGCTATCGCAAAGCCCATCTGAAAGTCGATAAAACCACCGGCCACCTGTATAGCCGCCATAATAATAAAGGCCGCAATGCCAATGGACAAGCCGACTACCGCTTCTTTTATTACCAGCAATATGTATTGGCCGTCTATTTCGACTGCCGGGATATCAACCGTGTAAGACATCATCCACGCGAGCAGCGCAGCAAAAATCAAACGCTGTGTCGCTGGAATTGACCGGTATGAAAACAATGGAAGTGTAACAAAGAAAGATGTCACACGCGTTAATATGAGTAAAAATGCAGGTATAGATGGGATGAGTTCATTCATTTAATCACCCAATATACCTTGAAAGACCTGAAAAAATTTCACTCGCATAATTAGTCACATACGAGAGCATCCAAGGTCCGAAAAATACAATGGCTACCATAACCGCGATAATCTTAGGTACGAATGCCAAAGTTTGTTCCTGAATCTGAGTTGTCGCCTGGAAAATACTGACGCCGAGTCCAGTCAATAACGCAACGAGCAAGAGAGGCCCTGATGCGAGAAGAATAACCCACACAGATCGTTCTGCAATAGAAATAACAAATTCACTCGTCATTCAAATCCCCCCCTAAAAGCTTTGCAGCAATGACTGGATAATAAGATACCAACCGTCCACTAATACAAACAATAATATTTTAAACGGTAATGAAATCATAACTGGCGGTAGCATCATCATACCCATCGACATGAGGACACTGGCGACAATCATATCAATAACCAGAAACGGAATGAAGATCATAAAACCCATTTGGAAGGCTGTTTTAATTTCACTCAGCGCAAAAGCCGGCACCATCATCGTCAGCGGTATATCTTCAATGGTTTCAGGCCGTTCCATTTGGTTGTAGCGCATGAATAACTCTAAATCTTTCTGCCTTGTATGCTCACTCATAAACTCTTTAAACGGACCGCTAGCCCGTTCGTATGCTTCATCCAATGAAATTTCTTCATCAAATAAAGGAGTTAGCGCTTCTTCATTCACCTGTGATAAAACAGGTGCCATGATGAAGAAAGTTAGAAATAAAGCCAGTCCTACTAACACTTGGTTAGGTGGCATCTGCTGTGTAGCAAGAGCCGTACGAACAAATGATAATACAATAATGATCCGGGCAAATGACGTCATTAAAATCAAAATAGCAGGGGCAAGCGACAACACCGTCAGCAGCAAAAGCATTTTGATTGAAGTTGAAACGTTAGCCGGATCACTGTTTGAAAACGAATTTAGAAAATCAGCCATCACGGTCGCTCCCTTTCCGCTTCAACCGATCCAATTGTTCTTTGCGATCTGCTTTGATCTCATCCATTTTGGAAGAAAACAATTGACTGAAATCAGAAGAATCCGTTGAGGTGTTCCCAGACTGTGCTTTCGAGAAAAATCGTTCATAAAGCTGCGAAATGATACCTTTTTGCACTTCACTGCCTTCTGAATCATAGCGGGCCAGCAAATCAGCAATTTCATCAGGGTCGTCGATCTCCTTCAAGAGCTGAACATTTTCACCGACACCTACCACAAAATAGTTATTACCCATTTTCACTAATTGAATGGATTTGTGTTGTCCAAGCGGAACACCACCTAAGTTGGTCATCAGACGGGTCTGGTCGAAACTGCGATTTCTTTTATTAAGAAATCGAAGCAGCCACACTAGCAAGCCTATAACAAAGACAAAAGCCAAAAGAGTGCGGATATAATCCCATGCAGACAGGCCTTTAGGTGGATCGGCAGACTCTTCCGGATCGGACATCGTACCAGGAGACCCCGTAGGAATCTCCTCATTTTTATCTACGTTCTCCTTAACAGCATCATCTGAACCGCAGTCTTTTCCTTTTCCAAAGCAGTCAGATACACGCGCGTTAGGATCTATTTCAGCATGTGCTTGAGGCATCCAGAAAACCAGGCAGACGAGCAGCATAACGAGCCATTTGGTAAAGTGTTTTACGTTCATAAGGCTACTTAGCTCAGCGCTTTGTCGATCGCTTCAATAACACGGTCAGCTTGGAATGGCTTTACGATGAAATCTTTAGCTCCAGCTTGAATTGCATCAATAACCATGGCCTGCTGTCCCATAGCTGAACACATAATAATTGTTGCTGAAGGATCTGTACCTTTAATTGCTTTAAGTGCAGCAATTCCGTCCATTTCCGGCATCGTAATATCCATAGTAACTAGATCCGGTTTCAGCTCACTATATTTTTCTACAGCTTGTGCGCCGTCTGCTGCCTCTCCTACTACTTCATAATTATTCTTCGTCAAGATATCCTTGATCATCATGCGCATAAATGCTGCGTCGTCTACTACCAAAATTCGTTTTCCCATTGCTTTTCCCTCCAGGTATCTACTTATCGTAAATTATTTAATCGATCCATCTGACTCAGTATATCTGTAATTCGTACTCCGAAGTTTTCGTCAATGACTACTACTTC
>NZ_JARICI010000041.1 GCF_029257255.1 Sporosarcina sp. | reverse complement strand
GCCAATAGTGTTCACCTGTATGTTGGACGGAAGTGCTTCCCTGGCGGAAGAAGGGGAGTCGCCTTTCAGAGAAGAATTTGCTATAAGCCAGACACCACAAGTGGTTTTGGATCATCATGTGAGAGATGATTTGGGCTATTTGAAGGTCTCCTGGGATTACGTTATAGAGATGTTTGACCGACAGAATGTTATGGAAATTTTCGACACATATGTAAAAGGTATAGAGGACTTTATAAACAATGATATTTTTTAGGAGGATAAACATATGCAGGTCAAAGAATTAGAAATTACTTTAGCAGAGGGCGCGAGAATTTATGGAGAATTAGATTCTCCACAGGGAAATGGTCCTTGGAAAACGGTTATTTTATTTCATGGGTCGGGTTCATCGGATCGGCATGCCACGGTTGAAGCCATGGGACAAGTTGTTTCTCGTAATTTCGATCTGATAAGTGAGAGTTTGGTGCAGGCTGGATATGCGGTATTCCGGTATGACAAGAGAGAAAGTTACGATATAAATATAATCATTCAGGATGCTCGGGAAGTAGTGAAGTATGTATCCGGACTCTCTGATGTGAGTGAGATTCTGTTTTATGGCTGGAGTGAAGGTGTGCGGGTATGCGCAACTTTGGTTTCTGAATTCCCGGAAACCAAAGCATTACTCCTCCAATCCGGCATTGCAGAGGGATGGAGTTCTTATTTCGCATATATATTACGGGAGTTGACCGTGGAGAAGTTTGAAGAGTTGGATAAAAATAATGATGGTATTCTAGAAGTTGCGGATTTTGCGAATTGTATGCCAGACTTCACATCGCTTACTTTCTCTTTGTATCTGCTCGTTTTTAATATTGACAAAGATGGAAGCACGAACTTTAATAAAGAACTCGACCCGGAACAAAAGGGAAGTTTTAGCATAAAAGAGAATTGGATGCCGCTGGCGGATGAAATTGTTGCAGATCCGACTACCTTGATTCGATTTGCGGAAAATGCTCCGGGAGAAACCTGGACGGGAATATTGGAAGATATAAAGAAAATCCAGATTCCTATGTTGGTGCTTCACGGACTGAATGACGGCTGGATATCACCGGTAGAATCAGTGCAAATAGCAAAGGTGGCAAGAAATCATGCAGACGTGGTTTTCTTTAAAGGTTTAGGGCATGCGCTTTCTAAAGTGGTTTCTCCGCTGAAGGATGAGGGTGGCGTTATGGAAGAAGAAGCAATTACGGCAATCGTAGATTGGCTCAAAAAGAACATTGGATAAAGTTTGAAAGGGAAATTTATATGTTGGATAATCGATTAGCTTTTACCAAAACAAAAACATTACATGGAAAATTTTATGAAAATGCGCTGGAACATCCGGAGCGAGTTGCACTGATTTATGAGGGGCAAAGGATTTCTTATAGGATATTGCGTGCTTATGCGCTAAGTGCGGCCAATTATATGTCTCAACAAGGTGTGAAAAAAGGAGATAAAGTTGCTGTCATTTTGCCAAGAGGTATTGGACAGATTGCAGCATTATTGGGGATCCTTGCAGTAGGAGCGGCATATGTTCCTATTTCAATAAAGCAACCTTTGGCGCGTCGGGAGAAGATCATAGAAAACGTTAAGCCTGCAATCGTGCTGCAGGATGAAAATTTTTTAAATGAAAAGCCGTGGAATGGCTGCATTGAAAACGATCCGGGGGCCTCGGCTTATGTTATCTATACGTCAGGTTCCAGCGGAGAACCAAAAGGAGTGGATATGAGTCATGCGGCAGCAATGAATACGATAGAAGTAATTCTACATATGTGGGATATTGATGCGAGGGACTCCATATTGAATATATCGGCGTTTGATTTTGATTTGTCAGTGTTTGATATATTTGGACTTTTGAGTGCTGGTGGAACCGTTGTTTTGATTGATGAAAAAGATTATAGGGACCCGGAAGTATGGGGAAAGTTGATCGAGAGTCATGAAATCACAATTTGGAATAGCGCCCCAGCATTGTTAGATATGCTTTTGACACTGGAAAAAAGGAATTGTTATTCTGGAAAATTACGGTTGGCATTGGTTTCAGGAGATTGGATTCCTCTGCATTTGCCAGAGGCATGGTATAAAGTAGCGGCAGAAGGCTCACAATTTGTGGCTTTGGGTGGAGCGACAGAAGGAGGCATCTGGTCTAATTATTATTGTGTTTCGGAAGTAGAAAAGTCGTGGAAATCTATTCCTTACGGAAAAGCATTGCCAGGGCAGAAGTATAGGATTGTAGATGAAAATTTTGAAGAATGTGAAGTTAATGTTCCGGGAGAATTACTAATTGGAGGAGACAGTCTAGCAAGAGGTTATGTTAATGATGAGGAATTGACCAATGGAAAATTCATTATAGATAAGGGGGAACGTTGGTATAGAACGGGGGATTACGGAGTGT
>NZ_JARICI010000019.1 GCF_029257255.1 Sporosarcina sp. | reverse complement strand
TGGAACTGATTCCCCTATTGGCGAAAAAGGAACCCAGAAAAGTACAGGTAAGGGAGGTAATATTAACTTATTTTCTAAAGTAGAAATGGTTAAAGTAACTGTTAAATGGGATGGTAAAGTCGAATCGTTTAATTTATATAAACAATAGAAATTAATCGATGGGTGACGTCAATCTGGATCATTTATTGAACTGCAAACCTAAACTACTTTTTCTATATTAAACCTAAAATTATTACATAAATCTTTTTTGAATATCAAATAGCAATGAAAAATTCAATGCTATTTGATATTCTAATTCGTTGATAATTCGCTTGATCTCAGAGTTTCACCACTCAACTTAACGGGAGAGTAGAAGAAGCCGTTCGTTTTTATTTATTTTATTTACTTTATAATCTTCAGCACTTTCTTGAATTCATCTGTTCCCGCTTCGCCAATCAGTTCGTAGAGTGCCGTTTCGACACAAGTGACTGCAGCACCGAGATTCTTCATTTTCTCAAGGCCGATCCGTTTATTTTCTTCGGTTCTTGAAGTAACCGCATCCTCAACGACTTCCACTTCATAGCCTTGTTCCAACAAGTCTGCAGTTGTCATATAAACACAAATATGTGTTTCGATTCCGGCGATCAATACTTGTTTGCGGCCCGTGTCTTCTAGCTGTTTCATGAATTCTATATTGCCAGCTGCACTGAAAGTCATTTTCGCTATTGGTTCTTGTCCTTTCAGCAAAGCGGATAAAGACTCTGTAGTCGGGCCAAGGCCGTCTGGATACTGTTCTAGCCAGAGGATTGGAATATCGAGTACTTGTAATCCTTTTATCAATTTTTCCAGATTATCGTGAAGTCTCCCGCTGTTATTTACTATTTGCGCCAGTTTCCCCTGCACGTCGACTAGCACAAAAACGGTTTGATCTTTTTGCAACATATTTACGTCCCCCTTTTACTATCATCGCCGATAGTATACCATATTTACAGATTTATTAGAAAAAATGAAAAGATCACAGATATGACCATAAAAAACGCCACAGAAAGTCGTCTGACTTTCCGCGGCGTTATGGTATCAGTTTTGTACTGTTGCTTTTTGTTTCGCTTTTTCTTTTGCTTCAATACGGCGGGCATGCAAGATGGGTTCTGTATAGCCGCTTGGCTGTTCAGCACCTTTGAATACCAAATCACAAGCTGCCTGGAATGCAACAGAGTCGTTGTAGTTTGGAGCCATTGGCTGATATAATTCATCTCCAGCATTTTGCTCATCCACCACTTTGGCCATACGCTCCATTGTTTCTTGCACCTGTTCTTTTGTACAGATACCGTGACGCAGCCAGTTGGCGATATGCTGGCTCGAAATACGCAATGTTGCACGGTCTTCCATTAAACCAACATCATTGATATCCGGAACCTTTGAACATCCAACACCCTGATCGATCCAGCGAACCACATAGCCAAGAATTCCTTGCGCGTTGTTATCCAATTCAGATTGAATTTCTTCAGCCGGCCAATCAGAACTCGGAGCCAGTGGAATCTCAAGAATACCGTCTTGATAATCAATCGAACTGTCCACATTTGCTTGTACTTCTTTCACATTTACATCATGATAATGCAATGCGTGAAGTGTAGCTGCTGTCGGTGAAGGAACCCATGCTGTGCTTGCGCCAGCTTTCGGATGTGCAATTTTCTGTTCAAGCATCGCAGCCATCATATCAGGCATTGCCCACATTCCTTTACCAATCTGCGCATGTCCAGGTAGGCCAGCTTTGATTCCGACTGCAACGTTGGAAGATTCATATGAAGCAAGCCATTTTGAAGCTTTCATATCATTTTTACGAATAACAGGTCCTGCTTCCATTGAAGTATGAATTTCGTCTCCCGTACGGTCAAGGAATCCAGTATTAATGAAGGCAATTCGCTCTTTCACTTCATTAATTGCATTTTTTAAGTTTAATGACATTCTGCGCTCTTCATCCATTAGACCGATTTTCAATGTATTACGCTCTAATTTCAGCACATCTTCAATACGGTCGAAAAGTTTATTTGCAAATGCCGCCTCTTCCGGACTATGCATTTTCGGTTTTACGATATAGATTGAACCGTGACGCGAGTTTTTGAATTCTGTGTCTTGCTTCAAGTTATGCGTTGCGATCAATGAAGTAATGACACCATCCAAGATTCCTTCTGGTACTTCATTGCCATTTTCATCAAGGATTGCGTTGTTTGTCATCAAGTGACCTACGTTACGAACGAACATTAATGAACGGCCATGCAATGAAAGTTCTTTGCCATCCGTTGTTTTATACGTACGGTCGGGATTCATTCTTCTTGTAACCGTTTTGCTGCCACGCTGAAATGACACTTCCAGATCGCCTTTCATAAGACCCAGCCAGTTGCGGTAAACGCCGACTTTATCTTCTGCATCTACTGCAGCAATTGAATCTTCGCAGTCCATTAATGTAGAAAGCGCTGCTTCCATAATCAAATCTTTTACGCCGGCTGGATCATCTTTCCCAATCGGGTGATTTCGGTCGATCGCAATTTCGATATGCAGTCCGTTATTTGTCAACAAGACAGCAGACGGAGCATTTTCTACCCCATTATAGCCTGCAAATTGGGCAGCATTTTTCAACGTTGTTTGATTGCCGTTCTGCAATGTCACTTCCAGCTTGCCGTCAGCAACTGCATATGCTGTCGCCTCTGCATGAGAACCCTCTGCCAGAGGAACTGCCTGATCAAGCAGATTTTTCGCGAAATCAATGACTTTCTGTCCGCGGACCGGGTTGTATTGTACACCAGCTTCTGCACCGTTTTCATCACTTATTACATCTGTTCCGTATAGTGCATCATACAGACTTCCCCATCTAGCATTCGCCGCATTCAATGCATAGCGTGCATTGTCAACAGGAACTACCAGCTGGGAGCCGGCCTGAACTGCTATTTCCTCATCTACATTTGAAGTGGTTACTTGGAAATCTTCCACAACAGGCTCCAAATAGCCGATTTCTTTCAGGAAATCTTTATATTGTTTTGAATCTATTTTTCCGTTATTTGTTTGATGCCATTCACTGATGGACTTTTGTAAATCAAGGCGTTTCTTCAACAGTGCTTTGTTTTCCGGAGCTAGTTCATGAATCAGCGAGTCTAAGTCTACCCAAAACTGATCTTTTTGGATTTCTAAGCCCGGCAGAACTTCCTCATTAACGAAGTCATACAGCTCGTTTGCAACTTGCAATTTACCGACTTTTTCATATTTCGTCATAGAATATAGCCACCCCTTAAGATTTTTTGCGCCACTCTGTTGTATAACATGTAGCGGTGAACACGATTATTCATTCATTGATCATAGGTGCCCCCACAGCCAATAATCAAGATTCCGTCTCATAAATGACGATTAATGTCCTAATTTGAAGTCGTGTTAGTACTTATCATACCTAAAGTCTAGAAAACTTTCAACTGAATTGCGAAAATTTGCACACCATCTAATTCAGATATCATTCTAAGACTTGCCAACAGTTATATAACAGTTTGACATTTGACCTTCCAAACATTATTTAATGGTCTGACAAATCAATAAATTTTCCGTTTAGTGAGCAAACTCGTGTTGACACCTTAAAAAGCTTATGATAGTTTTAGAGACAATCATCTGAATTGAATAGTTTGAAAATAGGTGAAATGAAGAATGACTTACGGCTTTCATTTCTTAAAAGGGAATCCTTTTCTTTGGAGCGGTCCCGCCACTGTGAAGACGCTTTTGCGTCCAGCCAGATACCTACCTGTTTTCATAACGCTTAATCCTACGGTGAATAGGGAGGTGTTAGACACACGCAAACTGTATTGCATGCTTTATTTATGCATGCATATTTACACATACGCGCATCTCTAACATTCTTCGTTAGAGATGCTTTTTTTATTGGCAAAATTAAGGGGGAATAGAAAAATGGTAAAAAGCAGTATACTGGGTTATCCCGTTATCGGAGAAAATCGTGAATGGAAACGGGCTCTTGAAGCCTTTTGGTCAGAAAAGATTTCTGAAGAGGAACTTCTTCAGACAACGAAACAAATCCGGTTAGATAACTTAAAAAAGCAGCAAGTAGCTGGAGTGGAACAAATTCCAGTAGGTGATTTCACACTATACGACCGAGTTCTTGATACTTCTGCAATGTTTGGAATCATCCCTTCCCGCTATCAATGGAAAGGTGGAAAAGTTTCCACTGCTCACTATTTCTCCATGGCACGCGGAAATGAAAACGCTGTTGCATCTGAAATGACAAAATGGTTTAATACGAACTATCACTATATCGTACCGGAATATGAAGGCCAGCGTTTTCAGCTGACGGAAAACAAACCTTTGACTGCCTACCGTGAAGCAAAGAAAGAACTGGGCATTGAAGGGAAACCTGTCCTACTTGGTCCTTATACATTGCTTAAATTATCTAAAGGATACGAAGATAAAGACGTTCCGGCGATCATTCTGCAGCTAATCCCCCTTTATCAGCAAATACTTCATGAATTGCAGGAGGAAGGTGTGCAGTGGGTGCAGATTGACGAGCCTATTCTATGTACATCCATTACTGCAGATGAAATGAAAGCTGTAACAGAAATCTATTCCCAGCTGACAAAAAATATCGGAAGCCTTAATATTTTATTGCAGACGTATTTCGACTCTGTTGAACACTACGAAGCAACAGTAGCTCTGCCCGTTGCAGGAATCGGGCTAGATTTCGTACATGACAACGAACAGAACCTTCAAAACTTGAAAACTCACGGATTCCCGAGAGATAAAGCCTTGGGTGCGGGTATTGTTGACGGCCGTAACATCTGGCGTTCTGATTTGGATGCCAAGCTCTTACTATTGGAAACGATTCAGCAGCATGTGAAGGCAGAAAAATTATGGATTCAGCCGTCAAGCAGTCTTTTGCATGTACCTGTGACAATCCGTTCTGAACAGAAACTGGACTCTGTCATCACAAATGCATTTGCGTTTGCAGATGAAAAAATCAAGGAAATAAGTGCTTTGCGCACAGCAGTGCTAGAAGGTAAAGATTACGCAGCCGCAGACTTTGCCGACAGTGAAAAAGCATTGGCTTCTTTCAATGAATTGCCTGCACGCAAACGTCAGGATGTACGCGATGCATCGTCTGGCAGTGTTTTATCCGACAGTAAACGAAATCTCCCATTTGCAGAGCGTAAAGTAAAGCAGCAGGAAAAATTCCAATTGCCTTTACTGCCTACCACTACAATTGGAAGTTTCCCTCAAACACCTGAAGTCCGTAAAACGCGCTCGGAATGGCGCAAAGGTGATATTACAGATCAGCAGTACAAAGATTTTGTCAATGCAGAAATCAGCGAGTGGATTACGATTCAGGAAGATTTGGGACTGGACGTTTTGGTACACGGTGAATTCGAACGGACAGACATGGTTGAATATTTCGGAGAGAAATTGGATGGCTTTGTCTTCACTGAAAAGGCGTGGGTTCAGTCTTACGGATCACGCTGCGTCAAGCCCCCTATCATCTTTGGAGATGTTGCATTCACGAAGCCAATGACTGTCGAGGAATCCGTTTATGCAAAGTCGCTGACGGATCACGAAGTAAAAGGCATGCTGACTGGACCTGTCACGATACTGAACTGGTCTTTCGTACGGGATGATCTGTCAAGAGAAGAAGTCACGAATCAAATTGCACTGGCACTGCGCAAAGAGATCGAATCGCTTGAAGCTGCCGGCATCCATATGATCCAAGTAGATGAGCCTGCGCTTCGGGAAGGATTACCTTTAAAGAAATCCGAATGGGATCATTACTTGAATTGGGCAGTGAACGCATTCCGTGTTGCGACAGCTTCCGTAGAAGATACGACGCAGATCCATACGCATATGTGCTATTGCGACTTCAATCACTTTATCGATGCCATCAGTGCGCTGGATGCAGACGTAATTTCTATTGAGACGTCACGAAGTCATGGCGATCTGGTCGAGTCATTCAATGAGTATCATTATGACAAAGGGATCGGTCTCGGCGTGTATGATATCCACAGCCCGCGCGTGCCGGCGGTAGAAGAAATGACGGAAATCATTACTAAAGGATTGGAAGTTTTGGATCCTTCACAGTTCTGGATTAATCCGGACTGCGGCTTAAAGACAAGAAAGCGCGAAGAAACAATCGCAGCTTTAGAACATATGGTGAAAGCAACAGAACAAGCACGTCAACGTTTAGGTGTTACGGCAGGAAAATGAGTAAAGAGCAGACCCATTTCGACGGGTCTGCTCTTTTCATTTTATAAAATCATTGCTGCCATAACGCCAAAAATAATCAATGGAATGTTGAAATGCAGGAATGTCGGCACACAGGTATCCCAAATGTGATGATGCTTGCCATCTGCATTGAGACCCGATGTTGGCCCGAGTGTACTGTCTGAAGCTGGTGAACCCGCATCTCCAAGTGCGCCTGCTGTACCGATTAAAGCAGCTGTTGCGAGAGGCGAGAATCCGACTGCCATACAGATTGGAACAAATAATGCTGCAATAATTGGAATGGTACCGAATGAAGATCCAATTCCCATTGTAATCAAGAGACCTACTAGAAGCATAATGAGAGCGATCAGCATTTTATTGTCTCCTAATATACCTGTTGCTGATTCGACAAGACTATCTACTGCCCCCGTTTCTTTCAGAACAGTCGCAAACCCTGAAGCAATCAGCATAACAAAAGCAATCATACCCATCATGGCAATTCCGTCATTTACGACTTTTTCTCCATCTTTGAACGGGATGACAGTTAAGACAAACATCAAGAAGATTCCAGCAAGCGCCCCAAGTATCAAGGAATCAGTTATCAGCTGGACTGCCAGTGCGGCGATAATTGAAACGATCGTAAATCCGTGGCGGATGTTAAATTTCAACTCCATGTTTTCCGCTTCTTCTTCTCTCAGAATATTAATTTTCTCTGCTTCCTCATCAGCATAATCACGAGGTTTGCGATATGTAATGAAAACAGCAACCAGCAGACCGACAATCATTCCGCAGCCTGGGATCAGCATGGCCAAGTTGGCTTCTGAAAGGGTAATATTCATACCGCTTGCTGCCATTTCATCAACAATAATTCCTTTAAAGATCAATCCAAATCCTGCAGGAATCATAATATACGGTGTTTTCAGGCCAAAAGTAAGCGCTGTTGCAATACCACGGCGATCAATCTTCATGGTATCGAATAAATGTAGCATAGGTGGAATTAAAATTGGAATAAATGCAATGTGTATCGGTACTAAGTTTTGTGAGAAACAAGCGACTCCAGCAATCGTTAATAACAATATCGCTCGTTTCCCTCGTAATATCTTCACTAAATTTTTCACTAAAAATCCCGCTATTCCCGACATGCCGATCATCACGGCAAACATCCCTAATAGAATATAGCTTAGGGCAGTATTTGCCTGTCCTCCCATACCAGAAACCAGCATAGTGGTAGCTTCAGTTAAAGAAAGGCCTTCCATAAGTCCCGCCACACCAGCCGCTGCCAAAATCGCGAAAATTACGTTTACCCGAAATAAACTCAATACCGCCATGACAATGACAGAAATTACTACTGTATTAAATAACATGTTCTCATCCCCCGTGTCTCAATTCCTATAACTATAAACAACCTTGAAAACAAGGGCTTACAACGGCTTGCGAATAATATCCAGATGTCGCCAGGCAGGAAAATCCCGCCCGGCGTTTCACACTGGAAAAATCAATCTTGTATACAATATCGGTTATTTCAGTTGCATTACACTTGAGTTGGCAAAGACTTATCCGCAAATGCCTTCCAGTCCATTTCAAGCAACCATGCAGCAGCCGCTTCAATGTCCTTAGAGAAAATGCGGTCCTTTTTGATGCTTGGGACGACTGTGCGAGCTTCTTCATAAAATTTCTTCGTGAAGTCAGCTAGCTTTTCAGTCCCTCTGTATTCTGCAGCCTGCATAGCACAAATCAATTCAATCGCCAGCACTCTGCGTGCATTCTGAATGATTTGATACGCATGACGGGAACCAATCGTCCCCATGCTGACGTGGTCTTCCTGGTTAGCTGAAGACGGAATCGAGTCAACACTTGCCGGGTGAGCCAGCGTTTTATTCTCTGAAACTAATGATGCTGCTGCATATTGCATGATCATTGCGCCGGACTGTAGACCTGGTTCAGGGCTCAAGAATGGCGGCAGATCGTTCAGCTGCGGATTAACAAGACGCTCAACACGGCGCTCTGAAATATTCGCAAACTCTGCCATTGCAACCTTCAAGAAGTCCATAGCAAATGCGATTGGCTGACCGTGGAAGTTACCACCTGAAATAACTTTTTCACCTTCATCAAAAATTAGCGGGTTATCAGTTGCTGCGTTCATTTCAATTTCGAGCTTTTCTTTCACGTAATCAAGAACCTGCCAAGACGCTCCGTGAACCTGAGGGATACAACGTAGTGAATAGGCATCCTGCACACGCAGCTCCCCTTGTCTTGTTGTCAACTGGCTGCCTATGAACATACGGCGCATACGCTCTGCCACTTCTATCTGCTGGCGGTAACCGCGTGCTTCGTGAACATCCGCATCAAATGCATCGACGATCCCAAGCAAGCTTTCCAATGTCATCGTAGAGATTGCTTCCGTTTGATAAGCAAGCTGTTCCGACTCGATGTAATTAACTAGACCCATTGCTGTCATCGCCTGAGTTCCGTTAATCAGCGCAAGGCCTTCTTTCGCCTTCAATGTAACGGGTTCAATACCTTCCCGACTCATTGCTTTCATTGATTCCATACGCTCACCCTTATAGAATACCTCTCCTTCCCCCATGAGGACAAGTGCCAAATGTGACAGAGGAGCCAAGTCACCGCTTGCTCCTAATGAACCTTGCTGTGGAATGACCGCATGAATGTTAGCATTGACAAGATCCAGCAAACGTTCGATTACTACCGGACGAATTCCTGAGAATCCTTTTAAAAGAGCATTTGCACGCAGTAATGTCATACCGCGGGAAACCATTTCAGGAAACGGTTCGCCAATTCCGCATGCATGTGAATGAATCAAATTTAATTGAAGCGCTTCTGTATTCTCGGGTTCGATGAGCACGTCACTGAATTTACCGAATCCTGTTGTGATTCCGTAAACAACTTTACCTTCTTCTACAATCTTCTCTACTGCCTCGCGACTTTTCTGAACAGCCTTCATACTTTCTTCTGAAGCCTTTACCTGCACTCCGTTTACCAATACTTCTCTTGCTTCTTCAATTGTTAGTGTACGTCCAGTTAATTCGATCATTTACATTTCCTCCTCGTTGTCATTTGTTCTTGTTGTCATACGTTTCATGAAGTAAGAAGCCTTTTTGGACATGCAAAAAGAGGCTATATTGACAGACGGATCCCTAAAAGGGTACCGCGCGTGTCAATATAGCCTCCTTATTGTCTAAATAACTATAGGCTTATTTCTTATTTACATGTGATTAATTCCTAAACCAATTGCCTCGTGTTCAAAGCCCCGAACCGGTGCTCCGATTGTCCCGTAAACTGCTACGGCAATCCATTCGCCTTCTGCTTCATGTTCGAAAGGTGTACCCCGGACAATCGCAAAACGAAGACCTGCAGTACGCAGCATGCCGCCTAATTCCACCTGGCCGCGCGTTACTCCGTGCATGGCTTCAATGATGGCGTGATACAGCGAGTGCATTTCACGATAGACATCTTGGTCTACTATTCCTTGCCGTTTCGCCAGTGTTTCGATGGCCGCCACAATTTTTTGAAACTCCATCGACCCTACTTTACCTTTACCGAAACGCCATCCCAGCTGCTGCAGTTCGTTCTCAATCTTTTGATCTTCTGATTCACTCTCAGAGAACGAATACAAGACCGCCTGACGTCCGATCCTTGTATCAAGCTTTTTCATGTTGTACCTACTTCTTCAGATGTACTCACATCTAATTTTCACTAATGACTGACTCTATTATTGCAGATGAAATACAGTTGGTCAATACAAGTTAGAAAATAAATAAAGCGCTTTCTTTGTAATAATGATTCAACAGCTGCTGAATCACACAATCATTCAAACTGACGTGAAAGGTTTGCCATCTCAATTGCCGAAACCGCTGCATCCCAGCCTTTGTTACCCGCTTTTGTACCTGCGCGTTCGATAGACTGCTCAATCGTATCTGTCGTCAATACACCGAAGATGACAGGGACTCCTGACTGCAGTCCTGCCTGCGATACTCCTTTGGCTGCCTCATTGCAGACATAGTCAAAATGAGGTGTCGCTCCGCGAATAACGGTACCTAGCGTAATCACTGCATCGTATTTTTTTGAATCTGCCATTTTTTTCGCAATGAACGGGATTTCAAATGCGCCCGGTACCCACGCGATGTCTACATCTGCTTCGTCTACGCCATGTCTCTTGAATGCATCTTGTGCTGCTGAAAGCAATTTCCCTGTAATAAATTCATTGAACCGCCCTACGACAATTCCCACTTTTAATCCTGTACCTGTTAAATGTCCTTCAAATAATTTCCCCATTGTATTCTCTCCTTAGATTGTTAATAAATGTCCGAGCTTTTCTGCTTTTGTTTGTAAGTATTTTTCGTTTTCTGTTTTCATTGGCAGTTGAATCGGCACCCGTTCAACCACTTCCAGTTCATAGCCTTTCAAACCCGCTATTTTCTTTGGGTTATTAGTCAACAGACGCATTTGTCTGATGCCGAGTTCTCGCAGAATCTGTGCACCGATTCCATAATCGCGCAAGTCTGCTGCGAAGCCCAGCTTTTCATTGGCTTCTACTGTGTCGTAGCCCTGCTCCTGCAGTTCGTATGCCTTGAGTTTGTTGATCAGGCCGATCCCTCTGCCTTCCTGACGCATATACAGCAGTACGCCGCGACCTTGCTGCTCAATCTGCGCCAAGGCAGCATGCAATTGAGGTCCACAATCACAACGGCAAGAACCGAATACATCTCCCGTCAAACATTCTGAATGAACGCGCACCAGTACAGGTTCGTCCGTTGTAACATCGCCTTTGACCAGAGCTACGTGCTCTTTTCCGGAAAGTGATTCTGTGTAGCCGATCATCCGGAATTCACCGAAATCAGTGGGCAGCTTGATTTCTGCTTCTCTGACAACCAATTGTTCCTGCTGCAGACGGTAATGAATCAAGTCCTGAATAGTGATTAATTTTACATCGAGCTCTTCTGCCATCTGACGCAATTCAGGAACACGCGCCATCGTGCCGTCATCATTCATAATTTCGCATATGACGCCTGCCGATGAACTTCCGGCAAGCCTTGCCAGATCTACTGCCGCTTCTGTATGCCCTGTGCGTTCCAGCACACCTCCGGATTTTGCAACTAAAGGAAAGATATGGCCTGGCCGTTTAAAGTCACCCGCTGTTGCGGCAGGCTCCATCATCTTGACAATCGTATCGGCACGTTCAAATGCGCTGATGCCTGTATGTGTTGAGCTGTGGTCGACACTGATTGTAAAAGCGGTGCCGTGTGAGTCGGTATTATGATCTGTCATCATCTGCAACCCAAGCTGCTGCGCTTTCTCCTCCATAATCGGCACACAGATCAAACCGCGTCCCTTCGTCGCCATGAAATTAATGATTTCAGGCGTAACCTGATCAGCCAATGCGACGAAATCTCCTTCATTCTCACGGTCTTCATCATCTACCACAATGACAACTTTGCCCTGCTTTAAATCTTCGAGTGCCTCTTCAATTGTATGGAACATATTATTTCTCCTCTCACATCTACTTACATGAATCCGTGCTGTCGTAGATAATCTTCTGATATCGTTTCTTTGTTACCTTCCCGTCGATTCAGCATATTTTCCACATATTTCGCGAGCATATCACATTCGAAATTAACGGTTTCACCGATTTGCTTCTTCGCAAGCACTGTCATTTCCTGTGAATGTGGAATGAGCGAAATCGTTATGTCTGTTTGATTGACATCAAAGATCGTCAGTGATGTGCCGTCTAACGCAATTGAGCCTTTCTGCAGTAAATATGATCCGAAGTTTTCCGGTAATGACAGTCTGATATATAGTGCATTATCGACAATCCGTTTTTCCCGGATTACAGCTATTCCGTCTACATGCCCAGTAACAAAATGACCGCCGAATCTACCGTTTGCTGCGAGTGCACGTTCCAAATTCACTTTGCTTCCGGCAGTCAGCTGACGTAGCGATGTAGAGAATACAGTTTCAGGCATGACATCAGCCGAAAACTGTTTATCTGTAAACTCCGTAACTGTCAGACACACTCCGTTTACTGCGATACTGTCTCCCAGATGAACATCAGTCAGCACTGTGGAAGCGCTAATCGTTAGCATCATCGATTTAGCGCCTGGCTGTACACTCTTTACTGAACCGATTTCTTCAATAATTCCTGTAAACAATGCTCAATCCCTCTCTTTCGGTCTTGCTGTTATTTTGATATCAGGACCGATCATTTCTACACTTTCAAAAGTGAGCTCTACTGCTTCATTCATAAAATGCGGATTCATACCACTTACCGGCGTCAGTGATTCTTTCCCACCCAGCAATTTAGGTGCCATATAGCATATTACTTTCTGAACAGCACGTGCTGTAACGAATGAAGAATTGACCGTTGCTCCACCTTCTACGAATAGCGTCATAATGCCACGAGATCCAAGTTCCAAAAGGATTTCATTGATTATCAGTTGAGATTTCGGCATACGAATGATCTGAACATGAGGTTTTGAAAGCAATTCTTCCCGTTTAGACTCTGCGTCATTTGCGCAAAAAATCCAAGTGGGTGCTTCACTGTTTTGAATCACTTGACTGTTTTCCGGCGTTCGTAGCCGGCTATCTAAAATAACTCGAATAGGAGATTTTCCACCTTGGGGCAGTCTGGTGGTGAGAAGAGGGTTATCATGAAGAAGAGTTTGAACGCCTACTAAAATCGCATCTTGAGTATGACGAAGCAGATGGACATCGAGTCTGGCCTGCTCACTCGTCACCCATTTACTGTCACCTGTTGATGTTGCAATCTTACCGTCAATAGTCATTGCTGTTTTCATTGTCACATGAGGTGTTTTTGTTCGAATAAAATGAAAAAATGGTTCGTATAATTTCCGCGCCTGATCAGTGCATAATTCTTCCTGCACCTCTATACCGGCCGCGCGAAGACGTTCAATCCCGCGGCCTGCAACGAGCGGATTGGGATCTGAAATCGCGACAAATACACGTGTTACTCCGGCTTCAATCACCGCGTTTGCACACGGAGAAGTTTTGCCGGTATGCGAACAAGGCTCCAGCGTGACATACAAATCAGCGCCTTTCGCCTTTATGCCTGCCATATCCAGCGCGACACGCTCGGCATGACTTTCACCCGCCTGCATATGTGCACCCATTCCGATAATTCGGCCGTCTTTCACTAAAACAGCACCGACTGGCGGATTAGGAGACGTCTGACCTGCAACATTTTCTGCAAGCTTCAGCGCCATTTCCATATAGTCTTGATTCACTGCAACACACTCCAACTTGCTGTATTCCTCTGTAACGTGACATAACAACACAAAAAGCCCCGCAGAATAAAAATGCGGGGCTTGTAACCATGACAAAATAAGCGTTATAAATGATTCATTTAAAAAACGCATTGTTCCTTCTCTCATCCAGACTTTAACTGTCGGCTTTGGAGTTTCACCAAATCCACCTTCTGCTAATTAAATTCATAATAGCATCCGGGTCACGGACTTAGAGCTCGTAGGCTCATCACCGTCGGTAGGGACTTCCACCCTGCCCCGAAGGAAACTTATTCGATTACCTACGAGTCTAGCACACTCGATCAGTAAAAGACAATAACTGAATAATTATTCAGTTAAAAATACCCAGATATCTATTGTATAACATTTCATTCGGACAGTGGAACTTCCGACAGTCTGAAAAATTGATAGTACTGCACGGTTTCTTCCGTTCTTCGTACATTGATCAATGCGTATCCCTCATTACATAACTGCTGGAAAAGTTCTCTTGTTTTCATTCGCCAATCCAGCGCAAGCTCCGGGTTATCCACTTTTATGCGCTGTATATGTTTGGGTACAGGGACTTCAATCGCATCTGAAGTTAGCCAGTCCTTTCCTTCAGTCCGCTGCAAAACGGGATGTTGATGATTAGCCAAAGCAATCTGAAACGGGCATATGTAATCTATACCTGATGGCTGCCATTGCTCTTTCACCCGTGGACTGTTAATCCACCAAGCCAGTTGAAAACGGTCAGTTGGTAATCCCTTATTCAATCCATCCTCCAACTCTCCGTAGCAATTCACAATATATTCATAACTGACACCATATAATTTAGCAGTATTTAAATAAGCATTGCGGCTTTCAAGCGGATCAAATGTCCAGACGATCAGTTCATAGCCCATTTCACGCGCAAGACGCAGCTGCTCTTCTTTCAACAGTCTGCCGATTCCCATTGATTGAAATTCATGGTCGACAGCGAGCATATGTGAGCATAAATAAGACTGTCCTTCCGAAAACCCCGGAAAACTGTAGGAATACCCAATCATCCGCTCGCCTGCGAAAGCTCCTACAATTAGACCGCCATTCTTTACAGCTGTAATTGTTTGATGAACTGGAATTGGTTCCATATTCCAGATTTGTTTTTCCAATTTCTGTACAGCGTGAATTTCATCAATCGCCGTCACTCTTCTAATTCGAATCGCTTCTTTCATCTGCTCACCTTCCAGTCGTTCAAGTAAAATTATAAAATAGTCCACCCTCATTTTATCATAAAAAAAAGACCTCTTTCACCTTTAGTGAAGAGAAGTCTTTCAGTTTAAAATGTCAGCAAAATCATCATTGCAAACAGCAGTGTCATATAGTTTACAGAATATAAGAACATAACGTTTGCCCATTTATGATTATCTTTTGCATAAAATCCGTAAATACTGGCGCCGATATAGCCCAGATTCATCAATGTGGCGACCACAAGGAAAGTCGTGCCGAACATCGGCAGTAAAAATGGCAGCGGCAGCAGGCACAATACATAATTCAACATTTGCCGCTTAGTGAAGTCAAAGCCTTTAACGACAGGAAGCATCGCAACATGTGCTGCTTTATAATCATCATATTTTTTCATCGCGATCGCGAATGTATGAGGCATTTGCCAAATAAATAAAATAGCGAACAGGACAATCGGCACAATATGGTTGGCGGACATAATAGCAGCCCAGCCGATCAAAGGGGTTACAGCGCCTGATATACTTCCGATTACCGTATTTAATGTATACTTGCGTTTAGACCACATTGTATAGGGTATCACATACGTAAACCAACCAATAAATGCATAAAGTGCTGCTTCAAGAGTAGTAAATAACAACAATAACATACCAATCCCAGATAATATCAAGCCAATATTCAATACCGTTTTCAGTTTAAAATTCCCGGTAACTGTTGGACGTTGCTGCGTTCTTTCCATAAAGGTGTCGATGTCTGAATCGTACCAGTTATTCATCACCAGCGCACCTGCCATCAAGAACGTGCTGCCAATCATCGTCAGCCAGAATACACTCCAATTCCCTGCGAGTGTCATGCCTGAAAAATGTAAAGCCAGCCAAAAACCAGCGAATACAGGTAACACATTCGCGATCAGGACAGGTCCTTTTATCAACGATTTAATATCTGAGAAGAAGGCAGACGTCGAGCGGCTATGTGTTCTAGCCGGTTCAATATGGACTTCTTTCGTCATGAGATCCGTTCTCCTTTTCTGCTTATGTTTCACAATCAATAATTAGCTTAACAATCTATATTCATAACTATATCATTTTCTTAAAAGCAAAAACAAAAAAACACGATATTTTTTACAAAGTGTTACAAATCTTTGTCCACACGAAAAAGAAAGGGGAATGTTTAGATACCCCTCCCTGTTTTTTATTCATTCTTACCTGAAACTCCTGCACTCTCAAAAGTAGCCATTTCATTGATCATTCGCATAGCTGACTGGATCACTGCAAACGCAACCGCTGCGCCAGTACCTTCTCCGAGACGCATATTTAGTGACATGATCGGCTCCTTGCCTAGATACTCATATGCTCTTTGATGACCTGGTTCCATCGATTGATGACCTAGCAGCATATAGTTGACTGTCCCTTTGCCAAGCCGTTCAGCCACGCACGCTGCTGCCGTCGAAATAAAACCATCGAGAATAATAGGTATGCGGTTTGACGCTGCTGCGAGCATAGCGCCTGCCATAGCTGCCAGTTCCAAACCGCCGACTTTTCGCAAAATATCATAGCCGTCTTTTGAGTCTGTCTGATGAAATGCTAATGCGTTCTTTACAACCTTAATCTTGTGAAGGTGCTGTTCGGAAGAAATTCCTGTTCCGTACCCTACAAGCTCTGTCGGGTCTAAACCAGTCACCGCGGCTACTACTGCGCTGCTCGTCGTGGTATTTCCTATACCGACTTCTCCAACAGCCAAACAGTCTACGCCCTTGTCAAATAACAGGATTGCTTCTTCATAACCTGTTTTCACAGCACGTTTAACTTCTTCTGCAGTCATCGCTTCTTCATTAGCAAAATTTCGGGTACCCTGCCGTATTTTACGATTCTTCACCGGGACTTCGAATTTCTCACCCATCACGCCCACGTCAACTAATGAAAATTCTGCCTGCTGCTGCCTGCCGAACACATTGATCGCCGCTCCGCCTTGTGCCATATTAGTAACCATCTGGCGCGTCACTTCTTGTGGAAAGGCAGATATGCCTTCCTCTGTAATCCCATGATCTGCAGCAAATACCAAAATCCCCAACTTTTCAAGACGCGGCATAGCCTGTCCTTGCATTTCTGCAATCTGTATAGCAATTTCTTCTAACTTCCCTAAGCTGCCTACTGGTTTCGTCAGTGTATCTATATAGTTTTCACATTTTTCGCCTGCGTGCTGATCAAGTGCGGGTATTATGTATGCATCCAACTCTATTCCTTCTTTCATTTTATAGTGTTTAAACCAAGTTTTGATCTATCTGTACAGTATATCACTTGGATCTGAAAGAAGGACATCTTCCAGACACCCCATGAGAAATTTCGACACAATTCTCTAGTAAATAACGGCTTTCACCATGTATAATTAGAGTATAAGCGAATACATATGATTTGCTGTCTTTCAATAAGGGTATAGAATCCCAACAGAGAAGAGGAGTCGATGCACATGATCAGCGAAAAATTAGCACAAGCATTGAATCACCAGATGAACAATGAATTTGCTGCAGCACAAACGTATTTATCTATGGCGTCTTATTGTGAGTATCAAAATTATAGTGGTTTTGCCCACTTCTTTCTTCAGCAGGTGGAAGAAGAGCGTTTCCACGCCATGAAAATCTATAACTATTTGAATGACCGCGGGATTCGTGCCATCATTACGGAAACACCGGCACCTGCGACAGCGTTTGATAATTTAGTTCATACGTTCGAAGTAGCATTGCAACAGGAAAAAGAAGTAACTAGATCATTTTATTCAATTATGGATATGGCATGGGAAGAAAAAGAACATGCAACGATTTCATTCCTGAACTGGTTCTTGGACGAACAAGTGGAAGAAGAATCGACATTCGATACACATATTGAATATTTGAAACGTATTCGTGAAGATAAAAATGCATTGTTTATCTACGAAAAAGAGTTGGCTCAGCGTTCTTTTCAAGCTGAATAATAAATAGGCAAGCGAAGGTTAAATTCCTTTGCTTGCCTATTTTTCAGCTATAATTTTTTCCAGACAGCGCTGACAAATACAATATTTATACAACTCTTCTGTTGGAATACGTTGGAAAACTTCTTCAGGAAATGTTTTAGCGGTACACCAGCACGCCCTATTTTCTTTTGGCAGTCCGTTGCCGCAATGGTTGTCCCCTTGGCAGATGGGACAGACATCCGCTTTGCTCATAACCTGTGCTTATCGAGTTCAGCTGTCTGCTGCTTCTCCAGCTTTTCCACTCGTTCTTCCAATTCTTTATTGCGTTTCATGCTTTCCATCGAATACAATCCCGCCAATAACGCTACGACAAATGTTGCATAATTAAACCACTCCATACAGTCAGCCCCTCTTTACTTTTCTTTTTTCAGGCTCATCACCAAAACATGTACTTGAAAGTGCAATTAGTAAGCAGGTGGGGATTAGAGCAAAAGCCGTTCTTCGTTACGGCTCTCGTTGCAGACGGTACGCTTTCTGGAGTGTTTTAGCCGTGAGCACACACGAAGTGAGTCATGCAACCGTTGCCAAGCGAACAGCGTAGGGTTCGCTTTGTCGTATTTCTGTGCACTTTACAGAAATTAAGACACCAGCCGGCGTACTTAGATTGCCTTCCACTCCAATCCTACCTACTATGTATACAGAATATGGTATTCACATTGTAGTATCCCTACAGCTAGCGTGTTATAAAAGTGCTCCGTAAAGCCAAGAACAGATTATGATTAAGAGCCTTTTTTCAAGAATGTCTTATACACCTTTTTTAATGTTGCTGGATTCAGTTCCATATCATTTTCATACATATATTTCACCGCATATCCAAGTGCGACGGTCATCGAACCTGCAACGCTCGCTGCAACTACCATACCTGCGCCTGGAACCACTTTGACGATCTGACGAAAAGCAGTTTTCCCGATATTGCCGACAACGGTTGCGATGATCAATTCTTTTGCATGATCCTTCGTAATCGGTTTGCCGTACAGTGTTGACAGTTTCAGCATTAGACCGACCTGCAGTGTAGTGAGCGGAACAAAATCTGCACCGGGTATCGGTACTGCACCTATTGCTGCCGCAGAAGCACCGGCTGATAAAATCCAACGTTTAGCGATGGATGACTTGTCCGCCATATTGGCTGCCAGTAATAAGTCTTTATTAGTTTCTTTCAGCTGCTGCAGAATCTCTTTCTGAAGATGTTCCATATGCTCACCTGTCTTAGATGAAATCGGGATGACAGGATAGGCAAACCCAGTATGCTCCAGTATATAGTTCACTAAACTTGGAATGTCATCCGCAGCATCAATTTTATTAAGAACAATAATGATTTTTTTATTACGTGTCGCGATTTTATTCAACGATTTCAGTTCAGCATCTGACAGTACCGTACCCGCCGCGTTCAGAAAGAATAAAATGACATCCGCTTCATTATAAAATTTTAGCGTCTCTTGTGAATGTTCTTGATAAATATCATCGAGTCCGGGAGTATCTACAAACAGAATGTTCTCTCTGTAATAATACTTCTTCACTTCTTTCGTTTCCCCAGGCTGCGCGCCTACTTCTGCCACACCTTTTTGCATCAATCGGTTCAGTGTAGAAGAT
Source organism: Sporosarcina sp. (assembly GCF_029257255.1). Taxonomy (GTDB): domain Bacteria; phylum Bacillota; class Bacilli; order Bacillales_A; family Planococcaceae; genus Sporosarcina. The sequence continues at coordinate 27,035 of NZ_JARICI010000019.1, read as the reverse complement.
TTTCCTGCATTAACGTCACCGATCATCGCGACAAGAATTTCTTGTTTTAACTGCTTATTAATTTCATCTGTTTCTTGCTGAAAAATCTTATCAAATGAGTCATCAGACATAAAATGATTGCCTTTCATAAGAACACATCCATTCGTTTTGTTGTAATATTCGAATTTCCTTGTTATAAAAAAAGCATCAGTCAAGAACTACGGTTGACTGATGCTTTTCTATTTTGATTCTCTTAATAATAAGGCGAAATCAGTATATACACAAGTACACCGGTCAGACTAACATACAGCCAAATCGGCATCGTCCAGCGTGCGATTTTGCGGTGACGCTCATTCTCCATGTTCCAAGCTCTTGCAACACTTGTCAGAGCAAGGGGCACAATGGCTGCAGCCAAGATAATATGCGTGATTAGGATGAAGTAATAGAAACCTGCCATGAATCCGCTGCCGCCAAAAGGAGTAGATTCGGATAAAAAGTGATACGAAACATACGTTACAAGAAACAGTGCTGTCGTGCAGAATGCGGCATAAATAAAACGCTTATGCACAGTGATATTCTTTTTTAGAATTGCGACCAATGCGCAGACCAGAAAAATAAAAGTAAAGCTATTGAAGATGGCATTCAGTAAAGGCAGAATCGTAATATCAAAAGCTGTGAAATTTTCAACTCCCGGCATTCCCGCCAGCACGCCGATCGCGCCGATAAGGATAACCGAAATAATAATTATTGCCGGTTTGTAATTACGTTTTTTGAACGAGCCGGTATTCGCTGTGTGATTGTTGCTATTCATCTATAGACACTCCTAATTCTATATTTATAAACTACCCTTCATGTTAGCATATATAACCTGCATTCGACGTTAATTTTGTGTCGAATTTTGAACTTGATTGGATGTTTCCTCATGAAACTCTTCAATGATTTGAATGAATTTTTGAATGGTAGGCGTCAAATAGGAATCAGAGCGTCGGACAAATACGGTTTTAATGCGGCTGTATTCCGGCGGTAAATGATAGGTATGCACCAACCCCTGTTCCACTAAGTGCGCAACGGTGGATTTGGGCACAAATGTCACACCCAGTCCTGCCGCCACACTTCCCAGAATTGTTTCAAGTGTACCGAATTCCATCATTTTTGTCGGAGTGAACTGTTCATCAGCAAGCCACAGCTCCAGTCTGGCGCGGTATCCGCAACCTTTACTGAAGCACAGAATTGGTTCATCTTTGATGTGTTCAATTGATTGGAACGGTTTATCGGATATGAGAACAAGTTCCTCTTCCAGCACATCATGCACTGCAAGATCGGGATGCGCAGTGCCAGCCGAAATAAAAGCACCGTCCAATTGATGATGGAGTACTTTGTATTGCAGCTGTTCCGTCACGCCCGTCAATAAAGATAGATCCACTTGTTTGTATTTTTTATTGTATCTGGACAGGATCACAGGCAGTTTAATCACCGTTTCGACAGAGCCGATCTCCAGTTTCCCTGAAGGCTCTTTATCGTTTTGCACGACTTTCCTCATTTCATTCGTCAGCGAAAGAATTTTCTCACTGTAAACAAGCAGCCGCTTCCCTTCCGGCGTCAGAATCATCCCCCGATTATGCCGGTTGAATAAGGGTGTTTTCAGTTCGTTTTCTAGCTTCTGAATTCTGGATGTGATATTTGACTGGACATAACGGAGCTCTTTTGCCGCTTCCGTAATCGTCCCTTTTTCTGCAACCATCTGGAATATCTCCAAGTCTTTAAACTCCAATTTACTCCCTCTTTTCTCTGTTATCTCTATGGTATCAAAAATAATGATAGTATTCATCATTATTATTCGTTTTACATGATGGCAAATTTTTAGTTTACTAGAGTAAGTACTTCAAGGAGGTCCGATCCAATGAAAAACAGAATTGTATGGGGGGCATTTTTATGCTTCATCGCCGCAGCGTCCTGGGGTGCGATGTTCCCTGTTGCCAATAGCGCATTTCATGCCATTGATCCATTTTATTTTACCTTGATCCGCTATGTATCGGTAACCGTTTTACTAGTCATCTTGTTATGGTGGAAGGAAGGTAAACAGGCGTTTCGAATGGAAAAGCGAGGTCTTTCCCTTTGGTTCTTCGGGACAATGGCATTCGTTGTCTATAACCTTTTCATATTCTGGGGACAGGACTTGATGGGAGAGCCAGGAATTATGGTCGCGTCTATTTCTGAAGCAATGATGCCGATGATCTCCATTGTCATCGTCTGGGTCATTAGCCGACATAAGCCCCATGGTTTCACGCTGGCTTGTGTATTCACGGCATTTATCGGGGTCATGCTGGTCATTACGAAAGGCGATTTGCGTTCGTTCTTGACTGCAACTGATGATATCGTACCTTCCCTGCTGATCTTTTTGGCAGTAATCGGCTGGGTCATCTACACAATGGGCGGAAACCATTTCAGCGGCTGGTCCGCTCTGCGTTATTCCACTCTGAGTTGTCTGCTTGGTACGGCGACTGCTTGTGTCGTGGTGTTTTTCGTCACACTGACAGGCTATATCTCGATACCGACTGTTGCGGTTTTGCAGACAGTCACACCGCATATGCTGTTTATGATTATATTCCCGGGTATCATTGCATTGCTCGGCTGGAACGTCGGCGTGCGGATCTTATCTCCATTGAACGGCTTGCTGTTCATCAATTTCGTACCTGTGACGACATTGGTCATTTCATTTATACAGGGTTATCAACTGACTATGTTTGATTATATCGGGACGGTCTTCATCATCGCTTCACTTCTAGGCAATAATATATTTTTGCGTATTCAGCAAAAACGTAAGGATGAAGCGAAACAATACAAGAACCCCTCTGCACAGCCGACTGCGACGGCATAAAATAAGCAGGTATGCGTAACCGCTAAGGGTTGCGCATACCTGCTTTATTCTATTCAATTTTGGATCACCACCAAAACATGTACTTGACAGTGCACTTAGTAAGTAGGTGGGGATTTAGAGCAAAAGTCGTTGTTCGTTACGGCTCTCGGTGCAGACGGTACGCTTTCCGGAGGGCCCACTATATACAAAGAATGTGGTATTCATATTAACCTACCTTTACGTCTGGTGTTATATGAAAAATATATCGTCAAGTCAATAACAAAATACGGCTAAAAGACTAAATTTTTAAAACGTAAAGCGGTGGACAATGCGATTTAGCGCAGCGGCCTGGTCCGTAAGCCGAACTGCATCGCTTGCCAACTGCTGAATGCCTTCGATCTGCTCGTCCATTCCTGCAACGGTTTCTGTTACGCTTTCCGTGAATTGCTCGGAGATGGAGGTAATTTGTTCAATGATTTTTTCAATCTGTTCACCGTCTTTAATTAGTTCTTCTGCGTGTCTGCTGTTGCTACTGACAGCGGATTTTGTTTCGATGACTGCGTCGTTCATTTGATGGATCGACTGTCCAGCTACTTGTACGATTTCTACACCTTCTTGAATCGTTTCGGTATTCGACTCTACTTGCTGTACTGCGATTTTCACTTCATTATTTGTCTTCTCTAATGTACGTACGACGTCGTTCGCAAAATCATTCGTCTCTTCCGCAAGCTTTCGAACTTCATTGGCAACGACTGAAAAACCGCTGCCCGCTTCACCTGCTCTTGCTGCTTCTATCGAGGCGTTTAATGCCAATAAATTGGTTTGCTCCGCAATTTTCGTGATCAATGATACTTTTTGGATGACTTGATTAATATCATCCGCCACTTGCATGATTTTCTGTGAAGACATTTGAACTGCTTCATTAATCTGCTGCATTTTCTGTTCAGATTCTTCAATTGCCTGACTGCCTTCTTCTGCAGCAGTAGATGCCTCTTCAGATTTAGAAAGGGTTTGCTGTACACGCGACTCCATCTCGCGAATCCCCTGCATCATCGTCTGTACCATAGCGTTTGCAGATTGAAGCGATGAAAGTTGCTGCTCTGTTCCACTTTGGAAATTTTGCATCGTGTCGCCATATGCGGTAAAAACACCGGATATACGCTTAGCTTCAGAAGCCTGATCCTCGCTGATTCGGTCCACAATACTAGATGACTGATCGAGCTCTTGCACAATATTCTTTGTTCCAATAACCATTTTATTGATTTCAAATCCAATTTGGTTGAACTCGGATCGAGAACGTTCTGTTACTTCTGCAGTAAGATCCCCCGCTGATATCTTTCTTGTCACCCTGCGCCACGAACGGATGCCCCTCATGACAATTTTATAGAGTGAAACCGTCATGATGGTAGAAATGATGAGTGAAGCAGCAGAAAATGTCGCTCCCTGACTGAAGGTTAGATCAAAAATATATGCAATGAACGCCATTGCGAAGGCTGGCAACAGAATCGATGCAGTCATTCCGTAAAGTATATATTTTTGATGTACAATCCGGCCAAGCCGCAGATTATAACGCATTCCATTGACTTGAGTAATTGGTGCGGAGGCATCAATTAGACGCTCGCCTGATTGCCGATCGTATATTTGCAGCAAAGGCTCTCTCGTGTTGGCGGCTTTTAGTCCAGCTGGATCGGAAAATTGGGTTCCTTCCCACAGACGATTCGTGTGGATATAGCTTTTTCCTGTTTCATCGACGATGACAAAGTATTCATCCTCTTGTAGTTCATCGTCCAACAGCTTGTGCAACTGCTGATAATTCGAATGAAAGGAGTGTTCGTTAGTAATTAAAGGCTGAATGCGCTTTGTGACGTCCTGCACTTTACTCAGCGCTCTTCTTGCCGATGGTTTTTTCAAAAGTTTTTCCATTCACGTTCCCCCGTCCAGTGCCTATCTACTATATATTGACTATGCCACACAGTGAGATAAAAGTAATAAGAATTTTGAATAGTAAGAGTATTTTTCAGAGAATGTACTGTTACTCAGCATGTTCGGGTATGAGAATCACTGGACATTTCGCTAAGTGAAGGACTTGCTTACTGACACTCCCAATTGCTTCTTGTTTTCCTTTACCGATTGCCATGGCAATATAGCGGATTTCAGGATCATTGGATTCTGCGATAATTTCCATCGCCGGAATGCCGATCCGAACTTTCGCAGAGTATTTCTCATATTCTCCCTGCAGCATCATGCCGCCCTTTTTTATCGTCGGCAGACCAAGTTCCTTTAGAGAAGGTTGAATATTCAACAACACAACTTCATCATCAAATAACTTCGCCAATTCTATTGCATGGTGGACTACTTTGAATCCGGCATTGGAGCCGTCTAACGGTACAACAATCTTCATATAAATTCCCCCCAAACTTTATTTAAACAACATTAGATAGCTAATTAAGTAGCCAGTTTAATTGTACATCAATATCCCTATTCTTCCAATACTATACAGTGCAGAGGAATTGATTTGTTAGTCGGATTCTTTTACGCTGTGTAATGAGCTATTTTCAAACTGAATTAGGAGTGTTATGACATGAAGAAACTATGGCTACTACCAATGCTTGCATTATTTTTAGCTGCATGCGGAAACGACGAAGAAGCAAAAGATGAAGACGAAATTTCTATAGATACGATTGAGCCTGAGGAAGATACTGCAGAATCAGATACAATTGCACCTGTAAACAGTGAAATGACTCTTGAAGAAGAAAATGATGTTTTGAAAAAGCATATACCTGTAGGCGAGCTTACATCTCGCGTAGAGACTGACAATCCTGGTAAACGAATTATCCTTTTTGAGAATCAAAGCGGTGAAAAGGTATATAAAAGTATCTTCATCAAGCATGATCAATATGTAAAAATCATCGACCTGAAAGATGACAACCTACTCTACGAGGGCCAAATTAAAGAGTAAATAAGTGCTCAGACATGACTTGTAACCCCTTCGATTCACGGGTATAAAATACGATTTAAAGAACAAACTAGACCCCTAATTCGCATATGAATTGGGGGTCTATTAAAAGTGATTATCAGGCAATATAGACAAACCGATGCAGTTATAAATGCTCTATACTTTTCTCGCCATTTATATAATTTTGAAGTTTTTTTATTGACCAAGAATCCATCCCTCTCTTGAGTACAATGTCAAAATTTTTTTGCTCAATTGTGTCACATATGAATTCAATAAATGCCCTCATTTATGCAATAAACATAATACCTCTTAAGAATTCACACAACTATCTTGGTCTTTATTTTATCATATCGCATTAATAAAATATCTTCCTTGTGGTGCTTTAATTTCAAAAAAATACTTTTCGTTTTTCTTTAAGCCATCCAATTTAACACTTTTTCCAGACTTCACTTGAATATCATCGACTACTACTTTACCATTGATATCTTTCACTCTAATAAGGATATCACTTTCCATTTCACTTCCACTATCAATACTTTCACTTCCACTATTTACAATAGACTTTTTCCAGAAAACACGATCATATATTAGATAATTTTCTTCATTAAAATTCAGGCTCTTCCATTCTTCACCATCGTCAGTTATATTTACTATTCCGTGGGCCATTGGGAAAAAGAATTGGTTAACAACCCCTACATTTTGAACGACCTGATAACTGATTATCATAATTAGAAATGTCAACAGCGAAGCAGCAATGACTTGGATACGTCGCTTTTTATTGATTCGTTTAAAAGGTTCTTTCGCCTCTTCAACATTTGGTTCGACAATGTATTGTGTCGGCTGTTGCATCATTTGCATCGTTTTGTTGCATTGGACACAATCCTTGATATGAGTTTCTACCTCAGAAGCCGTTTCTTTACTACAAACACCATCAATATAAGAAGGTAATAAATCCTGTATAATATTACATTTCATTCAAATTCATCCTTTCTGCTAAAGTGCATTTTGCACGATAATATGTAACTCTTGCCCAATTTTCATTTTTATTGAAGATAACTCCAATTTCCTTGAAACTTAAATCCAGCTTTGTTCGAAGTAAAAAAATTTCTCGATGAGGTTCCTTTAACTTTTGAATCTCCAGATGAATTGTCTGTTGTATATCCTGTTTTATCATAGCTACATCTGGTAAATCTTCATTGGAATGAAAGTCTATACCAGTTTGTGCTAATTGTTCAAGGCTTGAATAATTCCTATACTTCTCCCGTTTTAAATGATCATAGTAGGAATGCTTCGCAATTTGACATAACCAAACTGATATTTTGCACTCGCCATTATAACGTTCGATAGATTTTACAGCTTGATAAAATGTTTCTTGCGTCAATTCTTCTGCTAAATCCACATTTGATGTTAAACAAAGAAGGAAAGCTTTTACTTCATTTGCATAGGATTTATAAACTTCGCTTAAATCCTCCACCCAATTCCTCCTTCCCTCTGATGCTAACTGGCATACATATATATAGAATGAAAACCACATTCGTTACAAGAAATGATAAACTTTTTTGGGGAAAGTAAAAAAGCTTAATTCCCTACAATTTTAGCAAGGAATTAAGCTTACTATCTTTTTCAATTTGACCCGTTACAGACACAGTACATCTACCACAAACGCGCACGATAACTGAGATCTAATTATTATTTACTGCCTCTTTTTTATCATCAAACACTATGTCAATGCTGACTATAAGAAGTGCTGTTAAAAATACTGCTAAGCCTGATAAAACTACTGTTGTCATTAATTCATTAACAATATATATTACAATCCAGCTTAAGATTAATTTAATAAGAGCTATCCAAACCCATTTTTCTTTACTAGGTAGATTTGCTCTCTTTATAAAAAATAACGTGACCTGCTCTATTATTTCAAAGAAAATGCCAACCAAAAAAGTAAAGAATATGAATAGCAGTAAAGATCCAATTGATTCATAAGAAACACCAATCAAAGAGAAAAAACCTGCTAGACCAAAAATAATTCCACCAAAAACTATACCAATCGATACTGCTACCAGTAGAGTCATTGCCACCCCAATAATAATCTTATCCCTAAATTGCAACACCAATCACCTTTTCCAAGTCAATCCACTATATGGCATGTTTGCGATATGAACTAAATCGGTAATTACGCAAACGCACACGATTGTCGTTTTATTATGTAAAAGTCTTAAAGATATGATAGAAGAAGTTTAGTAAGCACAAGAAGTAAAAACATTAGAAAATGCTCTTCCCTTTAAATCTTTCATCATAACTAACGTAAGTTCCACCTATCAAATCATGAATAGCTCTCTTGTCTTCTCTGAAAATCACCATGAAAATACTTACTATATTCGATATGCCGAAAGTCATATATACAAGGAGAACTTTTCCTACAACTTCTCTTAAAAGCATATTTTTTAAAGTTAATTTTTGCTCGTCAATTCTTTTCACCTTAATTTTAAACATATGCTTTCCAACGCTATATCCGCTCCATAGTAGTGGGACAGCTGTTAAATATAAAACATCAATAACTTGCCAAGTTATTCCCGAGGTCCAATCATACGAATATTCCCCTCTAATAAAGTACAAAACAAAGGTAATAGGTAAAACTATAATGAAAAAGTCAATAAAATTAGCTAACAGTCTTTCACCTAAACCGCTTGGATTTTTATTCAAAAACCCATCTCCTTTTCATAGTTATATTCAACACACTTTTTTATTTGCTCATACCGTAGTAGATAAAACCATGCTACTACATTCATAATACCCCCATTAATTGACAACAAGTATTTGGTCTGATTGGGGCACCTCGTTCTAATCCTCAATCAAATAAACAGGTGGAACAGAATTTCTATTGCAATGGGTAGTACAGCTACTGAATAATTACTCAACGAACATCTATAAGGTGTTCGTTTTTTCATTTCCATCTATCATATTTCTGTCAAACGCGAAATGAAAACTCCACTTATCTTATTTTACAAAGTGTCCAGTTTGAAGGGTAGCCGCTTTCCCACAACTGCACCCGATTCGGGAATAACAGATTTAAATATTACGCTTTAATAAGTTTATTGCATAGTACATGAGTGAAATCAAAAAGGATAACAGTATTACGATTACCGTGCCAAATATATAAATAGCTGTTTCAGCATAATCACCACCATCAAACAAACTACCACATACAAAATATAAAACCGTACTAGCAATTATCGTTAAGAAAAACACACTAATATATTTAGACATATTATCCCCCTCTATAAGTCAATCTGGCCCTATTGCGGTATTGGGACATTTGCTTATCAAGCAAACGCACCCGATAGTTGTATTTAACTATGCCTTTATTTTTTAGACATCTTTCCGTCTTCTTTTTCTTTTAATCCTTCTATTTCCTCAAGTACCATTTTTGTACAAACAACCATTACCCCACTAAGTAGAACCATTCCAGAATAAATCGGGAGCAAATCTCCTATATCCATGCCAAAGAAATAATAGAAGATGGAAGGTACAACTGCAAAACTTAGAATGGCAAAGACAACCATTGTAGCAATTGCTGCTTTCAATACATCACCCCTAATTTTGAATTTACGATTCGCATTCTTCGCGACATACTTTAACCTTTATACTACAAAATGGCCCATATTCTTGAATACTTTATAAAACAAACGCCCCCGTTAGCTTAACAATTTCAATTCAAGAGTTATAGCCAAACGAGATTATAAATATCATTGCAATCAAAGATGCAACGATAAAAACCGTAGAAATTAAAGTTATAATTACGGTTAAACTCTTCGGTATGTTAGTACGATTTTTCCAAGTAGCTACTAGCAGGAAAACACTTAGTAAAATTATAATAAGAAAAATTGATAAGAATGCAGAACGCTCTTTAATCATAAACCACAAATCCATTTCGTCTGCTCCTCCCCCTATGCCTCTTAACTCAATGATCTGGCCCGTTTAAAGCACAAGCCTTATTCCGTTATTGCCCCCGATTGCTAAAGATTTGTTTTTTGTAAGATTACTCTGTCATTGCTATTACTCGAAGTAATCAGATTCAAAAAAAGGATTAACTCTAATTTCCCTTAAAAAGTATTTTATTGATGTATGTTTATTTAAGTATTCTCGTTTAGGAATTAACACTTCTCTTTTCAAACGCTCGTGTAGTTCCTTATCAATTTTAAAAGTTGAGTAAGCATATTTCTCACTATTTTCCTCTTCAATCCGAATTAAAAATGAAATGATATATTTATACATACTAGGAAAATCACTTTCAATTTGCTGGTGATGCTTTATAAATGCCTTAATAAATTCTTCCAAATAAGATTCTCTATCTAAAAACGGAAAACTACAGAGGCTATACCAATTTCCTAAATACACTGTAAGTACAGCAATCGCATAGCGACGTGTTTCCTTATCTGAAACACCAAAATAATTGTAATACGCTTCTTTTTCAAAGCTTTGACCTGTATCGAAATAGCCGATTTCGATTCCCTCGAGTCCTTTTTTCACTTTTTCAATAATATCATTTGACACGATGATTCCCCCAATCAAAGAATGAATTATTTCCTTGATACTACCATAAACCATCATCTCTTTATTGCACTAATTGGCCAGTTTATGAAACATGATCTTTTAAGACCTATGTTTATTTAATTTCTGTTGTAAATACTCTTCTGATTTTCCTTTTGCGATGCTAAGAGTTTCCCAATTTTCGTCTTTTAATTGCTTTCCAATATAAACCATCTGACCAACGTGATAAGCATAATGAGCCATCTGCCTTTCGATTGCTTCTAGCACAGTGTGCTTCTCACCACGAATTGATATATATTTTAATAAGTCTTGGTTTTCTAACCCATTGATTGTATCAAGAAGTGTATTCCAGCCTTTTTCCCAAATAGCTATCATTTCTTGTCTTGAGGAAATGTCATCATCAAATTCCTGATCGCGATTTCTAGAAGTCTTTTCTCCATCCGTTGTTAAAAAGTCTGTCCATCTGGAAATCATATTCCCACTTACATGTTTTGCAATAATCACAATGCTATTTGAAGACTCGTTTAATTTCCAATGTATATCTTCTTCTGATAATTGGCTTATTGTTTTATCTCCTAAATCTTTGACACTTTCAAATCTTTCTTTCACAATCTTCAAGTATTCATTTCCTAAATCCATAAAAACACCCCTCTCCGTTCTGTAATTTTCCCCCTATATTGATCACAGCACTCTTTTCCGTATCTCAAAACCATTATACCAAAGATATCCAGTAAAATTCAGATAAATGAAAAAGCACCGCTACATACGGTGCTTTTTCTCAGTTAATTCGTTTGTTATTATGAATACCATTCTATTGAATGACTTACATCAGTTGTCTGTCTACTTTTTCTAAATTAACGAAGGTACCGGCGTGCACCTGCATATTCTGATTTATACGGTTCCAGTGTTAAAGGGACAATTTCCACCGTCTTTTTCGGATTTGGCGCATGAATCATTTTGCCGTCACCTATATACATACCGACATGGTGTACAGTACCTTTTCCTTTGTTGTAAGCATAGAACAACAGATCACCAGGCTGCAGATTTTTTCTATCTACTTTCAATCCGTTGACTGCCTGTACTGATGCATCTCTCGGTATATTAATACCATGCTGTCGATAGACGGAATACGTAAATCCTGAGCAATCCAGTCCAAAACCTGAAGTTCCTGCCCACAAATACGACAAGCCGTCAAAGATTTTTGCTGTTTCTATGATTTGCTCTTTTGTCGGTTTCGGCATTGTTCCTTTAGCGTTCACAGTCTTCACAGTGTTCTTGTTGATGTACTTCACACCGTCAGCTGGTGTCTGAACAGCAATGAGATTCCCTGTTTTTCCGACAACTGGCAGGATCGTATTAAAACTAATTGTAAGGAATGGCTTTTGACCTTTTTCATCCTGCGATAAAACCGCAGTTTTTGTTTTTACTATTACCTTCTCACAGGAAGAATAATTTGGATAGACCGTTGTCAAATGACTTTTCAATATCCATCCCGGATAACCCGCAGCGTTCTTTGGCGAAGACTGATCCACGACAGCTACCTGAACCCAATCTCCATGTGTATTCAGAACTTTCACTGCCTGACCGTAAAGCGCCTGTGTTTCGAGCTTGCCAACGAGCCATTGTTTTTGGGGTATATTCATCGCTGTTACCCATTTACTGATATCTGGTGATTTACTGACTGCTGCTGCATCAACATGGCGCTTGTCACCAGGTGTTTTCCATAGCGTAGCAACAGGAACATTGACGATTTTCTGTGCAGTATTATCGCCTTTATAACAGGCAGGTGTATCTGTAAAGCTTGGTTCCAGAATTCGAGCCAGGAACACGGCAAAATGTCCGCGTGTTAAAGACTCATTAGGCTTGAATGTATTATCTAAAAAGCCTGTTGTTATGGATTTAACTGACAGTGTCTGAATATCCGAGAGTGCCCAGTATGTTGCGGGTACGTCACGAAAACGATAATCAGTGCTTCCTTTCAAATCAAATGCTCGAACAAAAACAGCAGCCATCTGACCTCTTTTCAAGTTACCATCAGGCAGAAATTGATGCTCAGCATTTCCTGTGAAAATCCCTTCATCAATCATTGTTGCAATTAATGAATAGTGAGGATGGGATGACTTTATATCAGTCAGTTCCACATCCGGTCGGTTATCCATAGGAAGCTGTAACGCTCTCTGGATCATCGAGGAAGCTTCTAGGCGCGTGATCGGCGCATTGACACGATACTTTTCATTCGACTTTTCTTTAATAATCCCTTTATCAGCCAAATATTTTATTTCAGCAGCGGCGGAATGTTGATCTTTCACATCCGCGAAGACAGCAGCAAAAGAAGACAGGGGGAATGCATATGCCGCCATGAACAAAGCCAGCAGCAACCCGCATAGTTTTTTCAAGTCTACAACACTTCCAATCTATTAATTTTGTTCCATTAACTATACCTGAGTAAGAATATTTTGTATATAAATTTACGGTTCTTAACTGAGGTTTGAGTTGTTCTGTTGCTGATTAACAGTATGAATATTTGTGATTACGTTTGCCCTGAGCACGAATTACTGTTAACAAATATTACTAGCACAAATGTAATTTCTTACATCCCGCTATATAAAAAAGGAAAAAAGGAAAAAAGGAATTCTCCGCAATTGGAGAATTCCGTAGTATTGAATAGCAGTTCTCTGACTACTTTAATTCAAGTATGGATTACACTAGTATTTTCTTTAAAATCGCAACTGCCTGATCAATTTCTTCATTCGTGACAGTGAGTGGAGGAAGAAGACGTATGACGTTCGTTCCTGCAGGCACAAGCAATAATCCCTGTTTCTCCGCCTTCTGGATGACAGGACCGATTTCTTCATTCGAATGAATTCCAATCAGCAGACCGTTGCCACGCAATGAATAGTTGTCCGCTGGAAGTGCTGCAGTCAATTGCTGTTTCAGATATGTGGATTTGTCCTGGACGCCTTGTAAGAATGCAGGCTCAAATACATGATCAACAACCGTCTGTGCGACCGATACAGCCAATAGATTTCCGCCAAATGTCGTGCCGTGAGAACCCGGTCCGAACGTATCGAACAATTCTTTTCCAGCTAACAGCGCTCCAATTGGAAAGCCTCCGCCAAGTCCTTTCGCCAGTGTCACGATATCCGGTTTCAATGCCGTCTGTTCATACGCGTAACGCGTACCTGTGCGGCCAATTCCCGTCTGCACTTCGTCAATAATCAATAGGATGCCGAACTTTTCACAAGCTTCCATTATGGCTTTTGCGAATACCGGCTCAATTGAATTGACGCCGCCTTCACCTTGAATGACTTCGAGCATGATCGCTGCCGTTTTTTCATTCACAGCATTTTCCAGCGCGTCCGTATCATTAAACGGCAGCCATTCAAAACCTTCAAGCATTGGACCGAAGCCCTGCTGAATTTTTTCCTGACCAGTTGCCGCCATCGCACCAAAAGTCCGGCCGTGGAAAGACTGCTTAAACGTCAGAATATGATGTTTTCCCGTATGCTTTCTTGCCAGCTTGATGGCCGCTTCATTGGCCTCAGTTCCGCTGTTGCAGAATAATGCGCACGCAAGATCCGTCTCTTTCGTCAGCGTCTCCGCTAATTTTTCCTGCTCAGGACTTTCGAATAAATTCGAGATATGCCACAGTTTTTCACTCTGCTCTTGCAGCGTTTTGACAATCGCTGGATGTGCGTGACCGAGACTGACGACAGCGATGCCGCTTGTAAAGTCAAGGTACTCTTTCCCTTGATCGTCTGTGACGATCGTGCCCTGCCCTTTGACTAGGTGCACTGAACGTCTTGCATAGTTATTGAATAGTGAAGTCACGCGATAGCCTCCTCATTGGTAATGACCGTGCCTTTTAATTGCTGACCGACAATCTGAACAGAAGGAATACCTGCATTCAGACAGTCCATTGCGGCCTGCACCTTCGGGATCATCCCGCCATAAATATCTTCAGATTCGACCCAGCCGTGTATATCTGTCGGTACCACATTCGCCTGAGGCTGATCTTGAATTCGAATACCCGGCGTATCCGTTACAAGCAGAAGGCTTTCCGCTTCAACCGCCAGCGCTATGTGGCTTGCTACCGTATCGGCATTGACATTTAAGGGTTCCCCTTTGCTCGTTGCTCCAATACATGAAATGACGGGAAGAATACCTGAATCCAGCAATGAATCAAGAATCTCCGTCTTCACTTCCTGAATTTCACCGACATATCCGTACGTTTCAAAATCCAGCAAATCACAGGTGAACAGATTCGCATCAAAACCGCTCAATCCAATTGCTTTGACGCCTTCATCATTAAAACGGTGAACGAGCGCCGGATTAACCTGCCCAATCAAAATGGACTGGACAACACCAATTGCTTCTCCGCATGTCACACGGAAACCGTTCACTACGGAAGAAGTGATGCCGCGATCCGCAAGTTCCTGATTGATGTTTGGTCCGCCCCCGTGGACGATTATTAATTGTATGCCTTCTTGCTGTAATTGTTTCACCCTGTCAAAAAAAGCGCTGCTCAATTCATCGAGCATACTGCCGCCCAGTTTGATGACCTGGCGTTTACGTGCGGTAGGTTGCATTGATTTGGACGTAGTCATAAGTGAGATCGCACCCCCATGCTGTTCCTTCACCAGTGTTTTTTGGCCCCTGGTTCAGTTCCACTAAAAACTTCACTTCATGCTGCTTCAGATAAATCAGCAGATCTGCTTCAGAAAATTCGACGGGCTCACTGTTTTCTACTACAAGCGTAGTCCCGATATAGATATTGATTGTATCCGGATCAACCGTCGCTCCACTGTAGCCGATCGCTGCGATAATACGACCCCAGTTTGCGTCACAGCCGAATACAGCCGTCTTAACAAGCGGAGAGCCAACTACTGACTTGGCGATTTTACGCGCTTCTTCATCAGAAATTGCACCTGTTACTTTTGCTTCAATTAATTTTGTTGCGCCTTCACCGTCTTTTGCGATCATTTTCGCCAGATCAAGTGACACGGCATGCAGTGCATTGACGAACGACTCCCAATCAGGGTGCGTTGGTGTCAATGAATTATTTCCTGCCATTCCATTTGCCATCACGAGTACCATATCATTGGTAGATGTATCTCCGTCGACTGTGATTGAGTTGAACGTAACGTCTGTTATTTCTTTTAACGCCTGCTGTAAGTATTCCGATTCAATATTCGCATCTGTCGTAACGAAACCAAGCATCGTAGCCATATTTGGTTCGATCATTCCGGAACCTTTTGCCACCCCGGCAATTACGATTTCACGATCATCAACCACTGTTGCATAGGCTGTATTTTTTGTTACTGTATCTGTCGTTAAAATAGCTTGTGAGAATTGAATAGAACCTTCCAAACTATCGATTGGCTGCAATTGCTTAATGCCAGACAATAGCGGCTCCATTTTCATAGGCTCGCCGATGACGCCTGTTGATGCGATTCCGACTAAACTTTTATCGATACCCAGGTGATTAGCCGTTTCTTGCTGCATTTGCAGTGCATCCAACATACCCTGTTTGCCTGTGCATGCATTCGCATTGCCCGAATTAATAACGACTGCCTGCATTTTCTGGGTTTCATAGACTACTTGTTTTGTGACACTAAGCGGAGCTGCCTGGATTGCATTTGTTGTGAAGACTCCCGCAACGCTTGCTGGCACTTCGCTGACCAAGAGCGCTAGATCGTTTTTCTTATGCTTCAGTCCGCAGTGGATGCCGACTGCCTTAAATCCTTTTGGTGACACAATATTTTTACGCGAGATTCGCTTCATGCTTTCGATGGTTTCCATAGTAGTGCTCCCCTCAATTCTGGTGTTTTCTTTGATGTCTCAATATATCTTGAATATAAAAACTTACATTGTAGAAGTAAATTGGCTCCGCTGATTTCCGTTCCAGGCGGACGCAAGTCTTGCGAGCCCGCGGTGAGCCAAGCGAACAGCGAAGGGTTCGCTTTGCCGTATTTCTGTGAATCTTACAGAAATTAAGGCAATACAGCGTTCTTTCTACAAAATATTTCAGTTCAAGTAATCTAGATTAGATAAATAGCGGAATGTTATTAATCCCAGTTGTTTCATCTAAACCGTACTGGATATTCATATTCTGGATGGCCTGGCCTGCAGCCCCTTTTACGAGGTTGTCGATGACCGCGACGATTGTTGCCCGGTTTGTTCTTGGATCTACTTTGACATGTATATCGCAATAGTTGGATCCGTATACTTGCTTTGTTCCAATTTTTTGGATATCAGTCAATACCCGGACAAATGGACTGTTTTTATAGGTTTCTCTTAAGCAGTCTATTAACTGCTGTTCTGTAAACTGGCCATTCACTTTCGCATAGCTTGTTGCCATGATACCTCTTGTCATCGGTACGAGGTGTGTGGTGAATGTGATGGGTTCCGGCTGATCGGCGAAATGATTCATCGCCTGCTCAATTTCCGGTATATGCTGATGTTGATGTAATTTATAGATGGATAAGTTTTCATTAGTCTCACTGAAATGAGTTGCCGCACTTGGTTTATTTCCCGCTCCGGATACACCGCTTTTTGCATCGATGACCAGCTGGCTTCCGTCAATCAATCCATTCTTTACTAATGGAAGCAATGAAAGCAACACTGCTGTCGGATAACATCCTGGATTTGCGATGAATTCCGCATCTTTAATCCGTTCTTTATTCCATTCAGGAAGTCCATAAACACTTTTCTCAAGGAATTTCAGTTCAGGTGCATCTTTTTGATACCACTGCTTATATAATGCCGGATCTTTCAGCCGAAAATCGCCAGCTAAATCAATTAATCTCGGCCCCGTTCCTATTAGAGGCGGGAGTAAAGAAGTGGTTACGCCGGCCGGAGTACTGAAGAAAACAGTATCTAGCTGCCGGATTTTTTCCTTCTCTATCGCCTGCATAGGCTGATCGTGAATATTCACTAAATGTGGATATTTATTAGAAAATATAGTTCCTTCTTCTGAAGAAGTGAATAAATCAATCTGTTCAATTTCCGGGTGGCCCTGCAGCAGCCGGATCAATTCGAGACCACCATACCCGGACGCTCCTATGATTCCTACCTTCAACGTCATCACCTCATTATTCATTAGTTATAAGTATACGGATGTATAATTATAAAGTCAACTGTATTTTTATTTATTAACAGTCAATTTATCTAAAGACTTTCTGCTAACAGAAAAGGTATCAGTTCTTTCATTCAATATGGTACTATGATGAGGAGTATCAAAATTATTGTAACTAACGTAATTCAGGAGGCTACTATGGAAGATTTATTAAAACTATCCGGTAAGAATATTGTCATTATGGGTGTTGCGAATGAACGCAGTATTGGCTGGGGTGTCGCAAAATCATTATTCGCTGTGGGCGCAAATGTCATTTTCACCTACCGAAAAGACCGTTCCCGTGAGAAATTAGAGAAGGCTTTGGATAAACATGAATTAAAAGCTACACAAATTGTACAGTGTGACGTCAATAGTGATGAAAGCATGGAGCAGGCATTTAAAGCTATCGGTGAACAAGTCGGCGTGATACACGGTGTTGTACACTCCGTTGCATTCGCTCATCAGCAAGATTTACACAATCCATTTGTTGAGACAACACGTGACGGCTATGCATTCGCTCAAGACTCCAGTTCTTATTCATTGGTGGCTGCGGCGAGAGAAGCCCGCCATTATATGACAGAAGGCGGCGCGATCATCACAATGAGTTATTTAGGTGCAGAACGCGTGTTGGAAGGCTATAACGTGATGGGTGTTGCAAAGGCAGCTCTTGAAGCGTCCGTACGCTATTTGGCATCTGAACTCGGTGAGAAGAATATCCGGGTCAACGCTATCTCGGCAGGCGCAGTCCGTACATTGTCTGCTAAAGGAGTTCCTTCATTCAATACCATCCTGCATCAAATTGAAGAACGCGCTCCTTTAAAGCGCAACGTCAAACCGGAGGAAGTTTCAGATATGACTGTTGCGATGTTGAGCAAGCTATCTAGTGGAGTAACAGGTGAAGTCATTTACGTAGATGCCGGTTATCATATTATGGGATAAAAGAAAAAGGGTCTCTTCGGAGGCCCTTTTTTATGGTTCTATTCCAGTTTCTTCATTATACTGAGAATTCAACCGTGTATACTTGACAGAACATTATTGCATATCATATAGTGTTACGGCACGCATAACCTGAGCGTTATGCATAGGTTCCATTTTCAAAATACATAGATTTCTCGGAGTACTTCAGGAGGCATTACAAAATGAATAGTTTTACCAGATTTGACACGATAAAATTAGGGCTAACGATGTTTGCTCTCTTTTTTGGCGCGGGAAATATGATTTTCCCTCCGCTTCTTGGTCAGCAAGCAGGCACGGAGACATGGATTACGCTGGCGGGCTTCTTGATCACAGGCGTCGGACTTCCCTATCTTGGTGTTATCGCGGTGACAATGAGTGGCAATCAACTTAGCGACTTGGCGGGAAAAGCTTCTCCTTTATTCGCGATGATTTTTCCATTAGTCGTCTATTTAGCGCTTGGACCGTTTTTCGGGGTGCCGCGTACAGCGACCGTTTCATTTGAAATCGCTGTGTCCCCTTTTGTGCCAGATTCTTTCTATAGACCGGCACTAGCTATGTTTTCCATCTTGTTTTTTGCGGTAACGGTTTGGCTTTCATTGAAACCGAATAAAATGGTCGATCGATTCGGAAGTATTTTAACACCTGTATTACTTGCGATCGTGACACTCATTGTCGTGATCGGCATTGTAAACCCTGTGGGTGAAGCTGGCTTACCACGAGGAGCATATTCCGAGGATTTCTTTTTCAAAGGATTTATTGAGGGATACGGAACGATGGACGCGATGGCAGCTCTCGTCTTTGCCATCATTGTCATTAATGCAGTGAAAGCAAAAGGGATTACAGATAGAAAAGCAATTACTTCCATCACAATGAGAGCTGGAACTATCGCGGTTATCGGATTAAGTCTTGTGTATGCAGGATTGGCTTATTTAGGAATGACGAGCCGGAGCGTAGCAGAAGGTGCTACGAATGGCGGAGATATTTTGGCGGAGCTTGCGTATGCCTTAATGGGTAATAACGGTTTGTATCTGCTAGGCCTTGCCGTTACGCTTGCCTGCTTGACGACTTCTGTCGGACTAGTGTCGGCCAGTGCTTCGTATCTTTCAAAGGTTGCTCCTAAGATATCATATAAAGCATTTGTATTTATCATTTCCGTATTTTCTACGATTGTAGCTAATGTCGGCTTGACACAGTTACTTGCGGTGACTATTCCAGTATTGGTTGGAATATATCCTCTCGCGATTGTGCTGATCTCATTCCGATTGTTCCATCGTTTATTCCGCGGTTATCACGAAGTATATATACTGGGTTTAATCGCTGCCGGCGTAATTGGATTGTTTGATATGCTGGGCGCATTCGGTCTGGAATGGGCACCTGTATTGAAGGTACTTGGCTACTTGCCATTATATACACAGGGCGTCGGCTGGATTTTGCCGGCAGTAGTGTTCGGTCTAATCGGATATGTAATAGCTGCTGCTCAAGGAAAACCGCGAGTGGAACAGCAATAAAAGTTACGAGAAAGCCTGCGAATTTTGCAGGCTTTTTTGTTTGATCAATTCAGACGCAACTTACTCTTTTCCAGTCATCAGGCTTTTATTGCCCTTGGTAATGATGGTTTCATAATCAATATAATCGTAGATGTCGTTTTCAATATGACCGCTGAATTGGTTCAGTTCTGCTACTGTCAGGTCTTCAATTGCTTTCTTTTCTTTCTCACAATAAATGATGATCTTGCCGACAATTTCATGCGCATCCCGGAAAGGGGTGCCTTTCGCAACCAGGTAATCTGCCACTTCTGTTGCGTTTAAGAAGCCGCCTTTGATGGCTGCTTTCATTTGGTCAGCGTTGACTTGCAGCGTATCGATCATTTTAGACATGATCTCCAGGCAATCAAGCACCGTGTCGAGTGCGTCGAAAAATTGCTCCTTGTCTTCCTGCATGTCTTTATTATAGGTAAGCGGCAGACCTTTTAATGTAGTCAGCAAGGCAAAAAGGGAACCGTAGACGCGGCCTGTTTTTCCGCGGATCAACTCAGCTGCATCAGGGTTTTTCTTTTGTGGCATGATACTGCTGCCCGTAGAATACGCATCTGAAATCGTGATAAAACGGAATTCCTGGCTGCTCCAGAGAATCAGTTCTTCACTCAACCGGCTCATATGCATCATAATCAAGGAGAAATCAGACATTAGTTCCACTAAGTAATCACGGTCACTGACGCCATCAAGGAAATTATCCACCGGCTTATGAAAACCAAGCAATGCTGTCGTAACTTGGCGATCAATATCATGTGTGGTGCCTGCGAGTGCGCCACAGCCAAGCGGGTTTTCATTCAGTATTTCCGCTGCATTCTGCACACGTTTTTTATCCCGTTTGAACATTTGTGCATAGGCATCTAAATGATGACCGAATGTCACGACCTGCGCACGTTGCAAATGTGTATAACCCGGCATGATGACGTTATTTGCTTTTCCTTTTGCATCTAATGAATCAATTAATGTCTGCAATGCATCCTGTACAATAGATGCTTGGTTGCGTGCATACTGACGCATATCAACTGCCACTTGGTCGTTCCGGCTCCGTGCAGTATGCAGTTTCTTACCGGTTTCCCCTACCCGTTCTGTTAAATTCATTTCAATAAATGAATGGATGTCTTCGTAATTACCTTCTATTTTCAATTCACCCGATTCGATGTCTGTCAAAATGGACTGCAGGCCATTGACCAGCAGCTCCCCTTCTTCAGGCGTCAATAAATCGCAATGCACTTGCATTGTGACATGTGCGAGACTTCCTGCAATATCTTCTCTGAATAAACGATAATCAACGGGAAGCGAGCTGTTGAATTTCTCCATAATTTCATCTGCTTTGCTGCTAAATCGACCGCCCCAAAGTTTCATCATTCATCAAACCTCTCAAAGTGAATTTTTATGCATCTTTGTGTATTATAATTAAATTCTTGTCATCTTGCAACAAGGCAATTCATTTTTTTGATAATCATCTTACTATTTTGGGCTCCGTGAAGTTGCATGATGCTTCAATTTATGGGATAATTAATGAACTACAAATGAATGAGTGATGACAATGACAAATTTTGTCCCAACACAACCATTAAAAATTTTCCAAACCTCGCATACAACAGGCGAGGTTTTTTTGTTGCTTTCAGGAAACACTATTAGAGGAGGGAAACATTTATGGTAACAATGAATCAAGGACACTCTGCTTCTTCTATCATGGCGATCTGGGTAAGTTTATTAAGCAATATAGTACTAACTGTTTTAAAGTTGGTCGTCGGCTTTGTTTTCAGGAGTCCGGTACTACTTGCCGATGGCTTTCACAACGCAGGTGATGTCGTGGCTTCTGCTGCAGCTTTAACATCTATGAGGATTTCCAAACGCCCGGCGGATCAAGATCATCCTTATGGACACGGCAAAGCTGAGGTAATCGGCTCCGGCTTCGTAGCTATGATTTTAGGACTGGCCGCTATTTATATCGCGTTTGAAGCAGTGATGGCATTATTTGAAGATCCGGCAACCGCCAGCAAGATTGCGTTACTTACGGCGATTGTATCACTCATTTGGAAATATGTCCTGTACATCTATACGATTCGTGTCGGAAAAGCAGAAAACAGCAAAGGCTTGATTGCGACCGCCTATGACCATTTAGCTGATGTCTATGCTTCACTCGCAGCAGTTGTCGGTATTGGCTTGGCCTTGATTGGTGATTCATTTGCCATTCCGCTGCTGGCATACGGAGACCCGATTGCCGGGATTATCGTTTCAATCCTGGTGTTTAAGATAGCAATCGAAATCGGCAAGGAGAGCATCGATATTTTAATGGAAAAGAGCGTAAGTGATGAGCGTTTGGCAGCTTTTGAAAATCTTATCCATTCCATGCCCGAAGTAAAGCGCATTGATCGCCTGCGCGCAAGAGAACACGGTCATTATGTTCTTGTCGACATCCGCATCGGTGTTACCGGCGATTTGACGGTTCAGGAAGGTCATGTGATTTCCAGCAGACTGCGCAATTTAATCATGGCGCAAAATGAAGACGTTGACGAAGTGTTAATTCACTTAAATCCATGGTATCCCGAAAAGCAATCCGGTATACTTACTAACGAGGAGTGAACGAAATGAACCCATTAACCATAGAAAATTTAGAAATCTGCGCAAAAGAAACGGAAGAAACAATCCGTGAAGCAGACACATCATTTTTACTGGAACCGATATCCTATTTGAAATCCAACATAGCAGAATTTTTATATGTTGCGTCACCTGACCTTGATCAATATAAGGTTGATTCACTTGTTCTGGAAGTGGATGATATTTTCGGAACGTATATGGCATTATTCGGTTTGCAGGGCAGAAAAAAAGAAAGCGAGGCAATCCGTTCATTCATTGAAGAACAGTTGCAGCAGCAATTACTGGGTTTCAGCCTCTCCTTCTCTGATAATGAAGGACTGTGGGAAGTGAATATGCCGCTTGATCCAATTCAAGGATTTGATGAATCGATGACTATTGAACAGACTCTGCAGCTTCTTCATGAAGTGCTCGGCGGTCTTAGCAAAATGAAAGCAGGTAAGTAAGTGGAAACGTCTCAGTTTATCTATACGTATATTCGGCATCGCGATGAACAGGAATTATGCCGGATGGAAATGCGTGCTTTTTTCGGGAGTGACGTGCAGGAAAATGTCATCATAAGCGAGGTGGAGATTGATCCTTCACGCAGCCCGTTCATCCAGGCAAGACTTGAAGTTTGGATTCAGGCAGATACATTGGATTCATTGGCAGAGCAAGCCGCTGAATTAACAGTGAAGGAAACATTCAAGACTGTCTGCTTAAATGACATGGAGCTTGCCGGCACATTAAAGATTGGACATGCGAAACGCCGTGAAATCGAACGGAAAACGGGTCTTCAAATCAATGGTGAGCCTGAACTGGATAATCCCGAATTGTTGATTGGGATTGTGCAGCTCGATGACCGTTGGTATGCAGGAAAGCTGACAGAAAGTTCTTCTGACTGGTATGCACATCAACAGAAGCCGCATATGTATTCAACTGCACTTGGAACGCGTCTGGCACGGGCTGCTGTCAATATTGCGGTGCCGCATCCTGAAGGCTTGCGCGTAATTGATCCTTGTTGCGGAATCGGCACAGTGCTCGTGGAAGCTCTTTCGATGGGCATTCAAATCGAGGGACGCGATATTAATCCCCTCGTTGTCTATGGTTCACGGAAGAATATTGCGTATTTTAATCTTCATGGCGATGTGACGATTGGTCCGATTGCTGAAGTAAACGAGCATTATGATGTAGCGATTATTGATATGCCTTATAATTTGTTTACGCATATTACGGCTGAAGGGCAGCTGGCAATTTTGAAGGAAGCACGGCGCTTTACGAAAGGCTGTTTGATTATTACGATCGAAAACATCGACGAAATGCTCAGTGAAGCAGGCTTTACAATCACCGACCGCTGCCTTGCGCATAAAGGGACGTTTTCACGCGAAGTCGTTTGGTGTACATAAAAAAAGACGAGATGGAAGTTTTACTTCCTCTCGTCTTTTTTACGTTTAGAGCCAAACACTCACGTCTAAAATTAAACTTTCAGATTGAATTCATATTCAGTATCATTCGTTATATGACTTCCCCATTCACGGTTAGGTTGCAACCAGCTAACGCTTCTTTCCACAATTAAATCATCCAGCCTTACTTCGTAATCCTTGCGGTACGGTTTAATAAATTCTTCATCAAGCCAGCTATCTCTCGTGCCTTTCCATGTTTCATAAATGAGCAGTTCATCCGGTTGATCCAGATTATCCGAAACAATAGCGCTAATAAATGCCTTTTCGGATGACATCTCCTCAATTAAGGAAAATAGCTCCTTGCGGAATTCCTCTTTCTTCCCTGGTTTAGCCTTAAAACGAATATTGAGTTGAACTTGTTGATTGGTCATATTGATTCCTCCTATAAATTTTATATTTTGCGGCGATTCCGTTACACCATTCACCATTAACCTTTTTTAGGGACTATTTGTTATTTCTGCGCAGTTAAATTATACCTGTGCTAGCCCACCATCTACGAACAATTCAATACCCGTCAAGTAACTGCTTTCGTCTGAAGCAAGGAAAGATACAGCGTTTGCTACTTCTTCAGGTGTCCCAACTTTTCCAGCTGGAACAGTATTTTTGCTATTTTCCAGTACCTCTTCAAGTGCATCACCAAAAAGCTCATCGTATGCAGGTGTAAGAATACCTCCTGGACTAACCACATTCACACGGATTTCAGTACCTTTTAGGTCAAGAATCCAGTTGCGAACTAGCGCTCTTAATGCTGCTTTAGATGCTCCATATACACTAAACGCCGGGTTGCCAATTGATCCAGCTGTAGAGCCCGTTACAATAATAGAACCTACTTTGTCCGGGAATAGTGATAACGCTTTTTGAACAGTAAAGATGGTTCCTTTAACGTTAATGTCGAACGTTCTATCAACCTGCTCTTCAGTAATTTCACCTAATGGAAGGAAGTTGCCGGTGCCTGCATTAGCAAAAAGAATGTCCAACTTACCTTTTTCCTGCTTTATAATGTCATATAGTTTGTCTAAGTCTTCAAGCTTAGAAATATCACCTTGAACACCGGTTACGTTCTTGCCAATTTGGTTAACAGCTTTATCAAGTTCGTTTTGTCTACGTCCCGTGATATAAACATATGCACCTTCGTTGACAAATTTTTGTGCTGTAGCAAGACCAATACCACTTGTTCCACCCGTTACAAGCGCTATTTTACCTTCAAATTTACCCATACTTAACACTCCTTTAGAATTAATTTTATTTTATTTTATGTCTAGTACCTTTAAGTACTTAAAGAACAACTTACAAGATATAGTATCCTTTAGTAAGCGCATTAACGGAAGTACCCACTTTTTTGTGATATAGTAACTAAAAGGTAATAATTGTGGAATGGAGAGGTTGAGACTTGAAAACATTTAGTTGTGGTTTTGAAGTGACAAAGGAAGTTATTGGCGGAAAATGGAAAGGTCTTGTATTATACTTTTTAATGAATGGACCAAAGAGAACGAGTGAATTAAAGCGCATTGTCCCAAATATAACTCAGAAAATGCTGATTCAAACACTTAGAGAGCTTGAAGACAGTGGACTTGTGAACAGAAAGATGTATAATCAAGTACCACCGAAGGTTGAATATTCATCCACTGAACTTGGAGAATCTCTTAAACCTATCTTGCAGGTGCTCTGTCAATGGGGAATCCATTATGCGGAGCAAGAGTATGGAGAAGGTGAATTTGAAATCGTACAACCAGAAGAGGCTTCTTAATAAGGAAACCAAATTATAACGCTTTATATGTAAGGTATTTTATTGTTGTACCAAGATTTAGCCATTTTAATTCGAAGTAGATAGCCTCGACTTTAATACAATCAATAATGAAATAGGATATTATCATTAAAAATTGTCTGATCTATTCTTTTCTGATTTATTATCGATAGTAGTCAAGGTATATCATACTGTTGACTTGAAAGAAAGTTTGATCAAAAATACCTCACAAACCCGTATTTTATGATAAATAAGAAGAACCTATTTTGAAAAAAGGATTGATCAAAATGGGCTCTTTCTTTGTGAAGTATTGTTCAATTTTTATATAAAAGTTTTATCATTTCCTATCTAGATTTTTCAGCCATCGCCCCCGTTACTTAGATAGCGGTTTAAAACCGTTGATCTGCGCTGCAGCCAAGCGAACAGCGTAGGGTTCGCTTTGTCGTATTTCTGCGTCTTTTTGCAGAAATTAAGGCAGGACTTTATGGTGCTTTCAAATCCAGTTCATCCTCCCAGAGTCGCCGGCTTCCGCTCCGCTCAACTAAGTGTTTACCAAAAAACTTGTTCTACAATAGCATCCGATTTATGAATCCCAATATGTTATAAAAGCAATTTTAAAAACAAATTACTGGCAATAGTCTTCTTGGAGCATCCCCATTAGAACCTCATCAGAATATTTATCATTCAAAAAAAGAGATTGCCTTAATACTCCTTCTTTTTTAAACCCTGCCTTTTCATAAGCTTTAATACCACGAACGTTATGAGAAAACACCTCTAATTCTAAACGGTTTAACTTTAGCTCTTCAAAAGTGAACTTTAGTGCAAGTTGAGTTGCTTCAGTGCCATAACCTTTATTTAAATTACTTTGGCTATGTAGCGATATCCTAAATCCTGCTTTTTTATTGTCTTGATCAATTTCTAAAATAGATAAATCGCCTATTATTTGATTATTATCTAACAAACATATGGCAAAATCATAGCGAGTTCTATCTTCACTAAACTGCTTATAACTTTTAGTGATTCCTTCCAGCGTAAATGCGCTACGAGTTCCAGTCATATACATAAAATCCTCATTCTGACATGATTTTAAAATACTATCCATGTCTTCATTTTTAATAGGTCTTAAATATAATAAGCTTCCCTTTATCGTCATAATCACAGTAACCCCTTTTTTAGAAACTGGCCCTTTAACGGTATAATCCCTATTCAAGAATTGCACCCGTTAGCGAGAAGGTAGTTTAAAACCGTTGATTTCCGTTTCAGGCGGACGCTTTCCGCGGGCATGGCTTGAGCCAATCG
>NZ_JARICI010000002.1 GCF_029257255.1 Sporosarcina sp. | reverse complement strand
TAGGTGACGGTATCGCACTTGCTCATGGCCTCGACAATGTCATGGCGGGGGAACTTCTTGAGTTCTCTACCGGCGTAATGGGTCTGGCACAAAACTTGGAAGCGAACAACGTAGGTATCGTTATCCTAGGGCCATACACAGACATTAAAGAAGGCGATGAAGTTCGTCGTACAGGTCGTATTATGGAAGTACCAGTCGGAGAAGAATTGATCGGCCGTGTCGTCAAGTCACTTGGACAACCAGTTGACGGATTAGGTCCGATCAACACAACAAAAACACGCCCTATCGAAAGCCCTGCACAAGGGGTTATGGCGCGTAAATCAGTTCACGAACCACTGCAAACAGGAATCAAAGCGATTGACGCTCTAGTTCCTATCGGCCGTGGACAGCGTGAATTAATCATCGGTGACCGTCAAACAGGTAAGACTACTGTTGCGATCGATGCGATTCTTAACCAGGCAGACCAGGACATGATCTGTATCTATGTAGCAATTGGACAAAAAGAATCCACTGTTCGTGGAGTTGTTGAAACTCTACGCCGCAATGGTGCTCTTGATTACACAATTGTTGTTACAGCATCTGCGTCAAGCCCGTCTCCAATGCTTTACCTTGCACCATACACAGGTATTTCAATGGCAGAAGAATTCATGTTCGACGGCAAGCACGTACTAATTGTTTATGATGATCTATCTAAACAAGCTGCAGCTTACCGTGAACTTTCCCTTCTACTTCGTCGTCCTCCAGGCCGTGAAGCATATCCAGGGGATGTCTTCTACTTGCACAGCCGTTTACTTGAACGTGCTGCAAAATTGAATGACTCATTAGGAGCAGGTTCTATTACTGCACTTCCATTCGTTGAAACACAAGCTGGAGATATCTCCGCTTATATTCCAACGAACGTAATCTCTATTACAGACGGACAGATCTTCCTTCAGTCCGACCTATTCTTCTCAGGCGTACGTCCTGCTATCAACGCAGGTCTTTCCGTTTCCCGAGTTGGTGGATCGGCGCAAATTAAAGCGATGAAGAAAGTTGCCGGTACACTTCGTTTGGACCTGGCAGCGTTCCGTGAACTAGAAGCATTCTCTCAATTCGGTTCAGATTTGGATCCTACAACAAGAGCAAAACTGGACCGCGGTCAGCGTACAGTTGAAATCTTGAAGCAGGACTTGAACAAACCGTTGAAAGTCGAATACCAAGTTATCAGTCTTTATGCACTGACACGCGGTTATCTCGACGATATTCCAGTAAAAGACGTATTGCGTTTTGAAGCTGAAATCACTAGCTGGTTAGAATCAAACCACACGGAAGTTTATGATCATATCCGTACAACGAAAGATCTTCCAGCGGATGACGTAATGAGCGCAGCGTTCAACGAATTCAAGAAAAACTTCGTTTCTTCAGAAGCATAATCTTGAACTGATCTTAAAATAAAGGTGGTGAATAGCCAGTGGCGTCCTTACGCGAGATAGAAAGCCGTATTGCTTCAACAAAAAAGACGAGTCAAATCACGAAAGCGATGCAGATGGTATCTGCTTCCAAACTGAACCGTGCCGAGGTCAACGCGAAGAAATTCGTTCCTTACATGGATAAAGTAGAAGAAGTGGTCGGTGCCATTGCAGCCGTAACGAAAGATTCCGGGCATCCATTGCTTACTGCACGTCCCGTTAAGAAAACTGCGTACATCGTAGTCACTTCTGACCGCGGGCTCGTAGGAGGATACAACGCGCACATCTTCCGTGCCGTTACCCGTGCAATCGAACAGCGCCATAAGTCGAAAGACGACGTGGTCATTATCGCGATCGGCCGTAAAGGCTATGAATTCTTCGACCGTCTGGGTTACCAGATTGAAGAAAGTCTGATCGGGCTCTCGGATCACCCTCGTTTTGAAGAAGTAAAAGATATCGCGAATCGTGATGTTGGCATGTTCACAGAAGGCGTATACGATGAAGTGTACTTGTACTACAACCACTTCATCTCCGCCATTTCTAATGAGGCAACTGAACGTAAATTGCTTCCACTCACAGATATTTCATCCGTTTCAGCTTCTTCATCATATGAGTTCGAGCCTTCTGCGGAAGCGATTCTCGAAACGCTTCTTCCGCAATATACGGAGAGCCTCATTTATGGAGCAGTGCTGGATGGAAAAGCGAGTGAACATGCTTCCAGTATGACAGCAATGAAGACGGCGACAGACAATGCGTCTGAACTAATCGATTCGTTGACATTACAATTTAACCGTGCGCGTCAAGCAGCGATCACTCAGGAAATCACTGAAATCGTAGCCGGCGTAGCAGCACTAGAATAAATCATTTGAAGGTAAGTAAGACAGGAGGGAAAAGCATGAGTAATGGACATATTCTTCAGGTTATGGGTCCGGTTGTCGACGTTAAGTTTGAAGGCGGACAGCTTCCTGCGATCTATAACGCATTGAAGGTTAATATCGACCGCGCAAATGGCGTAGTTGAAGTGTTGACTCTTGAGGTGGCACTTCACCTTGGAGACGATGCGGTTCGTACGATTGCGATGTCCTCGACAGATGGTCTGAAACGCGGTACGCCCGTAGTAGATACAGGTGCACCTATTTCTGTTCCAGTCGGTGACATTACACTCGGACGTGTATTTAACGTACTAGGCGAGGAGATCGACCTAGCTGAACCAGTTCCGGCTGATTCACAACGTGACCCGATTCACCGTTCAGCACCAACGTTTGAATTCCTTTCCACAGAAGTTGAAATTCTGGAAACTGGAATTAAAGTAGTTGACTTGCTTGCACCATACATCAAGGGTGGTAAAATCGGACTCTTCGGTGGTGCCGGTGTAGGTAAAACAGTTCTGATCCAGGAATTGATCAACAACATTGCTCAAGAGCACGGCGGTATCTCAGTATTCGCAGGTGTTGGAGAGCGTACTCGTGAAGGTAATGACTTGTTCTTCGAAATGACGGACTCAGGCGTTATCAAGAAAACAGCAATGGTATTCGGTCAAATGAACGAGCCGCCTGGCGCACGTATGCGTGTTGCACTTTCCGGCTTGACTATGGCTGAGTATTTCCGTGATGAGCAAGGACAGGACGTTCTATTGTTCATCGATAATATTTTCCGCTTTACACAAGCAGGTTCTGAAGTTTCTGCCCTTCTTGGACGTATGCCATCTGCGGTTGGTTACCAGCCGACATTGGCTACAGAAATGGGTCAGTTACAAGAGCGAATCACTTCTACAAATAAAGGTTCCGTTACATCGATCCAAGCGATCTATGTACCAGCGGATGACTATACGGATCCAGCTCCGGCAACAACATTTGCTCACTTGGATGCGACAACGAACTTGGAGCGTAAGCTTTCTGAGATGGGTATCTACCCAGCAGTAGATCCGCTTGCTTCTTCTTCACGCGCATTGAGTGCTGAAATTGTTGGGCCTGAACACTACCGTGTAGCACGTGAAGTACAGACAACGCTTCAGCGATACCGTGAATTGCAGGATATCATCGCAATTCTAGGTATGGATGAGTTGGATGAAGATGACAAGCAGGTTGTTGACCGCGCTCGTCGGATTCAGTTCTTCTTATCACAGAACTTCCACGTTGCTGAACAGTTTACAGGACAAAAAGGTTCTTATGTTCCGGTTGCTGAAACGATTAAAGGCTTCGCTGAAATTCTGGAAGGTAAGTATGACCACCTGCCAGAAGATGCTTTCCGTTTAGTCGGACGCATTGAAGAAGTTATTGAAAAAGCAAAAGGCATGGGTATCGAAGTCTAAGAATAGGGACCAGGAGGGAAAAAAATGAGTAAAATCAAAGTGAATATCGTCACTCCCGACGGCCCTGTTTGTGAAATGGATGCAAACATGGTGATTGCAGTTACCGAAGCTGGTGAAATCGGGGTTCTTCCCGGCCACATCGCTATGGTAGCACCACTTCAAATTGGTGCACTTCGCATTAAAACAGACGGCAAGACAGAAACTGTCGCAGTCCACGGAGGTTTCATAGAAGTCCGTCCTGAAGTGGTTACTGTATTGGCGCAAAGTGCTGAAATGGCTGAGTCCATTGATATTGCACGCGCAAAGAAAGCAGCAGATAAGGCTGAGACTGACTTGAAGAAAACTTCTGATAGTCTGGATCACCGTTTGGCTGAACTTGATTTGAAACGTGCCATCAACCGTATGCAAGTGTATGAGCAGCGTATATAAATAGCAGTATAAGGGCGGACAGAATTTGTTTCTGTCCGCCCATTTTTAGTGTTTTGATGGTTTCGTAATAATAATTAGTCTGAAACTAGGCAAGTGCGCCAAAAGTTCATCAGAAAGCGCGAAAAACGTTTTGGAACGAACCAAAACAGACTTAGAGCGCCCAAAAGTTTCGTGTAGCCGAACCAAAGTTAAAATTAGCCGCACCAAAAAGCGACTGCAGCGCACCAAACCGTATTATTTTTTTGAAAGGAGTGTGGATGATGAGTTCACTCGGCAGTAATCCATTACTCGCGATTGTTTCACATATTTTTTTCATTGGAATTAGTTTTTATGCATTACAGGCGATATTGCCTCAAGCGATCATTCGTAAAAATCGGGTGTTGCAAACACAGCTTTTGTTTATTTTGCTAAGTATTGCAATTGGTTCGACCGTATCAAATTTCTTTTTAGACATATCCTATTGGTCAGGAAGATGGGCCACCTGGTTTTGACTTCCTTCAGCTGAAGTGCTCTGGGATAGCAGCCGGAGTTTAAAACTCCGGCTGAACGAAGTTAAAACCTTAAGTGTCTGTTTATGCAAATGGTTTGAGGATGGGATACCGTTGATCTGCGCTCTAGGCGGACGCTTTCCGGAGGGCTCGCGGTGAGCCAACTTGGTCGCTTCGCTCCCCCAAGTTGTCTCACCTGTCGAGGCTGATCCTCCCGGAGTCGCCGCCTTCCGCTACGATCAACTGTCATGGCTCTCTGGTTGTGTAAGTGGAGAAGTAATTAAAATGCATTATAGGTTTGTGATAAATCTAAGCATTTTACTTAGAAAAATGTATTATTTTTTGGCTTAACAGCGCAACTTATTCTGATTTTTAAAAGTAAAATTCCTTTAAATAATTATGCTAAGTTGTGTACCTGCATATGATGAGTTTTGCGTTTGTTTAGACACAGTACATTGTTAGGATTGGAGCGTCGGGTGGCGACTCCCGGAGGATCAGCGGCTCACCGCACGCCCAGAGCGCAAATCCCCACTGCAAACTAACTTCACTTAACTCTTAACATGCCACACAATACACAAACTACTCACCAGCGTAATTAAATTTGTCAAAATGCGTGTAGAATCTTTTAAACTGGGGTATTACGTTAAACATGTCCAATATTACATCGTATGTAATATACACATTGTGTCAAAATGCCACATATACTAGGTTACGTATGAAATACTCAAAAACTGCGCCGGAAGTTACTTGTCTAGTAATGTTTTACAGGGTACAATAGAATATGTTTTATGTGTGAATTAACTGAATGAATATGTGATGGATAACTACTAAAATGTTTATTGATGATAATAGGTTGTGGGCGTAGGATATAACTTGACTCGGAGGGGCTAGTGGTGGAAAAAATTATTATTAACGGCGGACGGACTTTACAAGGGAACGTGCGTGTAGAAGGAGCTAAGAATGCGGTACTGCCGATCTTAGCAGCTGCTTTATTGGCATCGGAAGGTGTGAACGTGATTCGTGATGTTCCGAACTTATCAGATGTTCGGACAATCAATGAGGTACTGAAAAGTCTGAATGCGAAAATCACGCACAACCCGGAGAACAATGAAGTGATCATCGACTCTCAAGGAAGACTGGCGGACGAAGCGCAATTTGAGTTTGTACGTAAAATGAGAGCATCCATTTTAGTAATGGGGCCATTATTGGCACGCAATGGATTCGCTCGTGTCGCATTGCCGGGCGGCTGTGCGATTGGCTCAAGACCGATTGACCAGCACTTGAAAGGTTTCGAAGCAATGGGTGCTGAAATTTCATTTGGACACGGTCACGTAGAAGCAAAGGTTAACGGTCGTTTGAAGGGTGCAAAGATTTACTTGGATTTCCCAAGTGTCGGCGCTACAGAAAACATCATGACGGCTGCTGCATTGGCTGAAGGTACCACTGTGATCGAGAACGCTGCAAAAGAACCGGAGATCGTAGACTTGGCGAACTTCATTAATGAAATGGGCGGAAAAGTAGTCG
Organism: Sporosarcina sp.; assembly: GCF_029257255.1. Taxonomy (GTDB): domain Bacteria; phylum Bacillota; class Bacilli; order Bacillales_A; family Planococcaceae; genus Sporosarcina. Next base: position 37,303 of record NZ_JARICI010000002.1, on the reverse strand, counting down.
GCGCCGGTACAGACAATATACGTATTGAAGGCGTCTCTAAACTGTATGCATCTGTCCACCACATTATTCCTGACCGTATCGAAGCAGGAACGTTCATGGTAGCAGCTGCCATCACTGGCGGAGATATTGTTATTGAAAATGCAGTGCCTGAACACTCTACAGCTCTCATTTCCAAAATGACGGAAATGGGCGTAGTCGTAACGGAATTGGATGAAGGAGTTCGCGTTACAGCGCAACATCCATTGAAGGCAGTCGATCTGAAGACGATGCCGCATCCAGGTTTCCCGACAGATATGCAGTCACAAATGATGGCATTGATGTTAACGGCAACAGGTACAGGCGTATTGACTGAAACTGTATTCGAAAATCGTTTCATGCACGTGGAAGAGTTCCGACGTATGAATGCTGATGTAAAGATTGAAGGACGCTCTGTAATCGTTTCTGGACCATCCAAGCTTCAGGGAGCTGAAGTTGCAGCAACTGATTTACGTGCCGCTGCCTCATTAATCTTAGCTGGCCTCGTAGCAGATGGGGTCACTCGCGTTACTGAACTTATCCATCTAGACCGCGGCTATGTTGACTTCGACAAAAAGCTCAAAGCATTGGGTGCAGACATTACACGTGTCTCTTCAGAACAGGAAATCACTGAAGCAACACAACTCGTATAATATTTCAAAACCATGGACATTCATTGTTCGTGGTTTTTTCTATTACATAAAATTCCGTGCACCAACATATAGTCCAGTATGTACAAAAAACTACTCTTTTTATTCATCATTCTCACTTTATTTTTTATTCCCATCTTACTAAGACAAGCGCCAGAGCTGAAGCTGGTAGAACAACGGAAGGAGAAGACATGCGAGATCATGATTACGGTCACCGGGGTGGACGAGCCGATTTCATTGGAAGAGTATGTAGTGGGGGTTGTGGCTGGGGAGATGCCGGCTGATTTCCATGAGGAAGCGCTGAAAGCCCAGGTGATTGCGGCGCGCACATATGCGGCGCGTAATACGGATAAAGGAAAGAAGCCGATTGCGAAAGATGTGTCGGCGCAGGTGTACCGGACAGAAGCTGAGCGCAAGGAACGATGGGGCAAATCGTTCAAGCAGAATGAAAAGAAGATCCGGGCAGCTGCGGAATCGACGAGGGGGGACATTGTCGTTCACGGTGAGGAAATCATTTCGGCGATGTTCTTCTCTACATCTAATGGCCAGACAGAAGCTGCACAAAACTTCAGCGGCAATCCAGTGGAATACTTGCAGAGCGTAGAAAGTCCGGGGGAGGAAGATGTGGCCCCTGAAGTCGAACGTAAATTGCAGATGACGTTGACGGAATGGAACCGTAAGCTTCAATTAAATTGGGATGCCAGTGAATTCCGGGAGCTGCAGCTTGTGAGGAATCCAACAGGCCGGGTCCAGAAAATCATCGCGGGCCAATATGAAGCGAGCGGACGGCAGATCCGGGAGAAGCTTAATTTAGCATCGACGGATTTCAATATTGCCTATGACGTTAATAATCAAATTGTGCATATTACCACGCTCGGTTATGGACATGGTGTGGGGATGAGCCAGTATGGAGCGGAAGCATTTGCGCAAAAAGGCTGGACGGCGGAGCAGATAATTTCCCACTATTATACAGGCACTCGCATACAAAAAATAAATTTATCAGGAGACGAATGTTTAAAATCGCCGTAACTTGCAAAGAATGCAAGTGAGGTGATGACAATGAGAGAAGAAAAACCAAAGATCCCTTCTCAGGATAGTAAAAAAGTTAAAAACGGCTGGTTCTGGCCTGCCATTTATACGGGAGTCGCGCTTTTATTTGTCGGCATGGTATGGGGATACTCCGCTATGACAGGCAAAGACGAAGTGGCAATATCCGATGTGGCGAAGATCGACCAGCCGAATAAAGATGTCACGGTAGAAACAAATGCAGAAAAAGAAACACTGAAGTATCCATTCCATGAAGATCAGCTAGATCAAGTCGCAATTTTACAAGAGTTTTACGATCCTACAGCAGATGAAGCAACACGCGAAAAAGCATTGCTCGTATTCAAGCAGATGTATGTCACAAGCAAGGGTCTCGCGCTTTCTATGGATGGCCAGCCATTTGAAGTAGTGGTGGCGATGAGCGGTACAGTCGAAGAAGTTATTGTAGATTCATTCAAAGGCAATGAAATTAAGGTGAAACACGCTGACGGTAAGACGACAGTCTACGCTTCACTGACAGGCGTTCTAGTAAAAGAGGGCGACAAAGTTCAGCAGGGACAAGTTCTTGCTACAGCAACTCAGAATGAATGGAACCCGCAAGCCGGCGTTCATTTACAATTTGAAGTCTATGAAGAAGGCGTAGCGGTCAACCCGCATGATTTCCTAGCATTCTAATAAATAACACACGAAGCCATTCCAGCCCCCCGGAATGGCTTTTTCATATGTTCAGGGCCGGATGCATACAATACAGTACCTAAAGGAGTGAAGAGAGAAAGGAAGAGGGCGTGCACGAGCAAATTAGAAGGCGTTGCGTACGTCTCGGAAAGCTGCTGATCGAAACGAAACTGACCGTGCGCGCGCTTGCCAATGTCACTGGCTATTCAAAAAGCACGGTGCATAAAGATCTGACCGAGCGGCTACCGAACGTCGATCCGGGTCTGTCGGAGCAAGTCGCAGAAATCCTTGCTTACCATAAATCAATCCGCCACTTACGCGGAGGAGAGGCGACCCGTCAAAAATGGAAAAATGAAATCCCCGCAGAGAAGGCGAATGTGAAATGAGCAGTTCCAATACTTGTAATTTATTCGTTGGCTTGATACAATACAGACAAGTTAATATTTCTGGTTTGAGTTATTGAGAGACCTCAAAGAGTGATTGTCATGTGCAATCGTTCCTTTGAGGTCTCTTTTTTTATTTATTATCAACATAAGTTGAAAATCTATTTACAATGTACAGCCTGATCAGTTGATTGGTGTGCATGGTAGCCTATGTTCGCCGCGTCCTGCGGCAACGGCTGCATGACTCACTTCGTGTGAGCCCGCGGCTAAATCGACTCTGGGAGGATCAGCCCGACAGGTGATGACAACTTAGGGGAGCGTAGCGACCAAGTTTTGTAGAAAGCACCCTGTATTGCCTTAATTTCTGTAAAGTACACAGAAATACGGCAAAGCGAACCCTTCGCTGTTCGCTTGGCTCACCGCGGGCCCGCAAGACAAGCGTCCGCCTGGAACGGAAATCAACGGTACTAGATAACTTCTAGAATACAGGTCATTAAGTCCAACTTATAAATGCAGAAGACGCAAACACGTAGAGTGTAATGGATTAAAAGATTCTAATTATAAAGGAGAGAGTAGTATGACTACATTTTCAGCAATGAAACGCCAAGAGGTAATTGATTTATTGGATTCCGAGTTATTTGACGTAGTGGTTATCGGGGGCGGTATTACAGGGGCAGGGATTGCGCTTGATGCCGTTACGCGAGGATTGAAAACTGCGTTGATTGAGATGCAGGATTTCGCTTCCGGCACGTCTAGCCGCTCGACAAAGCTTGTGCACGGGGGGCTGCGTTATCTGAAGCAGTTTGAAATTAAGGAAGTAGCGGAACTCGGCAAAGAACGGGCTATCGTCTATGAAAACGGACCGCACGTCACGACGCCTGAACGCATGCTTTTGCCATTCCATAAAGGCGGGACATTCGGCAGCTTCTCGACGGCGATTGGTTTGCAGGTCTATGATTTCCTGGCAGGTGTGAAGAAGTCCGAGCGCAGAACGATGCTCAACGTGGAACAGACAGTGAAGCAGGCTCCTTTAGTAAAAAAAGAAGGACTGCAGGGCAGCGGGATGTATGTGGAATACCGCACAGACGACGCACGATTGACGATTGAAGTAATGAAAGCCGCTGCTGAAAAAGGTGCAGTCATTCTGAATTACGCAAAGGCAGCAGGATTCACGTATGATGAACAAACTATAAATGGCGTGGAAGTAGAAGACATGACGTCTGATAAAAAATGGACAATCCAAGCCAAGAAAGTGATCAATGCGGCAGGACCTTGGGTGGATGAAGTGAAAAACATGGACGGGCCTTCAGCAGGCAAACATTTAATTCTGTCAAAAGGTATTCACCTTGTATTCGATCAGTCAGTATTTCCACTGAAGCAGGCGATTTACTTTGATACGCCAGATAAGCGGATGATCTTTGCGATTCCGCGTGAAGGTAAAGCATATGTCGGCACAACGGATACTTTTTACGAAGGTGATCCGAAAGAGATGCAGATTACGGAAGAAGATCGTACGTATATACTCGATGCCATCCGTTACATGTTCCCAAAAGTGACGGTTACGGCAGAAGACGTTGAGTCTACGTGGGCAGGCGTGCGTCCGCTCGTTCATGAAGAAGGCAAGAGCCCTTCTGAAATCTCTCGCAAAGACGAGATTTGGGATTCGGAAAAAGGACTGATCACGATTGCTGGCGGAAAACTGACCGGCTATCGTAAAATGGCGGAGACCGTCATTAACAAAGTTGTACGTCAGCTGTCCAATGAAACGGGACGGAAATTCCCGCGCAGCATCACGAAACACTTCCCAATTTCCGGCGGCGACATTGGCGGCTCATCGAACTATAAACGTTTCATTCGCGAGGCGGTTGAACGCGGACAGGCCCTTGGCTTTACGGAACGTGAGAGTCAGCATCTGGCTGCATTGTACGGTTCGAATGTGGATAAAGTGTTTGCCATTCCTTATGAACCGGCGACTCAAATGCCAAGAATTCTCTATGTGAAGTTGCGTTATGCCATCGAACAGGAAATGACCGTGAAGCCAACAGACTTTTTCGTGCGCCGGACTGGCGACTTATTTTTCCATATCGATAATGTGCAGGCTGGGAAGACTGACGTGCTGAACGAAATGGCGGCTATTTTGCAATGGACAGAAAATGAACGTACACAATACGAAGAAGAACTGAATGAGGAACTTAGAAAAGCTACGACAGTGATCTGACATGGTATTATAAAGAAAACTCTTTTAGAGGAGAGATCCGTATCATGCCTTTCCACAATCAGAAAATCCTGCCTGCTGCACGGACGGCAAAGCAATTCGAAAGACTGCTTGAAAGTCAGTTCGAATATATCGTCCTGCTGGAAGTGCATATAAGCAATGTGAAGACATTGAAGCACGAGGCAGATAAGCGTTGCAAAAAACTGATCATCCATGCCGATTTGATTCAGGGCTTGAAAACAGATAACTTCGCGGCAGACTTTCTCTGCAATGATATTCGGCCGGCCGGCATTATTTCCACGCGGTCGAATATGATCGCAAAAGCGAAGGCGAAAGGCATTATTGCGATTCAGCGCATGTTCCTGCTGGATACGATCGCGCTGGAAAAAAGCTATTCGCTAATCAAGCAGACGGCGCCTGATTTTATTGAAATGCTGCCGGGTGTTATTCCTGAATTAATTGAGGAAGTGCAAGCACAAACCGGTATCCCGATTATCAACGGCGGTTTGATTCGGACGAAGAAGCATATTGACGATGCGCTCAGTGCCGGTGCGGTGGCAGTCACGACCTCAGATCATGTGCTGTGGGAATCATTCGCAAAAGATATAAATTCCGGAAATTCCTGTTGACAGACAATTCCATCAAAGATATACTTGGTGATAAGTTCATAGACGTGGTTGAGTACAGGAACCCACAATTATTTTCTTGCCTTGCGCAAGGGCTTAATTGTGGGCTTTTTCATGTTCTCCAATCACAAAAAACGATAGGGAGGAGAAAAAAGATGACACCATTTGTTGGAGAATTGATAGGAACAATGATTTTGATTATCTTTGGCGGGGGAGTAGTCGGCGGTGTAGTGCTGAAGAAATCCAAGGCAGAGGGCGCAGGATGGATTGTAATTACAGTTGGCTGGGGGCTGGCGGTTGCAATGGGGGTATACGCGGTTGGAGGTGCCAGTGGGGCGCACTTGAATCCTGCAGTTACAATTGGCCTTGCAACAATTGGGGATTTTGCTTGGGCAGACGTTCCGATGTACATCGTTGCACAAATGCTTGGAGCGATAGCAGGAGCGATCATTGTCTATCTACAATATTTACCGCACTGGAAAGAAACAGAAGACCAAGAGGCGAAGCTTGCGATATTTGCAACGAGTCCGGCGATCCGGCATCCGCTTTCTAATCTGACAAGTGAAATCATCGGTACATTCGTCCTTCTTCTCGGACTGCTGTCAATCGGTGCGAATGAATTCACTGAAGGGCTAAATCCTCTCATTGTCGGTGCACTCATCATCGCAATCGGCATGTCGCTCGGCGGTACGACTGGCTACGCGATCAATCCTGCGCGTGACCTGGGTCCCCGAATTGCGCATTTCTTCCTTCCAATTCAAGGGAAAGGGACGTCCGATTGGGGCTATGCCTGGATACCAGTTGTTGGGCCAGTCCTGGGTGGAGCTTTCGGAGCTTTATTTTATCGTCAATTCTTCATCGGCGAAAACAGCATAGCATTCTGGATCGTTGGTGCAATCGTCTTAGCGGTTCTGCTGGCTGCACAATTTACTGTACGCAATGTACCTGAACCAGTCTATCAGTTAACGAGTGCAACCAAGGCAGAAGTAGAGCAAAAACGTGTATAATAGAAAATAACTAGATACTGGAGGAATAGAGAATGACAGAAAAATATATTTTGGCACTGGATCAAGGAACAACTAGTTCACGGGCTATTCTGTTTGATTCGAAGGGTGAAATTTACCATACAGCGCAGCAGGAATTCACACAGTACTTTCCAAAGTCAGGCTGGGTGGAACATAATGCGGATGAAATTTGGAGTTCTATTCTCTCTGTCATCGCTACGGTCATTTCTGAGAAGAATATTAATGCAACGCAAATCGAAGCGATCGGCATTACCAATCAGCGCGAAACTACTGTCGTCTGGGATAAACATACAGGAAATCCGGTTTATCATGCGATTGTCTGGCAATCACGCCAAACAGCAGAAATTTGTGAGAATCTGAAAGAAAACGGTTACAATGAATTGTTCCGCAATAAAACCGGCTTGCTAATTGATGCTTATTTCTCAGGTACAAAAGTGAAATGGATTCTTGATAATGTGGAGGGAGCACGCGAACAGGCCGAGAAAGGTGACTTGTTATTTGGCACAATCGATACATGGCTTATTTGGAAACTGTCCGGAGGCAAAGCACATGTTACCGATTATTCCAATGCATCCAGAACGCTCATGTACAATATTCACGACTTGAAATGGGATGAAGAGTTGCTTGAGATTTTAGACGTACCGGCGTCGATGCTTCCTAAAGTCTGCCAGTCTTCTGAAATCTATACACATACGGAAGCGGCGCATTTCTTCGGACACGAAGCACCGATCGCCGGCATCGCGGGAGACCAGCAGGCAGCGTTATTCGGCCAGGCATGCTTCGAAAGCGGCATGGTGAAAAATACGTACGGCACAGGCTGCTTTATGCTGATGAATACAGGTGAAAAAGCGGTGACATCCGACCACGGTTTATTGACGACAATTGCCTGGGGGATCAACGGCAAAGTGGAGTACGCACTTGAAGGTAGTATTTTCGTAGCAGGTTCTGCAATCCAGTGGCTGCGTGACGGCATGCGGATGTTCCGCAATTCTTCTGAAAGTGAATTGTACGCAAACCGCGTAGACTCCACAGATGGCGTATATGTAGTCCCTGCATTTGTCGGCCTAGGCACCCCGTACTGGGACAGCGACGTGAAGGGAGCCGTATTCGGATTAAGCCGTGGTACGACGAAAGACCATTTTGTCCGCGCAACGCTTGAATCTCTTGCTTATCAAACGAAAGACGTACTCGATGCAATGGAAGCTGATTCAGGCATTTCACTGAAAACACTGCGCGTGGACGGCGGGGCTGTTTCCAACAACTTCCTCATGCAATTCCAGTCAGATCTGTTGAATGTGCCGGTGGAGCGTTCAACAGTCAATGAAACGACAGCACTTGGAGCTGCCTATTTGGCAGGACTCGCAACAGGTTTCTGGAAAGACAGCGACGAAATTGCTTCACATTGGCGTCTCGGCAGAGCATTTGAGCCTGACATGGAAGAGAGCAAAAGAGAAGAACTGTACGCAGGCTGGAAGAAAGCGATCGTTGCAACGACTGCTTTTAAATAAAAATAGTAGAGCGGAGTCTGTCGGGAAAGCTAGATTGCTTTCCTGGCAGCTTTTTTAATGGAGTTTGGCAGCTGGAGATGGTGTGGTGCGCGTTTATTCGGGGGATAATCATAAAGCATTGCGAAGCGCTCATAGCCGGGCTTTTTCATTTGAAATAGCGGGAATAGTGCGCGCGGGGTCTGTTTTGGTGCGTTGGAGACGGGGTTTGGCGCGCTGCAGTGTGAAAATGGTTCGGAGGCGGGGTCTTTTGGTTCGTTGATGGATGTTTTTGGCGCGGTAAAGCAGGGTATTGGTGCGCTTGTCTAAGCAACAGGAGTTATTTCAAATGAAAGCTGCGCCCTGGCGTAACCGCGGCGTTGATCATATAACTCCACTACGCGCTCATACCCCTTGCATGCAAATTCCAACATTTTCCGACAATAATTACAAAAATCCTAACGAACTATGCCATTCGAATAGGAGATATGATACAATTCATAGTTAGAATACTACATATTTACAGGGCGGAAGGGGAAGCGACAGCGATGTTTTCGAAAGATATAGGGATTGACCTGGGAACAGCCAACTTATTGATTCATGTGAAGGGGAAGGGCATTGTCATTAACGAGCCTGCGATTGTTGCAATTGAGAAACAGACGAAAAAAGTTTTGGCTGTCGGAGACGAGGCGTACCAGATGGTCGGGCGGACGCCAGGAAACATCGTCGTCGTACGACCAATGAAAGATGGCGTTATTGCCGATTTTGATGTGACAGAAGCCATGCTTAGCCACTTTATTAATAAATTAAACGTAAAAGGCTTTTTATCCAAGCCAAGAATTTTGATTTGCTGTCCGACGAATATCACAAGCGTAGAGCAGAAAGCCATTCGCCAGGCAGCTGAAAAGTCCGGCGGCAAGCAAGTATTTCTGGAAGAAGAACCGAAAGTCGCAGCGATCGGCGCAGGCATGGATATTTTCCAGCCTACCGGTAATATGGTCATCGACATTGGCGGCGGTACGACTGACGTCGCAGTACTGTCAATGGGCGATATCGTGTCGTCTGAATCAATTAATATTGCGGGCGACCAGTTCGATCACGACATCATCCAGCATATTAAAAAACAGCATAAATTATTGATTGGTGAGCGGACTGCCGAGCAGATAAAGAAAGAAGTCGGCACCGTATTTATTGAAAAAGCGAAGCCAAGTACCATTGATATCCGCGGACGCGATATGGTTTCCGGACTGCCTAAGACCGTGACGATCACTTCTGAAGAAATTAATAAAGCGCTTCATGAATCGGTGAATCTGATTGTTCAGGCTGCAAAAAATGTACTTGAAAAGACACCGCCTGAACTGTCTGCAGACATCATCGACCTCGGTGTGTTCCTGACGGGCGGCGGCGCGATGATCCACGGAATCGATATGCTGCTGTCTGAAGAATTAAAAGTGCCAGTGTTCATTTCGGAAAATCCGTTAAACTGTGTAGCAATCGGGACGGGCATTCTGCTTGAAACGGTCGGGAAATCTGCCGCGCGTTCTCACAGATAACGACATTTCAACGGAAATTAGTGTATAATAAGAAGTATCATTCATTCGTAAATGGTGCGAATGAAGACAAGAACGGAATAAAAGGAGTGAAATGGAATGTTTCGTGGTTTTTACACGGTAGGATCAGGCATGATCGCACAGCAGCGCAGGACAGAAATGCTTGCGAACAATATGGCCAACGTCAATACACCTGGTTTTAAAGCGGAGCAGTCGACAATCAGGGCTTTCCCTGAAATGTTTATGTCCCGTCTCGATGCCGCGCGCGTGCCAACGGAAAAGGGATTGAATTTCAAAGGACTTGCACCGGTAGGCGGATTGTCTACGGGCGTCTATATGCAAGAAACTCTGCCTTTATTCGCACAGGGTCAGCTGCGGGAAACGGAATTGAAGACAGACGTCGCACTGATTGACGGACCGATGGATGTCAATGAAGAGACAGGTGTAGCCGGAACGGTATTTTTCACGCTGGAAGGCGAAAATGGCGAACAATACTATACACGGAACGGAAATTTCACTGTCAATGCTGAAGGGTACTTAACGAATCCATCTGGACTGTATGTACTGGACGCAACAGGCAACCGCATCGAGCTTTCGGGCGATGATATCCGTATTACCGAAGAAGGATTCATTTTCGAAGGAGATACGCAGGCAGCTACACTCGGTATTGCGTACTCTGCCGAACCGGATCTACTTTCGAAACTCGATAACGGATTGTTCAGATCTCCGGACGGACAAGCGCTGCCGATGGGTGGCAATTACTCTATGCAGCAAGGCTTCCTGGAAGATTCCAATGTGGATGCAGCACGCGCAATGACAGACATGCTGACGGCGTACCGTGCATTTGAGGCCAATCAAAAGATTTTACAGGCGTATGATCGCAGTATGGAAAAAGCAGTAAATGAAGTCGGACGTGTCAACTGATGTTCACTAATTATGGATTGCCTAAGCAAGAGAGGAGTCACCTATTATGATTCGCACAATGACCACAGCAGTCAACACGATGAACCAGCTGCAGCATAAGCTTGATATAATTGGCAATAACTTGTCCAATTCAGCTACGCATGGCTATAAATCGACCGACGCTAAATTTCAGGAACTGCTCTATCAGCAGATGAATAACGATAAAGCTGACCGTGCCGACCGCCGTTCAGAAGCAGGTATACGTACGGGAGTCGGCTCACGGCTCGGTGGCATTCAAATGAACTGGAAAGTCGGTTCGCTACAAGTGACGGACCGCCAGTTAGACTTCGCCCTGACGGAACCTAAGCAATATTTTAATTTAATTCAGCAGGGTGAAGGCGGAGAAGAAATCATTTATTCTCGAAAAGGGAATTTTTATGTATCGCCGATGAATAACGGCCAGAATATGCTTGTGAATGATGAAGGGCTGCCTGTGGCGGACAGTGCCGGACGACCGATTATGTTTTCAGGACAGGCAACCAACTACCATGTTCATCCAAACGGACGGCTCGAAGTTACACAGCCAGGTGGCAATCAGACGTTTGAGCTTGGGGTAACAGTTCTTGAAAAGCCTGACTCTATGGTACAGCTATCGGCGACAAACTTCGGCCTGCCTGCAGATATGGCGGGGCTTGGAATTGCAGCCAATGACTTACTGACGGAACTGACAGGTGCAGGACGCAGCCAAATCGGCCTGCAAAATCAGGCACTCGAAAGCTCCAACGTCAATTATGAAAAAGAGATGACAGATTTGATTGCTGCCCAGCGTGCTTATCAATTTAATGCACGTTCTGTAACAATGGCTGATCAAATGCTAGGTCTAATTAACGGCATCCGCTAAGCGTGCAATAGGAGTACTGACTATGACAGATGAAAATCGTACAACTGAAAAGCAGATCTCGCAGCCCGCTGAAACGAACGTGAAAACGTCTGAAGTGAATCAGCCATCGCGAAACGACCGTCATAAAAAGGTTGAATCAGACGCGAATTTTTGGGCGCGCATCAAAGCCAAATGGCCGAACAGAAGCCTAAAAGAAAAACCGGATAAACAGGAAGTGCCAGTCAGCGAACTGAAGTGGGTACGCATCCGCATGTTCCCTATCTGGCTGCGCCTGCTGATTGTGTTTGTTTTAATGATTGTGGCAGCTGTACTGGGTGCGTTATTAGGGTTCAGTGTATTAGGTGACGGATCAGCCGGAGATGTATTCCGAAAAGAAACCTGGCAGCACATATTTGATATAATGAACGGTAAAGGTAAATAAAATTTATTTATTTCAAATATAAGTTCTATTAATTGCTTTAGTATGAAAGTGTAACTGAAGAGACATACTCGAACAAAGGAGAGTTTTCCTATGCTGTCAGCAGAACAGATTCAAGCAATCATCCCGCATCGTTACCCATTTTTATTGGTCGATCGGATCGAAGAACTGGAAGAAGGCAAACGTGCCGTCGGACTGAAGAATGTGAGCATTAATGAAGAGTACTTCAATGGCCACTTCCCAGGCTATCCTGTCATGCCGGGCGTTCTCATTGTAGAAGCTCTCGCGCAAGTCGGTGCAGTCGCTTTATTAAGTTTGGAATCTAACAAAGGACGCCTGGCATTCTTTGCCGGAATCGACAATTGTCGGTTCAAGCGTCAAGTAACACCAGGCGACACACTTCGCCTTGAAGTCGAAATCGTCCGTCTGCGCGGAACGATCGGCAAAGGAAAAGCGATCGCCACGGTTGACGGTGAAGTCGCGTGTGAAACGGAAATCACATTTGCCTTAGGTCCTGTGCAAGAACAGTGAGTCATTAGTAACTCATAGTTTGCACGAACGAAAAAATTTGATACAATGAACATTGGATTGCCATCATTGGCATACAGTGGGAGGTTACAAAAGAGCATGTTTAAGAAGCTTTCTCCAAATATAAAAAGCAGCATCACCCGTTCCATTTCGCAATCATTTGAGGATTATATGAGCGATATCGGCTGGGCGGAAGACAAGTACAATATAGAGCAATTTTACGCAAATTGGCGTGAATATATCACAACCAAAGCGCTTTGGTATGAAAAGATTCCTGATGAGATCAAAGCAAATCCCAAGTTTCATGAAGACTTGGCAAAACGGGTAGAGGAGGTTTTAGTCCGCGTCCTAAATGATCCGCCTGCTGAAGAGCAGATCGCACAGATTGAAATCCTTCAGGAAAAGCTCGGCACACATTATGAATATGGCTGTAAAGCAGAAGCTTTATACGTCCAAAATTTGTTGGAAGCTAAGGCAGAACAACAAAAGAAGTAACATGAATAGTTCCCTCCTTTTCGCACAAGCTAACGAAGATCGTACCAGAGTGTATGATTGACAGCTCGCAAAAAGGAGGAATTTTTTTATGATCAGAAAAGCACTGCCAGCAGTCTTTGCATCTGCACTCGTCCTGACGGCTTGTAACACGGATAATGGCGCTCTTCCAGACAACAATGAAACACCGATGGAGAATATGGAACGAGACAACACGCCGAACGACAACAAGCGCATGGGCCCTAATCTCGATGGTCTGGATGACAATAATCGAGACAACGGCGGGATCATGAACGAGGACCGCAAAGGAATCATCGACGAAAACAACCGCGACACGCTCGATGATAACTTAGAACGTGACGACGGCTTGATGAATGGTGAAAACGGCAATCGCGGCGCACGCGATGACAACACCATCCAAGGCGGAATGAACGGCAATACCACAGCGCCGGACGGCATCATTCGTGATGAAGATCGTAAAATGAAATAATGCTCCAGCTGTCAAAAACGGCTCCTGCTTGGCAGGGGCTGTTTTTAGCTTGGGGAAAATTAGTGTGGTTTTCGTAAAAATGTTGCGATGATCATATATCTCGGTCAGCCGCTCATACACCTCTACGGGGCGCTCATACCCAGTGGCTGTGGCGCTCGTAAATCCTGTTTGCACGCTCATAGCCTTGTGGTGCTGCGAAAGTGTTGCGCGATAATCATATAACTCGGACAACCGCTCATACATCTCTGCTGGGCGCTCATACCCAGTGGCTGAACGCTCCTAAACCCCGGCTGCGCGCTCATACCCACAGCCGCCGCGCTCATACCCAACCTCCAAGCGCTCATACCCAACCTCCAAGGGCTCATACCTACTTCATCCACGCTCATAGCCAACCGACCCTCCCACAACTAAAAAAAGCTGCCACAAAAGTGACAGCTCCACATCTTATTTCTCTGAAGGTATAAAATCACGGCGTAACTTCGGCCGATCCCACATCGCTGTCTCAAACTGCTCCAGCAATGCGTCGCCTTCCAAGCCGTCTTCAAGCAGCTGTTCCAGCAAGTGTTCCGCATACTTCGATCGGGCGCGTTCTAAGCGGCCTTTCATTAGGACGGAAATGCGTTCTCCGATTTGGCTCCAATCTTCAACGGCGACAATGAATGACGCAGGTTCGTTCCCCGGATACGAAATGACCACACGCACCGTCAGTATTGTTTTCTCCGTCTTCCATTTTTCCATAATATCTTTATACTTTTCATCGATAAACAGCTCAAGCACCCACAATCTGTGGCTGTTTTCCTGGTTGATAATAATTCCGTCATATAGAGGAAATGGAAGAACTCCGTCATCTTGCATGACTTCCACTGAAATCATTTTAAACGTTTTCATTCGAAATCACCTCGGTACAATTTTCCTCAGTATAGCACAAAAACTCGAAACAGCCGAAAATTGATTTATTCGAGAGATTTTATAAACGGAAAGATCATAGCTATGCGGAATCTTCTATAAGACTCTGAATGAAAATTGAAAAATAGACTCATTAACGATCTCAAAAATGAATTTTGCCGCTTTGCCAGGACGGTTCATTCTGGCATAAGATTAACTCAACCTAATGAAAGGAGGAGAAACCAGTGAACCAAGTGGCGTTAGTAGGGCGCATCACAAAAGATCCTGTACTGAAGGAACTCTCTTCTGGAAGAGTCAACACGACATTCTTTCTTGCTATCAATCGCAGTTTCAAAAATGCAGATGGCGAGATTGCGACGGATTTTGTCCTGTGCTCTGTATGGGGACGAACTGCAGAAAATCTCGTTCGCCACTGTGGCAAAGGATCGCTCGTAGGCGTCAGCGGCAGCATTCAGACGCGTAACTATGAACGAGAAGACCGCACGAAAGTGTATGTCACGGAAGTTGTTTGTTCAGATGTTCGTTTTCTTTCATCCAAATCAGCGAAGTCCAATGAATCCGAAATGAAAGCGCACTCAACTGAAGAAGCGGCACAATTCGAAGCTGCTGAAAAAGGACAAGCACTGCCTATTTTCTAATACTTACATGACTCAATATGGAAGGGAGGAGAGAAACAGGCAAAGCTGCCGTTCATTTCAGTCACTTTCACTCATGATCAACTCCGAGAATGAGGATGGATTATACCTACAATTGAAGAGAAACGAAAAAAGAGAAAACTAGAAGGACACTACAAGCATATTCGCCGAAAAGTTACATTCTGCGCGGGGAGGGGACCCCCGTAGAGATCTACGTATTCAGCATAGGAACTGAATAATTTACGCCAACTCATCCGCCGCGCGCGTTTGGAGACCACTTCCAACTGCGAGCTGGCGGAATACATATACAAACTAGAGGAAAGGAAGTGAAATCTATGACTATAAACCAGAAAACCCTTCCGAAACACTACCCTCCCGTCTCTCAACAAGACATCCAGCGCCTCGAAACACAAGTCGGCCAGCTGATCCGCATCATTGCCAACCTCAACGAACGCCTGAATTACCTCGAAACAAACACCACGAATCCTTTCTTTCTGCCCTCCGATAGAAAATGAAACAAAAAGACCTGCATCCGCTGGAGATGCAGGTCTTTCCTTTTTGACTGCTTATGCTAGTTTATTGCAAGAGAATAGCTTCTAAAGGTGGAGCTATGAGCGCAGAAATCGTCGGTATGATCGCCAAAGTGTACGGTATGATCACGCGGCGGCCTCGTATGATCGCTTGCGCAGGTTTTATGATTATCTCCGAAATTTTTTCAGTAACCAACGCGCCAAAACTGTAGCCCGCCCCGCATCAATCCCATCACCAAACGCACCAAACTCAATTAAAACTCAATAAATCCTCCAACTCGCGATCATTCAGCTCTGTCAGCCACTGACTCGAATGAATCAAATCGGCCGACAGCGCGGCTTTCTCAACGAGCATCTGATCAATCTTCTCTTCAATCGTCCCGACCGTCACGAATTTATGCACATGCACGAACTTCGTCTGGCCGATCCGGTATGCGCGGTCTGTCGCCTGGTTCTCGACAGCCGGGTTCCACCAGCGGTCCGCGTGCAGCACGTGATTCGCCTGCGTCAGATTCAATCCGGTACCGCCGGCTTTCAGCGACAGGATGAAAATCGGAAACTCGCCGTTCTGGAACGCTTCGACCAATGCATCGCGCTGTCCCTTCGGCATACTGCCCGTTAAAAACGGTACATCGATTCCATGAAGTTCCGACAGACACTGACGCAGCATCTGGCCCATGCCGATATACTGCGTGAAAATCAGACATTGCTCGCCGTTCGCTGCAATCTCCGCGGCCATCGAGACGATCCGCGCGAGTTTATTCGAACGTTGCGTCAGTTCGGAAGCGGGTACCTGTGTTTCCTTCAAGAACAATGCTGGGTGATTACAAAGCTGTTTTAAACGGCTCAGCATCTTCAGAATGAGGCCTTTACGCTCGAAACCAGTCAGCGTCTCCAGCTTAAACTTCGTCTCGTCAACAAAGCTCTCGTAAAGCGCTGCCTGCTCCGGCGTCAGCGGAACATATTCATTTTGCTCGAGCTTCTCTGGCAGATTCAAGCGCAATGCCGGATCATCTTTCGTCCGGCGCATCATGAATGGCTGAATGCGCGCGCGCAATTTCTTCTTCTCCGTTTCCAAGTCATCACGCTCGATCGGCACGATGAACTCTTCACTGAACTTGCGGAAACTGCCGAGATAGCCTTTATGAATGAAATCAAAAATCGCCCAAAGTTCAGATAGCCGGTTTTCGATTGGTGTCCCTGTCAGTGCGATATGGTGTACGCCGTGCAATTTCCGAATCGCCCGCGACTGTTTCGTCTGCAGATTTTTGATATTCTGTGCTTCGTCAATCGCCACACTCGCAAACGTATAAGCAGAGAGCATCTCGCCGTCCTGCGTGGCGGTACCGTATGTCGTCAGGATAATATCTGCTTCCTGATTGACCATTATCGCTTCAAACTGCTCTTCGCGTGCGCGGTTTGTTCCATAATGCACATGCACTCGCAATGAAGGCGCAAAGCGTTCCAGCTCCTTCTGCCAGTTGCCCATGACACTCGTCGGACAGATGATCAGCGAAGGGGAATTGGTTTCGGGCAAGTCATGCACATACAGCAAGTACGCGATGAGCTGCACCGTTTTACCGAGTCCCATATCGTCAGCCAGTACCGCGCCGAAGTGATTATCACGCATGAAATGAAGCCACTCAAAGCCTTCCTGCTGGTACGGACGGAGCTCTGCCTGCAGTTTAGCGGGCACTATCACTTCCGGCAGCCCTTTCTTCTCCTGCAGCATGGTCATCACTTTACGCAACGACTGCTGCATCGAGAACGCCACTAGCGGATCGTCCTCTTCTTCCTCTTCCATAATCGGCGCAATCTCTTCCGGCACCTCGTGGAACAGCAAATCCTTCACCGTCCACTCGCCGTCATCGACTTGCTCCATCAGCTCGCGAATCCGCTTGAGCCACGCCGGATCCAAATGAAACCACTCATCGCCTGCGCGGATATACTCGCGGTTCTCATCGACCATACGCTGAAATTGTTCACGGTCGATATTCTCGCCCGCCAATGAAAATTTCCAGTCAAATGACAGCACCTGATCGAGACTCGCAGATGAACGGTATGACTGCATACCGGCAGATGTCCGGATTTTTAACTTCGTCTCTGTAACAGACTTCAGCCAAGCAGGCAAAATCACCGGATAATCAAACGCCTGACATAAAGGCAAATCCTCTTGAATAAACACACGCACCTGCGCATCGTTCAGCAATTCATGCACAAATTGATCTTCAGCAACCAACTCGATGGAACGGAAAATCCCGGCCATCTCCGCTTGGCGCTCCTGAATATCCTGTGCAAACTTCTTACGTGCAGCAGGCAAAGCTTCTTCAATCGAAGCATTCACTTTACGAACGGCAGGCGCCCATTGTGCACCGCGTTCACTGATCAGAACTGTCTCTAACAGCCAGTCCGTTTCATCAATATCCGGCTCCGTCAAACGCAGCGCCACACGGAACGGCAGCTTAGTGGATTCACTATGCGGCCAGCCGTATTGCTGGAAATGGGGGAGCAGGGCCGGGAAATCTTTCATCGACACGCCGAGCGTCGCCAGCTGTCCGCGAACTGCCTGCGAAACATAGCGTCCCGCTTGATCGGACAGACCGGTTTCCTGCATATCAAACGACAGACCTCCGTCCGTAGCCTGAATATGCGAAAATAGCTTCGGATCCTTCCAAAGCTGTGCCGCTTCCCGAATGGCCGTCAACACTTCCTCATCTTCATTCGCAGCACCTGCATACTGAACATATGGATGCCCTGTGGAAGAGAACAAGCGCAGCAACTCGTCAACCGTCACGTCAATCCAGCCGTCACGCTGCGGAACGAGCATGCCGTACAGCGTCGGTTCATCCGAATAAAACAAATAAGAAATGAGCATATCCGCGTCCACTTTTCGTGTTTCTCCTGCGACATTGGCGCAGACCAGAAACGCACCGTCTTGTCCTTCTTTCAGCGTTAATTCCAAGGCAAGTTGCAAGATGTTCGATTGGGTCATAGCAGCAAGTTTCCTTTCTCCATTTCTTCCATCAGTGCACGCAGGCGGGGGAATTGCTGGCGGACTGTATTGATATATCGGTTCCAAAACTCATTGCGGCCGTCACGTTTAGCGGCCGTTTTCATTTGCTTCCATAGACGTACTGCGCGGCGGTAACTGTCGCGATTCTTCTCTTTCACGAGTTTCAACGCTTCCGCATGCATCAGCGGGAACACCGCTCGTGAATCTTCCGCAAGTGCCGTTTTCAGCGAATTACTGTCAATCATATCAACGGAATTCCGTGTCAGATGCATCAGTGCAGCCCATTCTTCATAACGGCTGCGTTCGAATAAAAATTGCCCGTATGCACGGTTTGCTTCTGGTCCGTATGACTGAAATAGCTGATCACGCTGTTCTTCGGAAACATCCGATAACGCCAGTAACTGATCGATATCTTCCGCAAAAGCCGAGCGATTGCGTGAAGCCAATTGCTGATAATAGTCAGCAAGGTGGGGAAGCAGCTGCAGCATAATCGACTGGACAATATCGAAATCCTCGTCCTCTTTCGCATAAAGCGCAAACGCCAGCCACTGCGGTACAGCAGTCGGATCGAGCGCTTCTAATTCACGGTCCAGCTCGTCAAAACGTCCCGACGTCAAATATAAAAACGCTCGGAAAAGCGAAGCGTCTGGCGCAGTTTCATTCTCCAGGCGGTCAATCGCCTCAGACAATTCAGCTTCATCGGTGTAGAGCTCAGTATAGACGAGTCGGAAAACCTCAAAACGTTTTGAGAACAAGCCGTCTTCCTGAACGGCAAATAAATGAATCAAATCCTTGAGTTTTAAATGAAATGCATCCGTTTCGAACAGGCGGGATTTCGAACTCAGCTGAATAATTCCGGCCTTCAATTCGGACAGCTGTTCATTGAGCCAGATCGTCAGCTGCCATTTGCCGTAATGATAGGAATCATTCGAGGATAGCTCACTGTTCAGAAACGGCCAAGACGCCTGCAGCAACGTCAATTCGTAGTAAAGCGTAAAGAGCGGCTTCCATTCCCATTCAAAAGGAGAAAGCCGCGTCTTCTGTTGTTCGATTTTCGATGTATAATGCAAAAAGCCCGTCGGTCCGTCTTTATGATCCAGTTCGTCAAGAGGCTTCACCAGTTCTGTCAAAGCCGAAATCCAGGCTTCCGGCGTCCGCTGCTGTATCGAGAGCTGTGTCTGCACCGTGCCGGACTGTCGCCAGTTATGCAGCCAGTCCGACAGCGAATGAAACTGCGAATACAAATGAAAAACGACCGCGATCTGATGCGCGCACCAGCTGTTGTTTAAACAGGTACAGTAAGGCTCCATCGTTTGAAAAGAAAGACGTGCGAACTCGGATTCCGTTCCCGAGATATTCGCCATCAGCGATTGCTCGGTCTGGGTATAGCGGTAGGCGCCGATTGCGTTCATACGGACTAAAGAAGCGGCCTTGCGAATGGTTTCCGCCTGCTGCGGTACAGTCGGCTGAAATGTATGTTTAATGTGGTTCATGAATTCTTCAATTTCACGTTCGTGCAAATTTGCGATGCGTTCAATCGTCATTTGCATCGAATCAACTCCTTAAGTCAAGTACGCTCGGGTATGGTTAAAAGCACGTTGATTTTCGTTCCAGGCGGACGCTTTCCGGAGGGCCCGCGGTGAGCCAAGCGAACAGCGAAGGGTTCGCTTTGCCGCATTTCTGTGTACTTTACAGAAATTAAGGCAATACAGGGTGCTTTCTACAAAGCATTTTCACTTCGCTCCCCTAAGTTGTCATCACCTGTCGGGCTGATCCTCCCGGAGTCGCCGCCTTCCACTCCGGTACACTGGCTTGTGTTTCAATACTTTTTATGTGATTGGCAGTATGAGCATACTATTGGAGACTTTCATGATAGATATGGCGTTCATGCAATACTTATCATTTACCAGGGGCTTAGATTCTTGCGATCAATGCGGTTACAAAGTTAAAAAGCGAAACCAAGCCAACTTATTCTTCACTCTTAAAAACTGCAGCATGACATACCTACTCAAACCAGCGCCGAAGCGGAATTTAAGCTGCAAAGCATACCCCATTAAAAACTTCCAGAAAAATCGAGTAACGGGGATCACGCCATCTTATTCTTCCCATTTAAAAACTGCAGCATTACATACATACCCAAATCAGCGAAGGCGCAATCCCCCAGCGCCGCAGCGGAATTTAACCTGCAAAGCATACTCCATTTAAAACCCTCAGAAAGATCGAGTAACGGGGACCACACGAACTCATTCCAAACTCTGAAAAAAGTGGCATGACATACCTTTCCCAAACTAGCGTAAGGCAATCCCTCAGCGCCGCAGCGGGTTTAACCTGCAAAGCATACTCCATTCAACACTCCCAGAAAAATCGAGTAACGGGGACCACACCAACTTACACTGCCTCATTAAAATTTTGTCGAAGGCTTTGCGGAAAATTGTCCGCAGCCTGACATTTTTTTTAGGACTGCCATGATAATCTATTTTTAAGGAGGCCGGCATATGTATGCGGAACTTATGATAGGAATCAATATGCTCTTTAATTACGCAATCCTGTCATTCACTAATAAAGTTGGAAATCATCAGACGAGCAGAAGGAGGCTGTGGAGCGCCTCGTTTATCGGAGCCTTCTTTATTACGTTGTTTCCCTACTCTGTGCTAGCGATCATCTTCACTTTTTTAGGAATGACCTATATTGCCTTTGGACAAACGCTCAGCAGCTGGAAAAATGCTGCCCTTGCAGTTCTGATCGCTGCTTTTTTTGCGGGTGGACTGCTAACACTGATTTATTCGAAAATTGATGCTGCGCAAAATAATTTATTTGTATTATTTGCCATCGGCATCGCGTACATCGCCCTTTATATTTTCAAAATAAAGTGGCTGGATACTCGTAAGAACAATAGATTGCAAAGCCTTACAGCTGATTCTGTCTTAACGTTATGGCAAAAAGCAATTCCTCTGAGAGTATTTGTGGATACCGGCAATCATTGTGTGGAACCCATCTCAGGCACTTCTGTTCATTTTATTGCTTTCGAAGCAATAAAAGAACAGCTTCCTGCAGACTTTTCAGCTGCCTTGCAAAAATGGAGGCCTGACACCTCGCCTGACTTATCAAGATTTCCTGCAGTTTACCAAAAAGATCTTCGACTCATCCGTCTGCAAACTGTGCAGGGTGCCTCGTGGACAGTTGGCATCAAGTTCAACAGCTGGCTGGTAGACGGACGGCCAATGCCTGCAGGCTATGCAGTGCTGACGAAGGAACAGCGGAATTACCCGCAAGGTGCATCCGCTATACTACAAGTCAGTGCGCTGGAAATAATGAAAGAAGAAAGGAGATTAGAAACATGTTAACGGATGTGAAGAAGTGGATTTCCTATCTGGCGGGTTTCTTTAGGAAAAAGAACGGAACATTTTATATCGGAGGGCATGAATCTCTCCCAAAACCACTTGATAAAGAAAAGGAAGCCATCACTATTCAAGCTTTGATGAATGGAGACCCGGCAGCGCGTGATACACTGATCGAAAAGAATCTCCGCCTTGTCGTTTATATTGCAAGACGTTTTGATAATACGAATACAAATATTGAAGACCTGATCAGCATTGGAACAATCGGCCTTATAAAAGCGATAGAAACGTTTAAAGCGGATAAAAATATTAAGCTTGCGACATATGCTTCTCGCTGTATTGAAAATGAAATTTTGATGCATTTGCGTAAAACTAATAGGATGCGGTCAGAAATTTCATTCGATGAACCACTTAATTCAGATGCAGACGGTAATGAACTATTGCTGTCTGATATTTTAGGGACAGATGAAGACATCATTACAGATGACGTGGAAAAGAAACTGGAACGTCAGTATATGATCGATGCAATTTCTGGTCTAGATGAAAGAGAACGATATATTATGGAACAGCGCTTCGGACTGATGGGCACCATGGAAATGACGCAGAAAGAAGTGGCAGATCTGCTTGGTATCTCACAGTCGTATATCTCAAGACTTGAAAAGAAAATCATCTCTGAACTTCGTGACAGGCTAAATCAACCCATTTCCTGATTGGCTACATCGGCAGAAATTGGTGATTTTCAAAACCGCATATTCTAAAGAGTTGAGGACAAACTACTCTGTACACTCACCTATAGAATGCGGAGGAAAAGCCAATGGTACGTACAAGAGTAGAAATTTGTGGGATCAATACGTCCGAGCTGCCATTATTGACAAGCGATGTAATGAAAGAGACTTTCATTCGTTTGCAAAGCGGTGACGAATTCGCAAGAGATGAATTGGTGTTTGCGAATTTACGTCTCGTACTAAGTCTGGTTCAGCGTTTTAATTACCGCGGGGAACAGGCTGATGATTTATTCCAAGTAGGTTGTATTGGGCTGCTGAAAGCCATTGATAATTTCGATTTAAAACACAATGTTCGTTTCTCAACGTATGCGGTACCCATGATTATTGGGGAAATTAAACGGCATCTCCGTGACCATCATGCTGTCCGTGTATCTCGATCACTGCGTGACATCGCATATAAAGCCATAAAGGCAAAAGAAGAGTATATCAATGAACATCAGCATGAGCCGCGCATCTCAGATTTAGAAAAAATTACGGGTATTCCGGAAGAAGATATTTTATTCGCTTTAGATGCAATCCAAGATCCCATGTCATTGCATGAACCAATGAACAGTGACGGCGGCGATCCAATTTATATGATGGATCAGCTACAGGATCAGCGAGTCTCGGAAGAACGCTGGATGACCTATGTCTCGATTAAAGACAGTGTAGATGATCTGGATGAACGCCAGCAGCTCATCGTTTCAAAACGCTTCTATCTTGGTCAAACACAGACTGAAATCGCGAAAGAACTTGGAATATCTCAAGCGCAGATTTCCCGAATTGAGAAGAATGCGATGGAAAAAATCCGTTTAGGCATTGAGCAGAAGAATAGTTAAGTAAAAGCTGTCACAATGCCTCCATTGGATTGTGACAGCTTTTTTCGTTCTCGATAAAACACACTAAGCATAGTATGAAATAAGGAGGGGAAATTATGCGTTTTTCCAGCTTGCAGAAAAAAGAAGTGATAGAAATTAAAAAAGGCTCATTCCTAGGTTTTGTTCAAGATGCTACAATTGATGTTACCGGCGGCAAAATAGATAAACTGCACATTGGTGAAATTCAGCGTTCCTTTTTCTCAGATGCAAAATCAAAAGGTGTGCAAAAGGTCGGCTATGCCGACGTCAAGACCATAGGGAAAGATATTGTACTTGTCCAGAATAAACACTTGAATCAATGACTAATCGTTGATATCTAGCGCCTTGCTTGATACAATGAAGCAAAGAAGAAGAAAAGTAGTGATATTGTGGAAACGAAACAACGGTTAGCAATTATACAGCAGCAAATTAACGAAACATGTAAAAAAATCGGTCGAAACCCGGAAGATATCACGTTAATTGCGGTTACTAAATCGGTATCTTCCAAAAGAGCACAGACCTTGGTCGATCTTGGTGTAAAGGATCTGGGTGAAAATCGGTTGGAAGGGCTTCTGGATAAACAGGAAAACATTCAGGAGAAAGTGAATTGGCATTTCATCGGTAACTTGCAGACACGCAAAGTGAAAGAACTGATTCACAAAATTGACTGTCTTCATTCTTTGGATCGGATGAGTCTTGTGAAAGAAGTAAACAAAAGAGCTTCTGAGCCACTGAAATGTTTTGTGCAGATCAATGTCTCTGGTGAAGAATCAAAGTCTGGTATTACACCGGAAGAAGCGGATACATTCTTCGAACAATTAGCAGAGTATGAAAACGTTCATGTTATAGGGTTAATGACGATGGCGCCTAATACAGAAGACGAATCTGAAATCCGCAGCGTCTTCCGTTCGTTACGGGAAGTACGTGACAAAATCACAGCTAAACAATTGCCGTATGCTCCATGCACACAATTATCGATGGGAATGTCCAATGACTTTATGATTGCAATTGAAGAAGGTGCAACTCATATTAGGGTTGGTACCGCCTTAGTCGGATCAGAAAGCGAGGAAGACGAATGAGCCTCAAAAAACGATTTGAGAAATTGTTTTGGTTGGAAGAAGAGGAAACAGTCACTGAATCTACGAGCAGACAACCAATTGCTAATCAGCCACCTGCCCGTAAAGAACCTAAAAATACTAACACAAAGAAGCAAGTATCTGAACCTAATCCCTCCACGCCGGTCATCAGCCTGCAAAGTATTCAAAAGTCATCCAAAGTAATTTTAGTGGAACCCCGTGCTTATGCGGAAGCCCAGGATATTGCAGAGCATTTGAAAAACAAACGCTCAGTTGTAGTAAACTTGCAGCGGATTGATCGGGATCAAGGTTTTCGTATCATTGATTTTTTAAGCGGCACGGTCTATGCGCTTGGCGGAGATATTCAGCGTGTTGGTACGGATATCTTTCTCTGTGCACCTGACAACGTGGAAGTGGCAGGCTCGATTACAGAATATCTGTCTGAATAAAGTATCGGATTGTTTCTTTTGGACGAGCCAAAGCTTCTGCGTGAGTATGAGTTGAACAATTTTGAATGAGGTGTACATGTTATTATGATCGATTTATTAAACATTGTGTATTTTGTAGTGTCCAGAGTGCTTTTAGTATATTCCTTTATTTTAATCGCATATATATTAATGTCCTGGATTCCATCGACCCGGGAGACGAAAATTGGTCAGCTGATTGGACGCATTGCTGAACCTTATCTTGGGTTCTTCCGTAAGTTTATTCCACCTCTTGGTATGATTGATATATCTCCTATTGTGGCATTATTTGCACTGAATCTGATCGGCAGAGGAGTCGGACAGATCTACTTGATGTTATTCCAAGCGTTAATCTAAACGTAAAATAAACGTAAATCCTCACAGGGTGGGGATTTTTTTGTACAAAGAGAAGGAGAAGGATGGTAATGGAATCGATTTTCCAACATTTCAGGAAGGAAGAACAGCCTTTTATTGAAAAGGTGAATAGCTGGGTCAAAGAAGTAGAGGATACGTATGCTCCCAAACTGACGGAGTTTTTGGATCCGCGCCAGCGGTTTATCACAGAATCGATTGTGCGTAATTCGGATCTGATGCTTGAGGCGGAAGGAGGGTTCCCGGATTCAGAACGGAAACGGGTGCTGATATATCCGGATTATTATTCACCGGAAGCAGAGGAGTATCAGATTAGTCTGTATGAAGTGCATTATCCTCAGAAGTTTGTGGATATGAAACATTCTCAGCTTCTTGGCTCATTAATGTCAGTGGGAATTGACCGCTCGCGATTCGGGGATATTCAGATTGCTGACGAAAAAGTGCAATTTGCAGTGGCGGAAGAAGTGTCCGAATATATTCATGTCAATTTTACGCAGGTCGGCAAAGTGAAAGTATCTGTTAAACCAATTCTGGACGCTGCTGAAGTGATTGATGCGAAAGAAGAGTGGACAGAAGAAATGCATATTATTAGTTCGCTGCGTTTGGATACCGTTGTCGCTTCATTGGCAAATTGCTCACGTGCCAAAGCTTCTTCTCTGATAAAGGGAGAAAAAGTGAAAGTGAACTGGGCAATGATCGATCAGCAGGCTTTTGAAGTGGAAGAACATGATGTTCTGTCTGTCAGAGGTTTTGGCCGCTATAAAATCCTCAGTATTGAAGGCAGGACGAGAAAAGATAAGATCCGTGTGGTGATTGGTGCGTTAGTCTGATAGAGAAATCCTTGATAAAATAAGCAAAGTAGTGTTTAATCAAGTAGTACAGAACTATTAAGAAATGATATGGATCAGACGGAAAGGAGAAAGCATTTCATGGCTTTAACCCCTACGGATATACATAACAAAGCATTTAGCACGAAGTTTCGTGGCTATGATGAAGACGAAGTGAATGAGTTTCTAGAGCAGGTTATGAAAGATTATGAAAACGTTTTAAAGAAAAATGAAGAGCTGCAGCAAGTTATCTCTATCAATGAAGCAAAAATAGCTCATTTCAATACAATTGAGGGTACTTTGCAGAAGTCTATTTTGATTGCGCAAGAAGCGGCAGAAGATGTGCGTAGAAATGCGATGCAGGAATCTAAATTAATTGTTAAGGAATCCGAGAAGAATGCAGACCGGATTGTCAACGATGCGTTAGCGCGTGCGAGAAAGATTGCGCTGGAAGTAGAAGACTTGAAGAAACAATCTAAAGTATTCAGAAGTCGTTTTAAGATGATGGTGGAAGCTCAGCTTGATTTGATCAAGATGGATGACTGGGATCAGCTGCTGAAATATGAACTGGATACGACAAGTGTAGAAAGTGCAGCAGACGAAGAATCATAAGAACTTGACAATTCTTTGTGGCATTTTTATAATGACAATAATTACGAATCGTTGAAGCGTTGAAAGAGAGAGTACTTTCTGATATTACCGATAGCGAGCCGGGGGCGGTGGAAGCCTGGTGGAGATACAGAAACGAAAATCACTCTTTAGCTGGTTCATGGATATGTACATGAGCCCGGTTACACTGCCGTTATCAGTGTCTAAGCGGCAATTGTTTTCAATTGCAAGTAGGGTGGTACCGCGATAATAACCTCGTCCCTTTTGGGGATGGGGATTTTTTTATTTTCTTTTATAGTACTTTAGACGTAAACATAAAGAGGAGGAATTATCAATGGAATACAAAGATACATTGCTCATGCCAAAAACAGAATTTCCGATGCGCGGAAATTTACCAAACAATGAGCCGAAGATGCAGGAAAAATGGAATGAAGAGAATATTTATAAAAAAGTGCAAGAACGTACAGCAGGCAGACCTTTTTTCATTCTGCATGACGGACCTCCGTATGCAAACGGCGATTTGCACATGGGTCACGCACTCAATAAAGTGCTGAAAGATTTTATTGTTCGCTACAAATCTATGTCAGGTTTCCATGCACCATATGTGCCAGGTTGGGATACGCACGGTTTACCGATTGAGCAGGCGCTTGTCAATAAAGGTGTAGACCGCAAGAAGATGAGCATCGCAGAATTCCGTAAAATGTGTGAAGAATATGCGCTTGAGCAAATTAGTAACCAGCGTACACAATTCAGACGTCTTGGAGTTCGTGGTGACTGGGAAAATCCATATATTACATTGAAGCCTGCATTCGAATCACGCCAGATTCAAGTATTCGGTGAAATGGCGAAAAAAGGCTATATTTATAAAGGACTGAAGCCGGTTTATTGGTCTCCTTCCAGTGAATCTGCGTTGGCTGAAGCGGAAATCGAGTACCAAGACAAGAAGTCTCCTTCGATTTACGTTAGCTTCCCTGTGCGTGACGGCAAAGGCGTATTGGCTGAAGACGTTAAATTCCTTATCTGGACGACTACCCCTTGGACAATCCCAGCGAATCTTGGAATTTCTGTTCACCCGGCATTTACGTATGCAATCGTAAGTGTTAATGGTGAAAAGTTTGTTGTCGCGAAAGATTTGGTGGACTTTTTAGCGAAAGAGTTAGAGTGGGAAAATTATACAATTGAGCGGGAGCTACCTGGAGCTGACTTGGATCGTGTCGTTGCGAAGCATCCATTCTACGACCGCGATTCACTTGTTATGCTAGGCGAGCACGTGACAGCAGACGCTGGTACTGGCTGCGTTCATACAGCACCGGGTCACGGTGAAGATGACTTCTACGTCAGTAAATCATACGGTATTGATGCCTTGTCTCCAATAAATGACCGTGGTGTCATGACGGAAGAAGCACCATTCTTTGAAGGCATGTTCTATGAAGATGCCAATAAAGCAGTCACAGAAAAACTGAAAGAAGTCGGCGCACTTCAGAAGCTTTCATTTATCACACACTCGTATCCGCATGACTGGCGTACGAAAAAGCCGGTTATTTACCGTGCGACAGCTCAGTGGTTTGCATCAATTGAATTATTCAGAAGTGACTTACTGGAAGCAATCCGTAAAACTGAGTTCACGCCTTCTTGGGGTGAAACACGTCTGTTCAATATGGTTCGCGACCGCGGCGACTGGTGTATTTCCCGCCAGCGTGTATGGGGGGTTCCAATTCCGGTATTTTACGCGGAAAATGGAGATGCCATTCTGACAGATGAAACGATCAGCCATGTAGCTGAATTATTCCGCGAGAACGGTTCAAATATTTGGTTTGAGCGTTCAGCAAAAGAACTACTTCCTGAAGGCTTTACACATGAAGGCAGCCCGAACGGCGAGTTCACGAAAGAAACAGATATTATGGATGTTTGGTTCGATTCCGGAACGACTCACCAAGGGGTGCTTGATGAGCGCGATGATCTTGTGTACCCTGCTGATCTGTACTTGGAAGGTTCTGACCAATACCGCGGCTGGTTCAACTCTTCATTGACGACAAGTGTTGCGATCAATGGAATTGCACCTTATAAGGGAGTTTTGAGCCACGGCTTTACGCTTGATAAAGACGGCCGTAAAATGAGTAAATCACTCGGCAATGTTATTGTGCCGTCAAAAGTAATTAATCAATTAGGTGCTGATATTGTTCGTCTGTGGGTTGCTTCAGTTGACTACACAGCTGACGTGCGTGTATCTGATTCAAACTTTAAGCAAGTATCGGAAGTGTACCGCAAGATCCGTAATACGATCCGATTCCTGCATGGTAATGTATCAGACTTCAATCCGACAGCAAACCGTGTTTCATTTGAAGACATGCGTCCCGTTGATCAGTATGTTTATGTGAAACTTCAAGATTTGATTGAAGAAGTCACAACAGCATACAGCAATTATGAATTCGCAAGTGTCTATCATGCGGTGAATAATTTCTGTACAGGTGTGCTGAGTTCCTTCTACTTGGATATCGCGAAAGATGTTGTGTATATCGAAGGCGCAAATCATCCGCACCGCCGTGCTATGCAGTCGGTTATGTATGATACGTTGATTACTTTAGTCAAACTCATCACACCGATCCTGCCACACACTGCAGATGAAATGTGGAACTACCTGACAGTTAAAGAAGCTGACAGTGTACAGTTGACCGATATGCCGAAAGCGGATCAAAAAGGCGAAGCAGCAGACAAACTGCGCGAACGTTTTGACGGCTTAATGGCTATCCGTGATGATGTATTGAAGGCTTTAGAAGAAGCGCGAAATGCAAAAGTCATCGGGAAATCACTCGAAGCAAAAGTAACGGTCGTATTGCCAGAAGATCTTCAAGGCTTGCTGCAGGCTGAAGATATCGACTTCGCTCAATTCTTTATCGTTTCTGCTTTTGAAGAAAGTAAAGATGCAGATCTTCCAAATGCATTAAAATTGGACCGCGCGACTGTACTGGTCGAAAAAGCGGACGGCGAGAAATGCGAACGTTGCTGGACAATCTCCACAACGGTCGGAGAAGATTCAGAGCATCCTGCACTATGTACACGATGTGCAGACGTTGTAAAAGAGAACTATGCATAAGTAATCTTGATGCAAAAGCCATCATCATTCACTCGTGGATGATGATGGCTTTGCTTTTTTAAAGTGAAGGGCACGGTAAAAAAGGTAAAATTAGCTGACTTTGTGGTAAAATAAATTAGACATTTGCTGGACGGAGGTAGACGCAGTGATCGTTTATTATGCAATAGCTGTTTTGGTCATAGCACTGGATCAACTGACAAAATGGCTCGTAGTAAAAAATATGGAACTTCGGGAATACATCCCCTTGCTAGATCCTTATCTAGGCTTCCTATCGCATCGCAACCGCGGCGCTGCATGGGGTATGCTCGAAGGGAAAATGTGGCTGTTTTATATCGTAACCATCGCAGTGGTTGCAGCTATCATATACTTTTTCCATACGGAAGGAAAAAAAGACCGCCTGCTTGGCATCAGTCTGATGTTATTACTGGGAGGGGCAGTCGGAAACTTTATTGACCGTTTGTTCAGAGGAGAAGTCGTGGATTTCGTTTCTGTACTGATTCCCGTCATTAATTATGATTTTCCAATATTCAACGTGGCAGACGCGGCATTGACCATTGCAGTCGTACTGATCTTAGTGCATGTACTGCTTGATGAAAAAAAGAAAAAGAAAAAAGGTGTTTCCTAATGGAACGATTTGAATATGAAATTACAGAAGAACTTTCAGGCAGTCGAATAGATAAAGCAATTGCTACTTTGCAACCGGATTGGTCACGCACACAAATACAGCAGTGGCTAAAAGAAGAACGTATTCAAGTGAATGGCAGTTTTGTGAAATCAAACTACAAAGTAAAAGCTGAAGATTCGATTGCCGTAGAGCAGCCGGACCCGGAAGCGTACGATATTGAAGCAGAAAATCTTCAACTTGAAATTGTTTATGAAGATCAGGATGTCCTGGTAGTGAATAAACCAGTAGGAATGGTTGTGCATCCTTCACCGGGCCATCTGTCCGGCACACTGGTCAACGGATTGATGTATCAAGTTACGGATCTGTCCGGCATCAATGGCGTTATGAGACCAGGTATCGTTCACCGAATCGATAAAGATACATCTGGTCTTCTAATGGTGGCAAAAAATGATAAAGCACATGTTTCATTGGTCAATCAGCTTGTAGAGAAATCAGTTAACCGTGTGTATACCGCGCTTGTGCACGGACATATTCCTCATGACAACGGAACAATTGATGCACCGATCGGGAGAGACCCCCGTGACCGTCAAAAAATGGCTGTCGTCGATAATGGAAAAAATGCAATTACCCATTTTAAAGTGCTGGAACGTTTCGGCGAGTACACACTGGTGGAATGCCGCTTGGAAACGGGACGTACACACCAGATTCGTGTGCATATGAAATATATCGGCTACCCGCTAGTCGGAGATCCCAAATACGGACAAAGAAAGACGATTGAATTCGGTGGACAAGTTCTTCATGCCGGAATAGTTGGTTTCGTGCATCCTGTGACAGAAGAGTACATGGAATTCACGGCCCCTTTGCCTGAAAATTACCAACAATTACTTAATGATTTACGTGCATAAAATTATTGACAAGTGCAATTACTGACTGTATGCTTGATGAAGAAATTGAATAGCGATACCTTTAAAGTCAGTCCTGTGAGGCTGGGAAGGTTGCACGGAATTACATGATGTCTTGCTGCGGCAGGATATCGATGTATGCTTTTTTCTGCACGTCTGCCCTCAGTCACTTCTGACTGGGGGATTTTTTTATGGGCTTTTAAAGGAATATGTGTTTACAGAAAGGGGAACCGTTGATATGGCGGAAAAAGCAGAAATACTGGATGAACAGGCTATTACACGTGCCATCACACGAATTGCACATGAAATCATTGAAAAAAACAGAGGCATTGATGATTGTATATTGGTCGGCATTAAAACAAGAGGCGCCATTTTATCGAAACGTTTAGCAGATAGAATTGAACAGATTGAAGGCAAGCCTATTAAGAAGGGAGAGTTGGATATCACGCTTTACCGTGATGATCTTCAGCTAAAGCATGAACAGGCAGAAGCACTGGTTCATCAAGTCGACATTGAACATGATGTTGCGGACCAAAAAGTAATATTAGTGGATGATGTTCTGTACACAGGGCGCACAGTCAGAGCTGCTCTAGATGCAGTGATGGATTTAGGTAGACCTGCCTCCATACAGCTCGCGGTTCTGGTAGACAGGGGGCACCGGGAATTACCGATTCGTCCCGACTTTGTAGGCAAGAACATCCCTACATCAAGCGAGGAACAAGTAGTGGTCAGCATGACAGAAACTGACGGAACGGATGGCGTCACGATCCACAAACGCACATTATAAATAGCCGGGGGAAAACGAAGATGAGTGAAAAAGTATTAGATGTCAATGAAAAACCACAGCCGGCGCGATGGCTCATACTGAGTCTACAGCACATGTTTGCAATGATCGGAGCTACAATCTTAGTGCCGCAGCTGGTCGGATTAAGCCCGGCAATCGCTTTGTTGACAAGCGGAATCGCAACCATCGTATTTATTGCAGTAACGAAGTTTCAAGTACCTGCTTACTTAGGTTCTTCCTTCGCTTTCATCATACCAATTCAGATTGCAACAAAGACTGGTGGAATAGGAAGTGCAATGATCGGGAGTATGTTCGTTGCGCTGGTATACGCAATTATATCGCTGCTGATTTGGAAAACAGGCTACCGCTGGATTATGCGCATCCTTCCACCGATCGTCGTCGGACCGGTCATCATGGTCATTGGACTTGCCATTGCGCCGACAGCCATCCATAATGCGAGCACAGTCGAATTAAATGGAGTGGATGTCTACAGCGGACTGCATTTTTCAGCAGCGCTGGTCACTCTGGCAGCAGCAGTATTTTGCCTGATGTTCTTTAAAGGAATTATTAGTCTCATGCCGGTGCTTATAGGAATTACAGTCGGTTATATCTATTCAGCAGCCATCGGAATTTTGGATTTCAAGGCAGTGGCCGAGGCCAAATGGTTCGCTGTTCCTGAGATGCTGATCCCCGGTGTAGATTATTCTTTCGTTGTCACCCCCACCTTATTGATCATCATGGTGCCAATTGCCATTGTTACGATTTCAGAACATATCGGCCACCAGCTGGTGCTTGGGAAAGTAGTTGAACGTAACTATATTGACAGTCCGGGGCTTCATAGATCATTGCTCGGTGACGGTTTAGGGACACTGATAAGCGGGATGGTCGGCGGACCCCCAAAAACTACGTACGGTGAGAATATCGGTGTGCTAGCGATTACCCGCGTATACAGTGTCTATGTGATTCTCGGTGCAGCCGTGTTTGCCATCTTCTTCTCTTTCATGGGGAAAGTGATGGGGATCATTGCTACGATTCCACAGGCTGTGCTCGGTGGGATTTCAATCCTATTGTTCGGAATTATTGCTTCATCCGGAATGCGCATGTTGATCGACCATAAGATAGATTTTGACAACCAGCGTAACCTCGTCATCGCGTCCATCATACTGGTCATTGGAATCGGTGGAGCCAGCCTCAAATTCAGCCCGACGTTTGAAGTTGGCGGTATGGCACTGGCAGCGATTGTCGGTGTACTTCTGAACTTGATTCTGCCTGGAAGAAAAGACGATACATTAATGGATGAAGAATAACGGAACAATAGAATAACTTGCAGAACATGCCTGCACTTCATGAGGAGGAACATCCGATGGAACATTTAGTTTCAATGAAAGAACTGACAGTGGAAGAAATCATGCTCATATTAGAGCGGGCAGCTATTTTCAAACGGCTAGGCTTCCGGGAACTGCCAGGAACCTATACGGTGTGTAACTTATTCTTTGAGCCCAGCACACGGACGAAAACAAGCTTTGAAATGGCTGAGCGAAAAGTCGGAGCGCAGATTATCCCGTTCGAAACCAGTTTCTCCAGCACTCTTAAAGGGGAGACACTGTATGATACGATTAGAACATTGGAAGCTATCGGATTAGATGCGCTCGTCATCCGGCACCCGTCGGACGGTTTTTATGAAGAACTCGTTGAGCGTACGAATGTTGCCATCATCAATGCAGGAGATGGTTCAGGCCAACATCCGACACAGTCATTACTTGATCTGTTCACTATTCAGGAAGAGTTTGGTGGATTTGAAGGTCTTAAAGTACTGATTGCAGGGGATATCGCTCACAGCCGGGTTGCGCGCTCAAATGCAGAAGCACTGCGTAAATTGGGAGCAGAAGTGACGTTCTTATGCCCACCGGAATGGGCAGGAGAATTCGACAGTGTCGACAACTGGGATGAAGTCATTGAAACAAGCGATGTGGTCATGCTTCTACGTGTGCAGCATGAACGTCATAATACGGAGATGGCCTACACGAAGGCTGCTTACCATGAGCAGTACGGACTGACAGAAGAGCGAGCTGCACGAATGAAGGAAAAGGCAATTATCATGCATCCAGCACCTGTGAACAGAGATGTTGAAATAGCGGACTGTTTAATTGAAAGTCCGCAATCGAGAATTTTTAAACAAGTCGAAAATGGTGTATATATTCGAGCAGCTGTTCTAGAACTAATTTTGAAGGGGCGGAAGTGATATGAAAACTTTAATTCAAAATGTACAGATGGTAAACGAAGAGGGCGAACTAATCCAGACAGATGTTAAAATCGCAGAAGGAAAAATTGCAGAAATCGGTAACCAGTTAGCAGCTGAAGAATGTGAAATCATAGAAGGCAAAGGACTCTTATTGTCACCTGGACTAATTGACGTACACGTTCACTTGAGAGAACCGGGTGGAGAGCATAAAGAAACGATCGCAACTGGAACGGCGGCAGCAGCCAAGGGCGGTTATACCACTATCTGCTCTATGCCGAATACGCGTCCTGTTCCTGACACGATTGAAAATATCGAGAAGATTAATAAGTTAATAGAAGAAAACGCGAAAATCCGCGTACTTCCATATGCATCGATCACGATCAGAGAAGCAGGGAAAGAGCGGACGAACTTGAAGGAATTAAAAGAACACGGTGCATTTGCTTTTACAGATGACGGAGTTGGAATTCAGGAAGCGGGCATGATGTATGAAGCGATGCAGGATGCAGCGGCTATTGATATGGCAATTGTGGCCCATTGTGAAGACAATACATTAATTTACGGCGGTGCGATGCACGAAGGCGCACGCAATAAAGAGCTTGGACTGCCGGGGATTCCTGCAATTGCAGAGTCAGTACATATTGCGAGAGACGTTTTATTGGCAGAAGCGGCAGGCGCTCACTACCATGTATGCCACGTAAGCACAAAAGAATCAGTTCGTACAATCCGCGACGCAAAAAAAGCAGGAATTCGTGTAACGGGCGAAGTAAGTCCGCATCACTTACTGCTGACAGAACATGATGTGCCGGGAGACGATGCTGACTGGAAAATGAATCCGCCGCTTCGCTCGGAAGAAGACCGCAAGGCTTTGCGTGAAGGGTTGCTTGACGGTACGCTGGACTGCATCGCAACAGATCACGCACCACATACGGCAGAAGAAAAAGCTGCGGGGATTGCAAAAGCCCCATTCGGTATCACGGGATTCGAAACAGCATTCCCTCTATTATATACGCACTTCGTTAAACCAGGGCACTGGACACTGAAGCAACTGGTGGATTGGATGACAGTCAAGCCGGCTGAAGTTTTCGACTTGCCTTACGGTAAAATTGAAGTAGGTGCAGCAGCTGATCTAGTTCTGATTGACTTGGAAAAAGAGCAGAAGATCGACCGCACGACATTTGTTTCGCAAGGAAAGAATACGCCATTTGACGGCTGGGAATGCGCTGGATGGCCGGTAATGACAATTTTCGGTGGAAACATCGTTTGGAAGGATGGTCAATGATGAAAAAACGATATTTAGTATTAGAAGACGGTTCGATATTTGAAGGGAAAGCATTTGGAGCGGACAGCGCTTCGATTGGAGAAGCTGTATTTGCTACAGGAATGACTGGTTATCAGGAAACAATTTCTAATCCTTCAGGCTGCGGACAGATTGTCGTTATGACTTATCCATTGATAGGAAACTACGGAATTAACCGAGATGATTATGAGTCTATCGATTTGGCCATTAACGGTTTGGTTGTTAGAGAATTAACTGAAGAGCCTTCGAACTTCCGAAGCGGCATGTCTTTAGGAGATTTGCTTTCATTGAAAGGAATTCCTGGAATTCAGGAAATCGACACACGTAAGCTGACTCGTTTATTGCGTAATAAAGGCGCATTAAAAGGCAAGCTTACGGCTGCCGGCGATGACATTGACACAGCGGCAGTTCTTGCAGAAGTTCAAGGCTATGATTTGCCGAAGGACTTAGTCGCGAAAGTATCAACAAAGCGTCCATATCCAAGCCCCGGTCACGGCAAGCGCGTTGTCGTCATCGATTACGGAATCAAGCACGGAATCCTGCGTGAACTGAATAAGAAAGAATGTGACGTCATCGTAGTTCCTCATGATACATCTTCAAAAGAAATATTGGCTTTGTTCCCGGACGGTATTTTATTATCCAACGGACCGGGGAATCCGGAAGATGTGGAAGGTGCGGTAGAAACGATTAAAGAATTGCTCGGCAAGAAACCAATCTTCGGGATCGGCCTAGGCCACCAGCTGTTCGCATTAGCTTGCGGAGCAAAGACAGCAAAAATGAAGAACAGCCACATCGGAGGAAATTATCCGGTAAAAGATCTGAAAAGAAACCGTACAGACCTGACTTCACAAAGTCATGGTTATGAAGTGTTGGAAGATTCACTGGCTGCAGCGGGTCTTGAAGTTACACATAAAGCGCTGAATGACGGCTGTGTAGAAGGTGTCAGAAGTAAGAAATATGAAGCAATTGCTGTACAGTTCCACCCTGAAGCATCACCAGGACCGCATGATGCAAGTTACTTATTCGACGATTTCATTCAATTAATGACTGCAAGCAACCGAAAGGAGAATACCAATGCCTAAACGTACAGATATTAAATCCATTCTCGTCATCGGCTCAGGCCCAATCGTCATCGGCCAGGCTGCTGAATTTGACTATGCAGGTACACAAGCGTGCCTGTCCCTGAAAGAAGAGGGGTACCGTGTAATCCTTATCAACTCCAATCCGGCGACGATTATGACGGATACGGAAGTTGCAGATAAAGTCTATATTGAACCTATCACTTTGGAATTCGTCAGCCGAATCATCCGTAAAGAACGTCCAGATGCATTGCTTCCTACACTAGGCGGACAAACAGGATTGAACATGGCAATCGAGCTACAGGAATCAGGAATCCTTGATGAATTAGAGATTGAAATTCTGGGTACAAAACTTGACGCCATCCATAAAGCAGAAGACCGCGACTTGTTCCGTACCTTGATGAATGAAATGGGTCAGCCTGTCCCAGATAGTGATATTATCCACAATCTTGAGGAAGCATATACATTCGTCAAGAGAATTGGCTATCCA